>NZ_JBWKAJ010000063.1:0-1082 GCF_056437585.1 Streptomyces sp. NPDC042364 | reverse complement strand
CTAGAAGGCTGATGAAGATCTTGGGTTCTGGCCCTGCCGCGTCAGCGGCAGGGCCAGACTCGTCATGTGGCGATGGGTGAGTGGGTCGGTGAGACCGTCGGGCCGGACGTGTGGGAGACCTGCCGGGAACTGATCCCGGCGGGGAGTGTGTTCGCGTTCCTGGCCGAGCATCGTGGCGAGCTGTTCCCGGCTGAGATGTTCACGGACATGTATCCCTCGGCGAACGGGCGGCCGAGCATGCCGCCGCAGTTTTTGGCCGCCGCGATCACCTTGCAGGCCCTGCACGGGCTGTCGGACTTCGAGACGGTCCAGGAACTGCGGTGCGACCTGCGGTGGAAGGCCGCATGCGGGCTGGGACTTCACGACATGGCGTTCGATCCGTCGCTGCTGGCCTACTTCCGCCGCCGGCTGGCCCGTTCCACCCGCCCGAACCGCATCTTCGAGGCCGTGCGCGAGGTCGTGAAGGCCACCGGTGTCCTCAAGGGCAAGCACCGCCGGGCGCTGGACTCCACCGTGCTGGACGACGCGGTCGCCACCCAGGACACCGTCACCCAGCTCATCGCCGCCGTCCGCGCGGTGATCCGCGAAGTCCCCGGCGCCGGGACAGTCGCCCCTGCCCAGTGCACCGCGCACGACTACACCGACCCAGGCAAACCGAAGATTGCCTGGAACGACGAGCAGGCCCGCGCCGATCTGGTCGACGCGCTGGTCACCGATGCGCTGCGGCTGCTGGGCCACCTGCCCGACCAGCAACTCGGCGAGAAAGCCGCGAACGCGGTGGGCATCCTGGCCCTGGTCGCCGGCCAGGACGTCGAGCCCGCCGAGGACTCCGACGGCCGCGACGGACGCTGGCGCATCACCCGGGGCACCGCTGCGAACCGGATGGTCTCCACCGTCGATCCCGAAGCCCGGCACGTGCACAAGACCCGCAGCCACCAGCAGGACGGCTTCAAGGCCCACCTGGCCGTCGAGCCCGAGACCGGCTTATACACCGCCGTCGCCCTGCGGCCCGGCACCGGGCCCGAGCACCATGAGGCCGCCGTGGGTCTTGAACTGCTCGCCGACGAGGACACCCCGGTGGA
>NZ_JBWKAJ010000062.1:0-1112 GCF_056437585.1 Streptomyces sp. NPDC042364 | reverse complement strand
CTCACATGTACTCGGTGGCCGCGTCGAGGAGCCAGTCGGCGAGGTGGCCGGCGAAGGAGGAGCGGACCAGGATCCAGAATCCGGTGCTGGGTTCGTCGCGGGCGACGAGGACGACCTGGGTGCGGCCCAGGGTCGTCTGGGCGCAGTGGCCGGGGCCGAAGGCGCGTGGGTGGAGGTCCAGTGGGCAGCCGTGGGCGAGGATGTCGCGGGCGTGGGGGCCGGTGATCAGGAGTGTGGTGCGCTGGGCGGAGACGTCGACGGTGGAGACCGGTTGGTTCCCGGCCGCCTGCCGGATGCGGGTCTGCAGGTGGTGTTCGGCGCCGGGTGGTGCGATGAGGAGCCATTCGTCGGGGCCGAGCCACAGCGCGGTCAGCTCGCCGGCCCGGGCGGCGGTGTTGGGTTGCAGGGGCAGGGCGAGGTCCAGGGCGAGGCCGATGGTGTCGGCCGCGGGGCTCTTGGCGTCCAGGCGCAGGTTGATCTGGGTGAGGAAGGGCAGTTCGGCCAGGCGGACGTGGCCGTTGGAGGTGTGGGTGGCGGCGGCCAGTCGGGAGGTGGCGTGGGTCAGGGGGCTGCGGGGCGGGGAGGTGAGGGCGGTGTCAGCCATCGCGGCGGGCTCCCTGGGGGTCGTAGAGGACGGGGCTGGCGACGGTGACGGGGACCAGTCGGTCGCCGACGGGGGCGTAGAGGCGTTCGCCGATGCGGTCCCGGCCGCCCTTGATCAGGGCGAGGGCGAAGGTCCGGCCGAGGGCGGCGCTGCGGTAGCTGGAGGTGACGTGGCCGAGCATCGGCACGGGCGGGGCGGGCAGCACGTGGTCGGCGATCAGGTGGGTGCCTTCGGGCAGGAGGGTGGCGGGGTCTTCGGGGAGCAGGCCGACGAGGTGTTTGCGGTCGGGGCGGGCGGTGTCGGCGCGGGCGTGGGAGCGCTTGCCGATGAAGTCGGGCTTCTTCTTCGACACCGCCCAGCTCATGCCGAGGTCCTGGGGGGTGAGGGTGCCGTCGGTGTCCTGGCCGATGATCGGGTAGCCCTTCTCGGCGCGCAGGACGTGCATGGTCTCGGTGCCGTAGGGGGTGATCCTGTAGGGGGTGCCGGCCTGGTGCAGTGCTTCCCACAG
>NZ_JBWKAJ010000061.1:0-1240 GCF_056437585.1 Streptomyces sp. NPDC042364 | reverse complement strand
CCAACCACGAGACCGCCGAACTCGCCGTGGCCCGCGCTACGAACCAGCGACTGAACGCGCGCGCCCAGCGGCTGGAGTCCGAACTCGCCGCCTACCGCCGAGCCGTCGCCCAATGGGAGATCAACGAGCGCGGCACGTACATCCCGCACGCCAGCCTCCGCGCCATCGGCCTCGCTTCCGGCAAGGACATCCTCGGCAGCGTCCGGCACCTGAAGCACTTCGAACGGGTCGAGCAGGCGGAGGCGGCCATCGAGCGTGTCCATCGCCTGCACGACGCGCTCGATGCCGAGACCGACCTGACGTCCCCGGACCACGAGATCACTCGGGGCGCTGCGGCGAAGAAGATCGCTGCCGCCCTGGACGGGTGGTCGCCGCCTGCTGCCGTGTCTGTCCCGCCGCCCGCGACACGAACGGACGACCAGGCCGCCGCACCCGCCGACTGGATCGACGGCCACCCCCAGTTGGAGGCCATCGCCGCCGCAGTGTGGGAGCAGTGCGAGCACCACGACAGCGGCCTGATCATCGACGACCCGCGGAACATCGCCGTGGCGGCCTACGCGGCGGTGCTGGCCGTGCTGCCCGCGCCCGCCGACCGGGCCGCCGTGCTGCGGTGGGCCGCCGATCTGGTGGCCGCCGACACCGCGCACATCCGGTATGGCTCGGCGACCGACTACGCCGAACGGCACGCCGCCCTCCTGCGCCGTGCAGCCGACTGCCCGTCGTGCGAGGCCGGGATCGAGCACGCCGAGCACTGCCCGACACCGGAGACCCACAACTGGGGCTGCGGCTGCCCGTCCGACGTTGCCGCCGCGATCGCCTCGTGCCCCGGCTACGAGATGAGCCCAAGCCCGTGCCGCTGCCCCTGTGAGGGCTGCAAGCACCACTGCGCCGCCCACAACCCGGACGCCGACGTGTCTGGCCCGGTGGCTGGCGAGCAGCAGAACGAGACACCGGAAGCCGAGGCGCACCCGTCGCACCACCGCTGGATGGTGGAGACCCGTGACGACCTCGCCGAGGAGTGGGCGCCCGGCATGCGGTTCACCGACCGCGCTGAAGCCGTCGCCCGCTACCAGACCGTCAGCGAGCTGTACCCCGAGTGGCGTGACGGCACGCCCGTCCAGCGCCGGTTCGTGCGGGAGACGACGTCGTACACCGTCGAGGCCCCGGAGTGAGTGGCCCGCCGCACTGGCTGGCCTACGCGTGCATCGCATCGCTGTGGGTGGCGGCCGGCTGTGTGGTG
>NZ_JBWKAJ010000060.1:0-1265 GCF_056437585.1 Streptomyces sp. NPDC042364 | reverse complement strand
TGATCATGTGAGTGTCGAAGTCCCATGAACACCTGGCGAGTCCGTGCCTGCTCCTGCATCTTCTCTCATGCCCACCGCGCTGGCCCAACTGGGCCGGGCTGCCGCGCCGGTCCCGCTGGCGGACGCGGTCGCGCTGTCCGGCTTCCTGGATCTGGTGCCCGACCCGCGAGGCGTCCGTGGCCGCCGCTACCGGTTGTCCGCTCTGGTCGCCGCAGCCGCGGCGAGTGTCCTGGCCGGTGCCCGCTCGCTCACCGCGATCACGGAATGGATCGGCGACGTCCCCGCGTGGGCCTGCCGAGTTCTCGGCTTCCCCACCGACCCGCTCTCCGGCACCGTGTCCGTCCCACACCCCCACACCCTGCGCCGTCTGCTCGTCCAGCTCGACGGCGACGCCCTGGACCGGGCGATCGGCGCCTTCCTCACCGCCCGCGCCACCCCGGCCGGCCCCGGACTGCGGGCGATCGCTGTCGACGGCAAAGCCCTGCGCGGCTCGCGCACCAACGCCACGAGGCACGTCACCCTGCTCGCCGCGATGGACCACACCGGCCACGTCCTGGCCCAGCGCCAGGTCACCGACAAGAGCAACGAGATCCCTGCCTTCCGGCCCCTGCTGGACAGCGTCGACCTGACCGGCACGGTCATCACCGCCGACGCGCTGCACACCCAGCACGCTCACGGCACTTACCTCCGCGAGCGCGGTGCCCACTACATCGCCCAGGTCAAGGCCAACCATCCCAGCCTGTTCGACAGGGTCCGCCGCCTGCCATGGCGTGAGATCAGGCTCGACCACTACGACCGTACGCGGGCCCACCACCGCCTGGAGATCCGGCGGCTGAAGGCCGCCGCCTTCGCCCACATCGACTACCCAGATGCCCGCCAGGCCCTGCAAGCCGTGCGCTGGAGGAAGGACTTCACCAGCGGCAAGCTCACCATCGAGCGCGTCTACCTGATCACCAGCCTGCCGCCCGGCGCGGTCACCGGTGCCCAGCTCGCGGGCTGGATCAGAGGCCACTGGAAGATCGAAAACCTTCTGCACCACGTCCGCGACCGCACGTTCCGCGAGGACGACTCCAAGATCCATGTCGGCCATCTCCCGCGCATCATGGCCGGCCTGCGCAACCTCGCCATCGGCGTCCACCGCCAGGACGGCCACACCAACATCGCCGCCGCCCTACGCCACACCGCCCGCGACTGGCGAAGGCCCCTGGTCGCCATCGGCATCACCGGATGAAACCGGACAGACCTCGATCATGCAAGGGACCCTG
>NZ_JBWKAJ010000059.1:0-1326 GCF_056437585.1 Streptomyces sp. NPDC042364 | reverse complement strand
CGACAAGGGCGACTTCATCGGCAAGGCCGCACTGGAGCGCCGCAAGGAGAACGTCCGGCGCAAGCTGACCTGCCTCACCATCGACGACCCCCGCTGCGTCGTCATGGGCAAGGAACCGGTGTACGACGGCGACCGCGCGGTCGGCTATGTCACCAGCGCCGCCTACGGCTACACCATCGGCAAGGGCATCGCCTACGCCTGGCTCCCCACCGAACTCACCACTCCCCAGACCGTGCTGCACATCGGCTACTTCGACCAGCGCATCGAGGCGGTCGTCACCGAGGAGCCCCTGTTCGACCCCACCATGTCCCGCCTCCGTGGCTGACACCCGGCCACGACCGCAGAGGGAAGGAACACCGCCGGTGAACGCACAACTGCTCGACGGCAAGACGACCGCCGCCGACATCCGCCGCGAACTCACGGAGCGCGTGGCCAAGTTGACCGCCACGGGCGGCCGCCCGCCGGGTCTCGGCACCGTCCTTGTCGGCGAGGACCCAGGCAGCCACGCCTACGTCGCCGGCAAGCACCGCGACTGCGCCCAGGTCGGCATCGCCTCCATCCGCCGGGACCTTCCCGCCGACGCCTCCCAGCAGCAGGTCGAGGACGTCATCGACGAGCTGAACGCCGACCCCTCCTGCACCGGCTACATCGTCCAACTCCCGCTGCCCCGCCATCTCGACGCCAACGCCGTACTGGAACGCATGGACCCGGCCAAGGACGCCGACGGACTGCACCCCGTCAACCTCGGCCGGCTCACCCTCGGTGTCGACGCCCCCCTGCCGTGCACCCCGCGCGGCATCGTCGAACTCCTCCGCCGCCACGAGGTTCCGCTCGCCGGCGCCCGGGTCTGCGTGGTCGGACGCGGCATCACGGTCGGCCGTCCCATCGGCCTGCTGCTCACCCGCCGCTCCGAGAACGCCACGGTGACCCTGTGCCACACCGGCACCAAGGGCCTGGCCTGGCACACCCGCGAGGCCGACATCGTCATCGCGGCGGCCGGTTCACCCGGACTGATCACCAAGGACATGCTGCGCCCCGGCGCGGCCGTCCTGGACGTCGGTATCACCCGCACCGACCAGGGCCTGGTCGGCGACATCCACCCGGACGCCGCCCAGGTCGCCGGCTGGATCGCCCCCATGCCCGGCGGCGTCGGCCCCATGACCCGCGCGATGTTGCTGGCCAATGTGGTCGAGGCTGCCGAGAGGAGTGCCACCGCCGTATGAACGCGCTGGTCCCCCGGTACTCGCAGCATTCGCATCTTTCGGAAGAGGGAGACGCTCGATGAGTCCCCGTACCCCTGGCGCCGATCTCCCTGAGCACCCTGAC
>NZ_JBWKAJ010000058.1:0-1338 GCF_056437585.1 Streptomyces sp. NPDC042364 | reverse complement strand
TCTGACAGTGATCATGTGACTGGTGGTTCTGCTGATGAGCCTGACTCACCCTCTGACTGACGTCGCTGACTGTCCTGTTTCGGATTTGTCGGCTCATCGGCGGGACCGCCACGCATGCGGCCGGACGGGCGTTTGTGACCTCATAGGAGCTTGGTCCAGAAGCCCCGTCACTGTCTTGTCCACCCGCCCGACCGGCGCGTGCCGCCCTCGGCTCGGACAAGCGGTAAGGACGGACATGACCAGCATGACGCACGACGGCCCGGAGATCACCGGTGGAGTCGACACCCACGGCCTGACCCACCACGCGGCCGTGATCGACTCCCTCGGCCGGCACCTGGCCGACCGGGAGTTCCCGACCACCATCCGCGGCTACCGGGACCTGCTGGACTGGATGCGTTCGCACGGCACACTCACCGCGGTCGGCGTGGAGGGCACCGGCGCCTACGGCGCCGAGCTCGCCCGCGTGTTGACCGCGGCCGGGGTCACGGTCATCGACGTCGACCGGCCGGACCGCAAGACGCGGCGGTTGCAGGGCAAGTCCGACCCGATCGACGCCTACGCCGCCGCGACGGCGGTCGTTTCGGGCAGGGCAACCGGGATCCCGAAGAGCCGGGACGGCGTGGTCGAGGCGGTGCGGGTGCTGCGGGTGGCGCGTCGCAGCGCGGTCAAAGCCCGCACCCAGGCGATGAACCAGATCCGCAACCTGCTCGTCGCCGCCCCGGCGATGCTGCGCGAGCAGGTCGCGGGCCTGGACCGGGCCGCGCTGATACGCACCCTGGCGCGGCTGCGGCCCGGCGACGACCTGTCCCGCCCGCTGGCGGCGACCCGGGCCTCGCTGCGCCGCCTGGCCCGCCGCCACCAGGCCATGGACGCCGAGATCGCTGAGCTGGACGCGGAGATCGGCCCGTTGGTCAGGCAGGCGGCCCCAGCCCTGCTGGAGCTGTTCGGGGTCGGGCCCGAGACCGCCGGCCAGTTGCTGGCCTCGGCCGGGGACAACCCCGAACGCATGCGCTCGGAGGGCGCGTTCGCGCACCTCGCCGGGGTCGCCCCGATCCCGGCATCCTCCGGCCGCACCCACCGCCACCGCCTCAACCGGGGCGGCGACCGGGCTGCCAACAACGCCCTGCACACGATCGTGCTCGTCCGCATGCGCTACGACGAACGCACCCGTGCCTACGTCGAGCGCCGCACTAAGGAAGGGCTGTCGAAGAAGGACATCATGCGCTGCCTGAAGCGGTTCGTCGCCCGCGAGATCTACCGCGCTCTCACCAGCACACCAACCGAACCAATCACGCAAACCGACCTCGCTCCTGCGGCTTGACATCCATAGGAGCATCC
>NZ_JBWKAJ010000057.1:0-1345 GCF_056437585.1 Streptomyces sp. NPDC042364 | reverse complement strand
AGCGGGGGTCGTCGATGGTGAGGCAGGTCAGCTTGCGCCGGACGTTCTCCTTGCGGCGCTCCAGTGCGGCCTTGCCGATGAAGTCGCCCTTGTCGAGCTTGACGGCGAAGCCGACACCGGCCTCGTAGGGGTCGTGTTCGTAGGTCATGTCGGTGCCGAAGGAGCGGTAGCCCTTCTCCAGGCGCAGGCTGTTGAAGGCCCCGCGGCCGGCGATGACGCCACCGAGCGGCCGGGCCGCCGCCCACAGCGTGTCCCACAGCTTCTGGCCCTGGTCGGCGGTGGTGTACAGCTCCCAGCCGAGTTCACCGACATACGACAGACGCATCGCGGTCACGGGCACCGACCCGATGTAGGCGCGCTGGGCGCGGAAGTACTTAAGGCCCTCGCCCGAGAAATCGGCGTCCGTCAACGGCTGGAGGACCTTGCGGGCCAGCGGCCCCCACAGGCCGATACAACAGGTACCGGGAGTGATGTCACGGACCTGGACCGTGCCGTCCGCGGGAAGATGCCGGCCGAACCAGTCCAGGTCGAGGTTGCCGTTGGCACCGATCTGGAACAGATCACGCCCCAGACGGGCCACCGTGATGTCACTGCGGATACCGCCGTCATGGCCGAGCAGCAGCGTATACGTCACCGAACCGACCGACTTGGCGACCTTGCCGGTGCACAGCCGCTCCAGGAAGCCGGCCGCACCGGGCCCGCTCACCTCCAGACGCTTCAGGGCCGTCATGTCATACATCGCGACGGTCTCCCGGGTGACCTGCGCCTCCGCGCCCACGATCGGCGACCAGAACCGCGCGGCCCAGTCGTTCGGGGTGGGGATGGAACGGCCCTCGACCAGGGACGCGTTCGCCTCATACCACTGCGGGCGCTCCCAGCCGTTCGCCTCCAGGAAGAACGCACCGTGCTCCTCCTGCCGGGCATGGAAAGGGCTGATGCGGATCGGCCGCGGCTCCCCGGAAGGCTGCAAGGGGTGCAGGATGTCGTAGACCTCGACGAAGTTCCGGCAGTCCCGGGCCAGCACGTACTCCGGGGACAGCTGGTGCGGCTCGAACCGGTTGACGTCGCACTCGTGCAGGTCGAACGACGAACAGGAGCCGTCCACCAGCCACTCGGCCATGGCCCGCCCCACACCCGCCGAATGCGTGACCCACACCGCCTCCGCGACCCAGAAGCCCTTGACGTCCGGGGACTGCCCGAGCAGCGGGAAGTTGTCGGTGGTGAAGGAGAACAGACCGTTGACGCCCTCCTCGACCTTCGCCTCCCTCGTCACCGGGAGCAGCGACTGGGTCTCGGTCCAGGCGTCGGCGAAGTCCTCCTCGGTGAACTTCAGGACCGACGGCAT
>NZ_JBWKAJ010000056.1:0-1532 GCF_056437585.1 Streptomyces sp. NPDC042364 | reverse complement strand
CAAGGCCGTGAAGTTAACGGGTCTCGCGGTGTTGTCCAGGGGCCTGTAGGTGAGGGTTTGGCCGGACATGAAGAGCGGAGCCCCGGTAGAACTGGCAGTCGACCAAGACAGCCGTTCACAAGGACCGGAGGCTCCGCTGTCCGGACAGTCTGCCATCACTCGTGCCGTCACGGTGGCCGGAGGCCGGTTTGCGCCCGGTCATCTCGGTGAACTCACCCAGCTTCTGCCCTTCGAGATGGTCGACGAGGCGCTGAGCGCCACCAGGGCTGTGCAGTCGCGGTTGCGGGATCTGCCCTCTCGGGTCGTGCTCTACCTGGTTTTGGCCGCGTGCCTGTTCCCGGAGGTGGGATACCCCGGCGTGTGGCGCAAGCTCACCGGGGCGCTCGTCGGCTTACCGGTGGCCGCGCCCACGGCGAGCGCGCTGGCCCAGGCCCGCCGACGCGTCGGCAGCAAGCCGCTGCGGTGGCTGTTCGACCTGCTGCGCGGCCCCGCCGCAACCCCGCACGGACCACCTTCCCACTGGCGCGGGCTGCTGGTGGCCGCACTCGACGGCACCACCCTGACCGTGCCCGACAGTCCCGCCGTCCTGACCAGGTTCACCAAGCAGGCGGGCAACCACGGCGGGACCGGCTACCCGCAGATCCGCCTGCTCGCCCTGGTCGCCTGCGGCACCCGCACCCTCATCGACGCGGTGTTCGGCCCCACTACCTCGGGCGAGACCACCTACGCGCCGCGCCTGCTGCCCAGTCTCCGGCCGGGGATGATCCTGCTGGCCGACCGCAACTTCGCCGCCCAGAAACTGATAGCCGGCATCGCGGCCACCGGAAGCGAGGTCCTGGTCCGGCTCAAGAACGGCCGCCGGATGCCGGTCCTGGCCCGCTACCGGGACGGCTCCTACCTCTCGACGCTCGGCCCGGTACGGGTTCGCGTCGTCGACTGCGAGATCACCATCACTACCACCGCCGGGAAGCACACCGGCCTCTACCGGCTGGCCACCACCCTGCTCGACCACCACCGCCACCCGGCAGCCGAACTCGCCACCCTGTATCACCAGCGCTGGGAGATCGAAACCGCCTACCTGGAACTGAAGTCGACCATCCTCGGCGGCCGCGTCCTGCGGGCCCGCACCCCCGAAGGCATCGAGCAGGAGATCTACGCGCTGCTGGTGGTCTACCAGCTGCTGCGGACGGCCATGGCGGATGCAACCAGCACCCGGCCCGGCACCGATCCGGACCGAGCCGGCTTCACCATCGCCTGGCAGGCCGCCCGCGACCAGATCATCCTGGCCGCGGGCGTCATCGCCGGCACTGTCATCGACCTGGCCGGCACCATCGGCCGACACGTCCTGGCCAGCCTGCTGCCCCCACGGCGCCTGCGGATCAGTCCCCGGATCGTCAAACGCGCCATCTCCAAGTACCAGGCCCGAGGCCCCCGCATCGACCGGACCAGCTACAAAGCCACCACCAGCATCGAAATCCTCGCCGCCGCCAGCCCTTGACAACACACCCCAGCCGCAAACTTCACGGCCTTGG
>NZ_JBWKAJ010000054.1:0-1846 GCF_056437585.1 Streptomyces sp. NPDC042364 | reverse complement strand
TGGGGGTCAGCCGTGGACGGGGTTGCGTGGATCGGTTGCGGCGGTTTGCGGGGTGCTGTCGTCGGTGCTCGTGTCGTGCTTGCCGGGCTTCGCCCGTGGTCCGGTGAGGAGGTGGGTGAGGGCGAAGCCGGCGCCGACGACGGCCGCGCCGCCGACCGCGTCGAGGACCCAGTGGTTGCCGGTCGCCACGATCGCCGCGAGCGTGAACGCCGGGTGCAGCAGGCCGAGGGCCTTCATCCACCAGCGGGGCGCGACGATCGCGATGGTCAGCCCGCACCACAGGGACCAGCCGAAATGCAGTGACGGCATCGCCGCGTACTGGTTGGTCAGCTCCGTCAGCCTGCCGTAGTCGGGCTTGGAGAAGTCCTGGACGCCGTGGATGGTGTCGATGATGCCCAGGCCCGGCATCAGCCGGGGCGGCGCCAGCGGGTAGAAGAAGAACCCGACGAGCGCGAGGACCGTGGTGAAACCGATGGCCGTGCGCGCCCAGCGGTAGTCGGCGGGGCGGCGCCAGTACAGCACCCCCAGGACGGTCAGCGGCACCACGAAATGGAACGACGTGTAGTAGAAGTCGAAGAAGTCCCGCAGCCAGCCGACCTGGACCACCGCATGGTTGACCCAGTGCTCGACATCGAGGAGCAGGGCCTCCTCGACCGCGAGGATCTCGCGGGCGTGCTCCTCGGCCACCGCCCGGCTGCCGGCCGCCTCCAGCCGGGTGCGCTGGTAGGCGGCGTAGGTGACCCGGATCAGCAGCAGTTCGAGCAGCAGGTTCGGGCGGGTGGCCACCCGCCGCAGCAGCGGCACCCGGCTGAGGCGGCTCTGTGCCTTCGGCGCGTACTGGGTGGGGACGGGGGTCCGGTAGTACGGCGAGGTACGGGACAAGAACGGCACCACGAGGGCCGAGGCGAGCGCCGCCAGCAGGACCACGTTGTCCCGCAGCGGATACAGCACGCCGACGTTGGGCACCATCATCTTCGCGGGCAGCGTCATCACCAGGATGACCGCGACCGGCCACACATACCGCGACGAGGCCCTCTTGCCGACCCGGCCCACCACGGTCCCCAGCACCCACAGCAACTGGTGCTTCCAGGACGTCGGCGAGACCGCGACCACCACACACCCGGTGACCGCGACAGCCAGCAGCAACTGGCCATCGCGCGCGTAGCGGACGGCACGGCGCACGCCCACCACGGCGACAACCGCGGCCAGCACGAGGAACACCGCGATCTCCAGCGGACCTTCGAGACCGAGCCGCAGCAGCGCCCCGTGCAGCGACTGGTTGGCCAGGTCGTCCGCCCGCCCGCCCAGGCCCACACCCGCCAGATGATGCACCCAGTAGACATACGAGTCGTGCGGCATCACCACCCAGGCCAGGACGGTGGCGGCGGCGAAGGCCACCCCGGTGCTCGCGGCGGCCCGCCGCCGCCCGGTGAACCACAACAGCGGCACGAACAGCAGCACGGCCGGCTGGAAAGCGGCCGCGACTCCGATGAAGACGCCGCCGGCGCGCTCACCCCGCACCGCGAAACAGCCCGCCAGCACGAGCAGGACAGGAACGATGCTGGTCTGCCCCAGGTAGAGCGTGTTACGCACCGGCAGCGACAGCATCAGCAACGTGACCGCGACCGGCGCCGCCAGCAACGCCGTCCGCCGGGTCACCGGCTGCGGCAGAGCACGCGCCGCGACCAGCCCGAGAGCCACCACCAGCAACAGGGTCCCGAAGGTCCAGCCCCAGCCCAGCGCCTGCTCGGCCGCACGGGTCACAGGCTTCAGGACCAGCCCCCCGAACGGCGTACCCGTGAACCGCGTCGAGTCGTACAACGAACCCGCGACCTGCAGAACACCG
>NZ_JBWKAJ010000053.1:0-2223 GCF_056437585.1 Streptomyces sp. NPDC042364 | reverse complement strand
GCTGCGTCCGCCCCCTGCCCGAACCGGGATGTCCCCTCCAAGGACGGGCCAGCACGACACTCCAGACGAAACGTGATCATGCAACGGCCCCTGGGAGGCGAACGACCCCGAACCCGTCGATTCGGAAGCTCGTCGATGACCTTGCCGCCGATTCCGCCTACATGGAGGTGGCCGCGCCGTACGCACTCGGCGAGATGACCGAGTGGGACAGCTGTCGCAGAAAAGCGCGGCGGCGCGTCGGCAAGACACGCCGCCATGCTTGACCTGTCACCCCTGGCCGACGAGTTTCTGTACCTCGGGTGGAAGACTCTTGCCGGGATTGACGACCACGAACTTTGCCTCTGCTGGGGAATCCCCCACTGCGATGGCTGTCTCCGGATCAAGTCCCTGCACCGCGTAAGCCTGGGTCTTTCCTGGCTTGTCCTGGTTGTCGTCGTTTGAGGTGTCTTTGCATGGCGGCTCGGTTGCAGTGCCGAGTTTGTCGCCGGCTTCGAACTTGACGTTGGCGATGGTGCCGTAGGTGTTCCCGTTGTACTCGACGCGGTAGGCGCATACAGCGTCCGCTTCCCCGCCGTCACTCGACGCGCTGCAGCTGGCCGTGACGGGCACTGCGGCGGCCGTTGCTAGGAGTACACTCAGAATCCGAACGCGAGTGTTCATGGGCTCGTACTTCCCCTTTCCAGGACGTTCAGTAGATGCTTCTCAGTCCGAGCACGTCGCCCTTGCCGAGGCTCCTGTACTTCGTGGTGCACGGGTCCGAGGACCCGTACATGGTCAGATTCTCGTGACCGGGTCCGAGATCTTTGAGTCCGAAGATGTGGCCGGCTTCATGAGTACCGACGGAGCGGATGTCATATTTCTCCGAGCACCTTGAGGTCGGCTTGTTCGTGAAGTCCTCGTCGTGAGTGTTGAAGCGAACGTCGGCTTCGCGCAAGTCGTTCTTGACACCAGGCGTGGGCCACGTCCAGGAGCAAGTGGTGGCGACAATGCCGTCCTTGAGATCGCCCCCGTCCCAAGTGCTCAGCCCGTCACGGTCAGTGCAGTCAGAGTTGGTATTGATGTCGGCCTCGTACTTGGTGTAGGCGAGGAAGTTCGCCTTGTTGACGTCGACCTGGTCGCTCATGCCACAGTTGTTGTTGCTTTCGGTGATGTTGTCCAGCGCCTCGTAGAACGTCCACAAGGCAGTGTTCTTGGACATTCCACCCGGCAGGCCCCCGTCACCGACGTACCAGTTGTATGTCCCGTACTCCTTGCGGTCTGCCGTCCTGTAGGTGCTGTCGCTGCACGCACCAGCAGCACTGAGGCTGTCCACGTCGGCGACCTCCGCTTCGCCGACTGAGGAGTTGTCGGGCGCGTCGGCTTCGACGGAGTCGTCCTCCTCCGTCAGGTCGTCATCCGCGACCTTGATGTCGGACAGGTCGTCCGGTACGTCACTCCCTGCCGTGGAGGACTCCACGGATGCTTCGCTGAGGTCGTAGGAGACAGTGCCGTCGGGGGCGACTTCCAGCGTGAAACCAGACTCCTCACCGCCGACGAAGATGGCGTTGACACTGACGGCGTTGCCGGGCTTGGGGACGGTGACACCAACGCCGCCATGGCGAACAATTCGCCCGA
Organism: Streptomyces sp. NPDC042364; assembly: GCF_056437585.1. Taxonomy (NCBI): domain Bacteria; kingdom Bacillati; phylum Actinomycetota; class Actinomycetes; order Kitasatosporales; family Streptomycetaceae; genus Streptomyces; species Streptomyces sp. NPDC042364. Next base: position 609 of record NZ_JBWKAJ010000053.1, on the reverse strand, counting down.
TAGCGTCGCATTCGAGGACTGAGGCGCCCTCGGCTAGGTCGTTGACGCTGAGTATGCCGTCATTGGGGATGCAATCTTGCTCCGCGGCGGATGCTTGGCTCACGGAGAGGGAAGTCAGAGTGAGGGCCAGCGCGGAGAGGCCGCTGGCAACGTCTCTGGTAATGGATTTCCTTCTTCGTCTTGACATGCCCGTCCCTGTCGATTGCCGGTTTGAGATCATGAACCTGGCAAATATGAACACGCTTGCGGATGCTGAAGGAATGATTCCGGCGCAGATTGGCCTGAAGCGGTTCAACGGCTGCTTCGGTGAACTTGAGTAATGGTGGTCGAACCGCGTTCCCGGCTAGCCTCGATCTTTCTTGATGGGCCGTCGACGAAGTCGGCGGCCCATTTCGTTGTCGATGGCTGAGGTTGGGCAGGTCGAAGGCCCGGGTGTCGTCTCGGGTGAACGCCGGGTTCCACTGCTCCGGGCTGGATCCTCTTCTCGTAGGGGCAGGCGAGTCCGCTGGTCAGCCAGGGTCCCTTGCATGATCGAGGTCTGTCCGGTTTCATCCGGTGATGCCGATGGCGACCAGGGGCCTTCGCCAGTCGCGGGCGGTGTGGCGTAGG
>NZ_JBWKAJ010000052.1:0-2257 GCF_056437585.1 Streptomyces sp. NPDC042364 | reverse complement strand
GCCTCCATCGACGCAGCGAACACCGGCGAGACATCCCACAACTCCCGCCCCATACCAACCCACTGCGCACCCTGACCCGGAAACACGAACACCACGTCATCGACAGCACGAACGGCCCGTCCCCGCACCACGGTCGACGGCGTCACGCCGTCCACCGACGCCAGCGCCCTGGCCCCAAGGAGGAGATCGTCCCGTTCCACCCCCAGCACCACGGCCCGGTCCTCGAACGCCGTACGCGTCGCCGCCAACGACCACGCCACATCCACCGGACGCACACCGTCACCGACCACCGCGCCCAGACGGGCCGCCTGACCCGCGAGCGCCTCACCCCCACGACCCGAGAGGACCCACGGCACCACACCACCCGCCACCAGCACCGGAGCCACGTCCGCACGCCCCGACTCAGCAGCCGGCTCCCCCACCCCCGAAGCCGAAGCAGGAGCAGGAGCAGGAGCAGGAGCAGGAGCAGGAGCAGGAGCAGGAGCAGGAGCAGGAGCCTCCTCCAACACCACATGCGCGTTCGTCCCGCTGATCCCGAAGGACGACACACCGGCCCGACGCGGACGCCCCTCGGCACGCGGCCACTCCACCGCCTCCGTCAGCAACGACACCGACCCCGCCGACCAGTCGACGTGCGGAGTCGGCTCGTCGACATGCAGCGTCTGCGGAAGGAGCCCGTGCTGCATCGCCAGCACCATCTTCATCACACCGACCACGCCCGCCGCGGCCTGCGTGTGGCCGATGTTGGACTTCAACGAGCCCAGCCACAGGGGCCGTTCCGGGTCCCTGCCCTGGCCGTAGGTCGCCAGCAGGGCCTGCGCCTCGATCGGATCGCCCAGCGTCGTGCCCGTGCCGTGCGCCTCCACCGCGTCCACCTCGGCGGCGGACAGCCCGGCCTTGGCGAGGGCCGCCCGGATCACCCGCTCCTGTGAGGGACCGTTGGGCGCGGTCAGGCCGTTGCTCGCACCGTCCTGGTTGACCGCCGACCCGCGCACCACCGCCAGCACCGGATGACCGTTGCGCCGCGCGTCCGAGAGCCGCTCCAGCAGCAGCACGCCCACACCCTCGCCCCAGCCGGTGCCGTCGGCGCCCGCCGCGAACGGCTTGCAGCGACCGTCCGGCGCGAGACCCCGCTGCCTGCTGAACTCCACGAAGATGCCGGGCTCCGCCATCACGGTCGCGCCGCCGGCCAGCGCGAACGAGCACTCGCCGGCGCGCAGCGCCTGGACCGCCATATGCAGGGCCACCAACGACGACGAGCACGCCGTGTCCACGGTCACCGCCTGTCCGCGCAGGCCGAGGACGTAGGCGATCCGTCCGCTCGCCACACTGCAGGAGGTGCCGGTCAGGAGGTAGCCGTCAACGGACTGGGGGGCCAGGTGCAGTCCGGGACCGTACTCCTGCTGCATGAGTCCGACGAACACACCGCCGTCGCGCTCACGGACCGTCTCAGGGTCGATCCCCGCCCGTTCCAGTGCCTCCCAGGAGGCCTCCAGCAGCAGGCGCTGCTGCGGGTCCATGGCGACGGCCTCGCGCGGCGAGATACCGAAGAAGCCGGGGTCGAAGTCACCGGCGTCGTACAGGAACGAGCCTGAGCGCGCATAAGTGGTCCCGTGCTGCTCCGGGTCGGGGTCATACAGGTTGTCCAGATCCCATCCCCGGTCGGCGGGAAACGCGGAGATCGTGTCATCGCCGGCGCAGAGCAGTTCCCACAGCTCTTCCGGGGTGCGGATGCCACCGGGCAGACGGCAGCCCATGGCCACGACGGCGATCGGGTCGTCGTCGGAGACCGACAGGGAGTCCGCCGCGTTCTCCGGGGCTGGTTCTCCGTCTCCGTGCAGCAGTTGGCGCACATGGCGGGCGAGTGCCCGGGGAGTGGGGTGATCGAAGAGAACAGCGGCCGGCAGGGAGAGTCCCGTGTCCGCGACCAGCCGGTTGCGCAGTTCGACCGAGGTCGCGGAGTCGAAACCCAGCGCCTTGAAAGTCAGGGTCGAGTCGACGTCGCCGGCTGTGGCATGCCCGAGCACGGCGGCGGCGTGGGCGCGGATCCGCTGCACCCAGTCGTTGTGGCGCTCCGGCATGGGGATGACGTCGTCGGATTCGTTCGACCCGCCGAGCGCCCCGAGGGCAGGAGTGGGACGTCGGGTTGTGCTGCCGTCGAACCAGTAGCGCCGCCGTTGGAAGGCGTAGGTGGGCAGCGGGATGGTGCGGGCGTCCTGACCGGCCAGAACCGCCGTCCAGTCCACACCGATACCCC
>NZ_JBWKAJ010000051.1:0-2876 GCF_056437585.1 Streptomyces sp. NPDC042364 | reverse complement strand
GTTCGGCGGCGTCCTACTCTCCCACAGGGTCCCCCCTGCAGTACCATCGGCGCTGTAAGGCTTAGCTTCCGGGTTCGGAATGTAACCGGGCGTTTCCCTCACGCTATGACCACCGAAACACTATGAAACAATCAACCGCACCACGCTCTGTGACAAACGCGGGGTTGTTCGTGGTTTCAGAACCAACACAGTGGACGCGAGCAACTGAGGACAAGCCCTCGGCCTATTAGTACCGGTCACCTCCACACGTTACCGTGCTTCCAGATCCGGCCTATCAACCCAGTCGTCTACTGGGAGCCTTACCCTCTCATAGGAGGTGGGAGTCCTCATCTCGAAGCAGGCTTCCCGCTTAGATGCTTTCAGCGGTTATCCCTCCCGAACGTAGCCAACCAGCCATGCCCTTGGCAGAACAACTGGCACACCAGAGGTTCGTCCGTCCCGGTCCTCTCGTACTAGGGACAGCCCTTCTCAAGACTCCTACGCGCACAGCGGATAGGGACCGAACTGTCTCACGACGTTCTAAACCCAGCTCGCGTACCGCTTTAATGGGCGAACAGCCCAACCCTTGGGACCGACTCCAGCCCCAGGATGCGACGAGCCGACATCGAGGTGCCAAACCATCCCGTCGATATGGACTCTTGGGGAAGATCAGCCTGTTATCCCCGGGGTACCTTTTATCCGTTGAGCGACGGCGCTTCCACAAGCCACCGCCGGATCACTAGTCCCGACTTTCGTCCCTGCTCGACCCGTCGGTCTCACAGTCAAGCTCCCTTGTGCACTTACACTCACCACCTGATTGCCAACCAGGCTGAGGGAACCTTTGGGCGCCTCCGTTACCCTTTAGGAGGCAACCGCCCCAGTTAAACTACCCATCAGACACTGTCCCCGATCCGGATCACGGACCCGGGTTAGACATCCAGCACGACCAGACTGGTATTTCAACGACGACTCCACCCATACTGGCGTATGAGCTTCAAAGTCTCCCAGCTATCCTACACAAGCCGAACCGAACACCAATATCAAACTGTAGTAAAGGTCCCGGGGTCTTTCCGTCCTGCTGCGCGAAACGAGCATCTTTACTCGTAGTGCAATTTCACCGGGCCTATGGTTGAGACAGTCGAGAAGTCGTTACGCCATTCGTGCAGGTCGGAACTTACCCGACAAGGAATTTCGCTACCTTAGGATGGTTATAGTTACCACCGCCGTTTACTGGCGCTTAAGTTCTCAGCTTCGCCCACCCGAAAGTGAGCTAACCGGTCCCCTTAACGTTCCAGCACCGGGCAGGCGTCAGTCCGTATACATCGCCTTACGGCTTCGCACGGACCTGTGTTTTTAGTAAACAGTCGCTTCTCGCTGGTCTCTGCGGCCACCCCCAGCTCAGAGCGCGAAGCTCATCACCAGACGTGGCCCCCCTTCTCCCGAAGTTACGGGGGCATTTTGCCGAGTTCCTTAACCATAGTTCACCCGAACGCCTCGGTATTCTCTACCAGACCACCTGAGTCGGTTTAGGGTACGGGCCGCCATGAAACTCGCTAGAGGCTTTTCTCGACAGCATAGGATCATCCACTTCACCACAATCGGCTCGGCATCAGGTCTCAGACGAATGCCAGGCGGATTTACCTACCTGACGTCCTACACCCTTACCCCGGGACAACCACCGCCCGGGATGGACTACCTTCCTGCGTCACCCCATCACTCACCTACTGCAAGTCTGGTTCGTCGGCTCCACCACTCCCCTTTGCCCGAAGGCTCCGGGGCGGCTTCACGGACTTAGCATCGCCTGGTTCGATGTTTGACGCTTCACAGCGGGTACCGGAATATCAACCGGTTATCCATCGACTACGCCTGTCGGCCTCGCCTTAGGTCCCGACTTACCCTGGGCAGATCAGCTTGACCCAGGAACCCTTGGTCAATCGGCGCAAACGTTTCTCACGTTTGTATCGCTACTCATGCCTGCATTCTCACTCGTCAACCGTCCACAACTCGCTTACACGGCTGCTTCACCCGGCAGACGACGCTCCCCTACCCATCACGATCCCCGTTGGGGGTACATATCGCAATGACACGACTTCGGCGGTACGCTTGAGCCCCGCTACATTGTCGGCGCGGAATCACTAGACCAGTGAGCTATTACGCACTCTTTCAAGGGTGGCTGCTTCTAAGCCAACCTCCTGGTTGTCTCTGCGACTCCACATCCTTTCCCACTTAGCGTACGCTTAGGGGCCTTAGTCGATGCTCTGGGCTGTTTCCCTCTCGACCATGGAGCTTATCCCCCACAGTCTCACTGCCGCGCTCTCACTTACCGGCATTCGGAGTTTGGCTAAGGTCAGTAACCCGGTAGGGCCCATCGCCTATCCAGTGCTCTACCTCCGGCAAGAAACACACGACGCTGCACCTAAATGCATTTCGGGGAGAACCAGCTATCACGGAGTTTGATTGGCCTTTCACCCCTAACCACAGGTCATCCCCCAGGTTTTCAACCCTGGTGGGTTCGGTCCTCCACGAAGTCTTACCTCCGCTTCAACCTGCCCATGGCTAGATCACTCCGCTTCGGGTCTTGAGCGTGCTACTCAAACGCCCTATTCGGACTCGCTTTCGCTACGGCTACCCCACCCGGGTTAACCTCGCAACACACCGCAAACTCGCAGGCTCATTCTTCAAAAGGCACGCAGTCACGACGTTGAGTGCAAGCACTCAACGCGACGCTCCCACGGCTTGTAGGCACACGGTTTCAGGTACTATTTCACTCCGCTCCCGCGGTACTTTTCACCATTCCCTCACGGTACTATCCGCTATCGGTCACCAGGGAATATTTAGGCTTAGCGGGTGGTCCCGCCAGATTCACACGGGATTTCTCGGGCCCCGTGCTACTTGGG
>NZ_JBWKAJ010000050.1:0-2880 GCF_056437585.1 Streptomyces sp. NPDC042364 | reverse complement strand
GATGTGCGTTACCCGGTCCTTGGTGCCACTTATCAGCCGCGTGCGGGTATCGCCAAGCACGACCATGTGGCGTGGGGCCTGGCCCGCTCGGCGGATGCGGCCGGCATCGACATCATCCAGAACTGTGAGGTCACCGGCCTGGACGTGGTCGGCAATCGTGTCGTGGGCGTGCGTACGACCCGGGGCCGTATCGCCGCGGGGAAGGTGGCGCTCTGCTCGGCCGGTCACACCTCGGTGCTGGCGGCCATGGCGGGGATCGAGCTGCCGGTGCAGAGTCATCCGTTGCAGGCCCTGGTCTCGGAGTTGCTGGAGCCGGTGCATCCGACGGTGGTGATGTCCAATGCGGTGCATGTGTATGTCAGCCAGGCGCACAAGGGTGAGCTGGTGATGGGCGCGGGTATCGACGCCTACAACTCGTACACGCAGCGTGGTGCCTTCCACATCATCGAGGAGCAGATGTCGGCGGCGCTGGAGTTGTTCCCGGTGTTCGCCCGGGCTCACGTCCTGCGGACCTGGGGCGGCATCGTCGATGTCAGCCCTGATGCCTCGCCGATCGTCGGGCTCAGCCCGGTCGACAACCTGTATCTCAACTGCGGCTGGGGCACAGGGGGTTTCAAGGCGACACCCGGTGTCGGCTGGGTCTACGCGCACACCATCGCCCACGACACCCCGCACGCCCTCAACGCCCCCTTCTCGCTCGACCGTTTCACCACCGGCGCGCTCGTCGACGAGCACGGCGCGGCCGCGGTGGCCCACTAGGACCGCTGGACCACTTGGGAGCCGAACCATGCTGCTCATCCCCTGCCCGTGGTGCGGGCCCCGCGACGAGGCCGAGTTCCACTACGGCGGCCAGGCCCATGTGGCCTACCCCGAGGACCCGTCGGCCCTGACCGACGAGGAGTGGGCCCGTTACCTCTTCTTCCGCGACAACCCCAAGGGCCCCTTCGCCGAGCGCTGGAGCCACGCCGCGGGCTGCCGCCGCTGGTTCAACGCGATCCGCGACACCTCCACCAACGAAATCCTGACGGTCTACCGGGCAGGCGAGGAACGCCCGGAGACCCCGGAGGGGGTCACATCTCCGGCGAGGCAGGCACCATCAGCTCGTCCGGAGATCGAGTCGCAGTCCGCTCCGGTCACTTCTGAGCCGAGCCCGGCACATTCAGCCCGGCCGGTGTTTGAGGACGAGGCCGTTCAGGCTGAACGGGGGTCCGGGGGCGCAGCCTTCGGAAGCCGGGTCGAAGAGGCGCAGCCCCTTCAGGACGGGACGGGCAGGGGCGGCGGGGGCGAGACAACCCAGCCGTTCCGTCACCCCGTTCGGGGCCGTGTCGATCGGGACACCCCTCTGACGTTCACTTTCGACGGCACGGAGTACCAGGGCTACCGGGGTGACACGCTCGCCTCCGCGCTGCTGGCCAACGGGGTCATCCAGGCCGGGACGAGTATCAAGCTGGGCCGTCCTCGGGGCATCTTCGCTGCCGGGGTCGAGGAGCCCAACGCGGTTGTTCAGATCGAGGAGCCCTTCCCGGAGCCGATGCTGCCCGCGACGGCCGTCGAGTTGTACGACGGCCTGGTGGCGAGCAGCCTTCCCGGCCAGGGCCGCCTTGCCGCCGCACCCGATCCCGCGCGTTACGACGCCGTCCACGCGCACTGTGACCTGCTGGTCGTGGGCGCGGGTCCGGCAGGTCTTGCGGCCGCTGCGGCGGCGGCGAGCAGTGGCGCGCGTGTCATCGTCGCCGACGATCAGCCGGAACTGGGCGGCAGCCTTCTGGGCACCGGTGAGCACCTCGACTGGGTGCGACAGACTGCCGGTCTGCTCGACGCCGCCGAGGAGGTGCGGGTCCTGCGTCGTACGACCGTCTTCGGTTACTACGACGACAACCACCTCCTGGCCGTGGAGCGCCGCACCAACCACCTCGGTGGCGCGGCCCCTGCGAACGTTTCCCGGGAACGGGTCTGGCGGATCCGGGCCCGCCGGGTGGTCCTGGCGACCGGTGCCCACGAGCGGTCCCTGGCCTTCGCGGACAACGACCGGCCCGGCGTGATGCTGGCCTCCTCGGCCCGTACGTACCTGCACCGCCATGGCGTGTTGCCGGGCCGGCACGCGGTCGTGTTCACCACCAACGACAGCGCCTACGCCGCCGCCCTCGACCTCGCCGCGGCGGGCGTGGACGTCGCGGCGGTTGTCGACACCCGCCCCGAGGTGGGGGAGTGGGCCGAGCGTGCCCGTGAGGCAGGCATCGAGGTGCTGGCCGGCCACGCCGTCATCGGCACCGACGGCGACACACGCCTCACCGCCGTGACCGTGGCCCCGTACGGCGAGACCGAAGGCGGACGCGAGTTCGCCGCCGACCTGCTGCTGGTCTCCGGCGGCTGGAACCCGGTCGCGCACCTGTTCAGCCAGGCGGGCGGCAAGCTCCGCCATGACGAGAGGTTGGGTTCGTTCGTGCCCGACAGCTGCCGCCAGGCGGTCGAGGTCGTGGGCAGCGCCAGCGGGCTCCTCGACCTGGTCGGCGTCCTCGCCCAGGGCGCCGCGGCCGGTGCTCGGGCGATTGAGGCGGAGGGGTACACGGCGCAGGCGCCGGGCCTCCCGCAGGTGCCCGCGCAGCCCGCCCGGACGGCACCGATGCATGTGTATGTCGTCCCTGGCCGTGAGGGGGCGCTCCGGTTTGTCGACCTGCAGCGTGATGTCACGGTGGCGGATCTGGCCCGTGCGACCGGGGCCGGTCTGCGTTCGGTGGAGCACACCAAGCGCTACACCACGGCCGGTACCGCCAACGACCAGGGAAAGACCTCCGGTGTGCTGGCCGGCGGGGTGGTGGCGGAGTTGCTGGGGGTGGATGTCTCGGTGCTGGGCACGACCACGTTCCGCCCGCCCTACAC
>NZ_JBWKAJ010000049.1:0-3073 GCF_056437585.1 Streptomyces sp. NPDC042364 | reverse complement strand
AAGGACGACACACCGGCCCGACGCGGACGCCCCTCGGCACGCGGCCACTCCACCGCCTCCGTCAGCAACGACACCGACCCCGCCGACCAGTCGACATGCGACGACGGCGCGTCGACGTGCAATGTGCCGGGGACTACGCCGTACCGCATGGCCAGGACCATCTTCATCACACCGGCCATACCGGACGCGGTCTGGGTGTGCCCGATGTTCGACTTGACCGAGCCGATAAGCAATGGCCGTTCGGCCGGACGGTCCTGCCCGTAGGTCGCCAGCAGGGCCTGCGCCTCGATCGGGTCGCCCAGCCGTGTGCCCGTGCCGTGCGCCTCCACCACGTCCACCTCACCACCGGTGAGGCGCGCGTCTGCCAGGGCGGCGTGGATCACCCGCTGTTGCGAGGGGCCGTTGGGTGCGGTGAGGCCGTTGCTCGCACCGTCCTGGTTGATCGCCGACCCGCGCACCACCGCCAGCACGGGATGACCGTTGCGCCGCGCCTGCGAGAGCCGCTCCAGCAGCAGCACCCCCACACCCTCGGCGAGCGAGAAGCCGTCGGCGGCTTCGGCGAAGGGCTTGCACCGGCCGTCGGGGGCGAGTCCCCGCTGCCGGCTGAATCCCACGAAGGGCGCGGGGTCGGCCATCACCATGGCCGCGCCGGCCAGCGCCATCGAGCACTCCCCCGACCGCAGGGACCGCACCGCGAGATGCAGCGCCACCAGCGACGACGAGCACGCCGTGTCCACCGTCACCGCCGGCCCCTCCAGACCGAGGACATAGGACACTCGCCCCGATGCGACGGCGGTCGAGGCACCGGTGACGAGATAGCCCTCGGTACCGTCGGTGCCACGGCTGAGCCGGGTGCCGTAGTTCTGGTCCGTGAGGCCCGTGAAGACGCCGGTGCTGCTGCCGCGCAGGGTCTTCGGATCGATGCCTGCCTGCTCGAACGCCTCCCAGGACGTCTCCAGGAGCAGTCGCTGCTGGGGGTCCATCGCCGCCGCCTCGCGCGGGGAGATCCCGAAGAAGGCGGCGTCGAACTCTCCGGCGTCATGCAGGAAGCCGCCGTGCCGGACGTAACTGGTGCCGTTCCGCTCGGGGTCCGGGTCGTAGAGGCGACTGGTGTCCCAGCCCCGGTCTGCGGGGAAGCCGGTGATGACGTCCTCGCCGCCGGTGACGACTCGCCACAGGTCGTCGGGGGACGAGATACCGCCCGGGTAGCGGCACCCCATGCCGACGATGACGATGGGGTCGTCGTCGGTGACGGGTGTGTGCGAACCGGCGACTGCGGGGAGCGCTGCCGAGTCCTGTCGCGGTGCGGCGTGCTCCCCGAGAGCCAGTCGGCGGAGGTGGGCGGCGAGGGCGAGCGGGGTCGGGTGGTCGAAGACGACGGTCGTCGGAATCTTCAGACCCGTGCGGGATGTGAGGCGGTTGCGCAGTTCGACGGCGCTGACCGAGTCGAAGCCCAACTCCTTGAAGGCATAGGCGGCGTCGACGGCGTCCGCCGACTCATGTCCGAGTACGACGGCCGCCTCGGCCCGTACGAGGTCCTGGACGAAGCGGTCGTGTTCGGTGGCGGGCAAGGTACCGAGCCGCTGCGCGAGGGACGAGGCCGTCGTGCTCGCCGCCTGTGTGTCCGGTTCCTCCACGGTCTCGTTGCTCGGTTCCAACGCGGCGATGAGCGGGGCGGGCCGTGCGGCGCTGAAGACGGGCACGAAACGGGCCCAGTCGACATCGGCGACGGCGACGACCGTGTCACCGTGGTCGAGTGCGTCCTGCAGTGCCACCATCGCCGGTTCGGCGGCGATGACGGGAATGCCACGGCGGCGCAGCGGATCGCGCATGTCCTCGGCGATCATGCCGCCGCCGTCCCAGGGGCCCCAGGCCACCGACAGCACCGGAAGCCCGCGTGTGCGGCTCGTCTGTTCGGCGAGGGCGTCCAGGAAGGCGTTGGCCGCGGCGTACGCCGCGTGATCGGCGACACCCCAGACGCCGGAGATCGAGGAGAAGAAGATCAGCGCGTCGGTCTCGGCCGGGTCGAGGGCCTCGGCGAGGTGCTGTGCCCCGGCGACCTTGCCGGCGGCGACCGCGGCGAACTCCTCCATGGTGAGGTCGGCGAGCGCCCCGAGGGTACCGACGCCCGCGGCGTGCACCACCGTGCGGACGGTACGCCCGTCCGCACGCAGGGAGGCCAGCAGCTCCCCGAGCGCCGCCCGGTCGGCCACATCGCAGGCGGCGACGGTCAACCTGGCGCCCAACGCGGAGACTTCGGCCTCCAGTTCCGCCAGGGCCGCGTCGTCGCTCCTGCCTCGCCGGCTGACCAGCACCACCTCCTCGGCACCGCCACGGGCCAGCCAGCGAGCGACGTGGGCGCCGAGCGCACCGGTTCCGCCCGTCACGAGGGCGGTACCTCGGGGCGTCCACGGCCGTCCGGAGGACAGCCCGGCCGTCGCCTTCGCGCTTCCCGGCAGGGGGGCCGGTGCCAGACGCCGTACGAAGGTGCTGCGGGCGCGCAGGGCAACCTGGTCCTCGGCGCTGTGGCCGTGCGAGGCCAGAACGGCGCAGAGGGCACCGGCCTCCTGTGCGTCGAACCGCTCGGGAAGGTCCACCAGTCCGCCCCAGCGGTCCGGCAACTCCAGGGCGGCGACCCTGCCCAGTCCCCAGAGGGCCGCCTGCGCCGGCCGCGCAACCGGATCGTGGTCCCCGACCGCCACGGCACCTCGCGTGACGCACCACAGGGGCGCGTTCACCCCGGCCCGTCCGAGTGCCTGGAGGAGGGAGACGGTCAGGGCGGATCCGGTGGACAGCACGGGGTGAGCGGGCAACGGGTCCTCGTCGAGCCCCAGCAGCGACAGTACGCCGCCGAGCGGCACGTCGGGGTCGGCCCACACCTCGTCGAGCGCGGACTTCAGCAGAGCGTGGTCGGTGTGGCGCGAGGTGAGTTCGAGGACACGCACGTCGGCGCCATGACGGCTCAGGGCATCGGATACGGAGGTGATGAGTGCGGTGTCGGGGTGTGTCCGCGGGACGACGAGCAGCCAGGTACCGCTCAGGACCGCGGCCCGCGTGTCCCGCCCGACCGGCC
>NZ_JBWKAJ010000048.1:0-3352 GCF_056437585.1 Streptomyces sp. NPDC042364 | reverse complement strand
CTCACCGACCCACTCACCCATCGCCACATGACGAGTCTGGCCCTGCCGCTGACGCGGCAGGGCCAGAACCCAAGATCTTCATCAGCCTTCTAGGGCGTGGTCAGCCACCGGCCACCGGCGCCGTCACTTCGCCGTCACTCTTTTTGCACATCCTCCTTCCTACGCTCCGGGTGCAGTGACCGACGTGAGGGCGAACGGCCCGGGAGGCAGCCGCAGATGAGCTCCGACACCAGCGTTCTCAGGGCCCCGGCCCTCCGTATCACCGTCCTCGACGAGGCGCCGGCTCGGCTGCCGGGGCAGGAGGGGGCCCGGTCGGAGTCGTACCGGCTGACCGCACGGACCGGTGGCGAGTACCTGTTCGTGGGGGTGTGCGGGACCGGCGCACGTCCGCCGGAGCGGCTGCCGGACATCGCGCTGGCGCCCGGCGACATCTGCTTCTACGACGCCGGTCACCCGCCGTTACTGGAGTTCCCGGACCGCTTCCGGCTGAAGGTGTTCCTCGTGCCGCGCGAGGCGATGGGGCTGGAGGAGCGCGATGTGCGGCGAGTGACGGGGGCACCGGTGGCCCGCGCCTCCCGGCTGGGTTCGCTGCTGTCGCCGTTCCTGTCCGAGCTGGCCGACTCGGCCGTCTCCGCCCGGCCGCTGGTCGCCGAGATGCTCACCCGGAACGCGGTGAACCTGCTGGCCACCCTTGCCACGGAGCAGCTGGGCCGGGAGGCGGGCGGGCCGCCGGGCGGCCGGTCGCCGCTGGTGGCGCGGATCCTGCGGTTCATCGACGCGCATCTGGCCGACGCGGATCTGTCGCCCGAGATGATCGCCGGGGCCCACCACATCTCGGTGCGCTATCTGCACAAGCTGTTCCAGGACGAGGGCACGACGGTGGGCCGGTGGATCCAGCGCCGTCGGCTGGAGGAGTGCCGACGCGATCTGGAGCTCGGCGTGCGGGGGCGCCGCACCATCGCCTCGGTGGCGGGCCGTTGGGGCTTCCTGAGCGCGACGCACTTCAGCCGGGTGTTCCGGGCGGCGTACGGGATGTCCCCGAGCGAGTGGCGGGACGGCGCGGGAAGGGGAGACCGTACTCCGGCCCCTTAGAGCTCCGACAAAAGTGGAGCCCGGCTCGCGACGCCTGGCACGCACGCTCGCCGCGTTGCCGAAAGCCCCTGGTAGCCCCGCTACAAGGAGCTTCCGGCGCCTTGCGATCGCACGCACCAGACGCCGCGAGCCGATCGGACTCCACTCTTGTTCGGAGCTCTTAGGACGGCGGGCGGGTCCACGCGGCGCCGGAGGACGACAGGCGGAGGGTGGTCGCGCAGATCGGCGCGAGCAGCAGCGGGATCAGGCCCAGGGTGGTGGTGAGTCCGGTGTGGCGCAGGAGCAGGGCTCCGGCGAGGGCGCCGAGGAACATCGCGAGGACGGACAGGATCCGCCGCCCGGGCCGGGGCGCCGACCCGCCGGCCGGGGTGGAGTCGGCCGCCAGTCCCGTCAGGGTGAGCGTCAGCACGGTCGTGGTGAGGTCGGGGACGCCGAGGCGCCGTACGACCGCGTTCTGGAGCCCCATCGCGAGCCCCAGCAGCACGATCAGCGTGTAGCGGAGCGGGCCGCCGACCCGGTCGCCGTCGGCGAGGACGGCGGCGAGGACGGCCGCGGCGGCGAGAACCGTCTGCGCCGCCGTCGCGATGGCCAGCACCCTCCCGCGGTGGGCCGCGAACCGGGCGGCGACCCGGCCCCCGGCCAGCGCGCCGGCGAGGAACGCGGCCATCGCGACGACGGACGCGAGCGCGGACAGGCCCTCGGCGCCCGCCAGGGCGAACCCCAGGAAGACCACGTTGCCGGTCATGTTGGCGACGAAGACATGGCCGAGGGCCAGATAGCTGACCGCGTCGACCACACCGGTCACCACCGTGAGGGCCAACAGGAGCGGCGGCAGCGGCCCGTGCCCATCCCCGCGCGGCGGGACGAGCGTGCGGGCCGCGTCGGTCACCGGCTCACGCACGGCCCGTCACCTCCTCGGGTTCCGCCGCGGGGGCCGGGCGGTGCAGCACGACCCGGGTGGCGAGCCCGGCGGCGGGACCCAGCCCCACCGCGGCGAGCGAGAGCCACGGAGGCCACGGGGCGGACCCGAGCGCCTCGTCGCCCGACCAGCGGCCGGGCCCGGTGAGCGCGAGCACGGCCGCCACGAGCACGAGGACGAGCGGGTACTCGTACCCGTCGTTCTGCACCCACAGCCCGTTGCGCCACTTGACGGTGCTCGCGACCGTCATGACCCCCATGGCGGTCGTCGCCGCCAGGGGGGTGAGCAGTCCGGCCGCCAGGAACAGGCCGGCGCCGATCTGGCCGCCGCCCGCGGCGAGCGCGGTGAGCCGGCCGCCGCGGAAGCCGTCCCGGCGGAACTCCTCGGTCCCGCCGGCCAGGCCGTTCCCGCCCAGCAGGAAACTGACCTTCTGCACCCCGTGGCCGGCGATGAGGAGCCCGACCACGAGGCGCAGGAGCAACAGTCCGGTGTCCATCACGTTCCCGCCCGTTCCCGACGTCCGTCGTGCTTCTCAGCCGGCCGCGTGGGCGCCGATGACGGCCTGCGCGTAGACGATTCCGAGGCCGTACGCGCCCGCGTGCTCCTTCACGACCTCCGTGGTGGGCCCGTACGTCTCCTCGCGCGCCCAGTCCCGCTGGAGCTCCAGCAGCACCTGCACCCAGGTCACGGGTACGGCGCCGGCCTGGATCACGCGCTGGACGGCGTGCTCGTGGGCCTGCGGGCTGACACCGCCGGAGGCGTCGGTGACGACGTAGACCTCGTAGCCCTGGGCGAGCGCGGACAGCGTGGGCAGGACTACGCACACCTCGGTCCACAGACCGGCGATGACGAGCTTCTTGCGGCCGGTGGCCTTGACCGCCTCGACGAACGCGACGTCCTCCCAGGCGTTCATCGTCGTACGGTCGACGATCTTGTGGTCGGGGAAGACGTCGGCGAGCTGCGGCAGGAGCGGGCCGGAGAAGGACTCGGCGGCCACCGTGCTCAGTACCACCGGTACGTCGAAGACCCTGGCCGCCTTGGCCAGGCCCACGGTCGCGTTGATGATCGCGGTGCGGTCGCCGCTGCCGGTGCCGAAGAACATCTGCGGCTGGTGGTCCACGAAGAGGACCGCGCAGTTGCCGGGGGTGAGGAGGTCCGGGCCGGGAGCCGCGGTGACCTCTTCGATGTCGACCATGGGGGTGCCTTTCTGGTGTGAGGGGTGTGATCGGAGGAGAAAGCCCTGGGTGGATGCTCCTATGGATGTCAAGCCGCAGGAGCGAGGTCGGTTTGCGTGATTGGTTCGGTTGGTGTGCTGGTGAGAGCGCGGTAGATCTCGCGGGC
>NZ_JBWKAJ010000047.1:0-8481 GCF_056437585.1 Streptomyces sp. NPDC042364 | reverse complement strand
CAGGGGTGATGCCGCCCGGTTCCTGACGTCGCTTGCGGAGGCGTGGGTGCGGGGTATCGGTGTGGACTGGACGGCGGTTCTGGCCGGTCAGGACGCCCGCACCATCCCGCTGCCCACCTACGCCTTCCAACGGCGGCGCTACTGGCTCGACCTGCCCGAACCCAGCCCTCTGAGCGAGGCCGGAAGCCCCTCGGCCGACGATGTGGACGCCCGTTTCTGGGAGGCGGTCGAGCGCGAGGACCTGGAAGCCCTGGCCCAGACTCTCGACCTGGCGCCGGAGCGGCGCGAGACACTCGACACGGTGGAACCGGTCCTGCCCGTCCTGGCCGAGTGGCGTCGGCGCAAGCGGGAGAGCGCCGTACTGGACTCCTGGCGTTACGCGGTGACGTGGCAGCCGAGCGGTGCGTCGGCGGCCGGGGCGAGTCCATTGGCGTCTCACTGGCTGGTCGTGGTGCCTGCTGCCGACGCTGCCGGCGAGGGCACGGTCCGCGCACTGATCGAGCAGCTGAGCGGCCACAAGGAGGTCGAGCACGTCGTCACGGTCGAACTCGACCTGGGCCCGGAGAACCGGACCGCCGTGGCGGACCGTCTTCGCGAGGTCGTCGAAAAGACCCCGCTCATCGGCGGCGTACTCAATCTGCTTCCGCTCGCCACCCGCACCGACCGTTCCACGGCCGGGCCGCGGTCCTCCGCCGTGCCCGGTGCCGTCACCGAGACGTTCCTGCTGATGCAGGCACTCATGGACACGGAGCTGGAGGCACCGCTGTGGACGGTCACCCGGGGAGCGGTCGGTGTGCCCGGCCCCGACGGGACGCCCGCCGCGGGCACGCTGCCGGAGCAGGCGGCCGTCTGGGGCCTCGGCCGGGTCTACGGGCTGGACCACCCCCGGCGGTGGGGCGGTCTCATCGACCTCTCCGCGCCCGCTGCCGGCGAGCTCGCGCCCGGTGAAACCGTCGCCGAGCCCGATCCGCGTACCTGGGGCCGGTTCCTCACCGCTCTGGCCGGTCACGAGGACGAGGACCAGTTCGCCGTGCGCGAGGACGGACTTTACGTACGCCGTATGGTCCGCAAGCCGCTCGACGCCGAGGCGGGCCAGCGGAACACGGTCCGCTTCACGGGTACGACGCTCATCACCGGCGGTACCGGAGCCCTCGGCGCCCACCTGGCCCGGCGGCTGGCCGCAACCGGTGCCGGGCATCTGCTGCTCGTCAGCCGTCGGGGACCGGACGCTCCCGGCGCGGAGGAACTGGAGCGGGAACTCACCGCGCTCGGCACCCGCGTCACCGTCGCCGCCTGTGACATCACCGACCGGGACGCCCTGGCCGCACTGCTGTCGGACGTGCCCGCGGACGCACCCGTCAACGCCGTGGTGCACGCGGCGGGCACCGAGCCGCCGGCCGCCGCGATCGCGGACACGGACCTCGATGCCCTGCACGATGTGATGCGCGCCAAGATCGCGGGTGCCCTGTACCTCGACGAACTGCTCGGCGACCGCCCGCTGGAGGCGTTCGTCCTGTTCTCGTCGGGCGCGGGTGTGTGGGGAGACGGCGGCCACTCCGGCTACGCGGCCGCCAACGCCTACCTCGACGCATTCGCCGAGTGGCGCCGCAGCCGGGGCCGACCGGCCACCTCCATCGCGTGGGGCGCCTGGGCCGGCGGCGGCATGGTCCACGAGGCAGAGGGAGACCGGCTGCGCCGCTACGGCGTCCCCACGATGGATCCCGAGATCGCCGTGGGCGCCGTACAGCAGGCCCTCGCGTACGACGAGACGGCCCTGGTCGTCGCCGACGTGATCTGGGAACGGTTCGCGGCGACCTACTCGGCCGTCCGGCGCCGTCGCCTCTTCGACGAGATCCCCGAGGTCCGGCTCCTCGACGCCGCGCAGGTCCGCGCCGATGCGGTCGAGACCGGCTCCGGGCCGGCGCCCGGTCCGACGCGGCCGTTCGCCGACCGGCTGGCCGGCATGAGCCGGGCCGAGCAGGAACGCGCCGTGCTCCAGCTCGTGCGGACGCAGGTCGCGGCGGTCCTCGGCCACGACGGGACCGGTGCGATCGGCCCCCATCACGCCTTCAGGGATCTCGGCTTCGACTCGCTGACCGCGGTGGAGCTGCGCAACCGGTTGAAGGAGTCCACCGGTCTCGGCCTGCCCGCCACACTCGTCTTCGACCACCCCACCCCGGCCGCCCTCGGCGAACGACTGATGTCCGAACTGGCCCCGCCGGCTGCGGGAGCGGACAGCGGGGACCTCCCCGCACTCGACGCGCTGGAGGCAGCCGTCGCCGCGCTCGCACCCTCCGACGACGGCGCCCGCACCAGAATCACCACCCGGCTGCAAGCGCTGCTGTGGCGCCTGTCGGACGGCCCGGCGGACAGCCCGGTCGATGACGACCCTATGGACGAACTGCTCGAAACCGTCTCCGACGACGAGATGTTCGACCTGATCGACAAGGAACTCGGCCTCAACTAGACCGTCGGCGCCCCGGCGCACGTCGCCCACGCGGCCACGCCCGGCTCCATTCCTTCTCCAGCGCACCACCACACACCGAACCCCGAAACCCGAACCCCTGTCCGACCGCCCGGTTGCCGACGCTGCGTGGGTGACTTCAAGCCTTCGGGCCTGCTCTAGGGACTGATGACGTTCATGGCTAACGAGGACAAGCTCCGCGACTACCTCAAGCTGGTCACTACCGACCTTCGGCAGACCCGCCGACGCCTCCAGGAGGTCGAGGCCCGGCAGCAGGAGCCCATCGCCATCGTCTCGATGAGCTGCCGCTTCCCCGGAAACGCGCATACTCCCGAGGACTTCTGGGACATGCTCATGGCGGGCGCCGACACCGTCTCGGAACTGCCCGCCAACCGAGGGTGGGACCTGGAGAACCTGTACCACCCCGACCCTGAGCACCAGGGCACCAGCTACACCCGCTCGGGCTCGTTCCTGTACGACGCCGTCGACTTCGACCCCGGCTTCTTCGGCATCTCGCCCCGCGAGGCCACCGTGATGGACCCGCAGCAGCGCCTGCTGCTGGAGACCTCCTGGGAGGCACTGGAGCGGGCCGGAATCGACCCGGGCACCCTGCGCGGCGAGAAGGCCGGCGTATTCGTCGGCAGCAGCGACCAGGGATACGGGGCGGCGGCCGCCCGGGCCCGGGACCGTGTCGAGGGCCACATGCTGACGGGCGGCTCCGGTGCGGTGCTGTCCGGACGCATCGCCTACACCCTCGGCTTCGAGGGCCCCGCCGTCACCGTCGACACCATGTGCTCCTCGTCGCTGGTCGCGCTGCACCTCGCCGTGCAGGCCCTGCGCCAGGATGAGTGCCGCCTCGCCCTCGCCGCCGGCGCCACCGTCATGGCCGGCCCCCGCAACTTCGTGGAGTTCAGCAGGCAGCGGGGTCTCGCGCCGGACGGTCGCTGCAAGCCGTTCGCGGCGGGCGCTGACGGCACCGGCTGGGGCGAGGGTGTGGGCGTGCTGCTGCTGGAGCGGCTCTCGGACGCGCGGCGCAACGGTCATCCGGTGCTGGCGGTGGTGCGCGGGTCGGCGGTCAACCAGGACGGTGCGAGCAACGGCCTGACCGCGCCCAACGGTCCCTCACAGGAGCGGGTGATCCGGGCGGCGCTGGCCAACGCACGGCTGAGCGCGGACCTCGTGGACGCGGTGGAGGCGCACGGCACGGGCACCACGCTGGGCGACCCCATCGAGGCGCAGGCCCTGCTCGCCACCTACGGCCAGGAACGCGAAGAACCGCTGCGGATCGGGTCACTGAAGGCCAACATCGGGCATCTGCAAGCTAGTTCCGGAGTGGCAGGCGTCATCAAGATGGTGCTCGCCATGCATCACGGCGTCCTGCCGAGGCTGTTGCACCTGGACGAGCCGACACCGCACGTCGACTGGTCGTCCGGCGCGGTCGAACTCCTCACCGAGAACCAGGAATGGCCCGAGACCGGACGCCCCCGCCGCGTGGGCGTGTCCTCCTTCGGCGGCAGCGGAACCAACGCCCATGTGATCCTCGAGCAGGCGCCCGAGCCAGATCCGGAGACAGGGCAACCGGAGTCCGCCGACGAGACCGTCGCACCGGTGTTCGCGGCCGGCGGCGCGATGCCGTGGGTGGTGTCGGGTCGTGGTGGAGAGGGCCTCGCCGGCCAGGCGGGGCGCCTGGCCTCGTACGTGGAGTCGGCTGGTGAGGATGTCCGGCCGGTGGATGTGGCGTGGTCGCTCGCCGCCACGCGGGCCGCCTTCGAGAACCGGGCCGTGGTGATCGGCGCGGAGCGCGGCGAACTCATGGCCGGGGTACAGGCCTTGGCCGCCGGCGGTTCGGTCCCCGCAGCGGTGACCGGAAGCTTCGACGTGGTGCCCGACGGCACGGTGTTCGTGTTTCCGGGTCAGGGTGCGCAGTGGGTTGGTATGGGGCGGGAGTTGTGGGATGTCTCGCCGGTGTTCGCTGCGTCGATGGAGGCGTGTGAGCGTGCGTTGGCGCCGTTTGTGGGGTGGTCGCTGAGCGAGGTGGTGCGGGGTGGGGGTGAATTGGCTGATGTGGATGTGGTGCAGCCGGTGTCGTGGGCGGTGATGGTGTCGCTGGCGGCGTTGTGGCGTGCGTGTGGTGTGGTGCCGTCGGTGGTGGTGGGTCATTCGCAGGGGGAGATCGCCGCGGCGGTGGTGGCGGGTGGTCTGTCGTTGGAGGACGGGGCGCGGGTGGTGGCGTTGCGTTCGCGGGCGATCAGGGCGATCGCCGGACGCGGCGGTATGGTCTCCGTCCCCCTGGCACCGGCTGAGGTGGAGGAGCTGCTCCAGGGGTGGGTGGGGCGGATCGATGTGGCCGCGGTGAACGGTCCGGGTTCGGTCGTGGTGGCCGGGGATGCGGACGCGCTGGATGAGTTGGTGGCGCACTGCGCGGACAACGACATCCGGGCCCGCCGTATCCCGGTGGACTACGCCTCGCACACCTGGCATGTGGAGGAGATCGAGGAGGAACTGGCGCGGGAGCTCGCGCCGGTGGTTCCGCGTTCGGGTGGGGTGCCGTTCTTCTCCACGACCGAGGCGGAGGTCGTGGACACGGCCCGGTTGGACGGGGGGTACTGGTATCGGAATCTGCGTCAGCGGGTGCGTTTCGCCGACGCGGTCGGTGAGTTGGTCGCGCAGGGCTACGGTGCGTTCGTCGAGGTCAGCTCGCATCCGGTGCTGGGGATGGCGGTCCAGGAGGCCGCCCCGGACGCGGTCGTGACCGGGACTTTGCGCCGTGACAGGGGTGATGCCGCCCGGTTCCTGACGTCGCTTGCGGAGGCGTGGGTGCGGGGTATCGGTGTGGACTGGACGGCGGTTCTGGCCGGCCAGGACGCCCGCACCATCCCGCTGCCCACCTACGCCTTCCAGCACAGCGCCTTCTGGTTCGAGCCCGACACGCCACAGCTTGACACCGCGACCGGCGGTGCCCAGGACCCGGCGGACGCCGCGTTCTGGGCGGCCGTCGAGGAACAGGACGTCGAAGCACTGACCGGGGTCGTCGATGTCGCCGAGGACGCCGGGCAGGAGGCACTGGCCCGGGCGCTGCCCGTGCTGTCGGCCTGGCGACGGGACCGCCGTGCCGCGTCCACCATTGATTCCTGGCGCTACCGGGTCGCCTGGCGGCCGACCGCCGACCCCGCCACCGTGACGCTCGACGGCCCCTGGCTGGTCGTCGTCCCCGCCGGCCACGCGGGCACCGACCTCGTGCGGGCCTGCCTGGACGGACTGGCCACGCACGGGGCGCAGACCGTACCCCTGTTCGTGGACTCCTCCGACATCGACCGCGAGCGGCTGGCCGCCCTGCTCACCGAGACGGCCCGGCACAGCGGAGTCCACTCGGGCCAGTTCAGCGGTGTGCTCTCCTTCCTCGGGCTCGACGAACACCCGCACCCCGAGCAGCCGGGACTCGCGGCCGGCCTGGTGTCCGGGCTGGCGCTGATCCAGGCGTGCGCTGACACCGGCGTACGCGCGCCGCTGTGGCTGGCCACCAGCGGAGCCGTCACCACGGGCGACAGCGACCCGATACGCAACCCCGTGCAGAACGGCACATGGGGCATGGGCCGGGTCGCCGCCCTCGAACACCCCGAGTTCTGGGGCGGCCTCGTGGACCTTCCCGAGACACCGGACGAGCGGACCGCCGCCCGGCTGTGCGGAATCCTCGCCGACTCCGGCGCCGAGGACCAGGTGGCCATCCGCGGGACCGGCATCCTGATCCGCCGACTGGCCCGGGTCCCCGCAGGCGCCACCGGCCACGGTCACCGCACCTGGACCTCGCGCGGCACCGCCCTGATCACCGGCGGTACCGGTGGCCTAGGCGGCCACACGGCCCGCTGGCTCGCCCGCAACGGAACCGAGCACCTGGTCCTGGTCAGCCGCCGCGGCGCGGACGCCCCGGGCGCCGCCGAGCTGGAGGCGGAGCTGCGCGAGCTGGGCGCCCGCGTCACCATCGCCTCCTGCGACATCGCCGACCGGAACGCCCTGGCCCAGCTCGTCGAGCGGGTCGAGGCCGACGGGCCGCCCATCCGCACGGTCGTGCACACCGCCGGCGTCGGCATCCTCATCCCGCTGGCCACCACCACGCTGCAGGAATTCGCCGACGGCGCCGAGGCCAAGCTGTCGGGCGTCGCGCATCTCGACGCGCTCTTCGCCGACGACCGGCTCGACGCCTTCATCGTCTTCTCCTCCGTCGCCGGCGTCTGGGGCAGCGGCGACCACGGTGCGTACGCCGCAGCCAACGCCTACGCCGACGCGGTCGCCGAGCATCGTCGGGCCCGCGGTCTGGCCGGAACGTCGATCGCCTGGGGCATCTGGAGCGACGAGGGCGGCGGCATGGCCCTCGACATCGTCCAGGAGCAACTGCGCTGGCGAGGCATCCCCTTCATGGACCCGGCACTCGCGGTCATGGGAATGCAGCAGGTGCTGGACCGCGACGAGTGCTTCGTCGCCGTCGCCGACATCGACTGGGAGCGCTTCGTCCCCGTCTTCACCGCGGCCCGCCCCCGCCCCCTGCTCACCGAGGTGCCCGAGGTCGTCGCGCTGTTGCGGGCCGAGGAGGACCGGCACCGTCAGAACGCGTCGGACACGGCCGACTCCCGTCTCGTCGACCGGCTGCGCGGCATGGGCGCCGACGAGCGGCAGCAGGCCGTACTGGATCTGGTGCGCGCCCAGGTCGCCGGAGTGCTCGGGCACAGCAGCCCGAACAGCGTCGAGGTCGGCCGCGCCTTCCGGGAGCTGGGCTTCGACTCGCTGACCTCGGTCGAGCTGCGCAACCGGCTGAACGCCGCCACCGGCCTGCGCCTGCCCGTCACCGTGATCTTCGACCGGCCCACGGTCACCGCCCTGGCCCGTCACGTCCGTGAGGAACTCCTCGGAGACACCCCGGCCCTTCCCGTGCCGGCCACCGCCGCTGCCCTGCCGAGCGGGACCGCCTCCGCCTCGGACGACGACCCGATCGTCATCGTCTCGATGAGCTGCCGCTACCCCGGCGGCGCCGACAGCCCCGAGGAGCTGTGGCGGATCCTCGCCGAGGGACGCGACGTCATCGACGCCTTCCCCGACGACCGCGACTGGGACCTGGAGGCCCTCTACGACCCGGACCCGGACCGCGAGGGCACCTGCTACGCCCGCGAGGGCGGCTTCGTCCACGACGCCGCCGACTTCGACCCCGGCTTCTTCGGCATCTCGCCCCGCGAGGCCGTCGCCATGGACCCGCAGCAGCGCCTGCTGCTGGAGACGTCCTGGGAGGTACTGGAACGGGCCGGGCTCGTCCCCGAGGAACTGCGCGGCACTCCTGTCGGCGTGTTCGTCGGCGCCGCCAACCAGGGCTTCGGCGGCCTGGACAACCTGCCCGAGGGCGTCGAGGGGCACATCGTCACCGGAAGCGCCACCAGCGTGCTGTCCGGACGTATCGCCTACACCCTCGGCCTAGAAGGCAGCGCGGTGACCATCGACACGGCCTGCTCCTCGTCGCTGGTGGCCCTGCACATGGCGGTCCAGGCGCTGCGCGCCGGCGAGTGCTCGATGGCCCTCGCGGGCGGTGTCGCCGTGATGGTGGAACCCATCGGCTTCATCGGCTTCGCCCGCACCCGTGGCGTCGCCAAGGACGGCCGCTCGAAGGCGTTCGCCAAGGCCGCCGACGGCATGGGCCTGGCCGAGGGCGCGGGCCTGGTGCTCCTGGAGCGACTGTCGGACGCCCGCCGCAACGGTCATCCGGTGCTGGCGGTCATCCGCTCCACCGCCCTCAACCAGGACGGCGCGAGCAACGGCCTGAGCGCCCCCAGCGGCCCCGCCCAGCAGCAGGTGATCCGGGCGGCCCTCGCCAAGGCCGGGCTGTCCACCGCGGACGTGGACGCGGTGGAGGCGCACGGCACGGGCACGACGCTGGGCGACCCGATCGAGGCGCAGGCCCTGCTGGCGACCTACGGCCAGGGCAGGGACCCGGAACGGCCCCTGTGGCTGGGCTCGTTGAAGTCCAACATCGGCCA
>NZ_JBWKAJ010000046.1:0-8936 GCF_056437585.1 Streptomyces sp. NPDC042364 | reverse complement strand
GAGCGGTTCGCTCCCGCGTACACGAGTGTGCGTCCCAGCGCGCTGCTGACCGGCCTCCCCGAAACACACACCACCCCCGGCGACACCACCACCGGCCGGCAGGAGGACGAACGGGACTCCGGGCTGCGGCAGAAGCTGGCCGGTCAGCCGGCGGACGAGCGAGGTCAGGCACTGCTCGACCTGGTCCGTAGGCGGGCGGCCGACGTGCTGGGCCACGGCGACACCGCCGAGGTGGGATCGGGCCAGGCCTTCCGGGAACTGGGCGTCGACTCCCTCACCGCCGTCGAACTGCGCAACCGCCTCGCCGCCGAGACGGGCCTGAAACTGCCCAGCACCCTCGTCTTCGACTATCCGACGCCTCGCCATCTCGCGGCGTTCCTCGACACCGAACTGTTCGGCGCAGAGGAGGCCGAGCCGGAGACCGTCCTCGCGGCCGAGCTGGACCGGCTGGCCGCCACGATTTCAAGGCTTTCCCCAGATAACAGCGTCAGGACTCTCGCGAAGGCACGCCTGCGCAGCATGCTGACCGAGCTGGGTGATCAGGGCGAGGGCGAGCCCAAGGCCTCCGTCACCCAGCACCTCGAGGCGGCCTCGGACGACGAGATCTTCGACTTCATCAACCGGGAACTCGGCCGGTCCTGAGCGCCCGCGTCACCGCAGGCCTGATCGTTCCTACCGCTACGACGTATGGGGCACGTTCCAATGGCGAATGAAGACAAGCTCCGGGACTACCTCAAGTGGGTCACCGCCGACCTGGCCGAGACGCGTCGGCGGCTCCAGGAGCTGGAGGCCCGCGAGGACGAGCCGATCGCCATCGTCGGGATGAGCTGCCGGTTCCCCGGCGGGGTGCGGTCCCCCGAGGACTACTGGCAGCTCCTGGCCGACGGCACCGACGCCATCTCCGCATGGCCCACGGACCGCGGCTGGGACGCCGAGGCGCTCTACGACCCGGAGGCCCGGCGCGTGGACGGCAGCTACACCCGTGAGGGCGGCTTCGTCCACGACGCCGGCGACTTCGACCCGGCGTTCTTCGGGATCTCGCCGCGTGAGGCCGTCGCGATGGACCCCCAGCAGCGGTTGCTCCTGGAGGCGTCCTGGGAGGTGTTCGAGCACGCCGGCATCGACCCCGAGTCGGCGCGGGGCGCCCGCGCCGGAGTCTTCGTCGGATGCAGCAACCAGGAGTACGGCGCCGGGCTCGCAGACATCCCCGATGACGTACGGGGCCACCTGCTGACCGGCAACTCGACCTCCGTCGTATCCGGCCGCGTCTCGTACGTGCTCGGCCTGGAGGGGCCTGCGGTGACGGTGGACACCGCCTGTTCCTCCTCCCTGGTGGCGTTGCATCTGGCGGTGCAGGCGCTGCGGGGTGGTGAGTGTGATCTGGCGTTGGCCGGTGGTGTGACGGTGATGTCGACGCCGGGTGTGTTCGTGGAGTTCTCGCGGCAGCGGGGGCTTGCGGTGGACGGCCGGTGCAAGGCGTTCGCGGACGGCGCGGACGGCACGGGCTGGTCCGAGGGTGTGGGCATGCTGCTGGTGGAGCGGCTGTCGGACGCGCGGCGCCATGGTCATCGGGTGCTGGCGGTGGTGCGGGGGAGTGCGGTCAACCAGGACGGTGCGTCGAACGGTCTGACGGCGCCGAACGGTCCGTCGCAGCAGCGGGTGATCCGGCAGGCGCTGGCCGGTGCGGGACTGAAGCCGGCTGACGTGGACGCGGTGGAGGCGCACGGCACCGGTACGACGCTGGGTGACCCGATCGAGGCGCAGGCGTTGCTCGCCACCTACGGCCAGGACCGTGAACGGCCGCTGTGGTTGGGGTCGGTGAAGTCGAACATCGGCCACACGCAGGCCGCGGCGGGTGTCGCCGGCGTCATCAAGATGGTGCTGGCCATCAACCATGGTCTGCTGCCGCGCACGTTGCACGTGGACGAGCCGTCCTCGCACGTGGACTGGTCGGCCGGCTCGGTCGAACTGCTCACCCGGGAACAGCAGTGGCCGGGCGAGGAGGGCCGGCCGCGCCGCGCCGCCGTGTCCGCCTTCGGCGTGAGCGGTACCAACGCCCACGCCATCCTCGAGGAGGCACCCGCGGAGGAAGCCCCCGACGACACGCCCGCGACCGCCACCGACGACACCGCTTCCGCCGCCACCCCGGCGATGGCGAACCCGGCCCCCCGGGCACTGCCCTGGCTCCTGTCCGCCCGAACCCCCGAAGCGCTGCCCGCCCAGGCCACTCGCCTCCTCGCGCACCTGAGGGAACACCCCGGTGCCGCACCTCTCGACCTCGCCCGGTCGCTCGCCACGCACCGATCGGCACTCCAGTACCGCGCGGCCGTCATCGGCACCGACCACGACGAACTCGTCGGCGCACTCACCAAGTTCGCCCGAGGCGACCGCTCCGACGGCATCGTCACCGGCACCGCCCAGCCCGACGGTCGCACGGCCTTCCTCTTCGCGGGCCAGGGCGCCCAGCGGCTCGGCATGGGCCGTGAGCTCTACGACGAGCACCCGGTCTTCGCCGAGGCCTTCGACGCGGTGGACGCGGAACTGCCCTTCGATCTGCGGGAGATCGTGTTCGGTGAGGACGCGGACCTGCTGAACCGTACGGAGTTCGCGCAGCCGGCGCTGTTCGCGCTGGAGGTGGCCCTGTTCCGGTTGCTGGAGTCGTGGGGTGTCCGTCCGGACGTGCTGGCCGGTCACTCCATCGGTGAGATCGCTGCGGCGTATGTGGCGGGGGTGTGGTCGCTGGCGGACGCGTGCCGTCTGGTGGTGGCGCGGGGCCGGTTGATGCAGGCCCTGCCGGAGGGCGGTGCCATGGTCGCGCTCCAGGCCACCGAGGACGAGGTGCTGCCCCTGCTGGGTGACGAGGTGGGTATCGCCGCGGTCAACGGTCCCCGGGCCACCGTGATCTCGGGCGAGGCCCACGCCGTCGAGGAGATCGCGGACCACTTCCGCGGCCAGGACCGCAAGGTCACCGCGCTGCGGGTGAGCCATGCCTTCCACTCCCCGCTGATGGAACCCATGCTCGCCGCCTTCCGTGAGGTCGCCGAAAGCCTGTCGTACGAGCAGCCGCGGACACCCATCGTCTCCACCCTCACGGGCACCGCCGCCACCCCCGAGGACCTGTGCTCCCCGGACCACTGGGTGCGGCACGTGCGCGAGGCGGTCCGCTTCGCCGACGCCGTGCGCGCGCTCGCGGCACGCGGCACGACGCGTTACCTCGAACTCGGTCCCGACGGCACTCTCACCGCACTGGCCCAGGACTGCCCGGAGGCGGTCGCCGCCGGAGAAACCGGCGGCGGTGACGGCGCCCTGCTCACGCCCCTCCTGCGCAAGGACCGGGACGGGTCCGTCAGCACGGTCACGGCGCTCGCCCGCCTGCACGCCCACGGCGCCCCGGTGGCCTGGGAGGCCGTCCTGCCCGGCGGGCGCCGGGTGGACCTGCCGACGTACGCCTTCCAGCACCAGCGCTACTGGCTGACGGACCAGGGCCGCCCGGCCGCACGCGGTGGCGTGGACGGCGAGCAGCGAACCGGTGGTGCCGCCGAGACGGAGTTCTGGAACGCCGTCGAGCAGGGTGACCTCGGTTCCCTGGCCGAGTCGCTGGGGCTCACCGAGGAGTCCCTGACCGGCCTCGTACCGGCCCTGTCCTCCTGGCGGCGCCGTCGCCTGGAACGTTCCCGGGCGGACCAGTGGCTCTACCGGGCCCACTGGAAGCCGCTGGAGCCGTCGTCCGCCACCGTGCTCTCCGGCCGCTGGCTCGTACTCCTGCCCGAGGGCACCGGCCAGGACACCCGCACCGACGTCCTCACGGCGGAACTCGCCGCGCGCGGCGCCGTCCCCCAGGTGGTCGAACTCCCCACCACGCCCGAACGCGTCTCTCTCACCGCGCGGTTGGAGGAAGTCGCCGGCCACGACATCTCCGGGATCGTTCTCGACGCCGGAGCCCTCGCGGATGCGGCGGAGGCGTGCGGCACGGTGGCCGTCGTGCTGCAGGCGTCGGGTGATGCGGGTGTGGGTGGCCGGTTGTGGGTGCTGACGCGTGGTGGTGTGTCGGTGGGGCGCTCGGACGGTC
Organism: Streptomyces sp. NPDC042364; assembly: GCF_056437585.1. Classification (NCBI taxonomy): domain Bacteria; kingdom Bacillati; phylum Actinomycetota; class Actinomycetes; order Kitasatosporales; family Streptomycetaceae; genus Streptomyces; species Streptomyces sp. NPDC042364. The sequence goes on along the minus strand of NZ_JBWKAJ010000046.1, from coordinate 4,867 downwards.
CGGCCGATCCGGTGCAGGGTGCGGTGTGGGGTCTGGGCCGGGTGGCGGCGCTGGAGTATCCGGAGCGGTGGGGTGGTCTGGTCGATCTGCCGGAGGTGTTGGACCGGCGTGCCGTGAACCGTCTCATGGGTGTGCTGCTCGGTGACGGCATCGAGGACCAGGTGGCGGTGAGGCCGTCCGGTGTGCTGGGTCGCCGGTTGGAGCGGGTGCGTGCTGGTGGCGGTGAGGTGGGCTGGCGTCCGCGGGGGACGGTGCTGGTCACGGGTGGTACGGGTGCGCTGGGTGCGCGGGTGGCGCGGTGGGCGGTGTCGGAGGGTGCCGAGCATGTGGTGCTGGTGAGCCGTCGTGGGCTTGGGGCGCCGGGTGCGGAGGCGTTGCGTGAGGAATTGGTGGCCTGCGGGGTGCGGGTGAGTGTGGAGGCGTGTGATGTCTCCGACCGTGCTTCGGTGGAGGCTTTGCTGGGGTTGTATCCGGTGGATGCGGTGGTGCATACCGCGGGTGTGCTGGACGACGGTGTGATCGATGCGTTGACGCCGGAGCGGTTCGCGTCGGTGTTGCGGTCGAAGGCGCTGGGCGCGCTCAATCTGGACGAACTCACCCGCGACCGCGACCTGGACGCCTTCGTCCTCTTCTCCTCCTTCGCGGGAAGCATCGGAGCGGCGGGCCAGGGCAACTACGCCGCGGCGAACGCGTTTCTCGACACACTGGCCGGGCGGCGCCGGGCTGCGGGCCTGCCCGCCACCTCGGTCGCCTGGGGGCCGTGGGCAGACGGCGGCATGGCCGACGAGACCCGCTCCGCCTCGCGGATGCGCCGTGGCGGTGTCCTCCCCCTGGACGCCGAGACGGCCACGAACATCCTCGCTCGCGCCGTGGCCTCCGACAGCCCCGCCGTTGTCGTCGCCGACCTGGACTGGGCGGACTTCGCACCCGCCCTCACCCTGGCGCGCCCGAACCCGCTGATCACCTCACTGCCTGAGGCGCGCGCCGCCCTGGAAGCCGGCGCCTCGGGGGCCGGGCGCGGCGCGCTCGACGACCGCGCCGGACTGCTGGGCCGGCTGACCGGGCTCACCCCCGCCGCACAGGACCGTGTCCTGCTGGAGACGGTGCAGTCCTGTGCCGCCGCCGTCCTGGGCTACGCGGGCGCGTCCGCCGTACCGGCCGAGCGTGCCTTCCGTGACCTGGGCGTGGACTCCCTCATCGCGGTAGAACTCCGCAACGGCCTCAGTGCCCTCACGGGTGTCACCGGCCTTGCCGCCACGGTTGTGTTCGACTGTCCGACTCCGATGGCGCTCGCGCGGCACCTGCGGGAGCGGCTGCTCGGGGACACGACCGGGGCGGAGCCGGTCGTGCCGGCTGCCGCGGGTGTCGCCGTCGGTGACGATCCGGTGGTGATCGTCGGGATGGCGTGCCGGTTCCCGGGTGGGGTGCGGGACCCGGAGGGTCTGTGGCGGCTGCTGTCCGAGGGCGGCGATGCCGTGGGCCCGTTCCCGGCCGACCGCGGCTGGGACCTCGACGCGCTGTACGACCCGGAGGGTGAGCGCCCCGGAACCACGCTGGTCGACGTGGGTGCGTTCCTTGAGGGTGTGGGTGGTTTCGACGCGGGGTTCTTCGGGATGAGTCCGCGGGAGGCGTTGGCGACGGATCCGCAGCAGCGGTTGTTGCTGGAGACGTCGTGGGAGGCGTTGGAGCGGGCGGGGATCGCTCCGGGTGGGTTGCGGGGCAGCCGGACGGGGGTGTTCGCGGGGACGAACGGTCAGGATTACACGGGTCTGCTGCTGTCTTCGGGTGAGGACTTCGAGGGGCATGTGGGCACGGGTAACGCGGCGTCGGTGTTGTCGGGCCGGGTGTCGTACGTGCTGGGTTTGGAGGGTCCGGCGGTGACGGTGGACACGGCGTGTTCGTCGTCGCTGGTGGCGTTGCATCTGGCGGTGCAGGCGCTGCGGTCGGGTGAGTGTGATCTGGCGTTGGCCGGTGGTGTGACGGTGATGTCGACGCCGGGTGCGTTCGTGGAGTTCTCGCGGCAGCGGGGGCTTGCGGTGGACGGCCGGTGCAAGGCGTTCGCGGAGGGTGCGGACGGTACGGGGTGGGGTGAGGGTGTCGGTGTCGTGGTGGTGGAGCGGTTGTCGGACGCGCGGCGCCATGGTCATCGGGTGCTGGCGGTGGTGCGGGGGAGTGCGGTCAACCAGGACGGTGCGTCGAACGGTCTGACGGCGCCGAACGGTCCGTCGCAGCAGCGGGTGATCAGGGCGGCGTTGGCGGCCGGTGGTCTCAGCCCGTCGGATGTGGACGCGGTGGAGGCGCACGGCACGGGGACGGCGCTGGGTGACCCGATCGAGGCGCAGGCCCTGCTCGCCACCTACGGCCAGGACCGTGAACGGCCGTTGTGGTTGGGGTCGGTGAAGTCGAACATCGGTCATACACAGGCCGCGGCGGGTGTCGCGGGTGTGATCAAGATGGTGTTGGCGATGCGGCACGGTGTGCTGCCGCGGACGTTGCATGTGGATGAGCCGTCCGCACACGTGGACTGGTCGACCGGCTCGGTCGAGCTGCTCACTCAGGAACAGGAGTGGCCCGAGGCGGGGCACGTACGACGGGCGGGTGTGTCGGCGTTCGGTGTCTCGGGCACGAACGCGCACGTCATCCTGGAGCAGTCGGCCGCTGAGGAGGTCTCCGCCGATGCCGGCACCGATGTGCCGGTGGTGTCGTCGGTCGTTCCGTGGGTGGTGTCGGCGCGCAGCCGGGGGGCGTTGCGGGAGCAGGCCGGTCGGCTTGCCGGGTTCGTGGCCGATGACGAGACGCTGGACGCGGCCCGTGTCGGTGGTTCTCTGGTGCGGTCGCGGTCGGTGTTCGAGCACCGGGCCGTGGTGCTGGGTGCGGACCGTGCGGAGCTGCTGGGCGGTCTCGAGGCGGTGGCGGCGGGTGAGCCGGCCGCCGGTGCGGTCATCGGTGAGGTTGGGGAAGGCGGCCGTACGGCCTTCCTGTTCGCCGGGCAGGGCTCACAACGCCTTGGTATGGGACGTGAGTTGTACGAGGAGTTCCCGGTCTTCGCGGACACCTTCGACGCCGTGTGCGCCCATGTCGACACCGAACTCGGACTGCCGCTGCGTGAGGTGGTGTTCGGTGAGGACGCGGACCTGCTGAACCGTACGGAGTTCGCGCAGCCGGCGTTGTTCGCGCTGGAAGTCGCCCTGTTCCGGTTGCTGGAGTCGTGGGGTGTGCGCCCGGACGTGCTGGCGGGGCATTCGATCGGTGAGATCGCTGCGGCGTATGTGGCGGGGGTGTGGTCGCTGGCGGACGCGTGCCGTCTGGTGGTGGCCCGCGGCCGGTTGATGCAGGCCCTGCCGGAGGGCGGGGCGATGGTCGCGCTCCAGGCCACCGAGGACGAGGTGCTGCCCCTGCTGGGTGACGAGGTGGGCATCGCGGCGGTCAACGGTCCCCGGGCGGTGGTGGTCTCGGGTGCGGCGCGGGCGGTGGAGGACATCGCGGACCGCTTCCGTGCCCAGGACCGCAAGGTCACCACGCTGCGGGTGAGCCATGCCTTCCACTCCCCACTGATGGAACCCATGCTCGACGAGTTCCGGACGATCGTGGAAGAGCTCTCCTACGACCGTCCGAAGCTGCCCATCGTCTCCACCGTGACCGGCGAGGCCGTCACCGACGAGCTGACGGCGCCGGACTACTGGGTGGAGCACGTCCGCCGTACCGTCCGCTTCGCCGACGCCGTGGCCGCTCTCACCGAGCAGACCGTCACCAGGCACCTCGAACTCGGCCCCGACGGCACCCTCACCACACTTGCCCGGGACTGTGTTGCCGAGGAGGCACGGCTGTTCGTCCCGGCGCTGCGCAAGGGCCGGGCGGAGACCGGATCCGTGATCGCCGCCGTGGCCGCCGCCTTCACCCGTGGCGCGGAGGTGGACTGGTCGGCCCTGTTCCCCGCCGCGCGGCCGGTGGAGCTGCCGACGTATGCGTTCCAGCACCGGCGGTACTGGCCGGAGGTCGTGCGTCCGGAGCCGGTCACGGGTACCGGGGGTGAGATCGACGCGCGCTTCTGGGAGGCGGTGGAGCGCGAGGACCTCGAAGCCCTGGCGGGGACGCTGGAGTTGGAGCGGGAGGTCGTGGGGGCGGTGCTGCCGGCTCTGACCTCCTGGCGGCGGCAGAGTCAGGAACAGGCCGAGGTGGACCGCTACCGGTACCGCGTCGAGTGGCGGCCGCTGGCCGGCGTCTCCGCTTCCCCGACCCTGTCCGGGCGTTGGCTTGTGATCGAGCCGGCCGGGCACGCCGAGGACACCTGGAACCAGGCGGTGCTCGACGCCCTGGCAGCCCGTGGTGCCGAGGTGGAGCGGTTCGCCTACGAGGCCACCATGGACCGTGCGAGGCTCGCCGAGCGGCTGAAGGACACGGCCCCGGTCGCGGGTGTGGTGTCGTTGCTGGCCCTGTCGGACGAGGTGTCCGGGGACGGTGTGCCGGTCGCTGTGGCGGCCTCGTTGACGCTGGTGCAGGCCCTGGGCGACGCGGAGGTGACCGCCCCGCTGTGGGTCCTGACCCGGGGCGCCGTCTCCGTCGGGCGTTCGGACGGAGCCGTCGACGTTCGGCAAGGGGCGGTGTGGGGTCTGGGCCGTGTGGCGGCACTGGAGGCCCCCGACCGCTGGGGCGGCCTGATCGACCTGCCCGGCACGATCGACCGCCGCACGGCAGGCCGACTCGTGGCTGTGCTGGCGGGTGTGGGTGTCGAGGATCAGGTGGCGGTGCGGGCGTCGGGTGTGTTCGGGCGCCGGTTGGTGCGGGTGCGTGCTGGTGGTGGTGAGGGGGCTGGTTGGCGTCCGCGGGGGACGGTGCTGGTCACGGGTGGTACGGGTGCGTTGGGTGC
>NZ_JBWKAJ010000045.1:0-9041 GCF_056437585.1 Streptomyces sp. NPDC042364 | reverse complement strand
TCCAGCCACGCGCGGAGATCTCGTCCGCGAGAGCCGCTCCCACGACTCCCGCTCCGATGATGACCACTCGGGGTCCCGCCATCGCCGCACCTCCGATTGAAAACAAGACCAGCCGGTTCAGTTGCTGTCTGCGCAACATGGTTCAGGTTGCGCAACTCAATGTGCCTGTCGCGAGGAGGGGGTGTCAAGAGGTCCGTGACGTCGGAAAACGGCCTTGCGAAAGGCCCCCGGAACGGCGAAGCCCGGTGGGCGGCGCACACCTGTGCACGCCGCCCGCCGGGCCTGTCCGACCGGCCTTCCGGCCTTGCTACTTGATCCAGGCGTCGACCTTGCCGCGGTTGGCCTCGACCCACTTCTTCGCCGCCGCCTCCGGCGCCATCTTGTCCACGGCGATGTACTTCGCCACGGTGTTCTGGTCCTCGTTCGTCCAGGTGAAGTTCTTGACCAGGTTGTACGCGGGGCTGTCCGACTTGGCGAACTTCGTGCTGACGATCTTGTCCAGCTCGTAGACGGGGTAGTCGCAGGCGACCTTCTCCGCGTCGGCGTCACAGCCCGTCTTGTACTCCGGCAGCTTCACCTTGACCAGGGGCACCTCGGCCATGAACCACTGCGGCTCGTAGAAGTAGCCGATCACCCATTCCTTGTCCTTCTCCGCCTTGCGGAAGGCCTGGATGAGCGCGGTCTCGCTGCCCGCGTACACCACCTTGAAGTCCAGCTTCAGGTTCTTCACCAGAGCCTCGTCGTTGGTGACGAACGACGGGTCGCCGTCGAGGAGCTGGCCCTTGCCCCCGGACTCGGAGGTCCTGAACTTGTCGGCGTACTTGTCGAGGTTCTTCCAGTCGGTGATGTCGGGGTGTTCCTTCGCGAGCCACGGCGGCACGTACCAGCCGATCAGACCCTTGTTCCCGGTCGCGCCGGCCTCGACGGCCGTCTTCTGGTCGGTGATGTACTTCTTCTTCAGATCGTCGTGGCCCCAGTTCTCGATGACGGCGTCGACCTCACCCGTCCCGAAGCCCTGCCAGGCGATCTCCTCCTTCAGGTCCTTCTTGGTGACCTTGCAACCGAGGTCGTGCTCCGCGACGTACGCGACGACCGCCGCGTTCGCCTCGTAGCCCACCCACGGGTTGACGGCGAGGTTGAAGGCGCCACACTTCCCGGAGTCCCCCGAACCGCCCGAGCCCGCCGAGTCCTCACCGACCTTCGCACCGCCGCAGGCGGTCAGGGCGAGACCGAGGACGGCCATTCCGGCCATGCCGGCTCTCCACTGTCGTACTTGTGTTGCCATGGTCAGTTGCTCCTTATGCGCTCACGCGTCGCGCCGCGGCCTGAGTGATCCGGTCGAACATGACTCCGAGCAGGACGATGGCGAACCCGGCCGCCAGGCCCTTCCCGTACAGCTGCCCCTGGGAGAATCCGGCCACGACGTCGTAGCCGAGGGCGCCCGCCCCTACCAGGCCGCCCACAACAACCATCGACAGCACGTAGATCAGGCCCTGGTTGGTCGCGAGCGTCAGGGCACTGCGTGACATCGGCAGTTGAACCTTGGTGATGATCTGCCAGGTGTTGCACCCGGCGGAGGTGGCCGCCTCCACGGTGGTCTCCGGCACGGCCCGCACCCCATCCGCGATGATCTTGATGGCGACGGGTGCCGCGTACACGACCGCGGCGACGATGGCCGTGAACCGGGTCGCCCCGAACAGCGCGAGGAACGGCACGAGATAGACGAACGGCGGCATGACCTGGGCCGCGTCCAGCGTCGGCCGCAGCACCCGGTCCACGAGGAGGCTGCGCCCCATCCACACCCCGAAGGCGACGCCGAGCAGCATGACCAGCACGGTCGCCACGAGGGTGGAGGCCAGGGTCGTCATGGCGTCCGACCAGAGCCCCGTGCCGACCAGCAGAGCCACGCAGACGGCGGCCACGGCACCGGCCCGCCACCCGCCGAGCACCGCACCGAGCGCGATCAGCACCGCCGCGACCAGCCACCACGGCGAGTCCGTGAGCAGCGACTGGAACGGGTTGAGCAGACCGTTGGTGATGGCGTCACGGAAGGCGTTGGTGAGGCCCGAGAGGCTGTCCTGCACCCAGGTCGTCGTGGTGTCGGCCGTCCTCGCGATGGAACTGCCGGCACCGCCCTCTCCGGGGAACTCCGCCGCCCACACATAGGTGTGCGACATGTAGACGAGCACCGCCGCGATCACGCCGCCCACGGCCAGCAGCGGCCTCCGCCAGGCCGCGAACCGGCCGCTCGCGCGCCGGGCCGTCTCCTGGCGCGCACTGGCCGCGGTGGTGACCCGGTCGAGGACGATCGCCATGATGACGATGGCGAGGCCCGCGTTGAATGCCGTGCCCACGTCCAGCGACTCCAGGGCCTGCATCACGGTCTTGCCGAGACCGGGCGCGTCGATCAGGGCGGCGATCGTCACCATGGCCAGGGCGGCCATGATCGACTGGTTGACGCCCATCACCACGGTCCGCTTGGACATCGGCAGCAGCACCTTCAGCAGCGCCTGCCGCCGGGTGGCGCCCAGCGAGTCGGCCGCCTCGACGGTGGTCTCCGGCACGGAGCGGATGGCGTGCGCGGTGATCCGGATCGCGGGCGGCGCCGCGTAGATCACGGTGGCGATGGTCGCCGAGGCGCCGCCGATGAGGAAGAACAGGGTCAGGGGGGCCAGATAGACGAAGGTCGGCATCGTCTGCATGAAGTCGAGGAAGGGCGTCACGATCCGGTTGAACCGGTCGGAGAGCCCCGCCCACACACCCAGCGGGATCGCGAACAGCAGCGCCACGAGGACCGCGGAGACGGTGAGGGCCAGGGTGTCCATGCTCTCCTGCCACAGCCCCTGCAGCCCGAAGAAGGTGAAGCCGGCCACGGCCAGCAGCGCCACCCGCCAGTTGCCCACGGCCCAGGAGACGTAGCCGACGATGCCGACGACGCCGAGCCAGCCGATCTGTGGGAGGGGACGGCCGACGGAGGGCTGGGAGATCAGCTCCTGGACGAAGGTCACCAGGGTGCCGATGACCAACCGGATCTCGTTGAAGAAGTACAGGAAGAGCGGGTTGGAGTTGCGGTTGGCGCCGATGGAGTCGTTGAGGTCGTTGATCCACCGGTGCAGGTCCGTGAGGTCCGCGGCGGCGAGGGTGAGGGTCTGCCTGCCGCGCAGCAGCACGAAGAGCACCAGCCAGGCGACGACGATCGCGGCGACCACGGTGCCGCGTCCCACCCGGCGCGCGCGAGGGCCGGGAGCGGCGGCCGGGGGTACGGCGTCGGACTTCCGCGGGGGTTCGGGCTTCTGCGGCTGTTCCGCTTTCTCCACGGCGACGGTCATCACATGCCGCCTTCCTGCCCGGCGACCACCGCGAGGATCTCCTCGTCGCCGACGATGCCGAGCAGTTCGCCGTTCTCGACGACCTTGACCGGCTTGTCGGCCGCCAGGACCGCGCGGGTGGCCTCCCGGACGACGACGTCCGGGCCCAGTTCGGGGCCGTCCAGGGCGTCGCCGTCGGCGACGGGGCGCATGATCCAGCGCAGGGTGAGCACATCGCCGCGCGGGACGTCCTTGACGAACTCGCGGACGTAGTCGTCGGCGGGGGCGCCCACCAGTTCGTCGCCGGTGCCGCACTGGACCATCTTGCCGTCCCGCATGATGAGGATGCGGTCGCCGAGCTTGAGCGCCTCGGAGAGGTCGTGGGTGATGAACACCATCGTCTTGCCGACCTCGTGGTGCAGCCGGATGACCTCGTTCTGCATGTCACGGCGGATCAGCGGGTCGAGTGCCGAGAAGGGCTCGTCGAAGAAGAGGACGTCCGGGTCGCCGGCGAGCGCCCGGGCGAGGCCGACGCGCTGCTGCATACCGCCGGAGAGCTGGTCGGGGTAGGAGTTCTCGTAACCGGAGAGGCCGACGAGTTCGACGACCTCCAGGGCCCGCCTGGTCCGCTCCGCCTTGCTCATGCCGCGGATCTCCAGGCCGAACGCCACGTTGTCGACGACCCGGCGGTGCGGCAGCAGCCCGAAGTGCTGGAAGACCATGGAGAACTTGCGCCGCCTGAGCTCCCGGAGGCGTCTGCCGTCCGCCTCGCGGATGTCCTCACCCTCGAAGACGATCTCCCCGGAGGTGGGTTCGATCAGCCGGGTGAGACATCGCACCAGGGTGGACTTGCCCGAGCCGGACAGGCCCATGACGACGAAGACCTCGCCCTGGCGGACGTCGAAGTCGACGTCTCGCACGGCCGCGGTGCAACCGGTGCGGTCCATGAGCTCCCGGCGGGTGAGGCCGCACAGTTCCTCGGACTGCGGAACCCGCTCGGCCTTCGGCCCGAACACCTTCCACAGCCGGCGCACGGATATGACCGGCGTACCGTCCGAGTCCTGAGGTGTGCCGCGCCGCTGCGGCACCTCGGTCTGGGTTGGGGTCACGATCGACCTCTTTTCGGCGTTCAGCCGCGGAACCAGTGCTGCGGCCGGGGTTGGATGTTCTGCCAGATGTGCTTGGGCTCTCGGTACTCGTTCAGGCCGGTCGGTCCCAGCTCCCGTCCCACGCCCGAGTGCCCGAAGCCACCCCACTCCGCTTGCGGCACATAGGGGTGGTAGTCGTTGATCCACACCGTGCCGTGGCGCAGTCTGCGGGCGACCCGCTGGGCCTTGCCCGCGTCCTGCGTCCAGACGGCTCCGGCGAGCCCGTACTCGGTGTCGTTGGCGATGCGTACGGCGTCGTCCTCGTCGGTGAACCGCTCCACGGTGAGCACGGGCCCGAAGGACTCCTCGTGCACCACGCGCATGTCCTGCCGGCACTCGTCGAGCACGGTCGGCGGATAGAACCAGCCGTTCGCGAGCGCCGGGTCGGTGGGGCGCTCGCCGCCGCAGCGCAGGACGGCGCCCTCGGCGAGGCCCGACGCGACGTATGCCTCGACCTTCTCCCGGTGCCGGGCGGAGATCAGCGCGCCGGTCTCGGCCTCGGGGTCGAAGGGCCCGCCGAGCCGGATGAGCCGGGCGCGGCGGACGATCTCGTCGACGAGGCGGTCGTGCAGGGAGTCCTCGACGATCAGCCGGGCTCCGGCCGAGCAGACCTGGCCCGAGTGCAGGAAGACGGCGGTGAGCGCGAAGTCCACGGCCGTCTCGAAGTCGGCGTCGGCGAAGATCACGTTGGGGTTCTTGCCGCCGAGTTCGAGGGCCACCTTCTTCACGGTCGCGGCGGCGGTGGCCATGATCCGTCTGCCGGTGTCCAGGCCGCCGGTGAAGGAGACCATGTCGACCCTCGGGTCCTCGGAGAGCGGGGCGCCCACCTCGGGGCCGGTGCCGAGGACGAGGTTGGCGGCCCCGGCCGGTAGCCCGGCCTCCGCGAGCGCCTTCATCAGCAGGATCGAGGTGGAGGGCGTGAGCTCGCTGGGCTTGAGGACGATGGTGTTGCCGGCGAGGAGGGCCGGGGCGACCTTCCAGCCGGCTTGCAGGAGCGGGTAGTTCCAGGGCGTGATCAGCCCGCAGACACCGATCGGCTCGTAGACCACGCGGCTGACGGCGTCGTCGCGTCCGGTGTCGATCACCCGGCCGGCGTCGGTGCCGCCGAGGCCGCCGAAGTAGCGGAAGCAGGACACCACGTCGGCGATGTCGTACTCGCTCTCCACCAGCCGCTTGCCGGTGTCCAGCGACTCGGCGCGGGCGAACTCCTTGGCGTCGCGCTCGATGATGTCCGCGGTGCGCAGCAGCAGCGCGCCGCGCTCCCGCTCGGGGGTGGTCGGCCACGGTCCCTCGTCGAAGGCGGCACGGGCCGCCGCGATCGCCGCCTCGGTGTCGGGGCGGGTGCCTTCCGAAACGGTCGCCGCGAGCGAGCCGTCGGCGGGGCAGCGGATCTCCCGAAGCCCTCCGACCACCGGATCCCGCCACGTGCCCGCCACATACAGGTCTGCCACTCGCCAAGCCCTTCAGCCGAAATGCGTTGCGCATCATGCATCTAATTGCTTGTGGTGGAACACCCTGGCGGGCGCCAAGACCTACGTCAAGAGGGTGGAGGATGACGATTCAGCCATGCGGACAGTTCCGCGTCCACCCTTGACCACAAGCCGAGTCCGATGACCTTGTTGCGTATCGCTCATCTTGTTGCGCTGTACACAGGGCCGGTTCCGACCCCGACACGGAGCTGAAAACTCCTCGATACCGATGCGCGCGACCTCGGCATCGACCTGGTGGTGCCGGCCCGCCACACGCAGAGTCCGTCGCACGGTTCGGGCCGCCTCCTCTTGTATACGGACACGGCGCCGAGGGCGCGCCGTCAGCCGCCGAGCCGGTCCAGCAGAGCACGCCGCCAGGCCTCGGTCTCCGCGACCTGGTTGAACGTGAACAGGTGGAGCCCGGCCACCCCCGCCGAGGGCGTGGTGAGGCCGCCCTCGGCCCGGGTCAGCAGGGCCTCCGGCGCGTACCCGCCGGGCGCAGCGAAGCGCAGGAACCACAACGGGTGCCTGGCGAGGAACCGCGTCGACTCCCCGACCCCGATCTTCGTCGCCATGGCCAGCAGCTTCGCCCGCTGCACGGGACCGGCGACCCCCACGTACACGGGCAGCTCGACGCCCCTGCCCCGCACGCGGGCGATCCACCGCCCCAGCACCCGCGGATCGAAGCAGAGGTTGCTGACAACGTACGTGGCGTGCTCGCGCTTGTCCCACATCGCCTGGACGGTGATGTCGTCGTGGATCAGCGGATGGCTCTCCGGGTAGCCGGTGACGCCGACCTCGGCGAAGGGCCGCCCCAGCTCACTGAGGCGGCGCAGCACCGGCAGCGCGCCGTCGAACGTGCCGGCCGGCGGATCGGCGTCGCCGGCCGGCACGAAGACGTCGTCGACGCCCGACTCGCGGAGCCGGTCGACGGTCTCCTTCACATGCCCGTCGTCGCGCAGCAGCCGCGCGGGCACATGCGGGACGACGCGGTAGCCGTGGGCGGCGAGCCGCGCGGTGAGGTCGAGGGTCGGCTCCAGGCCCTTGACGGGCGACGCGGTCACGGTGACGACGACGTCGCGCGGCACATGGGCGAGGACCTTCTCCTCCGTCGCCCTGGCGGGCAGTACCTCGTAGCGGACGCGGCGCAGCAGCGCACTGAGCCCTGGCGCGGTCAACCTCTACCCCGCCGACTTCTGGGCGTCACGGTGGCGGTAGTAGGCGGCCGTGGACGCGGGCAGCGGCTCCTTGCCGAGGATCAGGTCGGCGGCCTTCTCCGCGATCATCATCACCGGGGCGTAGATGTTGCCGTTGGTGACGTACGGCATCACGGACGCGTCCACGACGCGCAGGCCCTCCAGGCCGTGCACACGCATGCTGGCGGGGTCGACGACGGACATCTCGTCGGTGCCCATCTTGCAGGTGCAGGACGGGTGCAGCGCCGTCTCACCGTCCTTGGCGACCCAGGCGAGGATCTCCTCGTCCGTCTCCACGGACGGACCGGGGGAGATCTCGCCGCCGTTGTAGGGGGCGAGCGCGGGCTGGTTGAGGAGCTTGCGGGCCACACGGATCGCCTCGACCCATTCGCGGCGGTCCTGCTCGGTGGAGAGGTAGTTGAAGCGCAGCGCCGGGTGTTCGCGCGGGTCCCTGCTCTTGATCTTCACCGAGCCCACGGCGTCGGAGTACATGGGGCCGACGTGCACCTGGTAGCCGTGGCCTCCGGCCGGCACGGAGCCGTCGTAGCGGACCGCGATCGGCAGGAAGTGGAACATGAGGTTGGGGTAGTCCACGTCCTCGTTGCTGCGGCAGAAGCCGCCGGCCTCGAAGTGGTTGGTGGCGGCGGGCCCCTTGCGGAAGAGCCACTGGAGCCCGATGAAGGGGGCTCGCCACTTCGCCAGGTACGGCTGCATGGAGACGGGCTGTCTGCAGGCGTACTGGATGTAGACCTCCAGGTGGTCCTGCATGTTCTCGCCGACGCCGGGGAGGTCGTGGACGACGTCGATGCCGAGGGCGCTCAGTTCCTCGGCGTTGCCGACGCCGGAGAGCTGGAGCAGCTGCGGGGAGTTGATGGCGCCGCCGCACAGGATGACCTCCCCGGCGCGGACCTGCCGCGGGGCGCCCTTGCCGCGTCGGTACTCGACGCCCACGGCCTTCTTGCCCTCGAAGAGGACGCGGGTGACGAGGGCGCGGGTGGTGACCGTGAGGTTGGGCCGCTTCATGGCGGGCTTGAGGTAGGCCTTGGAGGCCGAGAGCCGGCGTCCGCGATGGACGTTCCGGTCGAACTTGGCGAAGCCCTCCTGGCGGAAGCCGTTGACGTCGTCCGTGGGGGCGTAGCCCGCCTCCTCGGTGGCCTTGAGGAAGGCGGTGAAGAGCGGGTTGGCCGCCGGGCCGCGTTCGAGGACGAGGGGGCCGTCGTGGCCGCGGAACTCGTCGTCCGGGTCGGCGGCGAGACAGTTCTCCATACGGCGGAAGTACGGCAGACAGTGCGCGTAGTCCCAGCTCTCCATGCCGGGGTCGGCCGCCCAGCGCTCGTAGTCCATGGGATTGCCCCGCTGGAAGATCATGCCGTTGATGCTGCTGGAGCCGCCGAGCACCTTGCCGCGCGCGTGGTAGATGCGCCGGCCGCCCATGTGGGGCTCGGGTTCGGACTCGTACTTCCAGTCGTAGAACCGGCTGCCGATCGGATAGGTCAGCGCCGCGGGCATGTGGATGAAGACGTCCCACGGGTAGTCGGAGCGGCCGGCCTCCAGGACCAGCACACGGTTTGCCGGGTCAGCGGAGAGCCTGTTCGCCAGTGCGCTGCCGGCCGAACCGCCGCCGACGATGACGAAGTCGTAGTGCAGGGGAGCCATGGTGCCTCGTCTCGCTCGCGCCATCGGTACGCGAGGCATGCTAGACCGGTATCGCGATACGCACCAGGTTGCGAGCAACGCAACTTGTAAAGGTGGGTTTCGCGCTTGTTACTTGCAATCGTGTTGTTTACCGCGCGTATAGTTTCGTTGTGAGCAACCACAGCCAAGACACCGAAACCTCGAATGCGCCGTCCGGTGGAGTGCAGTCGGTCGACCGCGCCATCAGCGTCCTGGAGATCCTCGCGCAGCGCGGGGAGGCCGGCG
>NZ_JBWKAJ010000044.1:0-10942 GCF_056437585.1 Streptomyces sp. NPDC042364 | reverse complement strand
CAGTTCTACCGGGGCTCCGCTCTTCATGTCCGGCCAAACCCTCACCTACAGGCCCCTGGACAACACCGCGAGACCCGTTAACTTCACGGCCTTGGTACTAGCGCGGGCGAGCGGTCCTGTGTGAGCGGGCGCCCGCCCGGCGCCGATCCGGCTCACTCGATCGGCGCCATGGCCTCACGGCGGTGCGGGGCCTGCTCACCCGGTGAGCCGGTCCCAGAAGCCGATCAGGGCGGCGGCCGTGGCCTTCGGCCGGTCCGTGTTGGGGGAGTGTTCGGCGGCGGCGACGACGGTGCGGTGTGCGCGGAGGCGTTCGGCCATGTCGTCGAGGAGCGGGATCGGCCAGGTGTCGTCGCGCTCGCCGGACAGGACGTGCGTGGGCAGGTCCAGGGCGGCCAGCTCGTCGACACGGTCGGGCTCCGAGCAGAGCTGCCGGCCGGTGGCGATGAGCTGGGCCGGGCTGTGGGCGAGCCAGCGGCGGTGCAGGTCGGCGCTGTCGTCCAGGCCCTCGTCGAGGCCGCCGGTCTCGGTCTCCTCCGGCGGTTCCATCGCCTGGATGGCGTCCCACACCTGCTCCATGCCCATGACGGCCAGCGCGTCCCGCAACAGCTTGACGCGCTGCTGCTGGCTCTCCGAGATCTGGGCCGGGCCGGAGGCCATCAGGGTGAGGGAGGCGAAGGGTGAGGGGTCCTGGAGGACGGCGGCGCGGGAGATCTGACCGCCGAGGGAGTGGCCGACGAGGTGCAGGGGGGCACCGTCGTCGACTGCACGCGCCTGGGCGAGCAGATCCCTCGCCAGTTCGTCCTGCGCGTACGGCGACTCGTCGTCCCTGGGACCCTCGCTCTCGTACTGGCCTCGTCCGTCCACGGCCACGGAGCGGTACCCGGCCTCCGCCAACGGTTCGTGCAGGGCGATGAAGTCCTCCTTGCTGCCCGTGAACCCCGGTACGAGGAGCACGGTGCCCTTCACCGGGGTGCCCGCCTCGATCACGGCGAACTCACCGCGAGAGGTGCGCAGCCGGTGGGCGCGGGCACCGGGGGGCGGGGTGAAGGTGGGAGGACGGCTCATGAGGCGAGGGTATCCGCAGACCGGCCACGCCATTCACACAGGCGAGCGACCGCCCACAGCCCGGGGCTGCCGTCGGCCCGGCCAGGTGCTGAGGGACTGATGCGGTTCCGTCCCCACCCGCCCCCGAACCCCACCAACCGACCCCCAGCAGTCGGGGTCGGTCGAAGGGGCGCCGGCCCCTGGGGAAGGGACGGGTAGGGGCGGCGGGGGCGTGGAAACCCGGAACGGCGGAGGCCCGGACCCCGATAGGGGACCGGGCCTCCGGCTCGCTGTCCAGGCTCAGCCGTCCGTCGGCTCCACGACAGCCGCGGCCTTCCGTACCCGCCGACGCGGCGCCGGCGTCTCACCGGTGCCCTCGACCGACACAGCCGCAGCCTTACGCGTGCGACGCGGCTTGGTGGCCTGCTCCTCCGTCGGCTGCGCGGGAACCGACACCTCGACCACGGTCTCCGCGGCCTTGCGGGTCCGGCGGCGCGGCTTGGGTGCGGCCTCCTCGGCCACGGCCTCGGTCGTGTCGACCGGGGCTTCGGCGGCCTTGCGCGTGGTCCGGCGGCGGGTCTTGGGCGCGGTGTCCTCGGCGGTGGCCGTCGTGTCCTCGCCGGTGGCCTCGACGGCCGCTGCGGTCTTGCGGGTCCGGCGGCGGGGCTTGGCGGTGGCCTCGTCGGTGGCGGGCGTGCCTTCGGCCGTGTCGAGCGCGGCCTCGGCGGTGGGAGCCTCCGTGGTCTCCGCGGTCTCCGCGGCCTTGCGGGTCCGGCGGCGCGGCTTGGGTGCGGCCTCCTCGGCCACGGCCTCGGTCGTGTCGACCGGGGCTTCGGCGGCCTTGCGCGTGGTCCGGCGGCGGGTCTTGGGCGCGGTGTCCTCGGCGGTGGCCGCCGTGTCCTCGCCGGTGGCCTCGACGGCCGCTGCGGTCTTGCGGGTCCGGCGGCGGGGCTTGGCGGTGGCCTCGTCGGTGGCGGGCGTGCCTTCGGCCGTGTCGAGCGCGGCCTCGGCGGTGGGAGCCTCCGCGGTCTCCGCGGTCTCCGCGGCCTTCCGGGTGCGGCGCCGCGGCTTGGCTGCGGCCTCCTCGGCCACCGTGCCCTCGACGGTGTCGACCGCCATCTCGGCGGCCGTAGCCTCGGCCGGTTCCGTCGACGCCGTCTTCCGGGTGCGGCGACGGCGCGGCTTCGTCTCGTCGGCGGCAGGCGAGGCCCCCGCCGGGTCCGCGACGCCCTCGACCGTGCCCAGCGGGGCGTCCACGGCGTCCACGGAGGCCAGGGCCTTCTCGGCACCCGCCGACTCCGCCACGGGCGTCACCGTCTCCGCCGCCGGCGTCACGCCGCCGCGGGTGCGGCGACGGCGACGAGGCGTGCGGGGGCCGGCGTCGGGCTCGGCGGCGGTGCCGGGGCCGTCCGTGGGCCGCGTCGGCTCGGTGACCGCGGTCGCCTCGGGGGACGCCGTGTCGACGGCGGCGCCACCGCGCGTCCGGCGGCGACGGCGCGGCGTACGCTCCGGGCGCTCGCGTTCGGTGGACGACGCGGGTCCGGAGGAGCGGCTGCCGCGCCCGCGGGCACCGCGACCACCCGGCTCACCGAGGTCTTCCAGCTCCTCGGCGTCCAGGCCGGCCCGGGTGCGCTCCGAGCGCGGGAGGACCCCCTTCGTGCCCGCCGGGATGCTCAGCTCCTCGAAGAGGTGCGGGGACGTGGAGTACGTCTCCGGCGGGTCGTTGAAGTTCAGCTCCAGCGCCTTGTTGATCAGCTGCCAGCGCGGGATGTCGTCCCAGTCGACGAGCGTGATCGCGATGCCCTTGGCGCCCGCGCGGCCCGTGCGGCCGATGCGGTGCAGATATGTCTTCTCGTCCTCGGGGGACTGGTAGTTGATGACGTGGGTGACGCCCTCGACGTCGATGCCGCGTGCGGCGACGTCGGTGCAGACGAGGACGTCGACCTTGCCGTTGCGGAAGGCGCGCAGCGCCTGTTCGCGGGCGCCCTGGCCGAGGTCGCCGTGGACCGCGCCGGCGGCGAAGCCGCGCTGCTTCAGCTGGTCGGCGAGGTCGGCGGCCGTGCGCTTGGTGCGGCAGAAGACCATGGCCAGTCCCCGGCCCTCGGCCTGCAGTATGCGCGCGACCATCTCCGGCTTGTCCATGTTGTGCGCGCGGTAGATGTGCTGCGAGGTGTTCCGGACCGTCGCGCCCTCGTCGTCCGGGGCCGTGGCGCGGATGTGCGTCGGCTGCGACATGTAGCGGCGGGCCAGCCCGATGACCGCGCCGGGCATGGTCGCCGAGAACAGCATCGTCTGCCGCCTCGCCGGAAGCATGTTGATGATCTTCTCGACGTCGGGCAGGAAGCCCAGGTCGAGCATCTCGTCGGCCTCGTCGAGGACCAGGCACTTGACGTGCTTGAGGTTCAGCTTCTTCTGGCCGGCCAGGTCGAGGAGTCGTCCGGGGGTGCCGATGACGACGTCGACGCCCTTCTTCAGGGCCTCGACCTGGGGCTCGTAGGCGCGTCCGCCGTAGATCGCGGTGACCCGGACGTTGCGCACCTTGCCGGCCGTCAGCAGGTCGTTGGTGACCTGGGTGCACAGCTCGCGGGTGGGGACGACGACGAGCGCCTGCGGGGCGTCGGGGAGGTCCTCGGGCTTGGCGCGGCCGGCCTCGACGTCGGCGGGGACCGTGACACGCTCCAGGAGCGGGAGGCCGAAGCCGAGCGTCTTGCCGGTGCCGGTCTTGGCCTGGCCGATGACATCGGTGCCGGAGAGGGCGACCGGGAGCGTCATCTCCTGGATGGGGAAGGGAGTGATGATGCCGACGGCTTCCAGGGCCTCGGCCGTCTCGGGAAGGATTCCGAGATCTCGAAAAGTCGTAGTCAGGGTGCTGCCTCTTCTGTGTACGCGGTGTGGCGCGAGCGCGGGGGTCGTGTCGTCTGACCGTGCCTGAGGGACATCGGCCGCCCTCACGGGCTGGCCGTGTGGCACGGGACCACTGCCGACGCTCTAGCGCTCATACCGCTGAGGGGTTCCCTCCGGACGCCGTACGCGAAGTGCCGTACGGAACAGGAGGGCTGTCGGGTCGGAGCCGATCGGGCCACCGACCGGGCATCCTCATGCGTGCGGCCTGTCGAGAGACGGTCGAGATACCGCGGTGGTACGTCGACGTACTCAGCAGGCGCATTACCACCATACCCCGGAATCGCGCACATGCGATGGCCGATTTGGTCACGTAGTCGTCGTCACACCGAACGACCGGGCCCTTCCGCCCTGCGCAGAGCGGGCTATTGTGCGCTTCATGACCACGTCTGACAAGCCTGAGAACGCCGCCGGTACCGCTGAGACGGCCGAGACCGCCGAGGTCACCGGCATCGCCGCCCAGGACTGGGCCCAAGCCTCGGCCGACCCCCAGTACCGCGCCGCGGTCGTGGATCTGCTCGGAGCGCTGGCGTACGGGGAACTCGCGGCGTTCGAACGGCTCGCGGAGGACGCGAAGCTGGCGCCGACGCTCGTCGACAAGGCGGAGCTGGCGAAGATGGCCGCCGCCGAGTTCCACCACTTCGAGAGGCTGCGGGACCGGCTCACGGAGGTCGGCGAGGAGCCGACGCACGCCATGGAGCCGTTCGTGGACGCGCTCGACGGCTTCCACAAGCAGACGGCCCCCTCGGACTGGCTGGAGGGGCTGGTCAAGGCGTACGTCGGCGACTCGATCGCCAGCGACTTCTACCGGGAGGTGGCGGCGCACCTCGACTCCGACACGCGCGGGCTGGTGCTCGCCGTCCTGGACGACACCGGGCACGCCGGGTTCGCGGTGGAGAAGGTGCGGGCGGCGATCGACGAGGACCCGCGGGTGGGCGGGCGGCTCGCGCTCTGGGCGCGGCGGCTGATGGGCGAAGCGCTGTCGCAGTCCCAGCGGGTCGTGGCCGACCGGGACGCCCTGTCGACGATGCTCGTGGGCGGTGTGGCCGACGGCTTCGACCTGGCGGAGGTGGGGCGGATGTTCTCCCGGATCACCGAGGCGCACACGAAGCGGATGGCCGCGCTGGGCCTGGCCGCGTGAGCGACTGATCGCCCGCTTGGCGCTCGGCCACACGTGGGCGGCCGAGCGCCGGGTACATGGCCGGCCGCCGTGCGGGACGGTTGGCCGTGGCACGGGGACGGCGGGTCGCCGCATGAGCGGCTAATCGCCGGGTGACGCGGTGTCGGGTCCTTGGGTGGCCGTGTGGCCGTCATGGCCGGTCGCGCCCGCGCGGTGGAGCCCCGGAAGGCCCGGCCGGTCGCGCCCGCGCGGTGGAGCCGTCCCGGCCCCGCAGCCCCTCGGGGGTCTGGGGCTCAGGCGGGCGCCGAGCTGCGTCGAAGACGCTCCGTCGGCCGCAGCAGAAGCGAGAGCGACGCCGCGGCGACGATCGCGGCACCGGCGAGGAGCACCAGGTAGTTCGTGGCGCCCAGGGCGGTGTGGGTGAGGAAGGCGCCGAAGAGGGCGCCGGCCACGCCGGTCGGCAGCACGAGCGTGCGAGGCGGCAGGCGGTGCGCCAGGCGGTACACGGCGGCACAGGCGAGGGCGAGTCCGACGAGTGCGGATCCGAGCGCTTCCAAGAACATGATCGAGTTCCCTCCCGCACGGTCTGGCCTGGGCAAATCGGTCGTAGCCGGTACTACCCGCGAGCCATGGAACGCAACCCTCCTCCGCGGAGCGGTTATGGCCTCTCGTACGCGCTACGGGCCAGGGGAGCCAGGAGGAGCGCGCATACGGACGCATACGGAGGGGCCCGGTGGTGTCACACCACCGGGCCCCTCCGTATGCCTCGTGTGCCCCTCGGCTACAGCGCGCTGAAGCCGACCTTGCGGACGGTCGGCTCGCCGATGTCGATGTACGCGAGACGGTCGGCCGGGATCAGCACCTTGCGGCCGTGCTCGTCCGTGAGGCTCAGCAGCGCCGACTTGCCGGTCAGCGCCTCGGACACGGCACGCTCGACCTCCTCGGCACTCTGACCGCTCTCCAGAACGATCTCGCGGGGTGCGTGCTGCACGCCGATCTTGACCTCCACGGCTATGTCCCTCCGACGGTCAGTGAAGTGCGCGGGCGTCCGCGCCGTACCCAGCACACATTAGCCCGGTGAGGGGACGTCCACCCTCCGCTCGAGAACGCCAGGAGCGAACAGGGTGCGGGAACAAAACCCCGGACCAGGGGTGGGCCGAACACCGGTCCGGGGCCGCGGGACGACGGTCAGTGGTGCTCGGTGCCGTGCAGCGGGAAGCCCGCGATACCGCGCCAGGCCAGCGACGCCAGCAGCTGGACCGCCTGCTCGCGGGGGACGCTGCGGTCGCTGTGCAGCCAGGACCGCGCCACGACCTGGGCGAGACCGCCCAGACCCGAGGCGAGGAGCATCGACTCCGCGCGCGACAGACCGGTGTCCTCGGCGATGACGTCGCAGATGGCCTCGGCGCACTCGTTCGTGACCTTGTCGACGCGCTCGCGCACCGCGGGCTCGTTCGTCAGGTCCGACTCGAAGACCAACCGGAAGGCGCCGCCCTCGTCCTCGACGTACGCGAAGTACGCGTCCATCGTGGCCCGTACGCGCTGCTTGTTGTCGGTCGTCGACGCGAGCGCGCCCCGCACCGCCTGGATGAGGGACTCGCAGTGCTGGTCCAGCAGGGCCAGGTAGAGGTCGAGCTTGCCGGGGAAGTGCTGGTAGAGGACCGGCTTGCTGACACCGGCGCGCTCGGCGATGTCGTCCATCGCTGCCGCGTGGTAGCCCTGGGCCACGAAGACTTCCTGGGCGGCGCCCAGCAGCTGGTTGCGTCGGGCTCGGCGCGGAAGGCGTGTGCCCCGCGGGCGTGCCGCCTCTGTCTGCTCGATGGCTGTCACGCCGCCTCCCAAAATCGTCCATTTGCGGTGTGCGCCGCGCCGCCATCGTACTTTTCGGTAACCCTGGTGCGCGCGGTGCGAGCGCAGAATTTCACGGACCGGACGCCTGGGAAAGTGCCGCGGACCACGTCAAACGGGGGCAGGGTGGACAGAAGGAAGCCCTTTCCGCTCACCGCTCGTCGTCACACGCGTCACCGGCGGTCGTCCTGGCGACGGACGGGGGCCGGCGGGCATGCCTGCATGGTCCGGGCGCCGGGCGGGTCCCGGCGGAGTCCCGGGCCTACCGGTAGTCGTCCTCGTCGAGATCGACCACGCGGGCCTGTTCGGCCAGGTCGGCCACGTTGGCGGCGTCCGGATCGACGTCGGTCAGCGGGTCGTCCCTGTCGGGGGTGACATACGTGTGCTGCTCGGCGGCATCGGCCTCGGGGGCCTCGACGTCGTCGATCTCCACGGAATCGGCCTCCTCGTCCGCGAATGTCTCGGGATCGGTGGGGTCAACGGCCATCGTGGTCTCCCCTTCCTGCTACTGCCTCGGTGCTGCCGGAAACGTCCTTGAAGCGGCAGGGGCCACGTATGGGTGTGCTCGCTGCCTACGAGCCTAGGAGACAGGTGAACGTGGCGCTATGCGGTCCGGCGGTGACGGGGACGATTGTCCGCCGCACCCGCGGGGCGGTGGCCCGGCCGTGACCGCGCGGTCGCGCTCCGCTTCGTTGTGCCGTGGTCGCGGGGACCACGCCGTGCTCCGGTACCCCGACGTGCACTGCTTGATCTGTGACGGCGAACACATGAACCACTGCGTGATCGTCTCGTAACATTGCCGCATGCCTTCGACCGAACTGCCGTCCCTGCTGACCGCCACCGCGTCGCCGAAGGCGAGTTCCGTGCGTGTGGCCCCCGGGGAGCGGATCAGGTCGGTGAGACTGCCGGGGATCACCCTGGCGGTGCGGTCGAGAACACCGGACCGCGACGACCTGCCGCCCGCCCTGTATGTGCACGGCCTGGGCGGCTCCTCGCAGAACTGGTCGGCGCTGATGCCGCTGCTCGACGGGTCGGTGGCCAGCGAGGCCGTCGACCTGCCCGGTTTCGGCGACTCGCCGCCGCCGGACGACGGCAACTACTCGATCACGGCACACGCGCGAGCCGTCAT
Source organism: Streptomyces sp. NPDC042364 (assembly GCF_056437585.1). Taxonomy (NCBI): domain Bacteria; kingdom Bacillati; phylum Actinomycetota; class Actinomycetes; order Kitasatosporales; family Streptomycetaceae; genus Streptomyces; species Streptomyces sp. NPDC042364. The sequence goes on along the minus strand of NZ_JBWKAJ010000044.1, from coordinate 2,900 downwards.
CCGTTACCTGGACGCGTCCGGGCGCGGCCCGGTGCACCTGTTCGGCAACTCCCTCGGCGGCGCGGTCACCACCCGTGTGGCGGCCCTGCGCCCCGATCTCGTACGCACGCTGACCCTGGTCTCGCCCGCGCTGCCCGAACTGCGCGTGCAGCGCACCGCGGTGCCCACCGGGATGCTCGCGGTCCCCGGTGTGGCGGCGCTCTTCACCCGCTTCACCAGGGGCTGGACCGCCGAGCAGCGTGTCCGGGGTGTCATGGCGCTCTGCTACGGCGACCCCGGCCGCGTCACGGAGGAAGGCTTCCGCAACGCGGTGGAGGAGATGGAGCGGCGCCTCCAACTCCCCTACATGTGGGACGCGATGACGAGATCCGCCCGTGGCATCGTCGACGCGTACACCCTGGGCGGACAGCACTCGCTGTGGCGCCAGGCCGAGCGTGTCCTCGCTCCCACGCTCCTCGTCTACGGCCGCCGCGACCAGCTCGTCGGCTACCGCATGGCCCAGCGCGCCGCCCGCGCCTTCCGCGACTCGCGCCTCGTGTCCCTGCCGGACGCCGGGCACGTGGCCATGATGGAGTACCCGGAGACGGTTGCCGCGGCATTTCGCGACCTGCTGGCCGATACGGCCGGGAGGGGACCCGGCGGTGTGGGAAGCTCGGAGCGACATGGCTCCGCAGCGCGGCGTTCGGGCGCACGGGGCTCAGCGATGCCGGCCTCGGACCGGGTGGAGGCGGAGCGGGTGAACGGGGAGCTTGTGAACGGGAAGCCGGCGAACGGCGAACCCGTGAGGGGTGAGTCCCTGAACGGTGAGCCCGCGAAGGGGAGACTGGTGGACGCGGTCGGTTCGGCCGCGGCCGACGGTGACGATTCCGCCGGGGGCGGAGCCGCACCGGGCGCCCCCGCAGTGGGGAGCTGAGGCGCGGCGTGGGACGGCACAGCCGCAAGGGGCGGGCGCCGAAGGGCGACGCGAGTGAAGGACCATCGGCGGCCCCAGGGGGCCCGCCGGAAGCAGGTGACCGGGGAGGGCTGCTCCGTGGTCGCCCACCGGCCCCACCCCGTTCGCCGGACGGCACGCCGGGTCGCGGCGCCCCTCCCGGATACGAAGGGGATCCGGGGCCGGGAGCGCGACGTCATCCTGACGGCGCGCCCGCGCGGGGGTTTCCACGCCTCCCGGACGGCACGCCCGCGCACGGTTTTCCCTTCGTTCCCGACGGCACGCCGGCGCACGGGTTTCCGCGCTTCCCCGATGGCACGCCCGCGCACGGATTTCCGCGTCTGCCGGACGGCGGTTTGGGGCAGGGGGCGCAGGAGGCGCCTCGTCTCCCGGACGGTACTTCCGCGCACGGATCTCCCCGTCCTCCCGGCGGCGCCCCTGGCCGGGGCGGCTTCCCGCAGAGCCGTGGGGGGCATCCCGAGCAGCATGAAGCGGGCGGTGGCTGGGGCCGGTTGGGCGGTGCTGGACGACCACGGACGGGTGCCGGGGGCGCGAGCGGGGCTCCTTCGGGGGCCCCGTACGGCGCGACGGGCGGCCCTGCCTACGGTGTGTCGCGCGGCGGGCTCGGCGGACCTCCGCACGGTGCGGCCGGCCAGGGTCCGGGCCCGCGCATCCCCATCCCCCGGCAGCGGCAGGAGGCCGTGCCGCCACCGGCCGCCGGTCCGCGGCAGGCCTATCTGGACGCCTTCGGCGAGGTCGACGACGTCTTCGCGCCCGGCAGGAGTCACCGCGGCGCGCCGCATGCCGACGCCGGCGGCGATGCCGAGGCCGGCGTACGGAACGAGCAGGTTCTCGACGAGAAGCCGCCGACCGGTGACCTGGCCGAGGGCGAGGACACGGGCAGGAGCGGCAAGGGGCGGGCGTTCGCGGGGATCGCGGCCGCCGCCGTCACCACCGTCCTCGCGGTCATCGCCGGCGGGCAGGTCGCAGGCGGCCAGGACGACACGGCCCCCCGGACGCAGGCCGCGGACGCCGGCGACCGCGCCGTACGGGACACCTCGCGCAGCGACGACCGGCCCACGCCGACCAGCGCGCCGAACGTGAACGCGACCCCGCTCTCGTACGACGAGAAGATGGGCAGGAAGTACGAACTGGCCGCGGACCTCGAGGGCAACGGCACGTTCAAGGCCGTCATGGGCTTCGACAAGGCCCCGGGGACCGGTCGGAAGTACCGCTACCGGGTCGATGTCGAAGAAGGGCTCGGCCTCGACGCCGAACTGTTCGCGGAGGCCGTGCAGAAGACACTGAACGACGACCGGAGTTGGGCGCACAACGGCGGCCGTACCTTCGAACGGATCTCGTCGGGTGAGCCCGACTTCGTCATCACGCTGGCCAGTCCGGGCACCACCGCCGTGTGGTGCGCCAAGTCGGGGCTCGACACGACCGTGGACAACGTTTCGTGCGACTCGGCCGCCACCGAGCGCGTGATGATCAACGCCTATCGCTGGGCCCAGGGTTCGAAGACCTACGGCGACCGTATCCACGCGTACCGGCAGATGCTGATCAACCACGAGATCGGACACCGTCTCGGCTACAGCCATGTGACCTGCGACAAGGACGGCGACCTCGCACCGGTCATGCAGCAGCAGAGCAAGTTCCTCTCGTATGACGGCATCACGTGCAAGGCCAATCCCTGGGCGTTCCCGGAGAGTTGAGCCCCGGCTCGGTGGTCGCGGTGCATCGACTGCGTGACGGCGGCGGGGGTGCTCCACCACCCGACGCGACGTAGTCACGCTTAGCGCGACGAAACGTCTCCCGCTGGGGAAAGTTACGACCCTTCACCCCTTTTGGTGGTGGGGGGGGCCAACCGCCCGCGCCCCCCCCCCCGGGGCGCCCAACGTGGGGCCCCCGGCGGGCGGCCGGGGGGGGGGTGCGGGCCCGCCTCGACCGACCCGGCCCCCCCCCCCCG
>NZ_JBWKAJ010000043.1:0-20647 GCF_056437585.1 Streptomyces sp. NPDC042364 | reverse complement strand
CCCGTTCCCGTTCCACCAGCAGCGGCAGCGGGTCGGAGGAGGTGACCAGCTCCCGCAGCGGATACCGGGCCAGCACCTCCTCCACCTCCGGTGCCAACGCCGCCGCGAAGCGCTCCGCGACCGGCAGCGTGTCGTCCCGCAGCCCCCGCACCGCGGTCAGCAGGACGGCGTGCGCGTCCGCCTCCGGGACCCCGGCGGCGGCGCGCTCGTACAACTCGGCGCCCTCCTCCAGGACGAGACCGCTGTCGATGCCGGCCGGGATCTTGATGTGGGCGATCCGGCGCCAGGTGGCGACCGGGTCGCCCCAGGCCTCCACCCGGTACGTCCACCGGCCCACCGACGTCGGAGTGACCCGGGCGCCCCACCGGTCGGTCCCGGACCCGAGTTCCCGCATCGGCGTCCACGGCGCCGGGCGGCCCTCCGGGTCCTTCAGGACCACGTTGGCCGCGATGACGCCGTGTCCTTCACGGAAGAGCGTCGCGGTGACCTCGAAGGTCTCTCCCACCACCGCTTTCGCGGGACGCCTGCCGCACTCGACGAGCGGGCGGACGTCCCTGATGGGGATACGGCCGATGGCCGGGGTCTGGCTCATGGGTCTCACCTCCGCCGAACTCGGGACGGGAATTGCGCCGTACAGGTGCCGTGACGCGTCCTACTGCCCTGCGGTGGAAGACCGCTCGGACGGTGGGCCATGGGTCACGACGTGGGTCTTGCGGGTCTGACCGCTCTGCTCCCGGAGGTACGCGGGCAGGCTTGTCCGGAGGTAGCGCTCGGCCGCGGTCACGGCCTCCCGGGCGCACCGCTTGCCCATCAGCACGCACAGCGTGTAGCCCGAGTCCTCGAAATGATCCCGCGCGGCGCTGTCCGCGGGCGCCGCGAGCATCACGCGTTCCCACATGCGGTAGCGCCGCAGTTGTCTGGCCACCTCGTTCTTGGCGGGCAGCAACATGTGCCGATCACCTCCCGGCACTCTCGGTGGAGCACGCTTCCCGTGGGAGGTCGTGCACTGAGGAGCACCGACGCATGGAGAGCCGGTGCCTTCACTCATGGTGCACGGACGGCGACGAAGCGTCCTGTTGGCTCTTCAACTACCCCATGGGTCGCTCGTGTTGCACGAATGGCGTAGCCACCTCACGCTGGGAGCTGACTCAGAAGTGATCGGTGCTCACGCTCCGTGTCCCGGACCCGTCCCGCGAGGACCGTACCGGGGCTCGTTCCACGAGGAACGGAGCGGGGCGGGAGCTTCGCCGGTGAGGAGCCAACGACGATGAAGACCGCAGTACCTCGCTACTACCACCTCGACGTGGAAGTCAGTCCGGAACGGGTCGGACGGGTCAGCCGCATCCTCGGCGCCCACCTCCGGTTCTGGGACCTGGAGACCCTCGTCGAACCCGTCTGCCACAGCGCCGAACTGCTGCTGCGCGCGATCGACGAGCACGCGTCGGACAAGAACACCTCGGTCGAGATGTGGTGGAACGGGCAGCATCTCATCGCCGCGGTCGCGGAGAACGACCGCGAACTGCGCCCCGACCGCGAGCTCCGGCCCTGCCTGACCCGCATCGCCGCGCTCAGCGACGGCTGGGGGTGCTGCGCCACGGACACCGGCAGCACGGTCATCTGGTTCACCCAGCGTGCCCCCGTCGACGAAAGCGTCCCCCTCGTGCCCCGGGCCCCCTGGCCGACCCTGCGCGAGGTCCTCCAGGTGCCGCGCGAGGTACGGATCTCCGCGCTCGCCGGGCCGCTGGGCGACGCGCCGATCGAGGCGCCGGACACCGCCGCGGCCGCGGCCGCGAACCGGCCGACGAGCCCGGTGCTGTCGGCCGTGTCGAGCGCCTGCGACGCCGCGCGGTGACGGGGCGGGGGAAGCGGAACGGGCGTGCGCGATCCGGCGGAACCGGGTCCGCGCGCCCGGCCGGCAAGGAGAACGCGCGGGCGGACAAGGCGCCGCCCGCGCGGTCGCCGTCCGGGAAGCCGGTGTCCGTGTGGGGCGGGCAGCCCTACCCGCTCGGCGCGTCCTATGACGGCACGGGCACCAACTTCGCGCTGTTCAGCGGGGTCGCCGAAGGGGTCGACCTCGTCCTCGTGGACGACGACGGCGGCCGTCGCACCGTGCCGCTCACCGAGGTCGACGGCTTCGTCTGGCACGGCCACCTCCCCGGCATCGGGCCGGGACAGCGCTACGGCTACCGTGTGCACGGCCCCTGGGACCCGGCCGCAGGACACCGCTGCAACCCCGCCAAGCTGCTGCTCGACCCGTACACGCGGGCCGTGGACGGGCAGGTGGACAACCACCCCTCGCTGTACGACCGCACCGCCGACAGCGCCGGGCACACCATGCTCGGCGTGGTCACCGACCCCTACTTCGACTGGGGCGAGGACCGCCGGCCCCGCCGGGCGTACGCCGACACCGTGATCTACGAGGCCCATGTCCGGGGCCTCACCCGCGCCCACCCCGAGGTCCCCGCCGAACTGCGCGGCACCTACGCCGGGCTGGCACACCCCTCGGTCGTCGAGCACCTCACGTCGCTCGGCGTGACCGCGATCGAGCTGATGCCGGTGCACCAGTTCGCGCAGGACGGAGTGCTCCTGGACCGGGGCCTCACCAACTACTGGGGCTACAACACCATCGGCTTCTTCGCGCCCCACAACGGCTACGCCGCCCACGGCACCCGCGGCCAGCAGGTCACCGAGTTCAAGTCGATGGTCAAGGCGCTGCACGCGGCCGGTCTCGAAGTGATCCTCGACGTGGTGTACAACCACACCGCCGAGGGCAACGAGAAGGGTCCCACCCTGTCCTTCCGGGGCATCGACAACGCCTCCTACTACCGGCTCGTGGACGGCGACTGGGAGCACTACTACGACACCACCGGCACCGGCAACAGCCTGCTGATGCGGCATCCGTACGTGCTCCAGCTGATCATGGACTCGCTGCGGTACTGGGTCACGGAGATGCACGTGGACGGCTTCCGCTTCGACCTCGCGGCCACGCTGGCCCGCCAGTTCCACGAGGTGGACCGGCTGTCGGCGTTCTTCGACCTCATCCAGCAGGACCCGGTGATCAGCCGCGTCAAACTGATCGCCGAGCCGTGGGACGTCGGCGAGGGCGGCTACCAGGTGGGCAACTTCCCGCCGCTGTGGTCGGAGTGGAACGGCAAGTACCGGGACTGCGTACGGGACTTCTGGCGCGGCCGCCCCGGCACGCTCGGCGAGTTCGCCCTGCGGCTGACCGGCTCCTCCGACCTGTACGAGCACAGCCGGCGGCGGCCGCGCGCCAGCGTCAACTTCGTGACCGCGCACGACGGTTTCACCCTGCGCGACCTCGTCTCGTACAACGACAAGCACAACGAGGCCAACGGTGAGGGCAACCGGGACGGCGAGGACGTCAACCGCTCCTGGAACTGCGGTGCCGAGGGCGAGACCGACGACCCGCGCGTCCTCACGCTCCGCGCCCGTCAGCAGCGCAACCTGCTGTCCACCCTGCTGCTCTCCCAGGGCATCCCGATGCTGTGCCACGGCGACGAACTGGGCCGCACCCAGGGGGGCAACAACAACGCCTACTGCCAGGACAACGAGGTCTCCTGGATCGACTGGCGGCTCGACGACGAGCAGCGCGCGCTGCTCGACTTCACCCGGCGGCTGATCGCCCTGCGCGCCGCCCACCCGGTCCTGCGCCGCCGCCGGTTCTTCCGCGGCGACACCGCCACCCGCGAGGACCAGCCGCTGCCCGACCTGGTGTGGCTGAGGCCGGACGCCCACGAGATGACCGACGAGGACTGGGCGCGCTCCGACGCCCACTCCGTGGCCGTGTTCCTCAACGGCGACGCCATCGCCGAGCCCGACCCGTACGGCAGGCCCGTCGTCGACGACTCCTTCCTCCTGCTGCTGAACAGCCACTGGGAGCCCGTCGCCTTCCGCCTCCCCGGCGCCGCCTACGGCGAGCGCTGGACCAGTCTCGTCGACACCGCAGCCGAACCGGACGGCGCCCCCGACGAGGCGGAGCACAAGGCGGGCGCGGAGATCCTCGTCGCAGCCCGCGGCCTGGTCGTGCTGTCAAGGCCCGCCAGGGCGGTGTGAACGGCGGGCGGACGCCGGCCGGCGTCCGCCCGTGCGGCGCCCGTCACCGGGCCGCCGTGCGGACGGCCGTCAGGGCTCGCGCCGCGAGGTGATCGTGAACTGCGCGCCGTCCGGATCGCGCAGCACCGCCTCGTCCGGGCCCTGGGTGAGGACGGTCCCGCCGTGGTGCTGTGCGGCCTCGACACAGGCGGCCACATCGGTGACCGAGAAGTGGATCTGCCAGTGGGGCCGGATCGTGGGGTCGGGCGCCGCCTCCAGCGCCCCGGAGGTGATCCGGGCGACGACGTCGCCCTGGCTGCGCAGGACGACCTCGTTGGCCTCGTAGCGGACCTCGCAGCAGCCCGGCTTCTCGGAGGCCCACTCCAGGACCTCGCCGTAGAAGATGGCCGCGTCGAAGGCGTCCCGGGTGTGGAGGCGGACGAAGGCGGGAGCGGCCCGGCGCCAGGCCTCCCAGTCCGTGAAGAGCTCGCCCTCCCAGATCCCGAACGTCGCCCCGTGGCGGTCGGCCAGCAGCGCCGCCCGGCCGGGCGGGAAGGACAGCGGCCCGACCGCGACCGTGCCGCCGCGCTCCCTGGCCCGGGAGGCGGCGGCGTCCGCGTCGGACACGGCGAAGTAGGGCGTCCAGGCGACCGCCATCTGCCACAGGGTCGCCACTCCGGCGATCCCGGCGACCGGCACACCGTCGGCCAGCGCGATCCGGAAGTGGTCGCCGAGCTTGGCCGTGCGCCACTTCCAGCCCAGCACGGCTTCGTAGAAGTCCTCCGTGGCCGGCAGGTCCCGGCTGGTGAGGCTCACCCAGCAGGGTGCTCCGAACACGGATCGGGTGGACACGACACTCGTCGCGCCCCTGGGTTTCGTCTCGCTGTTCATCACAGTCGCGTCCTGGTCTCGTCCACCGGCACACACCGGCCGCACTCCAGTGTCCAACCGGAACCGGGGTCGGCGCCCGCCGAGTACCCCCGTGCGGCGCTCCGACCCCGGTCGCGGCGCAATCCTCGGACGACCGTTCGGGTGATGACCGGATGTCCCGTGCTGTTACCCCGGCGTCGCCGAGGCACGCCTGCCCGGTGCATCACGGCGCTCCGCCGGGCGTCGGCGGCGGGTCAGGTCGACTCGCGCCGCACCAGCTCCGTCGGGAGTATCACCGCGGCCGGGTCCTCGCCCCCGATCTGCGCCAGCAGGACGCGCACCATCTCGTTGCTGATCCGGTCGTACGGCTGGCGGATCGTGGTGAGGGCGGGGACGGACTCCGTGGCGGCGGCCGAGTCGTCGAAGCCGCCCACGGCCACGTCCTCGGGCACCCGGCGGCCCGCCCGGCGCAGCGCCGTCAGGGCGCCCTGCGCCATCAGGTCGGAGGCCACGAACACCGCGTCCATGTCCGGTGCCCGCTCCAGCAGCCGTTCGGCGCCTGCCTCGCCGCTGGCCCGGCTGTAGTCCCCGGAGACGATCAGCCGATCGTCGATCCCGACGCCCGCCTCGGTGAGCACCTCCTGGTAACCGGCGAGCCGGTCCACACCGCCCGGCGTGTCCAGCGGACCGGTGACCACGCCGATGCGGCGTCGGCCCAGCGACAGCAGATGGCGCACCATGTCCCGGGCGCCGTCCCGGTCGTCCGCCGCCACATAGCTCACCTTGGACCCGAGCCCCATCGGCTTGCCGCACTGGACGAGGGGAACCCCCGCGTCGCGGAGCTGTTCGGCGACCGGGTCGCCGGAGTGGCTGGACACCAGCAGCACCCCGTCGACATGGCCCGCCGTGATGTACCGCATGATCCGGCGCCGCTCGTCCTCTGTGCCGGCCACCATCAGCAGCAGCGGGATGTCGTGCGCGGCCAGCGCCTGGGTGCAACCACGCAGCAGGACGTTGAAGTTGGGGTCCTCGAACAGCTTCTCCTGCGGCTCCGTGAGCAGGAAGCCGACGGAGTCGGAGCGGCCGGTGATCAGCGAGCGGGCGTGCCGGTTCACGACGTAACCCGTTTTACGGATCGCCGCGTTGACCGCTTCCTGCGCGGCCGGGCTGACGTAGTGGCCGCCGTTGAGCACCCGTGACACGGTGCCCCGGGAGACCCCCGCCACCCGGGCCACGTCGTGAATGGTCGGCGGTTTGCGCCTGCCCCCCGTGTTGCTCATGGTCATGACTTTACGGCCCCGGACAGCAGATCGAGGCTCCAGAACCGCTGGATGACCAGGAAGAGCGCGATCAGCGGGATCACCGCGAGCAGCGCGCCCGTGATGACCAGGGTGTAGAGCGCCGGGGTGTTCGAGCCCTGTTCCAGGAGCGTGTACAGGCCCAGGGTGATCGGGAACTTCTCGTCGTCGCTGAGCATGATGAACGGCAGCAGGAAGTTGTTCCACACGGCGACGAACTGGAACAGGAAGACCGTCACCAGACCGGGCACCATCATCGGCAGCGCGATCCGGGTGAAGATCCGCCACTCGCCGGCCCCGTCCATCCGCCCGGCCTCCACCACATCGGCGGGGACCGCGGCTGCGGCGTAGATCCGGGCCAGGTAGACGCCGTACGGGGACAGCACCAGTGGCAGCAGCACCGACCAGTACGTGTCCGCGAGGTCCACCTTCGCCAGCAGCAGGTACTGCGGGATCGCCAGGATCACCGGCGGCATCAGCACCCCCGCCATCAGGACGCTGAAGACGGCCTCGCGGCCCTTGAACCGGTAGATCGCCAGTGCGTAGCCGCTGATCGCGGAGACGGCGGTGGACAGCAGGGCGCCGGCACCCGCGTACAGCGCGGAGTTGCCCATCCACTGCCAGTAGACGCCGTCACGGTAGGCGTTCAGGTCGGACAGGTTGTCCGCGAAGCCGCTGCCCGGGAGGAAGGTGAAGGTGGAGAACAGTTCGCTGCCGGACTTGGTGGCCGCGATCACGACCCAGGCGACGGGCAGCAGGCAGTAGAGGGCGCCCAGCAGCAGCGTCAGCGTCGGGACGAGCGCGATCCGGCGGCGCAGCGGCGGGCCCTGCGCCGTGCCGGGCGTGGTCCCCGCGGCCCGGGCGGTCTTGCGGACGGCAAGAGAACTCATCGTGCGGCTCCTTGACTGACGTCCCGCTTGTTCCGGGAGTTCGCGGCCCTGAGGAAGCCGAACGACACCACCAGCGTGACCAGGGCGATCACCACCGCGCCGGCGGCCGCCCCGTGGATGTCGCCCTTGCCGAAGGCGTCCACGTACACCTTCATCAGCGGACTCCAGGTCGTGGAGATGGAGTTGGTGAGGGGCTTGAGGGTGGTCGGCTCGCTGAACACCTGGAGGGTGGCGATGATCGAGAAGAAGAAGGTCAGCACCAGCGAGGGCGCCACCATCGGGATCTTGATGCGCAGGGCTATCTGCAGCGGGGTGGCCCCGTCCAGCTTCGCCGCCTCGTACACCTCGGTGGGGATCGACTGGAGCGAGGTGTAGATGACGATCATGTTGAAGCCGGTGCCGCCCCACACGGCGATGTTCGACAGCGCCGCGTACAGTCCGCCGCCGTCCAGCAGGTCCGGCTGCGGCAGGCCGAGCTTGTCGAGTACGAAGTAGAAGGGGCTGACGTCCGGGAGGTAGAGGAACCCCCACAGCAGGGCCGCCACGACGCCCGGGACCGCGTACGGCAGGAAGATCGCGAGCCGGGTGAACGGGGCGAGGCGCACCTTGTCGCTGTCCAGCATCAGGGCGAGGACCAGTGCCAGGCCGAGCATGACGGGGACGACGATCGCGCCGTAGCCCAGCACGCGCAGCGCGCCGTCGAGGAACTCGGAGTCGCTGAGGGCGTCGGTGTAGTTCTCCAGGCCCGCCCACACCTCCTGCCGGGCACCCGAGCCCAGTCCCAGCCCCTTGACCTGCACCTTGTGCAGACTGAGCCAGATCGCGTAGCCGATGGGCAGCGCGAAGAAGAGGGCGAAGAGGACCGTCGCGGGAAGGAGGAAGAAATAGGGGGCGCTCCGCGCTCGTTTGAGGGTGGTGGGAGACGGGAGGGCGTACGGGGCCCCCTTGACCCCGTACGGCTTCCGGCGTGCGCTGGTCACTCGGAGACCTCGAAGCCCTGCTTCCTCATGTCGGCGACCGTGTCGTCCTGCATCTTCTTCAGGGCGGCACCGAAGTCCGACTTGTGCTTGGCGGCGGCGCCGAACGCGTCCTTGAAGCTGGTGTAGGCGACGTTCACGTTGGGGCCCCACGCGGAGGGCGCGGTGGTCTTCGCGATCTCGGAGGCCGCGGTGTAGAAGTCCGTCTGATTCGAGAAGAACGCCGGCGGCTCGGCGAACGCGTCACTGGTCTGCGCGGTCGTGGCGGCCGGGTAGATGCCGCCCTCCTTCGCCAGCGCGGTCAGCGCCTGCGGGTCCGTGTTCAGCCAGGCGGCGAACTTGGCGGCGGCGCCCTTGTGCCTTGAGTCCGTGGTGACGGCGGTCGAGGAGCCGCCCCAGCTGCCGGTGACGTTCTCGGAGTCGGACCACTGTGGCAGCGGGGCCATCCTCCACTTGCCCTGGGTGTCGGGCGCGGCCGTGGTCAGGGTGCCCGGCGCCCACACGGCGCTGACCCAGGCGATCTGCTTGCCGGTGTTGAGCGCCTTGTTCCAGGCCGGGGTGTACATCGGCTGGTTGTCGATGGCGCCCTCCTCGACCAGACCGCCCCAGAAGTCGGCGACCTTCTTGGTCGCCGTGTCGTCGATGCCGACCTTCCACTTCTGGCCCTCGGTGGTCCACCACTTCGCGCCCGCCTGCTGGGCGAGACCGGCGAAGAGCCCCGAGTCGTTGGCGGAGAAGGTGGTCAGATCGACGTCCGGCTCCTCCTTCCTGAGCTTCCGCGCGGTCTCGGCGAACTCGTCCCAGGTCTTGGGGACGGTCAGGCCGTACTTCTTGAAGAGGTCCTCGCGGTAGTAGAACATCATCGGCCCGATGTCCTGCGGGATCGCGTAGACCGCGTCCGAGCCCAGCGTCGTCTGCTGCCAGACGCCGTCGGCGAACTTGCCCTCGGCGTCGCCCGACTCCTTCGCTATGTCGGCGACCGCGTCATTGCTGACCAGCGTCGGCAGCGCCTGGTACTCGGCCTGCACCAGGTCGGGGCCCTTGCCCGCCTTGTGCGCGGTGAGGATCTTGGTCACCAGGGTGTCGCCGGACGCCTGCTTCTTCACCGTGACGGTGATCTGCTGCTCCTTGCCGGGACCCTTGTTCCACAGGTCCACGACCTTGTCCATGCCCGGCGTCCAGGTCCAGTACGTCAGCTTCGCCGGCCCCGACCGGGCCTCGCCGTCGTCTTCGGACCCCCCGCAGGCGGCGAGTGCGGTGGCGCCGAGCGTCACGGCGACGGCAGTGGCCACAAAGCGCCGGTGCTTCGTGATGTTGGGCATGGATGTTTCTCCCCTGACCAGGGTCATCGCCTGCTGCGAAGACCGTGTCATGCGTCTGTGAGCGTTCACAGTAGAGAAACATCCCGGACACTTGTCAATGGTTGTTGCTGTGCGGTTATGTTGGGCCTGCACCGCCGCAGTTGTGTGTGCACGTTCCCAGATGATCGACAAAACGGGAGAGATCCATGCCGGAGACCACCCCCACGGGCCTCACCAGGCTCGCCTTCGGTGGGGACTACAACCCGGAGCAGTGGCCGGAAACCGTCTGGCACGAGGACGTCCGGCTGATGCGTGAGGCGGGCGTGACCATGGTCAGCGTCGGCATCTTCTCCTGGGCCCTGCTGGAGACCTCCCGCGGCGTGTACGACTTCGCCTGGCTCGACCGCCTGCTCGACCTGCTCCACGACCACGGCATCCGCGCCGACCTCGGCACCCCCACCGTCGTACCGCCGGTGTGGTTCTACCGGGAGCACCCCGAGGCGCTGCCCGTGGCCGCCGACGGCACCCGCTACGAGTTCGGCTCGCGCGGTGCCATCTGCCACAGCAACGCGGACTACCGCGCCGCCGCCGCGAACATCACCACCAGGCTCGCCGAGCGCTACGCCGACCACCCTGCGCTCGCCCTGTGGCACGTGCACAACGAGTACGGCGTACCCGTCTCCGCCTGCTACTGCGACTCGTGTGCCGCGCACTTCCGCCGCTGGCTGGAGCGCAGGTACGGCGATGTCGCGACGCTCAACAAGGCCTGGGGCACCGCCTTCTGGGGCCAGCAGTACACCGACTTCGCGCAGATCAACCCGCCGCGTGTGGCACCGACCGTCGGCAACCCCGGTCAGGCGCTCGACTACAAGCGGTTCGCCGACGAGACCATCCGCGAGAACTTCGTGATGGAGCGGGACATCCTGCACCGCCTCGCGCCCGGCATCCCGGTCACCACCAACTTCATGACCGCACTCAGCCAGTGCGACTCCATCGACTACTGGGCCTGGGGCCGCGAGGTCGACCTCGTCACCAACGACCACTATCTGATCACCGACGGCCGCCGCACCCAGGTGAACCTCGCGATGGCCGCCGACCTCACCCGGTCCGTGGCGGGCGGCGCCCCCTGGCTGCTCCTGGAGCACTCCACGTCGGGCGTCAACTGGCAGGCCCGCAACCCCGCCAAGGCCCCGGGCCAGATGGCCCGCAACTCCCTCGCCCATGTGGCGCGCGGCTCCGACGGCGCCATGTTCTTCCAGTGGCGGCAGTCCCGGCGCGGCGCCGAGAAGTTCCACTCGGCGATGCTGCCGCAGGCCGGCACCGACTCGCGGGTGTGGCGCGAGGTCGTCGAACTCGGCGCGTCCCTCGACTCGCTCGGCCAGGTCCGCGGCAGCCGCACCGCCGCCGACGTGGCCGTCCTGTGGGACTGGCACTCCTGGTGGGCGCAGAACCTCCAGTGGCGCCCCAGCGAGGACCACGACGCCCGCGAACGCGCCGACGCCTTCTACGAGGCCCTCTACGACCGCCACCTCACCGTCGACTTCGCCCACCCGGAAGACGACTTGTCGGCCTATCCCCTTGTCGTCGTTCCCGCGCTGTACCTGATGACCGAAGCGGCGCGGGACAACCTCACGGCGTACGTCGAGAACGGCGGCACCCTCGTCGTGTCGTACTTCTCGGGGATCGTCGACGAGCACGACGCCGTCCACGAGGGCCCCTACCCCGGCGCCCTGCGCGAGGTCCTCGGACTGACGGTGGAGGAGTTCTCGCCGCTGCTCGCCGGGCAGCGCGTCAGGATCATTGGGCCCGACGGCTCCGAGCTGACCGGCGACGTGTGGACCGAGTTCGTCGTGCCGGACGGCGCCGAGACCGTGTGGGCGTACGCCGACGGGCTCACCGCCGACCGGCCCGCCGTCACCCGGCACCGGCTGGGGGAGGGCTCCGCCTGGTACGTGTCGACGCGACTCGACGCGCACGGCCTCGACGCGCTGCTCGGCTGGGCCGCCGACGACGCCGGCATCGCACCCCGCGCGGAACTGCCGCGCGACGTCGAAGTGGTGCGCCGCACGGGCGAGTCGGGCGACTTCCTCTTCGCGATCAACCACACCGCGCTCGACGCGAAGGTGCCGCTCGACTCCGACGGCACCGAACTCCTCACCGGCGAACGCGCGGCGGGCCACCTCGCCGTCCCCGCCGGCGGCGTCAGGGTCGTCCGACTCGACCCCTGACCACCCCCGAACACCGGCCGGATTCCTGGGGACGTCCGGTCGGTCACGGCGGCGCCGCGCCCACGGCCTTCGGGCGCGGCGCCGCCCTCGCACCACGCGACCAGGTCCCCGCCTTCGTCGAAGGGACGACGATGTTCCACGCGAGACGCGCCCTCAGGGCCCTGCTCATACCGCTGTTCGCGGGACTGGCACTCACGACGGTGCCCGCCCCCTCCGCCCACGCGGCCTCCACCCTCACCAACGGGGGCTTCGAATCCGACGGCACGGGCACCGCGACCCCGGCCGGCTGGTCGACCTACTCGGCGGCCGGGCAGAACTCCGCCTCCTTCACCGAGTCCGGTGGCCACGGCGGCAGTTACCGCCTTTCCCACTGGTCGTCGTCCGCCTACAAGGTGGAGACCTACCAGTACCTGTCCGGGCTGACCAACGGAAACTACAAGCTCACCGCGTGGGTACGCTCCGGCGGCGGCCAGAACTCCGCGTACATCGCGCTGAAGAACTGCGGCAGCGCCGAACAGCGCACCGACATCCCGGTCTCCGTCGGCGGCTGGATCCGGATCGTCACCTCGATCTCGGTGACGAACAACCAGTGCACGATCAGCGTCAACTCCGATGCCAACGCGGGCAACTGGCTCAACGTCGACGACCTCGCCTTCACCTCCGGCAGGACGGGCCTGTCCATCAAGGGCTCCGACGTGTCGTCGCTCATCAAGAGCGAGGCCAAGGGCGGCGTCTACAAGAACGGCTCCGGCACCACCGGCGACGCCCTCGCCATCCTCAAGGGCGCCGGTCAGAACTGGGCGCGCCTCAAGGTCTGGGTGAACCCCGCCGACGGCTACAACAACAAGACGCGCGTGCTGGCCGCCGCCAAGCGCGTCAAGGCGCAGGGCATGAAGCTGCTGGTCGACTTCCACTACTCGGACACCTGGGCCGACCCCGGCGCCCAGACCGTGCCGTCCGCGTGGACCGGCCACTCGTACAGCCAGCTGAGGACGGACGTCCACAACCACACCTACGACGTCCTGAACGCCCTCAAGTCGCAGGGCACCACGGCCGACATGGTCCAGGTCGGCAACGAGATCAACGGCGGCATGCTGTGGAACGCGGGCTCCACCTCCAACTGGCCGCAGCTCGCCGGACTGCTCAACTCCGGCTACGACGCGGTCAAGGCGGTCAACTCCTCCACCCAGGTGGCGCTGCACCTCGCCAAGGGCGGTGACCTGTCCGGCACCCGCTGGTGGTTCGACAACGCCGTCGCCAACAACGTGAAGTTCGACGTCATCGGCCTGTCGTACTACGGCTACTGGCACGGCACCCTCGCCGACTTCCAGACCACCCTGGACGACGCGGCCTCCCGCTACGCCAAGCCGGTCTTCCTCGCCGAGACGGCCTACCCCTTCCGCCTCGACAGCGAGGACGCGCACGAGAACATCATCGATGTGCCGAGCGAACTGGTGTCCGGCTACCCGGCCACCACCGCCGGTCAGACCCGCTGGATGAAGGACGTCGCCAGCATCGTCGAGGCCGTCCCGAACGGCCGCGGCCTCGGCGTCTTCTACTGGGAGTCGACCTGGACCGCCGTCAACGGCAACGGGTGGGACCCCACGGACGCGTCCTCCGGGAACGGCTGGGAGAACCAGGCGCTGTTCGGCTACGACGACAGGGCGCTTCCGGCGATGGCGTGGTTCAGTCACCGGTAGCGAACCGTCACCGCGACGGGGGCCGTACGTCCCGGCGTACGGCCCCTCCGGCCCTTCAGCGGCCGGCGGCGGCCAGGAAGCCGTGCAGTGAGCCGATCAGGGCCTCGACGAAGGCGTCCCTGGCGGGCTCGGGCAGGCGGTCCAGGGACAGATACGGGTTGAGGTCCTCCAGCTCGACCAGCAGGAGATCGCCGTCCTGAGTACGGCACGCGTCCACCCGCTGGATGCCGTGGTCGAGGGTGTTCCAGTCGATGAAACGCCGGGCGAAGGCGAGGTCTGCCTCCGTGGCCTCATAGGGCTCCAGGACCCAGCGCCGCTCGGGGTCGGGGGCGTGCAGGGCGTACTGGAAGGCGTCGTCGACGTATAGGAAGGACACCTCGTAGCGGAAGTCGACGCGCGGCTGGACCAGTACGTCGTCCCAGGTCAGGTCCGCCAGTTCGGTGCCGGTCACGAAGCGCAGGCCGATGGAGTCGGCGCCGGCCTTCGGCTTGACCGCGTACGAGCCGGCTTCGGGCAGCCGCCCCAGGTCCTCGGGCCGGTCCACGGTGGGGATCACCGGGAACCCGGCCCGGGTGAGGTCGAGCAGATACTGCTTGCCCTCCATGTCGGCCCGGCCGGTCAGCGGGTTGTAGACCGGTGTGCCGGTCGCCGCCGCCCGCTCACGGAAGGCGTCGTACTCCCGCCGGTAGTGCAGCACGGGCCCGCTGTTGCGTACCACGACGGCGTCGAAGCCGTCCATGAGGGCCGCCGCGTCCAGCGGATGGCACAGGGCGAGGTCGAACCCGGCGCGCAACCGCGAGGTGAGGAACACGTCCTCGTCGCCGTAGCGCCGGCCGCGGGCCGGGTAGGCCAGATCCGTCACGTACAGCAGGCGGGGGCGAGCGGGCACGGCACAACCTCTTCGATCGGGGAAGGACAACCTTAGAGCTCCGGACAAAAGTGGAGCCCGGCTCGCGACCGCCTGCGAGGATGGGCCGACCCGAGGACAACCGGACGACCACCGGGAGGCGGCATGGCGGGCACGAGTCACACCAGGTACCGAGGGGGCACCGGCCTCGTACCGCGCGCGTTCGTCGGAATCGGCGGACGCGGCCCCGAGGACGTCGTCGCCGACGACCGGGGGCGGGTGCTGACCGGCGTCGAGGACGGCCGCCTCCTGCGGGTGGAGGGCCTCGCCGAACCGGGACGGGCCCGTGTCGAGACGATCGCCGACACCGGGGGCAGGCCGCTGGGCCTCGAACTCCTGCCCGGCGGCGACCTGCTGGTGTGCGACGCCGAGCGGGGCCTGCTGCGGGTCACCACGAAGGACGGCACCGTCCGCGTGCTCGCCGACGAGGCGGGCGGCGAGCGGCTGCGGTTCTGCAGCAACGTGGTGGCCCTCACCGACGGAACGGTCTACTTCACGGTCTCCACCCGCCGCTACCCCCTCGACCAGTGGATCGGCGACATCGTCGAACACACGGGCACCGGGCGGCTGCTGCGCCTCGCGCCGGGGGAGGGGAAACCGGAGGTGGTCCTGGACGGGTTGGAGTTCGCCAACGGCCTCGCCCCCTCCGCCGACGAGTCGTTCCTCGTGGTCGCGGAGACCGGCGCCCGTCGGCTCATCCGCTTCCGGCTCACCGGGCCGAAGGCGGGCACGAGCGAGCCCTTCGTCGAGGATCTGCCGGGCTCGCCCGACAACATGTGGCGCGGCCCCGACGGACTGATCCGGGTGGCGCTGGCCGGGCCGCGCCTCGCCGCGCTCGACCTCCTCCACCGCGCCCGCCCCGCCGTGCGCCGGGCCGCGAGCCGGGTCGCGGTGCGGGCGCCGTACCGCCCCCTCGGCTTCGCCGGCGTCGTCACCGTCGACGACCGGGCCGGGGTCGTGCACACGGCCGTCGACCGCCGCTCCCGGTTCCGCATGGTCACCAGCGCCTGTGTGGCCGACGGCCGCCTGGTCCTGGGCAGCCTGTGGGAACGCGGGGTCGCGGTGTGCGAGCTGCGGGGGCCGGGCGACTGAGCCGCCGCCCGGCCCCCGCGTTACGCTGTCGATCAGCCGCGATCCGCCGGGCGGCGCGGCGGTGCGGACGCGAGTAGGAGACGTACGCACATGACAGTCCCGCACTCCGGCAGGGCCGAAACCGCCGAGGTCCCCGCCGCCCGGCAGCCACCCGCCCCCCGAACCTCCCCGTGGCACGGCCAGGGGCCGGTCGTCGCGGTGGTCGCCGTGGGCGGCGGCATCGGCGCCGCCGCCCGCTACGGCGCGTCCCTGCTCTGGCCCACGGCATCGACGGGCTTCCCCTGGGCCACGTTCTGGGTGAACGCGGCCGGCTGCTTCGTCATCGGGCTCTTCATGGTCGTGATCACGGACGTCCGGGCGGCCCACCGCCTGGTACGGCCCTTCTTCGGCACCGGAGTGCTCGGCGGCTTCACCACCTTCTCGACCTACGCCGTCGACATCCGGCGCCTGGTCGACGAGGGCCACCCCCGCACCGCCCTCGCCTATCTCGCCGCGACGCTCCTGGCCGCCCTCGCGGCGGTCTGGCTCGCGGCAGGCACGGCACGTCTGACCCTGGCACGGAGGCGACGATGACACCGGACAAGGCCGAACCCCCGGCGAGAACCCGCCTTTCCGGACGGGCCCTGCGCCTGACCGTCCTGATCGGCGAGGACGACACCTGGCACCGCCGGCCGCTCTACAGCGAGATCGTGCACCGGGCCCACGCGGCGGGCCTCGCCGGCGCGAGCGTGTTCCGGGGCATCGAGGGCTTCGGTGCCTCCTCGGTCGTCCACACCTCCCGTCTGCTGTCACTGAGTGAGGAACTGCCGGTCGCGGTGGTCGTCGTGGACGGCGAGGAGCGCGTCCGCGCCTTCCTGCCGGAGCTGGCGGACCTGGTTCCCGAGGGGCTGGTGACGCTCGACGTGTGCGAGGTCGTCGACCCGGCCGCGCCCCCCGCACCACACGAGGAAGGTAAGAGATCGTCGTGAACTGGGTGCTCGTCGTCGTCGGCGGCATGCTCGGCGCGCCCCTGCGCTATCTCACCGACCGGGCCGTGCAGTCCCGCCATGACACGGTCTTCCCCTGGGGCACCTTCCTCGTCAACGTCTCCGGCTCCCTGGTCCTCGGGCTCCTCACCGGCGCCGTGACGGCCGGTGCCGCCGGCTCCGGCCTGCAACTTCTCCTCGGCACCGGACTGTGCGGGGCGCTCACCACGTACTCCACCTTCTCGTACGAGACCCTGCGGCTCGCCCAGGACGGCGCCCGCCTCCACGCCGCCGTCAACGTGGCCGGAAGCGTGGCGGCGGGACTGGGCGCGGCCTTCGTCGGCGTGGCGCTGGCTCAGGCCCTCTGGGCCTGAGACCGGCGCCCGTCCACCTGTCCTCGGGCCCATACCCGCGAGGACATCGCGCGGATCACCGGCGCATGCCTCGCTGTGGGTGGTCGCCGGGTCGCTGATCGGCGGCAGCGCGGTCATGTGGGCGGCGGAGCGGGCCGGACGCCACGGGCGAGGGGAGGGCGACACCTCCTTCAGGGACGTGATGCTGGTCGGCGGTTCGCAGATCCTCGCTTTGCTCTTCCCCGGCTTCTCCCGCTCGGGCGCCACCATGTCCACCGCGCTGCTGCTCGGCCTCGACCGGGTCGCCGCCACCCGCCTCTCCTTCTTCCTCGGCATCCCGGCCCTGACCGGCGCCGGGTTGGACGAGCTGAAGGACGCCCTCGGGGCCGGCGTGGCGCGGCGCCGCTCATCGCGGGAACGGCCGCCTCGTTCGCGGTCGCATACGCCTCGGTGACGTGGCTGCCGAGGTTCGTGACCCGCAACTCCCTCGACGTGTTCGTCGCCTACCGGATCGTGGTCGGTGTGCTGCTGTTCGGGCTGCTCTTGGCGGGTGGCCTCGGCTGACGGCGGCCACGCCCTCCGCCCGTCGGCGGGTGATCCACCCTCCGACCAGCGCCAAGATCGAACCCCTCACCTCTTGACAGCCCTGTCCCGTCACCCGCAGGATCACCCCCGTGAACCTGTCAGACAGCCAGACAGGTGGCTCGGCACCCCGGCGCGTCAGCGCCATGGAAGCGGTGCTCACCCACCTTCGCGGCGCCATCGAGCGCGGCGAGTACGCCATCGGTGACAAGCTCCCCTCCGAGGCGGAGCTGTGCCGGCAGCTCGAAGTGAGCCGCCCGGTGCTCCGTGAGGCACTGCGCGCCCTCCAGGTGATGGGACTGACCCAGTCCCGCACCGGCAAGGGCACCTTCGTGATCGCGAACGCCGTCGAGGACCCCACCTTCGGCGACTACGCGGCGAGCGACCTGCTGGAAGTGCGCCGGCACGTGGAGATCCCGGTCGCCGGATACGCGGCGGTCCGCCGCACCCCGGAGAACCTGGACCACCTGGCGCACCTCCTGGACCGGATGGAGCGGGAGACCGACACCACCGCCTGGGTCGCGATGGACACGCTGTTCCACCTGGCCGTGGCGGAGGCCGCCCAGAACCCGGTGTTCCGCCGGGTCATCGAGGAGATCCGAGACGCACTGGCGCGTCAGTCGGCCTTCCTCAACGAACTGGGCGGCCGTCGCGAGCAGTCCAACCGGGAGCACCGGGCCATCGTCGAGGCACTGATCGACGGTTCCGAACACGACGCGGTGGAGGCCATGTCCCACCACCTCGACCGCGTCGAGACCACCCTCACCGACATCGTGCGGTCCCCACGCACGACCAGTTCCACGGAAGGCGGACCCGAGGCGTGAGCGAGCAGCACCTCAAAGAAGAGACGCGCACACCGGCCGCACCCCATGTCGACTTGGGCGACGAGGGCTACAGCAAGTCCCTCAAGGCCCGGCACGTCAACATGATCGCCATCGGCGGTGCCATCGGCACCGGCCTCTTCCTCGGCGCCGGCGGCCGACTGGCCGACGCCGGCCCCTCCCTGTTCATCGCGTACGCCGTCTGCGGCGTCTTCGCGTTCCTCGTCGTCCGCGCCCTCGGCGAGCTGGTCCTGTACCGGCCCTCGTCCGGCGCCTTCGTGTCCTACGCCCGGGAGTTCCTCGGCGAGAAGGGCGCGTACACGGCGGGCTGGATGTACTTCCTGAACTGGGCCACCACCGGTATCGCCGACATCACCGCGGTCGCCGTCTACACCCACTACTGGGGCATGTTCTCGGACGTACCGCAGTGGGTGATCGCGCTGATCGCGCTCGCGGTGGTCCTCACCGTGAACCTGATATCCGTGAAGATGTTCGGCGAACTGGAGTTCTGGTTCGCGATCATCAAGGTCGGCGCACTCGTCGTCTTCATGTGCATCGGCATCTTCCTGCTGGTCACCCAGCAGCCCGTCGACGGCCACAACCCCGGCCCGGCCCTGATCACCGACAACGGCGGTGTCTTCCCCAACGGCATCCTGCCGATGCTGCTGATCATCCAGGGCGTCGTCTTCGCCTACGCCTCCGTCGAGCTGGTCGGCGTCGCCGCCGGTGAGACCGAGAACCCCGAGAAGATCATGCCGAAGGCGATCAACTCGATCATGTGGCGCGTCGGCCTGTTCTACGTCGGCTCCGTCGTCCTGCTCTCCATGCTGCTGCCCTGGTCCTCGTACAAGGCCGGCGAGAGCCCCTTCGTGACGGTGCTCTCCAACATCGGCGTCCCCGCGGCCGGCGGCATCATGAACCTGGTCGTCCTCACCGCCGCGATGTCCTCCCTCAACTCGGGCCTCTACTCCACCGGCCGCATCCTGCGGTCGATGGCGATGTCCGGCTCCGCCCCGAAGTTCACCGGAGTGATGAGCCGCAGCCAGGTCCCGTACGGCGGCATCCTGCTCACCAGCGGTATCTGTGTGCTGGGCGTCGGCCTGAACTTCGTGGTCCCCGCCGAGGCGT
The DNA here is from genome assembly GCF_056437585.1 of Streptomyces sp. NPDC042364. Lineage (NCBI taxonomy): Bacteria > Bacillati > Actinomycetota > Actinomycetes > Kitasatosporales > Streptomycetaceae > Streptomyces > Streptomyces sp. NPDC042364. The sequence goes on along the minus strand of NZ_JBWKAJ010000043.1, from coordinate 1,482 downwards.
TCGAGATCGTGCTCAACTTCGCCGCCATCGGCATCATCGCCACCTGGGGCATGATCATGATCTGCCACCTGCTCTTCTGGCAGAAGACCCAGAAGGGCGAACTGACCCGGCCGAGCTACCAGCTCCCGGGCTCCCCCTGGACCGAACTCGTGACGCTCTTCTTCCTCGCGTCCGTGCTGGTCCTCATGTACGCCGACGGCGGCGCGGGCCGCACGACGGTGATGTGCGTGCCGCTGATCGTGGGCGCACTCGTGGTGGGCTGGTTCGGCATACGCGGCCGGGTCGCCCGGAAGTCGACCGGAGCGGATGCGTGAACCAGGCAGTGACGTACGACCCCACGACCACCGGCGCCCCGGGTACCCCCGCGGCTCCGGTGGCCGCGGCCCCCGCGATCCGGGAGCCGCTCCACGCCCCCGTGGCGCACCTCGTACGCGGGGGTGTCATCGAGGGCATGCACTACGGCTCCGTCGTGGTGCTGGGTGCCGACGGGGAGGTGGAACTCCAACTCGGCGACATCGAGGCGGCGTTCTACCCCCGGTCGGCACTCAAGCCGGTCCAGGCCGTGGCGATGCTGCGCGCCGGGCTGCCCCTGGACGGCGAACTGCTGTCATTGACCGCGGCCAGCCACTCCGGCGAGGAACGCCACCTCGCCGGAGCCCGGCAGATCCTGGCGCTGGCCGGGGCCACCGAGGACGACCTGCGCAACGTCGCTGACATGCCGTACGGCCCGCAGGTGCGCGACGCGTGGATCCGGGACGGGCGGCAGCCCTCCCGGCTCGCGCAGAACTGCTCCGGCAAGCACGCGGCCATGCTCTACACCTGCACGCTCAACGGCTGGTCCCTCGACGACTACGTCGACCCCGCACACCCCTTGCAGCAGGCCGTCGCCGAGATCGTCGAGGACCTCACCGGGCAGGCCATCGCCGAGGTGACCGTCGACGGCTGCGGCGCCCCCCTGTTCTCCGTCTCCCTGCACGGCCTGGCCCGCGCCCTCGCCCGGATCACCACCGCCGCCGAGGGCACCCCCGAGCGCCAGGTCGCCGACGCGATGCGTGAGCACGCCGAGATGGCCTCCGGCGCCGGGCGCGACGTCGCCGCGCTGATGAGGGCCGTACCCGGGCTGCTCAGCAAGGACGGCTTCGAGGGCGTCCAGGTCGCCGCCCTCCCCGACGGCCGCGCCGTCGCCGTGAAGATCGCCGACGGCGCCGACCGGGCCCGGGTCCCCGTCACCGCGGCGGCCCTGGCCCGGGCCGGTGTCGACCCGGTCGCCCTCGCCGAGTTCGCGGGTGCCCCGCTGCTCGGCGGCGGGAACGTGGTCGGCCATGTCCGCCCGGCCCGCGCCCTGGACCCGCTCACCCCCTCCTCGCACCTCTGACCCTCGCCTCGTACCTCTGACAGTGATCATGTGACTGGTGGTTCTGCTGATGAGCCTGACTCACCCTCTGACTGACGTCGCTGACTGTCCTGTTTCGGATTTGTCGG
>NZ_JBWKAJ010000042.1:0-25001 GCF_056437585.1 Streptomyces sp. NPDC042364 | reverse complement strand
CCGGGCGGGGGGGGGCCCGGGGGGGGTGCGCCCCCCGCCCTGCGGCCCCCGCCCCTATGGGGGGCGCGCCGCCGGGTGGCGGGGGCGGGGGCGCCGCGGGCCCCCCCGCCCCGGGCCACGTCCCGGCTGTCCCTCGCCGTCCCCGGCCGGGGACGGCGAGGGACAGCGAGATCTACACCTTGTTGTCCAGCCGCTGTCCCCGCAGCATGAACCAGGCCGCGGTCGCCGTGGCCAGCAGGACTGCCGCTCCGACGCCGGAGGCGAGGGTGAGGCCGTCGACGAAGGACTCACGGGCCGAGGCGAGCAGGGCCCGGGCGCTGTCCGACGGGAGACCGGCGGCCACCTCAACCGCACCGCCCAGCGACTCGTGCGCCCCGGCGGGGGTGCCCGCCGGCGCGGCGAAGCCGCGGTAGACGCCGGTCACGATCGAGCCGAGCAGGGCGATGCCGAGGGCCGCGCCGAGTTCGTACGCCGTCTCGGAGACCGCTGAGGCCGCTCCGGCCTGCTCCTTGGGGACCGAGGAGAGGATGACGTCGGCGGTCACCGTGAAGGAGAAGCCCGCGCCGACGCCGACGACCAGCAGGGCGGCTCCCAGGAGCGGATAGCCGGTGGACTCGTCGATTACCGTCAGCACGCCCAGGGCCAGGCCGATGGCCGCCAGGCCACCGGCGACGACGGCCCGTACCGAGAACCGCCGGGCCGCGCGGCCCGCGACCAGACCGGCCACCACCGCGCCCACGGCGGCGGGGAGTTCCGCGAGCCCCGCCTCGAAGGGCCGCCTGCCCTGGACGAGTTGCAGGTACTGGGAGAGGAAGAAGACGAGGCCGGACAGGCCGAAAACGGTCAGCAGGTCGGCGAGGACGGCGCCCGAGAAGCCGCGGTCACGGAAGAGACGCATGTCCAGCAGCGGCTGTGGCAGGGCCAGTTGGCGGCGTACGAAGAAGAACAGGGCGGCGACACCGAGCAGGCCGGCGGCGAGCGCGTTCCCGTCGATGCCGTGGCTGGCGATCTCCTTCACGGCGTACACCACGCCGATCATGCCGACGAGGGACAGCCCGACGCTGAGCAGGTCCCACGGGCCGGGGTTCGGGTGGCGGGACTCGGGGAGCAGCTTGCTGCCGACGACGACCAGCACGATCATCACGGGCAGGTTGATCAGGAAGACCGAGCCCCACCAGAAGTGCTCCAGCAGGAAACCACCGACGACCGGCCCGACCGCCGTGCCCGCGGAGGCGGTGGCGCCCCAGATGCCGATGGCGAGGCTGCGTTCACGCGGATCGTGGAAGAGGTTGCGGATCAGGGCGAGGGTGGCGGGCATCAGTGTCGCGCCCGCGACGCCGAGCAGCGCCCGCGCGACGATCAGCATCTCCGGTGTGGTCGCATACGCGTTGAGCACGGATATGACGCCGAACGCGGCGGCACCGATCAGCAGCAGCTTCTTGCGGCCGATACGGTCGCCGAGGCTGCCGGCCGAGACCAGCAGGCCCGCGATGACGAACGAGTAGACGTCGCCGATCCAGAGCAGCTGGGTGCCCGAGGGCTTGAGGTCCTCGCTTATATAGGGGGTCGCGAGACCGAGGACGGTCGCGTCGACGGCCACCAGCAGCACGGCGAGCACGAGGACGCAGAGCGCGAGCCAGCGACCCGGCCGCTTCACCGCCTCGGTCGTGGACGCCGGCCGCAGGGTGCTGGTCATGATTCCTCTCTCCGTAGTGCGCCGCCGAGCAGCAGCTCGACGATCATGTGGGTGAAGTCCTTGCCGGCGACCCGGCCCTCCGACACCGCCCAGGCACCGGAGGCCAGCAGGCCGTACAGCGCCTCGGTGAGCCAGGCCGGGGTCAGGTCGATACGGAACTCGCCGGCCGCCTGGCCGCGTCTGAACAGGGCCGCGACGCGGTCGTCGATCCTGGCCCAGCCCTCGTTCTGCGCCTCCCCCTCGAACAGCTGGTTCTCGGTGTAGAGGAAGGCGAGCAGGCCCGCGGCCGGTTCGATCTCGCGCACGAGGCGCCGTACGGCGTCGCGCGCCGGGCCGTCGTCCAGGCGGGCCGCGTCCAGCGCGCTCTCGCACTCCGCGATGCCGAGCGCCTCCAGCGCCAGGACGAGGGCGTCCCGCCCCGCGAAGTGGCGGTGCAGCGTGGCCCGGCTGATACCGGCGGTCTTGGCGACCTCGTCCATGGTCGCGGTGGATTTGCGGGTCAGCAGGGCCGCGGCACTGCGCAGCACATGGTCACGGTCGACAGCCATGAGACGAAGATAGCCCATGTGAGACATTTTTGTCTCACCATAGGCATAGGTGTCTCATGCCTCACTGCGGATACGTTCTTACCTTGTTCTTTGACTACCGTCGGTAGCTGCTTCGACTAGTTTCACGAGTGGCGCCAGGATCTGTGGCAGGTCGTTCTCGGAGGTGAGCACCGGTTGGTCCTGCCAGGTGTGCTCAGTTTCGGAGTCGATGAAGAGCAGTGAAGTGGCACCCGATTCCCAGAGGAACGCCATCCCCGTGCGCTCGTCTGATTCCAGCGTGAGGCTCACTGCCGTGGCCTTCGGCCGCCCTCGGGACGGGGTTCCTGGGACAGGCCGCTTCACCGCAGAGCTAATCCCACGAGAGCGAAGCTCGTGTTCATGTGCGGCATGCCAGTCCTTGAGCCACTGAGCGATCTCTGACATTGCGCCCCCATGTGGTGCCTCGAACGGCCGTCGAACTTGATCGTAAGCCCGACAATCACCGGACGCAGGAACGGCCTTCGTCTGATCATGTGCTCCGACCAAGGTGCACGTGACCAAGACGAAGGCCGTGAGAGTGAGTCTGCTGCCTGTTGCTGTCCGGAGGGAAGCGTTCGCGGAAGCGTCAGCCTTCCGGGGTGAGTTCTATGAGTGTCCGACTGCTCGACGCGACGAGTTGTTTGAACTGATGGACGCGGTGCTGTGTGCGGACGGTGCGGTGAAGTCCCCGGTGGACTTGACGTTACTGCCCGAGCATCGTCGTGGGCACGGAGCGATGTACGGCGGTCTGAATCACGGCCGGATCGACATGGATCGGCTGCGGACGGTGCTGTCCGGGCTGTCGCTGCCGCGTTTCGACGACGGGCGCCTGGTGCTGGCGGTCGACGTGTCGCCGTGGCTTCGCTCGGACGCGCCGTGCTCGGCCGAGCGGTTGTTCTGCCACGTCTACGGCCGTGCGAGGACGGCGTCGCAGTTCATTCCGGGCTGGCCCTACTCCTTCGTGGCCGTGCTGGAGCCTGGCGCCACGTCCTGGACCGCGACCCTGGACGCGGTCCGGCTCGGACCGGTGGACGACGCCACCGCGGTCACCGCCGCCCAGCTGCGGGGTGTCGTCGAGCGGCTCATCGCCGCGGGCCAGCGGCAGGCCGGGGACCCGCATATGGTGATCGTCAGCGATGCGGGCTACGACGTCACCCGCCTGGCCTGGGTCCTGCGCGACCTGCCCGTCGAGATGGTCGGCCGAGTCCGCTCCGACCGCGTCATGCGTCTGCCGAAACCACCACGGATGCACGGCGTCAGCGGCCGGCCGCCCAAGCACGGCCCGGAATTCCGCTTCACCAAGCCGGAGACCTGGCCCGAGCCCGCGATCACCACCGTCACCGACACCACCAACTACGGCAAGGCAAAAACCCAGGCGTGGGACCGAGTCCACCCAAGGCTCACCCACCGCTCGTCCTGGCTCGACCACGACGGTGAACTACCCCTGGTTGAGGGCACCTTGATCCGGCTGAAGGTCGAGCACCTATCGAAAGGAACGAGACGCTCCGCCGGTGTGGTTATGGTCCTCGAAGACCGGCGCCACCCCGGACGACGTGGACCGTCTCTGGCAGGCAATTCTCCGCCGCCTTGATCTGGAGCACACCTTCCGATTCGCGAAACAGACCCTCGGCTGGACCACACCGAAACTCCGTACCCCCGAAGCCGCGGACCGCTGGACCTGGATCCTGATCGTCGCCCACACCCAGCTCCGGCTCGCCCGGCCCCTCGCCGAAGATCTCCGCCGTCCTTGGGAGAAACCCGCCGCACCCGACCGGCTCACCCCGGCCCGAGTCCGCCGGGGGTTCAGGAACATCCGCGCTCATCTCGCCTGCCCGACCCGAGTTCCCAAACTCCGAGGTGTCGGCCCCGGACGGCCACCCGGCGCCAAGAACAGACATCGGGCACCCCGCTACGACGTCGGCAAGACCGTCAAGCGCCCCGACACCCTCAAGGCGATCGGCAAGCCTGGAAGATCCTGGTAGACAAAAAACAAGCTTACTGATCGTTTCAGAATGACTTTCGAGGGCGTCGGAGGCGTCGAAGACCAGGCAGACCGGCGCGCCGGGATGCGACGGCGAACCGGGCACAGGCGGTCGGGTCCGGTGGCACGGTCGCCGACGCCCCCAAGGCAGCAGGCGGTACCGGTGGCAAGGGCGGCTGCGGCGGCCGGGGAGCGGACTTTACCGAGTCACCGGCAACCGACCCCTCACGCCTGCGGACAGCGTGGGCTACGGAGGCGGAGGCGGCGGCGGCTGGGGCGGCTGCGGGGCAGACGGCGACACCAACCAGAGGGACAGCGACGATTACCCGTGCAACGGCAGCCGGGGAGGGCTCGCCCGTGACAGAGGCAAGGGCGGCGACGGCTACGTCCTCATCGCCTTCCCCCGTACATAACACCCTCTGCGTGGTGCGGGTTGTGGTGTCGGGGATGGGGGTCGCGGTCAGGCGGGTAGCTGGTTCAGCTTGCGGATCTGGCGGTCGAAGGCACGAGCGGGGACGAGGCGGCGCAGGGTGCTGACGCGTCCGGCGGTGGGTCCGGCGGGGTATCGCAGCTTCGGCTTCGGGTCGGTCGCCGCGGCGACGATCGCCTTGGCGACGGTGGCAGGATCGTCGCCGCCCTTCATCGCCGCGGCCATCACGCGCTCGAAGACCTGCCGCTGCTGCTCGTAGACCGGCAGAGGTGTGGCGGGTTTGGGGGAGTTGGCCTCGAACGCGGTCCTGGTCACTGCGGGCTCGACGAGCAGTACGCGGACGCCGTGCTGGCGGACCTCGTGGTCCATGGACTCGGAGTAGCCCTCGACGGCGTGCTTGGACGCGGCATAGGCGGCCATGTAGGGCGCGGGGACGAACCCGAGGACGGACGAGATGTTGATGATCCGGCCGCTGCCCTGGGCGCGCATGTGCGGCAGGACGGCCTTGGTCATGCGGATCAGTCCGAAGACATTGATGTCGAACAGCTGTTGGTCCTGGCTGAGGGAGCGCTCCTCCCCGGCGCCTGCAGAGCCGATGCCGGCGTTGTTGACCAGGACGTCGATCCGCCCGAACTGCTCGATCACGCGGTCGACCGCGCGGGCGACCGAGGTGTCGCCGGCCACGTCGAGATCGAGGAACGTCACGCCCTCGCGGCGATCCCCTGAGGCTTTGCGGCTCGTGCCGACGACCTCGAATCCCGCATCGACGAGCGCGAAGGCGGCTGCCTTGCCAATGCCTGACGATGCTCCGGTCACGAGTGCTACCGGCCGGTTTGTGGTCATGATGGGCCTCCCATTGATTGGATTACGACCGTAATACAATTACTCTAGGACGGGAGACGGAGAGCGGCAAGCGGCCTCTCCACCGAGGCGCGAGGAGGAGCGCGTGGCGCGCTACGCGAAAGACCACAAGCAGGCGACGCGGCAGCGGATCATCGAGGCCGCCGGCCGCCGGTTCAAGAAGGACGGCATCGACGGCTCCGGAGTCTCCACGCTGATGTCGGACGCGGGGCTGACCAACGGCGCCTTCTACGCCCACTTCGCCTCCAAGGAGGACCTCGTCGCGAACGCCCTCGCCGACCAGCTGGGCGCGCAGAACGCGAGCCTCGAAGCACTCGCGCCCGGCCGCGCCGGGCTCGAACAGTTCGTCCGCGCCTACCTGTCCGCCGAGCACCGTGACGCCCCTGAGAACGGCTGTCCCACGGCAGCTCTCCTCGACGAGATCGGGCGATGCACGGACGAAACCAAGCAGGCGTTCACCAACGGGCTGCTGAGCGTCATCGACGACATCGCCGCCCGCCTGGCACCTGAGAGCCCGCCCTCGGCACGCGCACAGGCGCTCGGCGTCTTCGCCATGATGGTCGGGACGCTCCAACTCGCCCGTGCCCTGGCCGATCCCAGGCTCGCCGACGACGTCCTCGACCAGGGTGTCCACAACGCCCTCGCGCTGCTGGACGCCGGACCTGTCCGGCAGCGCCGCGTCCGACGGCCTTCGTGAGGGCGCGCCGTCCGGCGATCGCGCAGCAGGTGCAGCGTCTTGGCGATCCGCCCGTACTGCGAACGCCTGCCCCAGCGGGGTGGGGCGGGCCTCGCGGCCGACCATCCGCAGCAGGTCGTATGCCCTCACCTGTCCGGTCACCAGGGAGCCAGCCACCCGCAGCATGTCCGGCCAGTGCGTGATGACCTTGGTCAGGTTCACCCCGGTTGCGCGCGAGGGCCTCCAATGGGCCGTAGCCGCCGGTCGCGACGCCGGGCATCTCCGCGCGCCAGAACCGCTGGTCGGCCAGGTCCTTGAAGCGCGGGGAGAAGTTGTAGCCGAGCATGGAGAACAGGCGGAACACGATGTCGGAGTACGAGGCGTTGTCAGTGGCCACCATCTCCGGCTTCACCCCGGCGTCCAGGTTCAGCGGGGTGTCCAGGATGTGCAGGGAGTCGCGTGGGGTGCCCGGCACCACCATCTGCCCGATGCCCGCGACCTGGTCATTCACGGCGTTGAGCCAGGTGATCCCGCGTTGAAGTGATAGTACTTCGGCGACGGCCCGGCATTGATGGTGCGCTTGGGCGCCACGAACCGCGGTCCGTCCACCGAGGCGAGCAGGCCCTCGCCCCAGTGCGCCACGATCGACACCTCTGCTTGGGCTTCGATGAGGCGCGCGTTCGCCGCGGCGATGGTGTCACCCAGCTCATACCGCTCTTGGACGCGGTCCCGCCGATCCGCGGTCTGCGAGGACGCCCGCGCCGCCGGCCCCGGAGGCATTCGCCGACCGGGGCTACGACTACGACAAGTACCGCCGCCCGGTGTGGAAGCGCGGCATCAAGCCGATGATCGCCCAACGCGGCGTCGCCCACGGTTCCGGACTCGGCAAGGTGCGCTGGGTCGTAGAGCGCGCCTTCGCCTGGCTCCACCACTTCAAGCGGCTCAGCACCCGCTACGAGCGACGCGCCGATCTCCACCAGGGACTACTCGACCTCGCCTGCAGCATCATCTGCCTCCGCCGCCTTCGAAAGTCATTCTGAAACGATCAGTTACAGGGAGAGAGTCCGAGCGCCCCTTGCGGAGCACTCGGGCGGATCCGGTCAGTGCCAGGGCAGCCGGCCGCGCTTCTCCCAGTAGACGCCCGGCTCCTCGACGAGCGTCGCGAGCCGGCTCAGCTGGTCCTCGTCCAGGTCCACCACCGCCGCGTGCAGGTTGGAGGCGAGCTGGTGGACGGTGGCCGCGCCGGAGAGGACGACGCCCGCCCACGGCCGGCGGAGGATCCACGCCAGGGCGATGGCGTCGCAGCCGAGGGACGTCTCCGCGGCCACGGCCCTGAGGACCTCCGGCGCGTGCGGCTCGGCGAGCCTGCCGTTGGCCATGCCCTCCTTGACGATCACGGTGAGCCCGGCGTCGTGCGCCTCGGCGAGGGCGGGGGCGGCGGAGGTCTCCAGCGCGTTGTACGTCGACTGGACGGTGCGGAAGAGGGGGTCGCCGTCGACCGTCACGGCGAGGGCGGCCCGGATGGCGTCGGCCTGCGCCGGGCCGCTCGTGGAGAAGCCGATCGTGACGCCCTGGGCGGCCGCGTCCGCCAGCCTGGCGTGGAGTTCCTTGTCGGTGAGGGCCGGGCTGTCCGGGGTCACCGAGTGGATCTGGTAGAGGTCGAGCCGGTCGCCGAGCAGTTCGGCGCTCTCGGCGCGCTGCCGCTCGAACGTCCCGACGCCGTGGTCCTTGACCTCGTGGTGCTCGGCGTCGGTCGTCCAGTCGGCGGTGTAGGTGTAGCCCCATTTGCTGCCCACGACGATGTCGTCGACGTCGGGGCGGGCCTTCAGCCAGTCGGCGAGGAACTCCTCGGAGCGGCCGTAGGAGCGGGCCACGTCGACGTAGCGGACGCCCTGGGCGTAGGCGGCGTCGAGGAGTTCGTGGGTGCGGGTGCGCAGCGTCTCGACGCTTCTGTCGGCTCCGAGGTCCTGGTCGCGGCCGAGGTTGATGTAGCCGGGGCGGCCGACGGCGGCGAGGCCGAGTCCGATGTGGCAGGTGGCGGTGGTCGCTGAGGCCAGTCGGGCGAAGGGCATCGCGGGCTCCGTTCGGTCGGCTCCTTGCGGCTTCCGACCAACGTAACCCGTGATGACCTTGGTTGTGGGGTGCGGGCGGGGGTGGCGAGGGAGTTCCGCCCCCGGCGAGGTCCCCCACCGGCCCGGGAGGGGCGCAGGCATCGGGCGGGTCGCGGTGCGTGGGGGTTGCTCGCGCGGTTTCCCGCGCCCCTGAGAAGCCGGGGCCGGGGCCCCGCGCTTCTCGGGTGGCGGTCGGGCCGCGGGCCCGACCGCCAGGGGGCGTCGGCGTCAGCTCTTCTTCGCCGCCGCCCAGGCGTGCTGGACCGCCAGGTTCTCCTTCACCTCTGCCAGCTGGACGGCCACCGCGGAGGGGGCCGTGCCGCCGCGGCCGTTGCGGGAGGCGAGGGCGCCGGGGACGTTGAGGACCGTGCGGACCTCGGGGGTGAGGTGGGCGGAGATCTTGGCGAACTGCTCGTCCGTCAGCTCGTCGAGCTCCTTGTCCTCGGACTCGGCGACCTTGACGCACTCGCCGGCGACCTCGTGTGCGACACGGAACGGCACGCCCTGCTTGACCAGCCACTCGGCGATGTCGGTGGCGAGGGAGAAGCCGGCGGGGGCCAGTTCCTCCATGCGCTCGCGGTGGACCGTGAGGGTGGCCATCATGCCGGTGAAGGCGGGGAGGAGGACCTCCAGCTGGTCGATGGAGTCGAAGACCGGCTCCTTGTCCTCCTGGAGGTCGCGGTTGTAGGCGAGCGGGAGCGCCTTCAGGGTCGCCATGAGACCGGTCAGATTGCCGATGAGGCGGCCGGACTTGCCCCGGGCCAGCTCGGCGATGTCCGGGTTCTTCTTCTGCGGCATGATCGACGAGCCGGTGGAGAACGCGTCGTGGAGCGTGACGAAGGAGAACTCCTTCGTGTTCCAGATGATGACCTCCTCGGCGATCCGGGAGAGGTTCACACCGATCATCGCGGTGATGAAGGCGAACTCGGCGACGAAGTCGCGGGAGGCCGTGCCGTCGATGGAGTTGCCCGAGCTGCCGTGCTCGAAGCCGAGGTCCTTCGCGACCGCCTCCGGGTCCAGGCCGAGGGAGGAGCCCGCGAGCGCGCCGGAGCCGTACGGGGAGACCGCCGTGCGCTCGTCCCACTGGCGCAGCCGCTCCGCGTCCCGGGACAGGGACTGCACATGGGCGAGCACATGGTGGGCGAACAGCACCGGCTGGGCGTGCTGGAGGTGGGTGCGGCCGGGCATCGCCACGTCGGGGTGGGCCTCGGCCAGGCCGACCAGCGCGTCCTGGAGTTCGGCGATCAGGCCGCCGATGACGCGGGCGTGGTCGCGCAGGTACATGCGGAAGAGGGTCGCGACCTGGTCGTTGCGGGAGCGGCCGGCGCGCAGCTTGCCGCCGAGGTCCGGGCCGAGGCGCTCCAGCAGGCCGCGCTCCAGGGCGGTGTGCACGTCCTCGTCGGCGATGGTGCCGACGAACGAGCCGTCGGCGACGTCCGCCTCGAGCCGGTCGAGGCCGCCCAGCATGTCGGTCAGCTCGTCGTCGGTGAGCAGGCCCGCCTTGTGGAGCACGCGCGCGTGGGCGCGGGAGCCCGCGATGTCGTACGGCGCCAGCCGCCAGTCGAAGTGGACCGACGCGGACAGCTTCGCCAGGGCCTCGGCGGGACCGTCGGCGAAACGGCCGCCCCAGAGCCGAACGTCACCGCTGTTGCTGCTCACTTGCGCTGCTCCTAGGGGGATGTGGATCTTCCACGGGCATCTGCCGCGACCGCCGGACCACCGACGACTGCTCTGCATGATTATGCAGAACCCTGCATGAATCGTCAATGTGAGAGAACTTCAAGAGAAATGCAAGAAGGCTTGAACACTCGAAACCGCTTTCCCGTACCTCTCCCCGAACGCAGGCGCCGCGTTGGATCACACAGACCACACCTGACCCGAGTGAGGCATCCGCATGTCCAGGGCTCTTCCGAAGTACAACAAGCGTCGCGTAGGGATCATCGGCGGCGCCGCCGCGGTCGTGCTCTCCGGAGCGGTCATCGCGGGTTCCGCTCTCGCCGGTGAGGGTGCCGACAACGACGGGCAGGACGCCGCCGCGTCCCCCGGCACCATCTCGTGCCCGGCGGTCGAGGGCAGCCTGCCGGCGATCCCCGCGTCCGCCAAGGCCGAGGTCGACAGCAACCTCGCCCAGCTGCAGACCCAGATCCAGGAGGCCAACAAGCGCCTCGTCGACACCGTCGGCCAGGGCGGCCCCAACTTCGTGCAGAACGCCATCCTCGGCCCCCTGGAGGACAAGCGCGTCGCCGCACTGAACCGCATCGAGACCGCGATCGGCCGCGCCGCCGCCAAGCCCGAGGGCCTGGAGAAGCTCGCCCCCTGCCAGCTCGACCAGGGCGGCGCCGCGGGCGCCGGTGACCAGGCGGACGCCGGAGCCGGTGCCGGTGCGGACGCCGGGGCCGGAGCGGGCAACGCCGGTGCGGGGAACGACGCGGGCGCCGCGGGCACCATCTCCTGCCCGGCCGTCGAGGGCAGCCTCCCGGCGATCCCCGCCTCCGCCCAGGCCGAGGTCACCCGCAACCTGGAGCTGCTCGACACCCAGATCCAGGAGGCCAACCAGCGCCTCGTCGACACCGTCGGCCAGGGCGGCCCCAACTTCGTCAACAACGCCATCCTCGGCCCCCTGGAGGACAAGCGCGTCGCGACCCTCAACCGCATCGAGACCGCGATCGGCCGCGCCGCCGCCAAGCCCGAGGGCCTGGAGAAGCTCGCCCCCTGCCAGCTCAACCAGGGCGGCGCCGCGGGCGCCGGTGACCAGGCGGACGCGGGCGAGGAGGCCGGCGCCGAGGCCGGTGCGGGCGAGGACGCGGGCAGCGCCGACAACGCCGGTGCCGAGAACAACGCGGGCGCCGCGGGCACCATCTCCTGCCCGGCCGTCGAGGGCAGCCTCCCGGCGATCCCCGCCTCCGCCCAGGCCGAGGTCACCCGCAACCTGGAGCTGCTCGACACCCAGATCCAGGAGGCCAACCAGCGCCTCGTCGACACCGTCGGCCAGGGCGGCCCCAACTTCGTCAACAACGCCATCCTCGGCCCCCTGGAGGACAAGCGCGTCGCCGCACTGAACCGCATCGAGACCGCGATCGGCCGCGCCGCCGCCAAGCCCGAGGGCCTGGAGAAGCTCGCCCCCTGCCAGCTCAACCAGTGAGCCGTGCCGCGGGCTCGCCCGGTGAGCACCGCTCGGGTCGGCCGCTCAAGATGACCCGCTCATCCGGCGAGTGACCTCCTGCGCCTCTCGTGGGCGACAGGGGTCCGTGGCCGCCCCGCGCGCCGGCCGGGGCGGCCACGGAAGACCGGCTCCGATTTCCGGGTGGATCCCAGCGATGGTGATCCACCCGGAATTCGCTTTTCCTCAGACAGGCGAACCATGGGCGCCGAGAATCGTGGGTCATGGGAAAGACCTACGAGCGCATCGACGGCCGCCTGCGCACCTTCATAGAGGCCCAGCCCCTCTTCTTCACCGCGACCGCCCCCCTGTCCGCCGACGGCACGGTCAACCTCTCCCCCAAGGGGCTCCGGGGCTCGTTCGCCGTCCTCGACGAACTGACCGTGGCCTACCTGGACTTCGCCGGGTCCAACGCGGAGACCATCGCGCATCTGCGGGAGAACGGCCGGATCACCCTCATGTGGTGCGCCTTCCAGGGCCCGCCCACCATCGTGCGCGTCCACGGCACGGGCGAGGCGGTCTTCCGCGACGACCCGCGCTTCACGGGGCTCCTGGCCCGCTTCCCGGACATCGACCCCGCCCAGCACGGTCTGCGGGCCGTCATCGTGGTCAGGGCCGAGCTCGTCCGCGACAGCTGCGGCTACGCCGTGCCCTTCATGGCGTACGAGGAGGACCGCGATCTGCACGGCCGCCGCTTCGCGCGCGAGGACGACGACTCGCTCACCGCGTACTTCCGCTCCAAGGAGCACATCGAGACGAGCCTGGACGGGCTGCCGGGACTGCCTCTGCCGCTGCCGCCCTCGGCCGGCTGAAGCGGAACAGCACGTTCGCCAAGCGGTTTCCCCACCACGTTGAACACACGGCACTCCCTGCACGTACGTGTGGGCCAAGGGTCCAGCCCACCACGGAGGAACCGTGTCCACGATCGCCGGAGGTCGCGCCGCGCGACGCCAGACGATGCGCCGCATCCGACCTCGCCGCTCCCCCGCCGTCCCGCTCCTGATCGCCTTCTGGGCGGGCGCGGCGGCGGTGGTGTGGCTGTGGTGGGACAACACGCCGTCCATCGCGGACCAGGGCAGCCAGATGGTCAACGCCGGCCGGATCACCGGTCTGCTCGGCGGGTACCTGATGGCCCTGGTGGTGCTGCAGATGGCGCGGGTGCCCGCGCTGGAGCGCCGGGTCGGCTCCGACCGGGTGGCCCGCTGGCACGCGATGACCGGCCGCTACACGCTCTGCCTGGTCGTGGCGCACGTCGTCCTCACGATGTACGGGTACGCCCTCCAGGCCGGTCTGACGCACACCGCGATCCTCCAGCAGACCATCGACTCCATCAACCAGCTGCCGGACATGGGCAAGGCCGCCATCGGCACCGGTCTGCTGGTGTTCATCGGACTGATCTCGATCGGCCCGGTCCGCAAGCGGATCCCGTACGACCTCTGGTACCACACCCACCTGCTGACGTACGCGGCGACGTTCCTGACGTTCTGGCACCAGATCACCACCGGCAACGAGTTCGCCGCCACCCCCGAGGCGAAGACGGCCTGGTACGCGTTGTACGGGTCGGTGACCGCGCTGGTGATCTGGTACCGCGTCCTCACCCCGATCCGGCTGAACATGAGGCACCGGCTGCGCGTCGAGGCCGTCATCGAGGAGTCGCCCGGCATCGTCTCGGTGCTGATGAGCGGGCGCAAGCTGCACCGGATGGGCGCGGAGGCCGGGCAGTTCTTCCGCTGGCGGTTCCTGGCCCCGGGTATGCGGTTCAGCTCGCACCCGTACTCGCTGTCGGCGGCGCCCCGCCCGAACATGCTGCGCATCACCGTCAAGGCGATCGGCGACCACAGCTCCGCCCTGCGCGATCTGGAGCCCGGCACCCGGGTGTGGGCCGAGGGCCCGTACGGGGCGCTCACGGCCGCGAAGCGCAGCCGGGGCAAGGTGCTGCTGGTGGCGGGCGGGGTGGGCATCACCCCGATGCGGGCGCTCTTCGAGACGCTGCCCGGCGCGGCCGGTGACCTCACCCTGCTCTACCGGGCCAACAGCACCCAGGACCTGGCGCTGTGGGACGAGCTCGCCCAGATCGCGGAGGAGCGCGGGGCGCGGCTGATGTACGCGGTGAACAGCCCGGAGGGCGAGCGCCCGGACATCTCGGCGGACTCCCTGCGCCGGAAGATCCCGGACATCGAGCGTCACGACGTCTTCCTGTGCGGTCCGCCCGGCTTCGCCCAGGGCGTGTACGAGGCACTGCGCGGGGCGGGCGTCCCCACCCGCCGTATCCACCACGAGTCGTTCGAGATGTGAGCGACGGGCCCTCGGGCCGTCGCGCACCACCCACGGGGCCGTCCCCCACCGACCCCTGCCCATGGGGCTCCCCACGGGGACTTCCCCTACAGGACTTCACACTTCAGGAGCTGAAGGAGCGATGAAGAAGAGCCACCCCATACGGCGGACCCTGCTCGCCACCGCCGCCACCGTGTCCGGCATCGTGCTGCTGCTGTCGCTGAAGCCGGCCTCGGACCCGGCGGGATCGGTACAGGCCGGAGCGGCCGGGGGCGCTCCGTCGGCCCAGGGCGGGGTGGTGGCGGGCGCGCAGACCCTCACGGGTACCGCCGTCAAGACCGACTACGGCCCGGTCCAGGTCCGCATCACGGTCGACGGCGGCAAGATCACCCAGGCCGAAGCCGTCCAGAAACCCAGCGGCGGCCGCTCCACCCAGATCAGCAACGACGCCATCCCCAAACTCAACCAGGCCGCCGTGGCCGCCGGTTCCGCCGACATCGACGCCGTCTCCGGCGCCACCTACACCAGCGACGGCTACAAGCAGTCCCTCCAGTCCGCCCTCGACCAGGCCGGCAACGCACAGGGCTCGGGCGGGCAGGGCTCGGGCGGCGAGGCCGAGGCGGGCGGCTCGCAGGACGCGGGCGGCGACGCGGCGGACTCGGGGGCCGGGAACGCGACGGGCACCCAGGTGCTCACCGGCTCGGCCGTCCGGACGGACTACGGCCCGGTCCAGGTCCGCATCACCGTCACCGACGGCCGGATCACCAGTGCCGAGGCGCTGCAGCAGCCCAGCGGCGGCCGCTCGACCCAGATCAGCGGAACCGCCATCCCCAAGCTCAACCAGAACGCCGTCGCGGCAGGGAGCGCCGACATCGATGCTGTCTCAGGTGCCACGTACACCAGCGAGGGGTACAAGAAGTCCGTCCAGTCCGCCCTGGACCAGGCGGGCTGAATCGGTGGCAGAACCCGCCGGGGCCGCCGCGCCCGCCCAGCTGCGGCACGCCGAAGAGGTCATGGGCACCGTCTTCTCCTTCGACATCCGGGGAGGCGAGCCGGCGGCGATCAGGGCCGCGCTCGACGAGGCGGTGGCCGGGCTCCACACCGTGAACGAGGTGTTCAGCACCTACCGCGAGCAGAGCCAGATCTCCCGGCTCGCCCGGGCCGAGACGACCATCGAGGAGTGCGACCCGGAGGTCGCCGAGGTTCTCGGACTGTGCGCCGAGGCGGAGCGGGTGAGCAACGGCTGGTTCAGCGCGACCTACGAGGGCCGCTTCGACCCGACCGGCCTGGTCAAGGGGTGGGCCACCGAGCGGGCGGCCCAGCACCTGGTCGAGGCGGGCGCGGCCGGG
Source organism: Streptomyces sp. NPDC042364 (assembly GCF_056437585.1). Lineage (NCBI taxonomy): Bacteria > Bacillati > Actinomycetota > Actinomycetes > Kitasatosporales > Streptomycetaceae > Streptomyces > Streptomyces sp. NPDC042364. The sequence goes on along the minus strand of NZ_JBWKAJ010000042.1, from coordinate 9,897 downwards.
GTGAGCGTCAACGGCGGCGGCGACGTCCAGCTGTGCGGCGTGCCGGGCCCCGACCGGCCCTGGCGGGTGGGTGTGGCCGATCCGCCGCGGCCGGGTGGGCTGGCCGCGGTGGTCACCGCGGCCGGCGCCGACCGCCTGGCCGTCGCCACCTCGGGCACCGCCGAGCGGGGCACCCATATCGTCGACCCCCGCACCGGCAGGTCCGCGGTCACCGACCTGGTGTCGGTGACGGTGGTCGCGCCTCGGCTGACCTGGGCGGACTGCTGGGCGACCGCGGCGTTCGCGATGGGGTCGCGGGAGGGCCTGGCCTGGCTGGAGTCCCTGCCGGAGGTGGAGGCCCTGCTGATCACGGCGGGCGACGAGGTGCGGTGCACGGGAGGGCTGGCTTCCCGCCTGGGGTGAGCACGCCTTCCCGGGACGCGGGGACCCGCGCGGTCGGGCGCGTCCCGCCCGGTCGGCGCCCCCCGCGCGTCTCCCCCTCAGTGGCCGTTCTGGGCCAGCCGCAACAAGTGGTCCGCCAGTGCCTGACCGCCCGCCGGATCACGGCTGATCAGCAGCAGCGTGTCGTCCCCGGCGATCGTGCCCAGTACGTCGTGCAGTTCCGCCTGGTCGATGGCCGAGGCCAGGAACTGGGCCGCGCCCGGCGGCGTACGGAGCACCACCAGGTTCGCGGACGCCTCCGCGGAGATCAGCAGCTCGGAGGAGAGCCGCCGCATCCGCTCCTCCTTCGCCGACCCGCCGAGCGGCGCCCGGGGCGTACGGAAGCCGCCCTCGCTCGGCACCGCGTAGATGAGGTCGCCGTCGGTGTTGCGGATCTTCACCGCGTTCAGCTCGTCCAGGTCCCGGGAGAGCGTCGCCTGGGTGACGCTCAGGCCGTCGTCGGACAGCAGCTTCGCCAACTGGCTCTGTGAGCGCACCGGTTGCCGGTTGAGGATGTCCACGATCCGCCGGTGGCGTGCGGTACGGGTCTGCGGCACCGCGGGTCCCGCCTGGTCGTGCTCCTGCGCCTGGCTCATCGTCGTCCCATTCCCCGGATCATCCGTCCCCCTTGACCGCGTCCAGGACACCGGGCAGGGCCTGGAGGAAGGCGTCCACCTCGGCGTCACCGATGTTGAGCGCCGGCATGAGCCGTACGACATCGGGGGCGGGCGCGTTCACCAGGAGACCGGCGTCCTGAGCCGCCTGTTGCGCCTGTGGCGCGAGCGGCTCGGTGAGCACGATACCCAGCAGGAGGCCCGCGCCACGGACATGGGCGATCAACGGGTGGCCGAGGGACTCGATTCCCTCCCGCAGCCGCTCGCTCTGGCGCTTGACGTTCTCCAGCAGGCCCTCGGCCCGGATGGTCTCCAGGACGGCGAGTCCGGCGGCGCACGCGACGGGGTTGCCGCCGAAGGTCGTGCCGTGCTGACCGGGCTGCAGGAACTCCGCGGCCCGGCCGAAGGCGACGGTCGCGCCCAGCGGGAGTCCGCCGCCGAGGCCCTTGGCGAGGGTGACGACGTCCGGCAGCACGCCTTCGTGGGCCTGGTACTCGAACCAGTGCCCGGTCCGGCCGATGCCGGTCTGCACCTCGTCGAGGACCAGCAGGGACCCGGTGGCCGCGGTGATCGCCCGGGCCGCCTTGAGGTAGCCGGGGGGCGGGACGACGACGCCGTTCTCGCCCTGGATCGGCTCGATGACGACGAGCGCCGTCTCCTCGGTGACCGCGGCCGCCAGGGCCTGCGCGTCGCCGTACGGGACGTGGGTGACGTCGCCGGGCAGCGGGTGGAAGCCGGTCTGCTTGCCGGGCTGGCCGGTGAGGGCGAGGGCGCCCATGGTCCGGCCGTGGAAGCCGCCCGTGGTGGCGACCATGTGGGTGCGTCCGGTCAGCCGGCCGATCTTGAAGGCGCCCTCGTTGGCCTCGGCGCCAGAGTTGCAGAAGAAGACCTTGCCGTCCCGGCCGAAGTGCTCCAAGAGCCGCTCGGCGAGCGCGACGGGCGGCTCGGCGACGAACAGGTTGGAGACGTGGCCGAGGGAGGCGATCTGCCTGCTGACGGCCTCGACGATCGCGGGGTGAGCGTGGCCGAGGGCGTTGACCGCGATACCGCCGACGAAGTCCAGGTACTCGTTGCCGTCGGCGTCCCACAGCCTGCTGCCCGCACCGCGGACGAGGGGCAGCCGCGGGGTGCCGTAGTTGTTCATGAGCGAGCCCTGCCACCGCTGGGTCAGCTCCGCGTTGCCCGCGTTCCCGGTCATTCGGCGTCCCCCTCGGTCACGGCGTCGGGCACGACCATCGTGCCGATGCCCTCGTCGGTGAAGATCTCCAGCAGGATCGAGTGCTGGACCCGGCCGTCGATGACGCGGGCGGTGTTGACGCCGTTGCGCACGGCGTGCAGGCAGCCCTCCATCTTCGGCACCATGCCGGAGGACAACTCCGGCAGGAGCTTCTCCAGTTGGGAAGCGGTGAGGCGGCTGATCACCTCGTCGCTGTTCGGCCAGTCCTCGTAGAGGCCCTCGACGTCGGTGAGGACCATGAGGGTCTCGGCGCCCAGCGCGGCAGCGAGTGCCGCAGCCGCCGTATCAGCATTGACGTTGTAGACATGTCCGTCGTCCTCGCTCCGGGCGATCGACGAGACGACCGGGATGCGGCCGTCGGCGAGCAGTGCCTCGATCGCGCCCGTGTCGATGTCGGTGATCTCGCCCACCCGCCCGATGTCGACGAGTTCGCCGTCGATCTCCGGCTGGTGCTTGATGGCGGTGATGGTGTGCGCGTCCTCGCCGGTCAGCCCGACGGCGAGCGGCCCGTGCTGGTTGAGCAGGCCGACCAGTTCGCGCTGCACCTGTCCGGCGAGCACCATGCGTACGACGTCCATGGCGTCCTCGGTGGTGACGCGCAGGCCGGCCTTGAACTCGCTGACGATGCCGTGCCGGTCGAGGGCGGCGCTGATCTGCGGGCCGCCGCCGTGCACGACGACGACGTCGAGGCCGGCGTGCCGCAGGAAGACGACGTCCTGGGCGAAGGCGGCCTTCAGTTCCTCGTCGATCATGGCGTTGCCGCCGAACTTGATGACGACCGTCTTGCCGTTGTGGCGGGTCAGCCAGGGCAGCGCCTCGATGAGGATCTGGGCCTTGGGCAGGGCGGTGTGTTTCCGCGTGGTGCTCATGAGGAGTAGGCGCTGTTCTCGTGGACGTAGTCGGCGGTGAGGTCGTTGGTCCAGACGGTGGCGGTCTCGGACCCGGCGGCGAGGTCGGCGACGACGTGCACCTCGCGGTAGCGCATGTCGACCTTGTCGCGGTCCTCGCCGACGCCGCCGTTCTTGCAGACCCAGACGCCGTTGATGGCGACGTTGAGCCGGTCCGGCTCGAAGGCCGCCTTCGTCGTGCCGATGGCGGACAGCACGCGGCCCCAGTTGGGGTCCTCACCGTGGATGGCGCACTTGAGGAGGTTGTTGCGGGCGATGGAGCGGCCGACCTCGACGGCGTCGTCCTCGGTCGCGGCGTTGATCACCTCGATCCTGATGTCCTTGCTGGCGCCCTCGGCGTCCCGGATGAGCTGCTGTCCGAGGTCGTCGCAGACCGCGCGCACGGCTTCGGCGAACTCCGCGTACTCCGGGGTGATCCCGGAGGCGCCGGAGGCGAGCAGCAGCACGGTGTCGTTGGTGGACATGCAGCCGTCGGAGTCGACCCGGTCGAAGGTGACCCGGGTGGCCGCCCGGAGCGCCCGGTCGAGGGTCTCGGCGTCGACGTCCGCGTCGGTGGTGAGGACCACGAGCATGGTGGCGAGGCCGGGGGCGAGCATGCCCGCGCCCTTGGCCATACCGCCGACGGTCCAGCCGTCGCGCTGGGCGACGGACGTCTTGTGCACGGTGTCGGTGGTCTTGATGGCGATGGCGGCCTTCTCGCCGCCGTGCGGGCTGAGCTGGGCGACCGCCCGGTCGACGCCCGGCAGCAGCTTGTCCATGGGCAGAAGGACGCCGATGAGACCGGTGGAGCACACCGCGACCTTGCCGGCCGCGTGGCCGCCCGTCTCGTCGAGCCCGGCCGCGTTGAGGGACTCGGCCACCTTCTCGGCGGTGGCGTGCGTGTCCTGGAACCCCTTGGGGCCCGTACAGGCGTTGGCGCCGCCGGAGTTGAGGACGACGGCCGAGATCCGGCCGCTCTTGAGGACCTGCTCGGACCAGAGCACCGGCGCGGCCTTGACCCGGTTGGAGGTGAAGACGCCCGCGGCGGCGAGGCGGGGCCCGTTGTTGACCACGAGGGCCAGGTCCGGGTTGCCGTTCTCCTTGATCCCGGCGGCGATGCCCGCCGCCGTGAATCCCTGTGCTGCCGTCACGCTCACGGCGCAACTCCGATCGTCGTCAGCCCGGTGGACTCGGGGAGCCCGAGGGCGATGTTCATGCTCTGGACGGCACCGCCCGCGGTGCCCTTGGTGAGGTTGTCGATGGCACTGATCGCGATGACGCGGCCCGCCGCCTCGTCGTAGGCGACCTGCACCTGGACGGCGTTGGAACCGTGGACGGACGCCGTGGCGGGCCACTGGCCCTCCGGGAGGAGGTGGACGAAGGGCTCGTCGGCGAAGGCCTTCTCGTACGCGGCGCGCACGGACTCCGCGGTGACACCCGCCCTGGCCTTGGCGCTGCATGTGGCGAGGATGCCGCGGGACATCGGGGCGAGGGTCGGGGTGAAGGACACGGAGACCGGCTCGCCGGCGACCCCGCCGAGGTTCTGGATCATCTCGGGGGTGTGCCGGTGTCCGCCGCCGACGCCGTACGGGCTCATCGAGCCCATGACCTCGCTGCCGAGGAGGTGCGTCTTGGGGGCCTTGCCCGCGCCGGACGTCCCGGACGCGGCGACGATCACGGCCTCGTTCTCGGCGATGCCCGCCGCGTACGCGGGGAAGAGGGCCAGGGTGACGGCCGTGGGGTAGCAACCGGGCACCGCGATGCGCTTGGACCCCTCCAGCGCGGCGCGGGCGCCCGGCAGTTCGGGGAGGCCGTAGGGCCAGGTCCCGGCGTGCGGGGAGCCGTAGAACCTCTCCCAGTCGGCCGCGTCCTTCAGCCGGAAGTCGGCGCCCATGTCGACGACGAGGACGTCCGGGCCGAGCTGTTCGGCCACGGCGGCGGACTGGCCGTGCGGCAGCGCGAGGAACACGACGTCGTGTCCGGCGAGGACCTCGGCGGTGGTCTCCTGGAGGACCCGGTCGGCCAACGGCAGCAGGTGCGGCTGGAGGGAACCGAGGCGCTGGCCCGCGTTCGAGTTGCCGGTCAGGGCGCCGATCTCGACCTCGGGGTGCGCGAGCAGCAGGCGCAGCACTTCGCCGCCCGCATAACCGCTCGCTCCCGCCACCGCTGCACGTACCGCCATGGATAACCCTCCTCCTGGATGGCATGACTATACGTTTCGCTGCACTTTTATGCAATCAGTGGCGGCTGGAGGCCCTCCGCGGCTGCGACGGAGAATTTCAGTTGGCACACGGAGAACGCTGGTTGGCGAATCCGGGTCCCGTCACGCTGTGTAGCGGGCGGTGCTGGCGAAACGCCCCCGTTGGGGGACGACCGGCTGCGTCGGTGGAGTTCGACGTGGCAGGTGGGCGCTGACGAGGTCTGCCGGCCGGGCCGGGACATGGCTCACGTAGCAGTGATGTCGTCCCGGCCGATGCGGGGGTTCACGGGGCGGGCGAAGCAGCGGCACCGCCCCGGCCTGGAGGCGATGGCGTCAGCGGGCGGGAAGCATGGCTTCGAGTCGCTGACGGAAGTGAGCCTGCTGGTGGCGCTGGACTTCTCGAGGGCATCGGAAGTGATGTCGCAACCGTTCCGGCACGCTGGCTCGACGTCCATGTGCGCCAGATCGCCACGACCCCCGAACCGCTGGCATCCCTCATGGCGCAGCTCGCCCTCGGGGCGGCCGACGGCGTGGTGGGCGACAGCCCGGGCAGCTCGGGCGGCATCACGGTCATGGACCCCGCTTGTGGCCCCGGGCATCTCCTCCTGGCCGGGGCCGGCGCCGCGAGGGCATCCGGCGCCGAGGCACTCACGCTGTTCGGCAGTGACCGGGACGCCGTCCTCGCCTCGCCGGCGGACTCCCGCTTGGCCCTCGCGGAGAACGAGCGCCACAGGGAGGAGGAGTGGGCGCAGGTCTCCGTACGGGCTGCTGACTCCCACCGGGACGCTGTGGTTCGAGGGGCGGACGGTGTCGCTCGCCGCCGAGAAGGACGGCGCGGTCACGGCATCGTTCCAGGAGTTGTCAGAGAAACGTCGCCCTGCCGGGGCCTTCCTCGACGAAGCTGCGCATCCCCCGCTCGCGGTCCTCTGTCCCGAACAGGCCCGCGAACCAGTTGCGTTCGATGGTGAGACCGGTGTCGAGGTCGGTCTCCAGCCCCTGGTCGACCGACTCCTTGGCGGCCCGTAGGGCGAGTGCGGGGCCCCTGGCCAGCCGGGCGGCCCGGGCCCAGGCGTGCTCGTACACCTCGGCGGCCGGAACCACGAGGTCGACCAGGCCGATCCGCAGGGCCTCGTCAGCCTCGACCATCCGGCCGGTGAAGACGAGGTCCTTGGCCCTGGAGGGGCCCACGAGCCGGGACAGGCGCTGGGTACCGCCCGCACCGGGGATCAGGCCGAGGAGTATCTCGGGCTGGCCGAGCTTGGCGTTGTCGGCGGCGATCCGGTAGTCGGCGCACAGGGCCAGCTCGCAGCCGCCGCCGAGCGCGTAACCGGTGACCGCGGCGACGACCGGCTTGGGGATGCGGGCGACGGCGGTGAACGCCTCCTGAAGCGGGCGCGAGCGCCTGACCATTCCGGCGTGGTCGAGGAGCTCCATCTCCTTGATGTCCGCGCCGGCCGCGAACACCTTCTCGCCGCCGTACAGGATCACCGCCCGTACGTCGTCGCGTTCGGTCGCCTCTGCGGCGAGTTCGCCGAGCCGGTCCTGGGAGGCGATGTCGAGGGCGTTCATCGGGGGGCGGTCCAGGCGGATGGTTCCGACGCCTTCGGAGACCTCCAGGTGCACGGGCATGGGTTTCCTCAGCTGTCGAAGTCGACGGTCAGTGTCTCGGAGACGGGGAAGGTCTGGCAGGTCAGCACATAGCCGGCCGCGACCTCGGCGGCTTCGAGGGCGAAGTTGCGGCGCATGTCGGCCTCGCCTTCGGTGACCAGGGCGCGGCAGGTGCCGCACACGCCGCCCTTGCAGGCGAAGGGCAGGTCGGGGCGCGTCTTCTGGGCGCCGTCCAGCACCGTGGCCCCGCGCGGCAGGGCGGCGGTGGTGGACCGGCCGTCGAGGGTGACGGTGACCTGGGAGACCGGTCCCCCGGCGACGGCCTCCTCGTGCCGCACCTCCCGCACCGGCGTGTCGTCCGCGTGGAACAGCTCCTGGTGGACACGGCTGCCGGGCACCCCCAGGTCGGCCAGCACCTTCTGGGCGTCGCGCACCATGCCGTGGGGTCCGCACAGCCACCAGTGGTCCGCGGTGGTGACGTCGACCAGCCCGCCGATGAGGGCGGAGAGGCGGTCGGCGTCCAGGCGGCCGGAGAGCACCTCTGTCTCGCGGGGCTCGCGGGAGAGGACGTGGGCGAGCTGGAAGCGCACCGGGTGGAGGTCCTTCAGGTCGGCGAGTTCGTCGGCGAACATGACCGAGCCGGTGCGTCGGTTGCCGTAGAACAGGGTGACCCGCGAGTGGTCGTCGGCTGCCAGGACCGACTCGGCGATGGAGAGCATGGGGGTGATGCCGGACCCCGCGGCGACGAGGACGTGGTGCCCGGATGCGGTGAGATCGGGGGTGAAGGCACCGGTCGGGGCCATCACCTCCAGGGTGTCGCCGGGCCGCACGTCGTGGACCAGCCAGGAGGAGAACAGTCCGCCGGGCACTTCGCGCACCCCGATGCGCGGCCGTGCGCCCACCGGCGAACAGATCGAGTAGGAGCGCCGCTCGTCCCGCCCGTCGACTGCGCGGCGCAGGGTGAGCGACTGGCCCGGGGCGAAGGCGAACTCCTTCGCCAGGTCGTCCGGGATGTCGAAGCCGACCGCGACCGCGTCCTCGCACAGCCGCTGTACGGCGGCCACCCGCAGCTGATGGAAGACCGGGCGGCGTCGCCGCACGGCCGTGGGCGCGGAGGTGCCGGGTGGCAGCAGGTCCTCCATCAGATCTCCTTGACGTACTCGTAGGGTTCGCGGCAGGCGCGGCAGCGCCACAGCGCCTTGCAGGAGGTGGCGCCGAAGCGGGAGGTCTCCTCCGTGTCCGCCGAGCCGCACCGGGGGCACGGAACCGCGGGGCGGGTGGGGGACAGGGTCAGCGGCACCGGGCCGGGGGCGGGCCTCGGCGCGGGTCCGGGAGGCGCTATGCCGTGTTCGGCGAGGGTGCGGCGACCGCTCGGTGTGATCCAGTCCGTTGTCCAGGGCGGGTCGAGCACCGTACGCACCCGGACCTGCGCGTATCCGGCGGCTGTGAGGCGCGCGGCCACTTCGGCGCGCATCTCGGCCATGGCCGGGCAGCCGGAGTAGGTCGGGGTGAGGCTGACGACGACCGTCCCGTCCGCACCGACCTCGACGTCGCGCAGCACGCCGAGGTCGGCCAGGGTGAGCATGGGCAGCTCGGGGTCCGGCACGCTCTCGGCGACGTGCCGGGCGTGGCGCACGTCCGTCGGCGCGGTCACCATGTCGCCTCCGGGTGGGCGCGGGCCACGCTCTGCAGCTCGGCCAGCAGTGGGGCGAGGTGCTCGGTGTGGTCGCCGTCGCGACCGGCGCCGGGCTGCGGCCGGCACACCGGCAGGGGTACTCCGGCCGTCCCCGTGACCTGCGTCAGCACCGCCTCGACCTCGTCCTGGACGTCGTACGCGGTGAACAGCTCGTCCAGATAGGGCGCGACCTGCTCCAGCGCGTCCCGCATCCGGAGCTGCGACTCGGCGGTGCCGTCGCCGAGGCGGACGACCCACTCGGCGGCGTACTGCCGGTGATAGCTCAGCTCCTTGACGCCCTTGGCGGCGATCGCGGCGAGCACCGGATCGTCGGAGGCGGTGAGCCGATCGAAGTGGGCGAGCCTCCAGGCGGAGAGCACCAGCAGGCGGGTGACACAGAACGCGAAGTCGACATCGGGGAGTTCGGCGAGGCGTACGTTGCGGAAGTCGTCGGCGTCCCGGAAGTAGGCGTAGGCGTCCTCGTCGCGGCCGGTGCCGTCGACCTGGCCGGCGCGGGAGTACAGCAGGCGGGCCTGGCCGAGCAGGTCGAGGCCGATGTTCGCCAGGGCCACCTCCTCCTCCAACTCCGGCGCGCGGGTGGTCCACTCGGCCAGCCGCTGCGCCAGGACGAGGGCGTCGTCGGCCAGTGCCACGCAGACCAGGGCCAGTTCCCGGGCGTCGACGCCCTCGGGCACGCCGGTGTCGACACCGTGGAGGGGGTCCTCGAAACCGGTGCCGTACGCCCAGCGGGTGTCGTCGTCGTGTCCCTCGGCGAGGGTCAGGTGGACGTGGTCGTCACTCATGCTCTGCTCCTCAGATGTGCGGGACGTCGTCGGGGATGTCGTAGAAGGTGGGGTGGCGGTACACCTTGTCGGCGCTGGGCTCGAAGAAGGGGTCCTTCTCGTCGCGGGTGGAGGCGGCGATGTGCTCCGAGCGCACGACCCAGAGGGAGACGCCCTCGTTGCGGCGGGTGTAGAGGTCGCGGGCGTGGGTGAGGGCCATCCGGTCGTCGGCGGCGTGCAGGGAACCCACGTGGACGTGGTTCAGGCCGCGCTTGCCCCGCACGAACACCTCGTACGGCCGCCAGTCGTTCTTCTCGGTGGTCATGCCACCGCTCCCTTCTGCGTACGGGCCGCCTGCTTGGCGGCATGGGCGGTGGCGGCCTCACGCACCCAGGCGCCTTCCTCGTGGGCCGTCCTGCGGCGTTCCATCCGCTGGTCGTTGCACGGCCCGTCGCCGCTGATGACCCGCTTCAG
>NZ_JBWKAJ010000041.1:0-26406 GCF_056437585.1 Streptomyces sp. NPDC042364 | reverse complement strand
CACCACCCCCCCCCCGGCCAAAACATAAAACCCACCCCGCGTGGGCTCTTTTTATAAATTATTCCCCCCGCCGCCCCCCCCGGGGGCCCCCGCGGGGGGGGGGGCCCGGGCCCCCCCCCCCCCCCCCCACGGCCGTTCCGCTGCGGTGACACCCCGGGTCCCGTGTCCGAAAATGTCACACGGCGGCCCACGAGCCACTCGGTGCGCGGCTGCCGCGAGGGGGGATTCTCCCAGTTCATAACGGTGAGCACGGCAGCGGCAGGACTCCGGCCGGGTTCCGGAAGCCCCCTGTGATCCCCCCGCCAGTGGCTTGATCTAGTCTTCGCTCAATGCGTCCGTGTGCCGTACAGGCATATGCGACGCTCTCTCGCTTTCGTTCCGGGGGGTTCGAACACGTGCGTATGCGCACCCTTCCGACGGCCACCGCGCTGGCCGTCCTCTTCAGCTCGGCCGCGCTGGCGGTCACCGGGGCCACTCCGGCCGTCGCCGACACCAGCACCCCGCTGCCGGTGCAGTCGTCGGGCGACATCGTCGTCGACGGGGTCCACCAGCGGGTCTTCGTCTCCGACCCGGCCGGCGGCAAGGTCGTCGCCACCGACTACGCGGGCAACGTCGTCGGCACCGTGGCCTCGCTGCCCGGCGCCAAGGGCCTGGAGCTGTCCCCCGACTCGGGCACGCTGTACGCGGCGGTGCCGGGCGACGACTCCATCGTGGCCATCGACACCGCCACGGTCACCGAGGCCGAGCGGTACCCGACGGGCGAGGGCACCGACCCTCAGTACCCGGCGTGGGCCGGCGGCAAGCTGTGGTTCGGCTACGGCGCGGCGGCGCAGGGCAACATCGGCTCCCTCGACGTGTCCGGCCCCGACCCGGTGATCACCCTCAAGCAGGACGGCGGCTGGTACGCGGCCCCGACCCTGACCTCCACCCCGGGCGCCCCGAACACCCTCGCGGCCGGCATCGAGGGCATGAGCCCGATCACCGTGGCCGTCTACGACGTGTCGTCCGGGACCGCGGCGAAGAAGGCGAGCGGCCCGAACACCGGCGACTACGTGGCGAGCAACCTGCGCGACCTCGCCCTCACCCCCGACGGCTCCCACCTCGTGGTGGCCAGCGGCGCCCCCTACTTCCACCAGGTGTACAAGACGTCCGACCTGACGCCGGACGGCAAGTACCCCACCGACGCGTACCCGAACGCCGTCGACATCGCCCCCGACGGCACGGTCGCCGCGGGCATCGACGGCATGTACGAGCCGGACGTGTGGGTCTACGAACCAGGCGCCTCCACGGCCGGGCACGTCCACGACTTCACCGCCACCGCCGACGGCACCGGCGCGGGCACCCTCGTGCCCGGCGGCCTCGCCTTCGCGCCCGACGAGTCGCACCTGTTCGCGGTGGTCGCCCTCGGTACCGGCGGCTACGCGCTGCGCGACCTCGACGACACCGTCCCGACGCCCACGACCCTCTCGGTCAACGCGCCCGCGACGGCCACCCGCGCCAAGGAACTGACGGTCACCGGCAAGCTGACCTCGGACACGGCCTTCGCCCCCGGGACGACCCTCACCGTCACCCGCACCGACCTGGAGACCCCGGCCGGCAAGGCCCTCGCGGGCGTGACGGTCACGACCGACGGCACGTACTCCTTCAAGGACACCCCGCCCGCCGGCGGTTCGGTGACGTACACCGTCGCCTACGCGGGCGACGCCAGGCACACTTCCGCGAGCGCCTCCGACACCGTCGAGGTCTCCCGTGCCACCCCCTCGCTGACGCTCAACAAGAACGGCAACGTGTACGCGTACGGCGCGGACGTCTCGTTCACGGCGCACCTCGGTACGACCTACACGAACCGCAAGGTCGAGATCTGGGCCGACCCGTACGGCTCCGACAAGCCGAACAAGCTGGTCAAGTCGGGGACGGTGAACTCCTCGGGCAACCTGTCGGTGACCCTCGACCTGACCCGTGACACCAAGCTCACGGCCAAGTTCGCGGGCGACGCCCGCTACAAGCCGGTGACGGCGACGAGCCGGGTCTACACCAACGTCAGCGTGTCGACGACCCCGAGCCGTCACTACAAGACGAACTACGCCTGGAACCACACGTACTACTACTTCCGCAAGTCCGTGGACCCGCTGTTCACGACGCGGATGACCTACTACCCGGGCCGCAAGTACCGGGTGCAGGTCCAGGGGTACTACGACGGCGCCTGGCACACCACGGGCCAGCAGTACTTCGCCCTGGAGTCCGGCGGCGTGGGCGCGGTCGAGCTGACCGGTACCCCGAGCACGGGTGTCCGCTTCCGTATCCGGGCCTCGTACATCGACACCACCTCCGGCGACAACGTGAACACGACGACGCACGGCAGCTGGAAGTACTTCGTCTTCACGAGCTGACGTCCGTCCGCCTGTTGTTCACCACCCGAGCGCGCCCGGTTCAACTCCGGGCGCGCTCCTGTGCGTTGGGGAGGGAGGAGAGGGAGGGGAGAGGGTGAGGGCGGGGGCCGGCGGGGCGGGTGGCCGGAACGATTCGGCGGCGGCGTGGTTCCCGTTTCCACTGTGAGGAACGAGTCATTCCGAATCATCCCTGAAGCGCTCTCCCTTACCTGCCGGTACGTGTGAGGATACGCGGACCCTGCCGAAAAACTTGAGATCTCAATTTGAGGTCACGGTCGCAAAGGAACAGGACATGACCGCCCCTGTGCCCTCTGTTGTCTCTTCGGACTCGGGCCGCCTTCTCGTCGTGGACGACGAGGAGGGGATCCGCTCCATGCTCACCATGGCCCTGGAGTTCCTCGGCTACCAGGTGGTCCCCGCGGCCACCGGGCGCCAGGCGCTCCAGGCCGTCACCCGCCACGACCCCGATCTGATCCTCCTCGACGTCAACCTGCCCGACCTGGGCGGCTTCGAGGTCTGCCGGACGCTGCGCGGGCGCGGCAACGCGGTGCCGGTGCTCTTCCTCACCGGGCTCGGCGGCGTCGACGACCGGGTGCGGGGCCTCGACATGGGCGGCGACGACTTCGTCACGAAGCCCTTCGAACTCAAGGAGGTCGCGGCACGGGTACGGGCGCTGCTCCGCCGGGCGGGCGGTGCCGCGCCCGCCGCCGACCGCAACCGGCTGCGCGCCGGGGCGGTGCAACTCGACGCGGACGCCCACCAGGTGTGGGCCGCCGGCCGCCCCGTCGGCCTCACCACCACCGAGTTCGCCCTGCTCCGCTACCTCATGGAGAACCCCGGCCGCGTCCTGTCCCGCGGACAGATCCAGGAACGGGTCTGGAACCACCGCGACGAGGGCTCCGGCGTCGTCGACACCTACATCTACTATCTGCGCCGCAAACTGGGCGAACCCGGCCAGTCGCTGATACGCACGGTCCGGGGGGTGGGCTACCAACTGTGCACCAACTGAGCGCACCCCGGGCCGCCGCCCGCGGCAGTGGGGCCGGGGGAGCCGCCGGGGGCAGGGCGCACGGCACCCGGCGAGGAGCGGACGGATGAGCGGGTTCAGCGGACTGGGCGAGACCATCAGGGCCGCCGGGCTGCTCGCGACGGCCACCCCGAGCGACCACCCCCCTCCCCACCCGGGCCCCTCCGCGCCGGAGCACCGGATCCGCCACGCCCGCGCGGGCGGGCGCACGGTCGCCTTCTGGCTGATCGCCACCCTGGCCACCCTCGCCACCCTCGCCGCCCTCTCCGCCCACACTCTCGCCCACCACCTGACCGCCCGCACCGACCGCGAGATCGAGCGGTTCAGCCGTCTCGTGTTCCCGCCCTCGGGAGCCCCCAGACAGTCGGCACCGGCGCCGGGCTCGCCGTCCGGGCCGGCGACGGCACCGGACGCGGCACCGGCCTCGGCACCAGCGGAGACTCGGGCTTCCGCGGCCACCCCCGTGTCCCCGGCCACGTCCACGACCTCCCGAACGTCGAACGCGACCGGCCCGGCCGCATCCCGGGCGTCCGAGCGGTCCTCCGCCTCCCTCGCCCCGCCCCTCCTCGACAAGGACACCCTCGTCCTCGTCCTCGACGCCCGCGGTCGGGTCGTGGAGCGCTACCCCGGTTCGGCGGGCCTGCCCCCCTTCCCCGCCCTGACCCCCGCCCGGCTCAAGGCGCACGCGGCACGCGCCGACCCCTCCGGGTTCGGCGAGACGTACCGTGCCCAGGTGGTCCGGGTCCCCCTGGCCGGCAGCACCCACAAGGGCGATTACGTGGTCACCGCCCGCTCGACGGTCGAGGACCACCGCGCCGTCGAACGCCTCCTCCAGGTGGAGACCACCGCCGCACTCCCGCTGCTCGCCACCGTCCTGTTCGGCGCCCGACGGCTCGGCCGCCGCGAGATGAGGGAACGGCAGGAGACGGAGCGCAGACTGCGGGAGTTCATGGCCGCCGCCGGCCACGAGCTGCGCAACCCGCTGACCACCATCTCCGGCTACGCCGAACTCGCCCGCGTCGGCGACCCCGCCTTCGAACCCATGCGCCAGGAGGCGCTCGGCCGGATCGCCACCGAGGTAGGCCGGATGAGCACCCTCATCGACGAACTCGTGCTGCTCACCCGGCTCGACCTGGGCCAGCCCCTGCAACTGACCGGCGTGGACCTGGCCCAGCTCTGCCGCGACGCGGCCTCCGCCGCCCGGGACTGCCACCCCGACCACCCGGTCCGGCTGCTCCTCGCCCCCGGCGACCACACCGTCACCGGCGACCCGCTCCGTCTCCACCAACTGGTCGCCAACCTGCTCAACAACGCCCGCGTCCACACCCCTCCCGGCACCACCACCACACTGGGCCTCGGCACGGAGGACGGCTACCGCGTCATCGAGGTCATGGACGACGGCCCCGGTATCCCGCGCGAACTCCGCGCCCGCCTCTTCGACCCCTTCGTCCGCGGCGAGGCCACCAGCGCCCCGGGCAGCGGACTCGGCCTCAGCATCGTCGCCGCGATCGCGACGGCCCACGGCGGCACGGTCCTCCTCGAACCCTCCGCCGACGGCGCGTGGTTCCGGGTCCGGCTCCCGGCACCGCTCTGATGCGGAGGCGGTGTGAACGGTTGGCAAGCGGAGGTGTCTTTTACCAGGACTTGGGGAGTTTCGGATCGGACTCTGACCGAACTCCGATCCGATCCGGATCCACGCCCGCTTAAGTGATCGGCGTGAGAGGGCACATCAAGGGTGTGACCTCGCACAACTCCCCCTCCGAGGTCGGCCCGGCGCGCGCTCTGATCGACGGCTCATCGATCTACGACGAACGGAACGACGGCTCATCGGCCCGGCTCGGCTAACCGGGTACGTGCTGGGCCGACCTCAACTCGGCGAGATGCTGCCGCACATGCCGCAGGGCCCCGGCCCGCCGCCCCGGCACGCGCTCCCGCAACCCGGCGAGCAGTGCACCCAGTTCCCGGGCCCGCCTCGGATCGCCGATCTGCCCCCACTGGTGATGGGCCCGGTCCACGGCCGCCTCCACCACCGGGTCCCCGGCGTCCTGCCCCGCGGCCAGCCGCGCCTGCGCCACACCCATCCAGATCTCGCAGCTCCGCGCCGCGTCCCCGGCGAACATCGCCAGGTCCGCACGGACCTCCCGCCAGTGCAGCACCTCCGCCGCGCCCACCCCGAACTCCCGCCGAGCGGCCTCCTCCCACCGGGCGGCGAGAGCGTCGGCGTCGGCATGCCGCCCGTCCTCCACGGCGGCCGTGATGGCGAGATGGGGATCGTCGGCCCCGGCACCCCCGGCACCTGCGGGCGCCGCGCCGGCCGACGGTGACGGTGACGGTGCGGCGGCCGCCCGTACGCCGGGCGGCGGCAACGACCCGGCCGGCTCCGGCAGGACGGCGGCGGGGTGTGCCAGGGGTACGCCGCCGGGGGCCGTCGCGTCCTGGGCCAGGAGGATGTCCCCGTACTCCGTCGTGCGCAGCAGCACCTGCTCGTGCAGCACCGCGGGGGCCGGGCACTGTCCGCTGCGCAGTATGGTCGCGAGCGCCCTCATGTACTGCGGTACGGCCACCCCCCGCCGTGACGGCGGCGGCGCGATCCGCCCGTACACGCTCACCCCCGCCCCGACCGGGAGAGGCCGCCCCGCCAACTGCCGCCACACGTCCGCGTCGGCGTGCAGATCGAGGAACAGGGTCGTGGACCCGGGCGCACGCAACCGGAGTTCCTCCACCACCCAGTGCCAGGGGAAGGCGGTGTACCGCACCGTGGCAGGGGTGGTACGCGCCAGCGCGAGATGGACGAGCCGCTGCTTGCGGTCGAGTTGCAGCTGCCCGGTGAGGTACACCGTGAGGGGACCGGGCGCGGTGGCCGCCGCCCGCAACCGGGTGAGCACGGCCTGCGGCTCCAGCGGGTCGGCGAGTTCGACGACGTTCGCCGTCCCGGTGCCGGACAGCACCTCGGGCGAGACGGCCGCCAGTACGGGAAGCACGGAGGCCGCGTCCACCAGGCACCCCTTGCCCACGGGCGAGGCCGCGAGCAGCAGCACGGTTCCGGGCATCGGTTTCCCTTCCCATCGATCACGTACGCCAGCCAGCACCGTAACCGCTGCGCGTGCAAACAGGGGAAAGTACCGGGTGGGAACGCCCCGTTCAGGGTGGTTCCGGTCAGCCGGCCGTGTCGGTGCCGGCGGCTCGTCCGGTGCCCGTGCCGCGGCGCACCGCGAAGATCGTCGTATCGTCGTCGAGATGCCCCCCGGTGTGGCCGAGGACGCCGTCGCGGACGAGGCACACCAGGGCGTCGGGGTCGGTGGCCGGGCGCGGGTCGGCGGCGAGCGCCCGGCTCAGATAGGCGCGGAGCGGGAAGAACACCCCGTCCCCGTCCCGGGCCTCCGTCACGCCGTCGGTCACCAGCAGCAGCGACTCGTCGGGAGCGAGCCGCACGGTGGCCGTGACCGCCGCACCCGCCCCCGCCGTCGATCCGACCGGCTCCAGTTCGCTCAGGCCCAGCGGCAGTCCGTCCCCCAGGTCGACGACGCGTACGCCGTCGGGTGAGACCAGCAGCGGGGGTTCGTGGCCGAAGTTGACGATGTCGACGGTGAGATGGTCCAGGCCCGTGGTGTCGGGGCCCCAGTCGGTGCGTTCGCTGCGCAGCTCGGGGAAGTCGAGGAGGACGGCGGTCGCGAAACGCTCGGCGTCGTCGCGGCCGACGTGGGCGCAGTAGCGGACGTGGCGGATCATCCGGGTCTCCAGCCGCTCGGCCACGGTGCCGGGTGCGGCCTCGTGGAACGCGGCCTCGCGGAACGTGCCGAGCAGCACGGACGCCGCCTCCACCGCCGCGAGACCCTTGCCCTGCACATCGCCGACGAGGACGCGGGTGCCGTGCGGGCTGGGCTGGATGTCGTAGAAGTCGCCGCCGACGCGCGCCTCGCTGTCCGCGGCGAGATACACCTCGGCGTGGTCGAGGCCGCCGACGTGCGGCGGCAGCTGGCGCAACAGGATCTTGCCGGTGGTGTCGACGACGGCCCGCATGTGCAGCATCCGCTCCTGCGCGCGCAGCCGCACCGCACAGGCCAGTACGGACATCACACCGCCGAGGGCGAGAAGGATGAAGTCGGGCAGGCCGGTGCGGTACTGGTGCGGCCAGGCGCTGTCGCCCGCGAAGTACACGAGCATCGACAGCGCCGCGAACACCGCCGTCGTCCACACCCGGCAGACCGCGGCGGCGATCCCCGGCACGAGCACCAGCCACGAGATGACCCGGAAGTCGTCGCTGGTCATCCAGTCGATCACCGGGACGGCGCACAGCACCGCCGACGGCAGAAGCCAGGCGACGCTGCGGCCGCGCACCCGCAGCGGCTGCTGCCGCCGCACGGGGTCCGGGGCGCGGCGCGCACGCGGCATCGGCATCCGCATGCCCCACAGCGAAACACGCCCGCACGCCCCGCGCATCCCGGCCGCCCCGCCCCGCGCATCCCGGCCACCCGCCCGGTGCGCACCTCTTCCCGCACTCCGACTTGCCGACGGGACGCCCCCGGTGTGACCTGGTAAGCGGGGCGGGCAGTCGCGGGGGAGGCAAGGAAGGAGTGCTCCCATGGCTCAGACGGCACCCAGGCCGGGCTCACCCGTCCAGCGGACTCCGGGCGCGCCGGTGACGCGGACGGACCCGGCCACACCCGATGTCTTCGGCGCGCGCGCCCACACCATCGCGCGCCGGACCCTGCCCGTGGTCCTCGGTCTCGTCTACGGCTACTGGGCGGCGGCCATCAACCGCGACGCCGGCCCGATCACCGGCTGGAACGTGCTGTTCGGCTTCGTGACCGCGTTCGTGTTCGCGGTGCTCCACCTCGCCGTCCAGGCTGTCGCGCCCCGGCTGCGCCGGGAACTGCACGCCGCGCTGTGGGCGGCCTTCGCGGGCTGCGCCTTCGGCTTCCTCTACAGCCAGGCGGGAGACAGCGTCCTCAAGTCCACGGTCCTCTCCCTCGTCATCGCCGCGGCCGTCTTCGTGACCGCGTTCTACCGCTACTACACGCACGAGGACGCGGAGGGCCGTCGCCTGGCGTGATCAGCCCTCCTGGTCAGCCCTCCCACTCCCAGGTCCCGGAGGCGGTGAAGGTCCAGGTGAAGGTCACGGACCCGGAGTCCCAGCCGGAACCGTTGTCGTGCCCGTGCCCTTGCTTCGTCCGGCAGGGATCGCAGTCCTTCCAGCGAGGGCACGGGTCGGTGCAGTTCGGCACGGAGCGGTGGCCCGTGTCCACGAACACCGCGCTGGCCCAGCCGCGCTCCTCGGGGAGCCAGTACCAGTGGCGCTCGCCGAACACGCTCTGCCCCCGTACGGCGCACTCGACACGGACGTGCGCGCCGGGTTCGACGAAGCCGACGACGTGCGAGCGGGTGGTCGGCTGCTCCCGGAGATTGAGGTCGCCGCGGGCGACGACCGTGCCGCGGACGAGCCCACCGGAGGGGTCGTCGTGCGTCGGGCCGGCCGCCCGGGCCGTCGTCCCGAGGGCCGCGACGGTGACGACACCGCCGGCGAGAGCGGTCGCGGCGAGGGTCCGCGGAGCCAGTGGAATCCGCATGATCGGCCTCCTTGCTCCCCCTGTCCAGGAAACACCCGTTCGGTGGAGCACTCCACCGGAGAAGGCGGGGTGACCCGGCGGTGGTCCGGCGGGGTGCCGCCCGCCGTTCGGCTTGTCCTGGGGGGCCATTCGCAGTCAGGTGCGGCGTGAGCGCTCGCGCGGGAGCGGCCGGGGGCCTTGTCTGAAGGGGTGTTCCCTCGTGCCCGGGGTCCCCTGTCGGCCGCGCTGATCCTGCTCGCCTGCCTGCTCTCGCCGGTGGGCGCGCTCGCCGCGTGGGCGACGTACGAGATCGGGGACCGGGCCCGCTACCTGGCCGTCACCGCACCGCTCGTCGCCGACCCGGACGTACGGGAGGCCCTCGCGGACGCGGTCGCCGGCGCGATCCTGCGCGAGGTGCGGGTACGGCCGCCGCTACGGGAGCCGTTGCGGGACTTCACCCACGACGCGGCCCGGTCCTTCACCCGTACCGAGGCCTTCCGTGCCGCGTGGCACACGGCCAACAGGGCGGCCCACGACGCGGTGCTGCGGGCGGTACGGGAGAAGGGCACCGGCGGCAGCGGGCACGGGGCGGCGGAAGCGGTGACGCTCGACCTGGCGCCGGTCGGGGAGCGGGTCAAGCGCCAACTCGTCCGCGACCACGTGCCGTTCGCGCATCGCATCCCGGTCGCGCACACCGAGGTCACGGTGCTGACGGCGGAGGAACTGGTCCAGCTGCGGAAGGGGTATCGCGTGCTCGAAGTCGCCGCGTTCTGGTTGCCGGTCGGTGCGCTCCTGCTGGCCACCGCGGGAATCCTGGTCGCCACCCGGCGCCGGCGGGCGGTGTGCGCGACGGGGCTGGGTACGGCGCTGGGCGGAGCCCTGCTGGGTCTCGCCGTCGCCCTCGGCCGCCACCTCACCCTCGCCGACCTGCCCCCGGGCGTCTCCCCGGCAGCCGCCGGCGCCGTCTACGACGCCCTCACCGCCACGCTGCGCACCGTCACCTGGGGCCTCCTCGCCCTCGGCGCCACCGTCGCCGCGGCTGCCTGGCTCACCGGCCTCCCCGGGCGACGTCGCCCAGCACCGCCAACGCCTCCGCCAGCTCCCGCGGACCCACCGACGCAAGT
The DNA here is from genome assembly GCF_056437585.1 of Streptomyces sp. NPDC042364. Lineage (NCBI taxonomy): Bacteria > Bacillati > Actinomycetota > Actinomycetes > Kitasatosporales > Streptomycetaceae > Streptomyces > Streptomyces sp. NPDC042364. The sequence continues at coordinate 16,319 of NZ_JBWKAJ010000041.1, read as the reverse complement.
CCCAGCCGGACGCAGTTGAAGGCACTGACCCCGCGCCCCGGCCGCGCCGGTTGCCCCGGGTGCCCCGCAGGTCCCTGCCGCCCCGACGCGTCCGGCGAGCGGTGCTCCCCACGGCCGCCCGCGTGCGGAGCATCGTGCGGTACCCCGGGCGCGACCGCGGGCCGTTGAGCCGCCGAGGGCACCACGGCCGGGCGCCGCCGTACCCCGCCATCCCCCGCGGGCGCGTCCGCGCCCCGGCCGGCCACGACCCACGAGCCCTCGTGTCCCGGGTCCCGCCCGGCCCCGGCACCGGTCACCGCCGGCACGCCGAACGCCGGTCCCGGTGTCACCGCCACGCCCCGTTCCGCCGCCGCCGCGCAGAACGTGTCGGCCCGCCAGGGCTCCGGCAGCTCCCACCACGCGTAGTAGGCGCGCGCGTCCCCCCGTACGGCGAACCCGGCGAGATGCTCGCGCACGAGCCGCTGCCGGGCCGCCGCGTCCTCGCGCTTCGCCGCGACCAGCCGCGCGACCGTACCGTCCGAGATCCACCGCACCGCCGCCTCCAGGGCGAACCTCCCCGCCGCCCACCCCCCGGACCGCAACGCGTGCCCGGCCGCCTCGGCCCGGCCCCCGGGCACCACGAGAAACCCGACGGTCAGCCCCGGCGCCACCCGCTTGGACAGCCCGTCCACGACGTACACCCGCTCCGGCGCGTACGCCGCCAGCGGCAGCACACCGCCGTCGTCCCGTCCGTCCCCCACCAAGCCCGGGGTCCCGGCGCCCGTACCCATACCCATACCCGCACCAGCACCAGCACCAGCACCAGCACCAGCACCAGCACCAGCACCAGCACCAGCACCAGCAAGGAACGCCCAGATCCGGTCCTCCACCACCGGAAGGTCCAACTCCCTTACCAATGCGGCCAGTTCGGCCCGGCGCGCATGGGGCATCGTCACGGACGTCGGGTTGTGCAGCGTCGGCTGCGCGTACACCGCGGACAGGGGCGCCACCCGGTGCGCCGCGGCCAGCGCGTCGGGCCGCAGCCCGTCCCCGTCCGTCGCGAGCGGCACCAGCGTCACCCCCAGCCGCCCGGCGATCTCCTTGACCAGCGGATACGTGAGGGACTCGACCCCGACCCGGCCCCCGGGCCGGACGAGATGCGCCAGGGCGGCGGCGATGGCCTGGCGGGCGTTCCCGGCGAAGAGGAACCGCTCCGGCTCCGGACGCCAACCGGGCACCGCGAGCAACCCGGCCGCCGCCTCACGCGCCTCGCCCGTGCCGTTCGCCGGGACCAGGCCCAGCGCGTCCCCCAGCACATCCGTCCGCAGCAGCGGCGCGAGCCCGGCGGCGAGCAGCTCCGCCTGACCGTGCACGGAAGGGTAGTTGAGCTCCAGGTTCACCGGCGCCGAGGAGACCGGCTCCGCCAGCGCCCGCCCGGCGCCCGCCGGCGCCGGCGCCGCCCGTACGAACGTCCCGCGCCCGACCTCCCCCACCACCAGCCCGCGCCGCACCAGCTCCCCGTACACGCGCCCGGCGGTGGACCCGGCGATCCCGCGCCGGCGGGCGAACACCCGCTGCGGCGGCAGCCGGTCCCCCGGCTTCAGCCGCCCGGCGGCGATCTCCTCCGCGATACGGTCCGCGATCCGCCGGTAGTCGCTCACCACGCCCGGCCTCCCTCCCCCGGCACGCCACCCGCATTGCACCGAGGGCAAAGATCTTATTGCACCGAGGAGTTGGGGCGACCTAGGGTCGAGCACATGGCACCCTTCCTCGCATACGAGGACAAAGGGGAAGCAGGTTCGTCGAAGCTCCCCCTCGTCCTCGTCCACGGCCACCCCTTCGACCGCACGATGTGGCGGCCCCAGACCACCGCGTTCGCCGCGTCCCGCCGTGTCATCGCCCCCGATCTGCGGGGCTACGGGGCCTCCCCGGTCGTCCCGGGCGTCACCCCGCTCTCCGCCTTCGCCGAGGACGTCGCGGCGCTCCTCGACGACCTCGGCATCCCCGAGTTCGTCCTCGCGGGCCTGTCCATGGGCGGCCAGATCGCCATGGAGTGCTACCGGCTCTTCCCGCACCGCGTCCGCGGTCTCGTCCTCGCCGACACCTTCCCCACCGCCGAGACGGAGGAGGGCAGGCGCGCCCGGAACGCCATGGCCGACAGGCTGCTGCGGGAGGGGATGGGCGGGTACTCCGACGAGGTGCTGTACAAGATGGTCGCGCCCTCCGCGGACGCCGAGGTCGCGGCCCATGTGCACCGCATGATGGCGGCGACCGACCCCGAGGGCGCGGCGGCGGCCCTGCGCGGACGCGCCGAGCGCCCCGACTACAACGACCTGCTGACCCGCGTCGCCGTCCCCGCCCTGGTCGTCGTCGGCGCCGACGACGAGTACACCCCGGTCGCCGACGCCGAGGCCATGCACGCCGCGCTCCCCGACTCCGTTCTCCGGGTGGTCGACGGCGCGGCCCACCTGCCGAACCTGGAACGCCCGGACGCGTTCAACAAGGCACTGGAGGACTTCCTGTCCCGACTGGACGCCCGACCGGAAGCCCGAAACTGAGCGCGGGCCGGGAGGCCGCCGTCACCCGTTCGGCCTACACCACATGCGGCGCCCCCGCGGCCGCGTGAGCATGCGGATGAGCTGTCCGCCCATCCGAGGAGGCCCTCCCATGGCCCAGCACAGCGCCGAACCGCGTTCCAACGCCCACAGCCACCAGACCATCTCGACGCCGACACCCCCGCAGGGAAGGCACTCGGGTTCCTCCTGGGCGATCGGCGGAATGGTCTTCGCCGGTGTCCTCATGATGGTCAGCGGGGTGCTGGGCATCCTCAACGGCATCGCGGCGATCGCCACGGACGACGTCTACACCAACATCGGCGACTACGTGTTCGAGTTCAGCCTCACCACCTGGGGCTGGATCCACCTCGTCCTCGGAGTCGTCCTCACCTTCACCGGCTGGGGCATCCTCCAGGGCCGGGACTGGGCCCGCGGCATGGGCATCGCCCTGGCGTCGCTCTACGCCATCGCGTACTTCATGTTCCTCCCGTACGCCCCGGTCTGGTCCGTCATCGTCATCGCCACGTCCGTCTTCGTGATGTGGTCCCTGGCGACGGCCCCCGACCAGGAGGCGGAGGCCTGAGCCGAAGCCGGTCGGCTCAGCCCCGGCGCGGTCCCGCGAGCGCGGTCTCCAGCGCCTCGCCGGTCATCTCGATCACCACCGCGTCGGCCCGCCACGGCGCCGGAAGGTGCGCCGCCGGCGTCGTGTGGTCGCAGCACCTCCCGGACGACGGCGCGACCGGCCCCGCCCTCCCGTAGCCCCATACAGCCCCCATCCCCACGCCGACCAGGCACCCGGACCCGCTTCTCCGCGCGCAACCTTCCCCCCACCCACCTCGTCCTTGAATGAGGAGCACAGGACCACCGCGGGCGAACGGAAGGCCGGCCTTGGAGAGCACCACCATCGAGGGGCCGGAGCCGGTCACCCCCCGCCGGGCCACGCACGGCGGCAAGAAGGGCTGCGCCGTCCTGCTGCTGGCCGTGGTGACCGCCGTCGTCGTCTGCCGTGTGATCGACGTCGACGCCTTCACCCCCGTCCCCCAGCTCCTCGCGTTCCTGCCCTGGCTGCTCGCCCCCACCGGGCTCGCCCTGCTCCTCTTCGCCCTGGCCCGCTCCTGGACCGGACTGACCTGGGGCGTGGTGCTGCTCGGCGCGCTGGCCTGGTACATCGAGCCGTACGGGAAGACCACCGAGCCGAACGGGCCGGTCCTCGCCGAGATCCGGGTCATGACGTCGAACGTGCACTTCGGCGACGGGACCGCCGCCCTCGTCCGGGCCGTCGAACGCGACCGTCCGGACATCGTGTTCGTCCAGGAGTGCCAGGCCACCTGCTCGGCCACCCTCCGCGACACCCTCGGCGACCTGAGCGGCAAGAAGCCGGCCTACCCCTACCGCCGGGCCGTCGAGGGATACGGCTCCGAAGGCTCCGTCATCCTCAGCCGCCACCCCCTCAAGGGCACCGATCCGATTGCCGCCACCATGGGCATGCCCGGCGCCGTCGCCGACGTCCGGGGCCACCCCGTACGGCTGCAACTGGCCCACCCCATGCCGCCGCTGGCCGGACAGGTCGGCACCTGGCGGCGGGAGCTCGGCGCGCTGCGCGCGTACGCGGCGGCCGACACCCGGACCCCGACCATCGTCGCCGGTGACTTCAACGCCAGCCAGGACCACGCGGCCTTCCGCGGCATCCTCGACACCGGGCTCGGCGACGCCGCCCGGCTGACCGGGCACGACCGGACCCCGACCTGGCCCGCCCGGACCACCCCGAGGTTCGGCGCCCAGATCGACCACGTCCTCGTCTCCGCGAAGGACTTCTCCGTCCGCGAGACCCGCTTCCGGAAACTGGGCGGCACCGACCACAAAGCGGTCGTCGCCGATCTGACCCTGCACCGGCGGAACTGACACCCGGGGCACGACGAGGAGGCGCGCCACCGCCGCCCCGGCCCGCCGAGAACTTCACATGATCGGGCGATCTCCGGTGGTGATAATGGCCGCATGCCCCGCCCGTTCGCCATCGGCCTCACCCCGCCCGACTGGCTGGTCCGGAACCTCCAACCGCAGCAGGCACCCCCCGTCAACCGGCCCGCCGTGGCCCGCGCGGCGGTCGCCCTGACCCTGCCGCTCGCCCTGGGTCTCGCGGCCGGGCACCCCGAGTACGGCGCCCTCGCCTCGATGGGCGCCCTGTCCGGGGTCATCAGCGACACGGCGGACGCGTACCGGATGCGGCTGCTGAACATCGCGGTCCCTCAGGTGTTCAGCGCGATCGGCATCACCCTCGGCTCACTGGTGTACGGGCACGGCTGGGTCACCGTCGCCGCGCTCACCGGGATCGCGCTGGTCTCCGGGATGATCTCGACGATCGGCGCCGTCGCCTCCGTGTCGGGACTGCTGCTGCTCCTCAACTCCGTGGTCGGCGCGGGTCTGCCGATGCCGGGCGACTGGTGGCTGGCCCCGGTCCTGATGACCGGCGGCGGCCTCCTCGTCCTCGTGCAGGCGCTCCTCGCCTGGCCGCTCAGGGCCGGCGTACCGGAACGCGCCTCCGTCGCCGAGACCTACCGGAAGGTCGCCGACCTGCTGGTGGCGACCACCTCGGACGCCACCGACGCCTACGACACCGCACGGCACGCCGTCACCCAGTCCCTCAACCAGTCCTACGACCTGATCCTCGCCCGCCGCGCCCGCCACCACGGACGCAGCCCCGACCTGGTCAGGCTCCTCGCCCAGCTGAACGCGGTCACCCCGCTCGTGGAGGCCGCGCCCGCCGTACGCCTGTCCGGCCGCCCGCTGCCCGACGAGATCCCCGTCGCCGTGCGCCATGTAGCCGAGGCCGTCGACACCGGGTACTCCGGGCCGCTGGGGCTGCGGCTGCCCACGCCGAGGAGCGAGATCGGCAGGGCGGTCGACCAGGCGCTGCGGCACGCCTGCGAGGTCGTCACCGAGGGGTCGCCGGACGCCCTGTCACGGGCCGACGACCACCTCGGCCGGACCGCCCCGCTCCGGGTGCGGGCCGCCCGGGCCGCCCGCGACGTGGCGCTGTCCGCCGCGTCCTGGCGCTACGGCCTGCGCCTCGCCCTGTGCATCGGCATCGCCCAGGCGCTGGTCTCCCTCGTCGCCGTACCCCGCTCCTACTGGGTGGCGCTGACCATCACCTTCGTCCTGAAACCGGACTTCGGCTCGGTCTTCTCCCGCGCGCTGCTGCGGGCCCTCGGCACGGTCGTCGGCCTGGTCGTCGCGGCGGCGATCCTCGCGCAGGTCCCGCGCGGCTGGTGGGACGTCCCGGTGATGCTGTGCCTCGCCCCGCTCATCCCCGTCTTCACCCCCCGCGGCTACGGCTACCAGACCGCCGCCATCACCCCGGTGATCCTGCTGCTCTCCGACATCCTCAACCACCAGGGCACCGGCCTGCTCGTGCCCCGGCTCGTCGACTCCCTCGCGGGCTGCGCCATCGCCCTGGTCGCGGGCTATCTGCTGTGGCCGGAGAGCTGGCACGCCCGGGTGGGCGCCCGGCTCGCGGACGCCGTCGCCGACACCGCCGCGTACGTGGAACACGTCTTCGGGCCCGGCGCGGAGGACCCCACCGGGCGGGCCCGCAAGCGCCGCCGCCTCTACCGGGACCTGTCCGCCATCCGCACGGAGTTCCAGCGGGCCCTGACCGAACCGCCGCCGACGGGCCGTCGGGCCGCCGCCTGGTGGCCGCTGGTCGTGGCGGTGGAACGGATCGTCGACGCCACCACCGCCGCGCGGGTCCGGGTGAAGCAGGGGGCGGAGCCGCCGACCGCCGCCGAGGTGGACCAGGTGGCCCTGCAGCTGCGCGAGCTGGCGGACGGACTGCGCAGGACGGACGTCCTCTACGGGGTCCGGTCCGATCTGAGCGGGCCGCCTGGGAGCGTGCTGGAGCCGTTGCGGCAGGAGGTGGCGGCGGCCCGGGCGATCACGTCACCGCCCGACCGGGATGTCGTCCGGTAGGGGCGGGGCGGTCAACCCGACGCAGAGCGCCGAATCGTTACGCCCGCCCCGCACGGGTGACGGAAGGCGAGTTCGCAGGCGGAAAGCCGTAATGATCGGACACGTCCAACCGGACGATTCGCTTCCTTTCTGACAAGGGGATGTTCGCCATGCGGCGCACCGCCACCGTCCTGCTCGGAACCCTCGCCCTCGCCGGCACCCTGGCCCCGGCCGCCCAGGCGGCCCCGGACCCGACGGCCACGGTCACCTGCCTCGCCGAGACCCCGTCCGGCGTCACGGGGCTCGTCGACCCCGCCGCCCTGCTGGACCCGGCCGGCCTGCTCGACCCGGCCGGCGCCCCGGGCGTGAACTGCCTGGCTCCCTGAGCCCCACCCCGACGCACCGCGGGCCGTCCTCCCGGGGGAGGACGGCCCGCGTTCGCATCTGCACGGACAACTGTCCGGCCTCGGCTGTCCCTGAACCTCGCTCAGACGCCGATGTCGCAGCCGTCCGCGCGGTACACCGCCACCACCGCCGGACGGACGATCTTTCCGGGGCCGTCGGGCCAGGTGCTCTTGGGGTTCTCGACGGAGGCGCCGTCGATCTCGCCCGGGTGCTGCACCGCGACCAGGACACGGCGGTCGGTGATGATCGGACCGCAGGTCTCGGCGCCGCTCGGCACGGTCAGGAACTGCTTCAGCTCACCGCGGCGCTCGCCCCTGGTCGCCACGCCGAAGAGACCGTCGTGCGAGCCGAGCTGGTTGCCGTCGGTGGAGATCCACAGGTTGCCGTACGGGTCGAAGGCGACGTTGTCCGGGCAGGAGATCGGGGAGACGTCCTCCTTCGGGAAGCCCGCGAAGTAGGTCGCCGGGTCGTCGGGGTCGCCCGCGACGAGGAAGAGCAGCCAGGCGAACCTGGTGCTCTCGGGCCGGTTCCGGTGCTCGGTGAGTTCGAGGACCTGGCCGTGCTTGTTGGCGTTGCGGGGGTTGGCCTCGTCGGCGGCGGCGAAGCCGGACTTGCCGCGGTTGGAGTTGTTGGTGAGGGCGACGTACACCTTGCCGGTGACCGGGTTGGGCTCGATGTCCTCGGGCCGGTCCATCTTCGTCGCGCCGACCTTGTCACCGGCGAGCCGTGTGAAGACGAAGACCTCGTCGGCCGTCATGCCCTCCACGTGCGAGACGGCGCCCTTGGCGGTCGCGGTGGCCAGCGGGATCCACTCGCCGCTGCCGTCGAACTCACCGTCGGCCGGGAGCCTGCCCGTGCCGTCGATCTCGATGGCGGGGGAGTCGCCGGTGAGCTTGGCGACGTAGAGGGTGCCCTCGTCGAGCAGCGAGAGGTTGTGCTCGCGCACGGCGCGGCCCGACCCCTTCTTCATCCGCTTGCTGCTGACGAACTTGTAGAAGTAGTCGAAGCGCTCGTCGTCACCGGAGTAGACGACGGGGCGGCCGTCGGCGGTGAGCCGGATGGTGGCGGCCTCGTGCTTGAAGCGGCCGAGCGCGGTGTGCTTGCGGGGCGTGGACGCCGGGTCGTACGGGTCGAACTCGACCACGTACCCGAAGCGGTGCGGCTCGTTCGGCTCCTGGGCCACGTCGAACCGCTTGTCGAACCGCTCCCACTTGCGCTCGGTGGCGCCGGTGCCGATGCCGTACCGCTTGTCGGTGGGACGGCTGCTGTTGGCGAAGTACTGGTTGAAGTTCTCCTCGCCGTGCAGCGTGGTGCCCCAGGGAGTGGTGCCGCCGGAGCAGTTGTTGAGCGTGCCGAGGACCTTGCGGCCGGTCGGGTCGGCGGAGGTCTTGAGGAGGTCGGAGCCGGCGGCCGGGCCGGTCAGCCGGAACTCGGTGGTGGCGGTGACGCGCCGGTTGAGGTGGTGCCGGGGCACGGCGGTGAGCCTGCCGGTCCGCCGGTCCTCCTGGACGACGACGGCGGACAGACCGTGCGCCGCCCAGGCGACCTCGACCTGGTCGCGGGTCGGGTCGGCGGGGTCGTAGCCGCGGAACATGAGCACCTCGTCGGTGTACTCGTGGTTGGCCACGAGGAGCTTGCGGCCCCGCTCGCCGGGGAGCGGCAGCAGCGCGAGGAAGTCGCAGTTGTACCCGAACTGGCCGGCCTGGGCCTTGGCCGTCTGGTTCTCCGGGTCGAACGCCGGGGCACCGCGCAGGATGGGCTCGCCCCAGCGGATGACGACGTTCTGCCGGTAGCCCTCGGGGACGGTCACGGCGTCCGCCGTGTTGGGCGCGACGGCGGTGAACCGCAGACCGCGGGCGCCCCTGCCCTTCGGCGTGCTCTTGGCCGCGCCCTCGGCCGTGGCGGCGGCCGCGGCCGCCTCCGGGGCGCTGCCGAGTGCCGTCGCGGTACCGGCCGCGGTGGCCACGGTCACGACGGCGGCGGCGCGCATCACGGACCGGCGGCTGAGCGCCGAGGCGATGACGTCGCCCACGTACTCGTTGGCGCTGGTGTTCGGCACCTCGTGGAAGCAGGCGTCACCACAGCGGTACCGACAGGTCAGGGCGGAACGGCCGCCGGGGTGCGAGCCGATCATGGGCAGCAGCTTGCGCACGTTGCGCTCCCTCTTATGTGCCTTTGGTGTGAGCGCGACGTTAGGGGCGCGTGTGTTCGAGAACGGGGACGGAGAGTGAACGGCAGGTGAACCCACGGCAGTTGGGGCGGTATTGACAGCTCCCGGTCGCGGGGTTAGAGAAACCTCCCGCCCCACCCCAAGATCGCCAAACGCGGCGGCTAACCTTACGTGTCCGTCCTGGCCAGGGATTGACGGGCTACAACTCACTCGAAGGGTTGCGCACATGGGCATTCTCTCTCTCCTGCGGAACGCGTTCTCCCGCTCACGCAAGGAACGCGACACGGTCCCTTCGCAGGAGGCGGAGCAGGTCTCCCCGGCGGAGCCGGAGTCCCCGCGAAGGGCTGATCCGATCACCGAGGGGTCCTCCCAGCAGGAGGCCGAGCCGAAGCTTCCGGCCCAGGAGACCGAGCCGAAGCTTCCGGCGCAGGGGGCCGAGGCCAAGCCGACCACATCCGTCGTCGACGAGCTGGTCTCCGCGGCCTTCGACAACGTGACGGTGCCGAAGCCGCGGGCGGAGGACCCCGAGCCGGCAGCGACCGACCCGAAGGCCGAGACACCGGTGACGGAGGCGAAGGCCGAGACGGCGAAGGCCGAGGAACCCGAGGCGAAGCCCGCGGCGGCCGAGGCGACGGTGGTCGAGCCCGAGGCGAAGCCCGCGGCGGCCGAGGCGACGGTGGTCGAGCCCGAGGCGAAGCCCGCGGCGGCCGAGGCGACGGTGGTCGAGCCCGAGCCGGTCGTCGAGGCGAAGGCTGAGGCCGAGCCCGCGGCGGCCGTGGTCGAGAGAGAGGCCGAGCCGGAGAGCGGTACGCCGGTGACGGAGCCCGAGGCTGCGGCCGAGGCCGAGGTTGAGGTCCAGCCTGCGGCGGCGAAGGCCGAGGCCGAGGTTGAGGTCCAGCCCGCGGCGGCGAAGGCCGAGGCGGAGGAAGAGGCGCGGGTCGAGGCGGAGTCTGCGGCTGAGACCGCCGCCGTGGCCGAGCCGGTGGTCGAGGCGGAGCCGGGCGTCGAGGCGGAGCCGGTCGTCGAGACGAAGGATGAGGCCGAGCCTGCGGCGGCCGAAGCCGAGGTTCAGCCTGCGGCGGAGGCCGGGGCAGCCGCCGAGCCGAAGGCGGAGGCTGCGGCTGAGACCGAGCCTGTGGTTGAGGCCGAAGCGGAGGCCGCCCGGGAGACCGGGGCCGTCGCCGAGGCGGAGCCCTCGGTGGCGGAGACCTCCGCAGTAGCCGAGGCGGAGTCTGCGGCCGAGGCGGAGCCCGTCGCGAAGGGCGAGCCCGAGGCCGTGGCGGAGCAGACGGCCCCGAAGGAGGCCGACGCCGAGCCGCAGACGGAGACCGGCGCGGAGCCGCAGGCCAAGACTGCCCCGGAGCCGCAGGTCGAGACTGACGCCGAGCCCGCGGCCATCACGGCGCCCGAGCCCGAGGCCGCCGAGTCCTCGGAGCCGGAGGCTGCCGCCGAGGCGGAGCCGAAGGAGACTCCTGAGGCGGAGTCCGAGCCGGACGCAGCGAAGGCACCCGAGCCGGAAGCCGAGCAGGCACCCGAGCCGGAGCCGGTGAAGGCACCCGAGCCGGAAGCGGTCGCCGCCTCCGAGCCGGAGGCCGCTCCCGAGGTCGTCGCGGCAGCCGGCACCCCCGCGCAGCCCGCGGACGTGGCGGACCCCTCGGACCTGCCCGAAGACGCCGACGCGCCCGAACCCGCGACCGCTTCCGAACCCGCGGTCGCCCCCGAACCCGCGGTCGCCGACGGCGAAGCCGAGTCCGCCGGCCCCGCCACCCCGGCCACCCGCATCCGCTCCCGCGCCCCCGGCCTCTCCACCGCCTACAAGGCCGCCGGCAGCGTCCTGAAGGAGCACGACCTCACCGGCGCCCGCGCCAAGGTGTACCTCGTCCTCGACCGCTCCGCGTCGATGCGCCCGTACTACAAGGACGGCTCCGCCCAGGCCCTCGGCGAGCAGACTCTCGCCCTCGCCGCCCACCTCGACCCCGAGGCCACCGTCCCCGTCGTGTTCTTCTCCACCGAACTCGACGGCACCGGCGAGCTCACCCTCACCGAGCACGAGAACAAGATCGACGAGCTGCACAACGGCCTCGGCCGCATGGGTCGCACCAGCTACCACGCGGCCGTCGAGGAGGTGCTCGCCCAGCACCAGAAGTCGGCGGATCCCACCGCGCCCGCCCTCGTCGTCTTCCAGACCGACGGCGCCCCGGACGCGAAGACCCCCGCCACCCAGGCGCTCACGGAGGCGGCGAAGAGCCACCCCGGCGTCCACTTCGCCTTCGTCGCCTTCGGTGACCCGGACAACAAGGCCTTCGACTACCTCCGCAAGCTCAAGACGGAGAACGCCTCGCACTTCCTGGCCGGCGAGACCCCGCGCGAGCTGACGGACGCCGAGGTCTACGAGGGCATCCTGGCCGCCTGGCGCCCTTAACCCTCCACCCGCGCCCCTCACCGGGACGTCCCGTGCCGTCCGCTTCCCACCCCGCAAAACGGGAGGCGGGCGGCACCCCCGTGTCGGCTAGGATTTCAAGACTCACGCCTTACGAAATCGACCGACCTGGGAGCATCCCCCGATGGCTCGACACCTCATCACCAGCGCCCTTCCGTACATCAACGGGATCAAGCACCTGGGCAACATGGTGGGGTCCATGCTCCCGGCGGACGTGTACTCCCGGTACCTCCGCCAGCGTGGCCATGACGTCCTGTACATCTGTGCGACGGACGAGCACGGCACCCCGGCCGAGCTGGCGGCCAAGGAGCTGGGCCTCCCCGTGGCCGAGTTCTGCGCGCAGGCGCACGACGCGCAGAAGGCCGTCTACGACGGCTTCGCCCTCGCGTTCGACTACTTCGGCCGGAGCTCCTCCCCGCAGAACGTCGAGATCACCCAGCACTTCGCCCGCCGGCTGAAGGAGAACGGGTTCATCGAGGAGCGGGCGATCCGCCAGGTGTACTCGCCCACCGACGGCCGTTTCCTCCCGGACCGCTATGTCGAGGGCACCTGCCCGCACTGCGGCTACGACAAGGCCCGCGGCGACCAGTGCGAGAACTGCACCCGCGTGCTGGACCCGACCGACCTGATCAACCCCCGCTCCGCCATCTCCGGCTCCACGGACCTGGAGGTCCGCGAGACCAAGCACCTCTTCCTCCTCCAGTCCAAGCTCCAGCACGAGGTCGAGGCCTGGGTCGCGGCGCACGAGCACCAGTGGCCGCAGCTGGCGTCGTCCATCGCCCGCAAGTGGCTGACCGAGGGCCTGCACGACCGGGCGATCACCCGTGACCTGGACTGGGGCGTCCCGGTCCCCGCGGATACCTGGCCGGAGCTGGCGGCCGAGGGCAAGGTCTTCTACGTGTGGTTCGACGCGCCGATCGAGTACATCGGCGCGACGAAGGAGTGGTCGGACCAGGACCCGGAGAACCGCGACTGGAAGTCCTGGTGGTTCGACGTCGACACCGACGTCCGCTACACGGAGTTCATGGCGAAGGACAACGTCCCCTTCCACACCGTGATGTTCCCGGCCACGGAGCTGGGCATCCGGGAGCCGTGGAAGAAGGTCGACGTCGTCAAGGCGTTCAACTGGCTGACGTACTACGGCGGGAAGTTCTCCACCTCGCAGAAGCGGGGCGTCTTCACCGACCAGGCCCTGGAGATCCTCCCGGCGGACTACTGGCGCTACTTCCTGATCGCCAACGCCCCGGAGTCGGACGACTCGTCCTTCACCTGGGAGCACTTCACCGCCACGGTCAACAAGGACCTCGCCGACACCCTCGGCAACTTCGTCAACCGTGTCCTGTCCTTCTCCCGCAAGCGTTTCGGCGACGAGGTCCCCGCGGGCGCGGCGGCCGGTGAGGCCGAGGCGAAGCTGGGCGAGGAGATCGCCCGTCTCCTCGCGGAGTACGAGGAGCACATGGAGGCGCTCCAGTTCCGCAAGGCGGCGGCGGCGCTCCGCGCGCTGTGGTCGGCGGGCAACTCCTACCTGGAGGAGAAGGCCCCCTGGCTGGAGATCAAGACCGACCAGGAGGCTGCGGCCCTCACCCTGCGCACGGCGATGAACCTCATCCACCTCTACGCGGTGGTCTCCGAGCCCTTCATCCCGACCTCCGCGGCAGCCATGCGCAGCGCCTTCGCCCTCAAGGACGACACCGCCACCTGGGTCACCGCCGAGCAGGCCCGCTCCCTGGACGCCGTCCCGGCCGGCACGCCCTTCACCGTCCCGCCGGTCCTCTTCGCGAAGCTGACGGAGGACGACCTGGAGGCGTACAAGGAGCGCTTCGGCGGTCAGGCCGAGTAGCGCAGCGTAGTCGGGAGGCAACCCCGCAGGCCCGGGTCGGCGTCTCCCGGTACATGGCACTGTTCGGAAACGCGCACACCGTCAATCCCGGCAAGGCCCAGCAGGACTACGCACGTCTGCTGGGTCACGGTGAGCAGCTCCACGCCGCGTTCCTGCTGATCCGCGACACCATCCTGTTCACCGACCGCCGCCTCATCCTGATCGACAAACAGGGGATCACCGGCAAGAAGGTGGAGTACCACTCCGTCCCGTACCGCAGCATCACGCACTTCTCGGTGGAGACGGCCGGTCACTTCGACCTCGACGCCGAGCTGAAGATCTGGCTGTCCGGCACCCACGAACCGATCGAGAAGACGTTCACCAAGGGTGTGGACATCTACGAGGTCCAGGCGATCCTCACGCAGTTCGTCACCCAGTAGCCGCACGCGGGAGCCCGGGAATCCAAGGGGTTCCCGAGCTTCTCCGTCATGTCGACCGGACGCGTATGTCAACTTGCTGCCGGGGTAGTCGTTTCCCTCAGCGACTTCGAGGTCCGGGCCATTACCTGGCGCGTACGAGATATCTCGATCGAGCGGCGCCTCACCTCTCGGTTCGGGCGTCACCTGTCTCAGTCCCATCGCTGATCAACAGTGACGAAATGTGACAGCAGTGAGGTCATTTGAAAGAGTCGGCGTTGAATACGATGAATCCAGCTTCGGGTCGGCAAGCGGAGGCGATGTCCAGATCCTTCGCCCGTGAATCGTCAGCTTTCCAGAAGGAGCCGCTCGCCTTGATCGTGGCACCTTCCAGAATCGAGCCGAACTCCGGGACCTCGACCCCGTTCTTGCCGCCCTTGCTCGTCGGCTCGACACCCTTCGGCCAGAGTGGCGCAACAGTGACTTCCTTGCCCCCCTGATCGGCACGCACGAGCAGGCAGTCGCCCGCCGCGAGGTATTCGAGACGTCCGCCCACCAACATATCTGCGGCCAGTTCGCTGCTGTGGACCACGATCTGCGGGTTCTTTCCCTTGAGCGAGAGGCCGTCCGTAGAAGTCTCCCCTTCGCTCTCTCCGCTCCCACAAGCAGCGAGAGCGAGCAGGCCGGAAACAAGCACAGAACACCTGAGCTTGCGCGGAAAGTACATGAACCTAGCCTCTCTGTAGATATGTGGACATATACCTGTGGGGCAGGCGGTCTCGCCTGCCCCACAGGATCAGATTCGCTCTTTATCGACGCCAGACATCGAATCCGCGGTTTTGATAAAGATAAGCGGGCGTGAAGACACTGCGAACAGCCCCGCCCCTAATTGTCGTACCGGTGTGAATTCCGACAGCGGTACCCCCAACGTACCACGGACCGCCACTGTCACCACCTTCGGAGACGTCGCTCTTGGTAAGCACCAAATGCTTGAGCACGCCAGCGGTGACGTCTCGGTATTTTACGGTGCTGCATTTCTTGCCGGATACGATTCCGAAATGGCAGACCGAAGTACCGACGGCCGGCATTCCCGAGCGCTTATCCACATACCTGGTCTTGTTCCAGTCGTGGTAGAAGGTTCGGGTGGGAGTCTTGCCTCCGTGCGTCGTATAACCGATGTCCCCCCAGCCTCCCTGGTGGGACCAGACGACATCGACCGCAGCGGACCCGCCCGTCCCGGGATGGTTGGCGTACTTGGACGAACTACCGGTGGTGCAGTGCCCTGCCGTGCCCAGACGCTTTGTATTCGACGTGTTGTACTTGAGGTTGAATCCGGCCGTGCACCCTGTGAGCAGGCCACCGCCGCGTATCTTTCCGTCCTCCTGAACCAGCCCCGCATCTTCGACGATGTTCACGACGACCGGAATGCGTTCGTCTTCAGCGCCCCTCGCAGTGGCGTTCACTGCACTCAGGCTCAGGCGGGACTTGGCTTCGGAGTTCTCCGGCTCAACCTCCACCCGGATCTCGCCTGAGCGAATGTCGTAGGCCGCGTTGTAGTTCTTGACATCTGCCTTCGCCGCCCATACCGCCGCCTCGGCCGCCGCGCCGGCGGCAAGTTCGGCTTCGCTGTACCCCTTGTTGCTCACAACCTCGACGGGGACGGGAAGGGACGACGCGAGCTCCAACGCATCGGCCGGAGCCGCTCCCTTGAAAGCGAACTAGGCACTCTTCTCGAGTTTCTCCGCACCCGCGAACGTATCCGGATACTTGGCCTCCAGTTCATCCGCGACTGCGATGAACTGCTCCTGCCAGCCGTAGCGGTTGAGCGCCTCCTCGAGATTCACCCCATCTCCTGCAGCCATGGCCTCGATGTCTTCGATCTCTCCGGCCGTCAGCTGGTCGATCGAGGAACTCGGCGTACTCACGGGCCCGTCCGGCTCCTCGACGGAAGCGCTCTTCGCCGCTGCAGCCGCGGCCGCGGGCTTCGCCAGGTAGTCGTGGATGGCTTCTTTCAGGGATACCCCGCCCGCCTCTGCGGCCTTCTTTATCCGGTCCAGCGCAGGAGTGCTGAACTCTGCATTCCGCTTCTCCGGATTGAGGATGACGGAGGTTACAGAAGGACCATCGGCGTTGTCGGCTGGTCTCGCCGACGGTGCGATGGCGAGGAGCCCCGAAAGAGCCGAAGCCAGCCCCAACGATGCAAGGCGACCGACTCGGGCATTCAATACCATATGACGCTTTCCCCCATGTTGACCGACTGTAAATGCCACACAATCTTCCATGCACCTTCACACGGCGCGACATCGGCACGCAAGCGGCTTATTCCGGCCTTGACGCATGGACGGAATCCGGCCTTTGAGTCCTGGACTGCTCTCCAGCCCATGGGTGCGTGATACCTGAGAAATGTCGTCCCGCCGCCCTGATCACCCCCTGACCGGCTTCGGTCAGCCCATCGCGAGAATGCTCACACCTGATGTCGTGCGCAGTTCCGGACGCAGGGTCCCTTGCATGATCGAGGTCTGTCCGGTTTCATCCGGTGATGCCGATGGCGACCAGGGGCCTTCGCCAGTCGCGGGCGGTGTGGCGTAGG
>NZ_JBWKAJ010000040.1:0-28637 GCF_056437585.1 Streptomyces sp. NPDC042364 | reverse complement strand
GACCAGCTACAAAGCCACCACCAGCATCGAAATCCTCGCCGCCGCCAGCCCTTGACAACACACCCCAGCCGCAAACTTCACGGCCTTGGCGCTAGCCCTCCAGCGGTGCCCGCCTCACCACCCGTGCCGCGCCCGCCTGCCCCGGAGCAGGCCGCGCGGCTCGGGTGGGGGCGGGGCGCCCGGGCGCAGCGGCCAGGCGAGCAGCATGCCCGCGACGAAGCCGACGATGTGGGCCGCGTACGCCACCGTCCCGGCGCCGGAGACGCCCTCGCCGGACGAGTAGACCGCCTGGAGCACGAAGCAGGAGCCCAGCACCAGCCATGCGGGCAGCCGCAGCGGCAGGAACACCAGCACCAGCACCCAGACCCTGGCCCTCGGGAAGAGCACGAGATACGCGCCGAGCACCCCGGCGATCGCCCCGGAGGCGCCGATCAGCGGGTCGCCCGAGCCGGAGTTGAGGAGCGCGTAGCCGTACGCGGCCGCGTAGCCGCAGGCCACGTAGAACGGCGCGAAGCGCACATGCCCCAGCCGGTCCTCGACGTTGGTGCCGAAGACCAGCAGGAACAGCAGGTTGCCCAGCAGATGCAGCCGGCCGCCGTGCAGGAACATCGCGGTGAGGACGGACAGCGCGGGTGACTTGTCAAAGCCCGGCGCGCCCACGAGGCAGCCGCCCGTGCGGGGATCGACCGCGCCCGTGGGCACCAGGTCCGGCAGCTGATGGTGGATCAACTCCCTTGGCACCGCCGCGTACTGCTCCGCGAACGCCTGGAGGTGGCGCAGCCGGCGAGCGGAGCTGTGAACGCTCGTGCGCGGTGGCGCGTATGTGTCCTCAACCGCGGATCTACGTGAGGAACAGGCGATGAACGACCGAGTGACTCCTTCGATGCACGCCACCCCCGACGGTGAGGCGGAACTGTCCCTGGTGGTGAAGCTCACCTGGGAAGACGTCGCCGCGCTCGGGCAGGAGGCCGGGCGGCTGTCCGCGCGGATGCAGCGGCCGGTGACGCTGGACGAGGCGGTGAGCCACCGGCTGCGGTCGGTGCGGGCGGCCGCGGCGCACGCGAAGCCGGCGACGGCGCCCACCGCTCCCGCCGCGGTGACCTCGTCCGCGTCCGTGTCGTCGCTGCCGTCGCGGCCGGGATCGGACCAGGCGATGCAGGCGATCGACCGGATCAGCGGGAACTCCTCGGCTGGTTGAGGGGATCTCGCGTCCGGATCCTGGGCGATGCCGGGTACGGGTTCGTCGTGACCGGTCGCGCAGTTCCCCGCGCCCCGGAGGGAACGAGGCCCTGAGGGATCTCCGCCGCGTCACCGCGCCCGGCACGCCCTCCGGGGCGTGTTCCGGAAGTCCCGCCTGTCCCGCGACGCCTGGCACGCGCGCTCGCGGCGTTGCCGAAACGCCCCGGCAGCCCCGCGGCGGATTCCAGGGGCTCCCGCGCCGTGCGATCGCACGTCCCGCACGCCGCGGCGCCGGCCCTTCGGGCGCACGACGGGACTTCCGCGACACGCCCTGCCGACGAAGCGACTTCCGCGACACGCCCTACCAGCCGCCTGCCCTCACCGCCGTCACGGCCTTTCTCGCCGCCACCAGGATCGGGTCCCAGACCGGGGAGAAAGGCGGGGCGTAGCCCAGGTCCAGGGCCGTCATCTGCTCGACCGTCATGCCCGCCGTCAGGGCCACGGCGGCGACGTCGACGCGCTTGCCCGCGCCCTCCCGGCCGACGATCTGGACGCCGAGGAGGCGGCCCGTGCGGCGTTCGGCGAGCATCTTGACGGTCATGAGGGCGGCGCCGGGGTAGTAGCCGGCACGGCTGGTGGACTCGATGGTGACGGCGACGTACTGCAGGCCCGCGCGTCGGGCGTCCTTCTCGCGCAGGCCGGTGCGGGCGATCTCCAGGTCGCAGACCTTGCTGACGGCGGTGCCGACCACGCCGGGGAACGTGGCGTAGCCACCGCCGACGTTCGCGCCGATGACCTGGCCGTGCTTGTTGGCGTGGGTGCCGAGCGGGATGTGGCGTTCACGGCCGGAGACCAGGTCGAGCACCTCCACGCAGTCGCCGCCCGCCCAGATGTCCTCGTGGCCGCGGACCCGCATCGACAGGTCGGTCAGCAGACCGCCGTGGTCGCCGAGGGGGAGGCCCGCCGCCCTTGCCAGATCCGTCTCGGGGCGCACCCCGATACCGAGGACCACCACGTCCGCCGGGTACTCGGCGTCGTCCGTGGCGACCGCGCGGACCCTGCCGTCGTCGCCGGTGAGGAACTTGGTGACCTCGGCCTCGTCGACCATGGTGATGCCCATGCCCTCCATGGCCCGGTGCACCAGACGGCCCATGTCCGGGTCCAGCGTCGACATGGGCTCCTTGCCGCGGTTGACGACCGTGACCTCGTACCCCCGGTTGATCAGGGCCTCGGCCATCTCCACACCGATGTAGCCGGCGCCGACGACCACCGCGCGGCGGCCCCCGGTGGCGGCCAGCGTGTCGAGGAGGGCCTGGCCGTCGTCCAGGTTCTGCACCCCGTGCACGCCGGGGGCGTCGACGCCGGGCAGGTCGGGGCGGATCGGGCGGGCGCCGGTCGCGATCACGAGCTTGTCGTACGGCGTCCAGTACTCCTCGCCGGAGTCGACCTCACGCGCGCGTACGCGCCTGCCCTCGACATCGATCTCCACGACCTCCGTGCGCATCCGGAGATCGATGTCCCGGGCCCGGTGCTCCTCGGGCGAACGGGCGATGAGCCGGCCCCGTTCGGGGACGTCACCGCCGACCCAGTACGGGATGCCGCACGCCGAGTACGAGGTGAAGTGGCCCCGCTCGAACGCCACGATCTCCAACTCGTCGGACCCCCGCAGCCGGCGCGCCTGCGACGCGGCGGACATGCCCGCCGCGTCGCCTCCGACGACGACCAGGCGTTCCCTCGAACGTTCCGTACGGCTCATGTTCATGGGAACACGCTACGACCGCCCCGCATTTCAGCTCTCCTCGCCGCCTTCCGGCTCGGCGGCCGGGGCGGGGCGCCGCGAGCGGCCGAAGAAGCGGAACCACAGCAGCAGGACGAGGGCCGTGGCCGCAGCGAACGGCAGGATCGCGGCGAGCGCCATGCCCAGCCAGCGGAACACCGCGACGAACGCGTTCCAGCCTCCCGCCAGCGCGTCCACGAACCCCGGCTCGTCGTCCTTGCCGGCCTTCTTCACCGCGGTCTCCGACAGCGACAGCGTGATCGTCGCGAGGCTCGTGCGGTCCTTCAGGGACTTCTGCCGGGCGAGCAGCGACTCCAGGTCCGCCTGACGGGTGCTCAGCTCACCCTCCAGTGTGACCACGTCGCTGAGCTTGGTCGCACGGTCCATCAACTCGCGGATACGGGCCACACTCGCCCGCTGCGTCGTGATGCGGCTCTCCACGTCGACCACCTGGTCGGTGACGTCCTCCGCCTTGGCCTTGCGCTCGACCAGCTTGCCGGTGCCCTCCAGTTCGGTGAGGACCTCCTCGTACTTCCCGGTGGGCACCCGCAGCACCACCCGGGTGCGTTCGCGGCCCTCGCCGTCGCGGGTCGTAGACTCGTCGGCCACGAACCCGCCCGCGTTCTCGGTGGTCGTCCGGGCCTCCTCCAGCGCCTTCGGCACGTCCTTCACCCGCACGGTCAGCCTCGCGGTGCGGATGACGTGGCTCGGACCGAGCTTCGGCGCGGTGTCGGCGGACTGATCCTTCTTCGAGCCGCTTCCGCTCTCGTCGCTCAGCGCCCCCTCCTGCCGGGCCGCGGCGCCGGCCTTGCTGTCGGAGGCCGTCTCGCCGCCCGAGGAGTCGTCGCCGGCGCCGCACCCGGTGAGGGTCAGCGCGGCGGCGAGGAACAGGGCGGCGACGGCCCCCGCGGGCCGTCGGGATCGTCGTGCGTTTGTCTGCGCCATGGCGGCGTACCCCCGGGGGTCGTGTCCGGCTTGCCTGGTGACGCTCCTTCGACGCCGGAGCGGGCCCGGACGTTTGCGGGGCCCGGTCCCGAAGCGGTCACGGTCGGGACTCGGAGGGGCCACACGGCCCTACCTGCGCCGTCGGGGCCGTCTGAGAAGGTGGACCCATGAGCGGATCACGTCCGGACATCGGACATGTCGTCGTCATCGGGGCCGGGATCGCGGGGCTGGCCGCGGCGCACACACTGCTGGACCGGGGTGCCGGTGTCACCGTCCTGGAGGCCTCGGACCGGGTCGGCGGCAAGCTGCTGCCCGGCGAGATCGCGGGCGCGCGGGTCGACCTCGGCGCCGAGTCCCTGCTGGCCCGCCGCCCCGAGGCGGTCGCCCTCGCCCGCCAGGTCGGACTCGCCGACCGGCTCCAGCCGCCCGCCACCGCCACGGCCTCGCTGTGGACCCGGGGTGCCCTGCGGCCCATGCCGAAGGGCCACGTCATGGGCGTCCCCGGCACCGCGTCCGCCCTCGCCGGAGTGCTGTCCGAGGAGGGCCTCGCCCGTATCGAGCGGGACGCCGACCTGCCGCGCACGGAGGTCGGCGACGACGTGGCGGTGGGGGAGTACGTGGCTGCCCGCCTCGGCAGAGAGGTCGTGGACCGCCTGGTGGAGCCGCTGCTCGGCGGGGTCTACGCGGGCGACGCGTACCGCATCTCGATGCGCTCGGCCGTCCCGCAGCTCTTCGAGGTCGCCCGGACGCACACCTCCCTCACCGAGGGCGTCCGCGAGATCCAGGCCCGCGCGGCAGCCGCCGGGCAGACCGGCCCCGTCTTCATGGGCATCGAGGGCGGCGTGGGCCGACTGCCGCTCGCGGTGGCCGAGTCGGTGCGGGCCCGCGGCGCCGAGATCCTCACCCGCACCCCCGTCACGGAGCTGCGCCGCGAGACCTCCGGCGGCTGGCGCGTCGCCGCCGGGGACCGGGTGCTGCACGCCGACGCCGTCGTCCTCGCCGCCCCCGCTCCGGTCGCCGCCGGCCTGCTGCGCGCCGAGGCCCCCGAGGCAGCCACCGAACTCGCCGCCGTCGAGTACGCCTCCATGGCGCTCGTCACCCTCGCCTACCGGCGTGCCGACGTCACGCTGCCCGAGGGTAGCGGCTTCCTGGTGCCGCCGGTCGACGGGCGCACCATCAAGGCGTCCACGTTCGCCTCCCAGAAGTGGGGCTGGATCGCCGACGAGAACCCCGACCTGCTCATCCTGCGCACCTCCGTCGGCCGCTACGGCGAGACGGAGATCCTGGAGCACGAGGACGCCCACCTCGTCGACGTCTCCCGCCGCGACCTGCGCGAGGCCACGGGACTGATCGCCACCCCCGTCGACACCCGCGTCACCCGCTGGGACGACGGCCTGCCCCAGTACCCGGTCGGCCACCACACGCGTGTGGCCCGCGTCCGCGAGCACCTCGGCAAGCTGCCCGGCCTCGCCGTCTGCGGCGCGGCGTACGACGGCGTCGGCATCCCGGCCTGCATCGCCGGCGCGGCGGCCGCCGTCGACCAGATCCAGGGTGACCTGCGCGCTGTGCAGGACCTCACGGCCAACCCGGTGCAGAGCCTGCACGGCGGAGCGGGAGAATGAGTTCCATGAGCGACGACGCCCCCACCACCGAGTCCGGCCGTGTCCCCAACAAGGGCAAGCTGGCCAAGGACCTCAACGAGGTCATCCGCTACACGCTGTGGTCCGTCTTCAAGCTGAAGGACGTCCTCCCGGAGGACCGCTCCGGTTACGCCGACGAGGTCCAGGAGCTGTTCGACCAGCTCGCCGCGAAGGACGTGACCGTGCGCGGCACGTACGACGTGTCGGGCCTGCGCGCCGACGCCGACCTCATGATCTGGTGGCACGCCGAGACCAGCGACCAGCTCCAGGAGGCGTACAACCTCTTCCGCCGCACCCGGCTGGGCCGCGCTCTCACCCCGGTGTGGTCGAACATGGCGCTGCACCGCCCCGCCGAGTTCAACCGCTCGCACATCCCGGCGTTCCTCGCCGACGAGACGCCCCGCGACTACGTCAGCGTCTACCCCTTCGTGCGCTCCTACGACTGGTACCTGCTGCCCGACGAGGACCGCCGCCGGATGCTCGCCGACCACGGCAAGATGGCCCGCGGGTTCCCCGACGTCCGGGCCAACACGGTCGCCTCGTTCTCGCTGGGCGACTACGAGTGGATCCTGGCGTTCGAGGCCGACGAGCTGTACCGCATCGTCGACCTCATGCGCCACCTGCGGGCCTCCGAGGCCCGGATGCACGTCCGGGAGGAGATCCCGTTCTACACCGGCCGCCGGAAGTCGGTCGCCGAACTGGTCGAGGGCCTGGCGTAACCGGGCTACCCGCGCCCCGCGAGGGGCGCGGGGAACCGGGCGGCCGGCCCCGGACCCGTCTCGGCCGTCCGGCCGCCCGACGGGGCGGTCGCGGCGCGCGCGGAGGTGGGCCTCGGCGCGGGCCGCCCCGCACAGGCCGCCCGCCTCACGGGCACCCGGCCCTTCAGCAGATACGCCTCCAGATACGTGTGGACGCACTTGTTGGGCCCGCCCGTGACGCCATGGCTCCCGGCGTCCCGTTCGGTCACCAGGACGGAGCCCCAGAGCCGCCGATGCAAGGCGATCGCACCTTCGTACGGGGCGGCGCCATCCAGCTCGGCAGCGAGGATCAGCGTCGGCGGCAGCTCACCCGGCCCCGTGCGCACGTCCAGGGGACGCTGCCGCGGCCCCGGCCAGTACGCGCACGGCAGGTGCGTCCACACGTTGTCCCAGGTCTGGAAGGGCGCCGTCCGGGCGAGCCGGGTGTTGTCGCGGTCCCAGCCTCGGAAGTCCGCCGGCCAGGGCCCGTCGTTGCACGCGACGGCCGTGTACACGGCCGTCGCGTTCTCCTGCTCCACGGCCGCCTCCGGGTACGGCCCGGCCAGCTGGATCAGCGGCTTCGCGTCCCCGCGCAGATACGCGGAGAGGGCGAGCGCGCGCTGCGGCCAGTAGTCGTCGTAGTACGCGGCCTGCCGGAACGTGCTCCGCAACTGCGCGGGTCCCACCGTGCCGCCGGCCGGCCGGGCGGACAGGCGTGCCGCCGCCCGCTCGTAGGCGCGCTGCACCTTCTCCGGGGTGTTCCCCAGGCCGTACACCTTGTGGTGCCCGGCGATCCACCGCCTGAGGTCCGCCCAGCGCCCCTCGAACGCCGCCGCCTGGTCGAGGCCGTTGCGGTACCAGATCCGCTCGGGGTCCGGGTTCACCGCCGAGTCGAAGACCATGCGGCGCACCCGTGAGGGGAACAGGTTCGCGTACAGCGCCCCGAAGTAGCTGCCGTACGACACCCCCATGAAGGTCAGCCGGTCTTCGCCCAGCGCGGCGCGCAGGACGTCGAGGTCGCGGGCGTTGTTGAGCGAGTGGTAGTGCCGCAGTGTGCTCCCGGCCCGCTGCGCGCACCGGTGCGCGTAGGCCTTCGCCCGCGCGATCCGCCGCTTCTTGTACGACGCCGAAGGGTGCGTCGGCGCGGCGGAGGGCCCCTGGTGCCGTCGCCCGGGGTCCTCGCAGGACAGCGGCGCCGAGCGCCCGACGCCGCGTGGCGCGTACCCGACGAGGTCGTACGCCGCCGCGATCCGCTTCCACTCCGGCAGGAACCCCATGAGCGGGAAGTACATCCCGGAGGCGCCGGGTCCGCCCGGGTTGAACACGAGTGCCCCCTGCCGGGGGACCTTGCCCCTGGCCTCGACCCGGCTGACCGTGAGGGAGATCTGCCTGCCGTGCGGCCGGGCGTAGTCGAGCGGCACCTTGACCGTCCCGCACCGCAGCCCGTCCGGCAGCCCCTCCCGCGCCGGACACCTGCCGAACCGGACGCCCTCCTCGGCCGCCCGCCGTGCCGCGACGTCCACCCCCGCGATCCCGGACGTCTCGCCCCGCGCCGGCGCGGCGGCGACGCCGCTCAGCAACACCGCCCCGACCGTCCCGTAGAGCACGGCAGCCCGCATCGCGTATCCCTTCGAAGTACGAAAGTAGTAAAAGGGATGTTTCGTGCGAAAGGGGGTGAAGTAAAGCACCGGCCGTGGGTGTCGCCGTGTCGCGGCGGCCCCGCCCTGCGGCCCGGACGTCAACCGGGCGGTGGGGGCGGGGCGCGGGTTCCGGTGTCACGACATCAGTCGTCCTCCTGGCGGGGTCCCGTCGCCGCCGGGGGGAGGGAGTAGCGCTGGGACGGGGACGCCGTCGGGGAGGGGGTCACCGGGATCGGTGAGCCGGGGTCGTCCAAGGGGCCGGGCGGGGCGGGGGAGTTGGTGATGGGCGGGGCGCTCGCGGAGGCCGCGTCCCGGGCGATCGCGTCGTAGTCGACGAGGCCGGTGGCCTCCAGGACCTTGATGTGGTCGAGGACGGTGGTGTTGGCGTCGTCGGCGAGGTCGCGGACCAGCGAGTTGCGGGTGGTGGCGCGGACCTGGGCGACCACGGAGAACACCCTGCCGTGGGCCGTCCGCAGGATGTTCGCGAACTCCCGGTCGTACTGCTCGCCCTGCGCCGCGTCCAGGGTGCCGAGCCAGGCCTTCTGCTGGTCGTTCGGCTGGTTGGGCAGGGCCAGCCCGAGCCGGGCGGCGACATTGCGGACCCGGGCGTCCAGGAAGGTGTGCCCCTCGACGAGATGCTCGCCGGCCGTCCGTACGGCCTTGGTGGTGCCCTTCGTCTGGGCCTGCTGTCCGGCGGGCAGCTCCCATAGCCCCGCCAGTCTGACCTTGGTGATGAACTCCCGGTCCAGCCCGGACAGCGCACCGTACTGCGTCGTCACCGTGGACGCGTTCAGTGTGTCCACGCCGGTGCCCGAGCGGTCCGTGTACGACCAGATCGGGAAGATCAGTGCCAGGAGTGTCGCCGTGAGCCCGGCGACGATGAGCCCTGTCCCATTGAGCAGTCCTCTGCTGCGTCTGTCGGATCGCATGGTGCCTCCTGCTTGCGGCACCGCACGCGAGCGCTTCGGGTGCGGATTGGCCTTCGGTCCGGCATGTTACTGCCCGGTCTGCGCCAACTGCCGTACAGGGAGAAAGGGTTGAGGAGGGTACAAATCCCACCGGATCGGGTGTCCAAGTGAGGGACAGGCCAGGTGAAAGCGGAGTGAATAGGGCGTGAAACCCATGTGCAGGGCCTGGGTTTGTTAATCGCAGCACACCCCGGGCGTGCGACAGGCCGCCGCGCGCCCTGGGCGGCCCGGGGTGGGCGCGACGCTCAGCGACGCAGCAGCACCCTGCGGGTCGCGCGGGCCAGCCGCGCCGTCGGACGCCGGGAGAGCGGCGCAGGGCCGGAGCGCTCCAGCCACCACTCGCGCAGCGCACGCCGGGTGCCCGCGTCCTCGACACGGTCGCCCAGCAGCACGTGCTCGGCGAAGGACAGCGCGTCGCGACGGTAGCCGTCGGTCATCGGATGGCCCTGCGCGTAGGCCAGGAACGCCGGCCGGTACGACGGGCCCAGGATCTCCGGCAGCTCCGGCGCGACCTTGCCCACGACGTCCGCCCGCTTGGCCGCGAGCGCCCGGGCCTGCACTCCCAGCCGCACCCGGTCGAACCCCTCGGGCACCGGCGTCCCCGCGACCAGCGCCGACAACAGCGCGGCCTGGGCGAGCCCGAGTCGCTGCCGGGCCACGGGCCCGCCGTCGGCGTCCGGTGCCTCCTCGGCGGACGTGGCGGAAGGCCTGGCCGGCGCGGCTGCCGCGGTCGGTGTCGCGGCCGGCCCGGTCGGCGCGGCCGTCCCGCCCGGAACCCCGGAGGTCTTCAGCACCCCCCGGATCGCGTCCAACTCGCTCTCCAGCTCCGCCGGCTCCGGGAAGTTCTCGTCGCGCTCCAGGAGGACACCCGGCGGGGTCACGCGGGAGGCCAGGTCGGCGAGGATGTCGAGGACCTGCCGGGGGACGGGGTGGGCGTGGCTGTCGTGCCAGACGCCGTCCCGCTCGAAACCGCCCGCGACATGGACGTACGCGATGGCGTCGACCGGCAGCTCGTCCAGCGCCTTCGCGGGGTCCTCGCCCCGGTTGACGTGGTTGGTGTGGAGGTTCGCGACATCGATGAGGAGCCGTACCCCGGTGCGGTCCACGAGGTCGTACAGGAACTGCCCCTCCGTCATCTCCTCGCCCGGCCAGTTGACCAGGGCCGCGATGTTCTCCAGGGCCAGGGGCACGGGCAGCGCGTCCTGGGCGATGCGCACGTTCTCGCACAGCACGTCCAGTGCGTCCCGGGTGCGCGGCACCGGCAGCAGATGCCCGGCCTCCAGCTGAGGCGAGGCGGTGAGGGCACCTCCCGCCCGGACGAACGCGATGTGCTCGGTGACCAGGGGCGCGCCCAGGGCCTCCGCGCGCTCGGCGAGGCTCCGCAGCCGCTGCTCGTCGGGGCGGTCGGCGCCCCCGAGGCCGAGCGAGACGCCGTGCGGCACGACCGTGACGCCCCGCTCGCGCAGCCGCAGCAGCGACTCGGGCAGGTGGCCGGGGCAGACGTTCTCCGCGACGACCTCGACCCAGTCGACGCCGCCGGCCGACCCGGCCATGCGCTCGACGGCGTCCGCGATCTCCGGACGCCATCCGATTCCCGTACCCAGCTGCCTCATCCGCTCCATCGTCCCCTCCTCTGTCACGGCTGCACCAGGACCCTTGTTCGTCTCCTTACGGCGGACCTGTGTTCCGGCGTGACGGAGTCATGGCCCCGCCGCTCCCGGCCGAACCCCACGGAGGGGACCTTCAGAGCAACATTTGAGCTTTTCGACTACTGCACCTGCGGTTCGCCCTGGTCCTTGTTCAGCTCCTCCGGGTCGGGACGCCCGGTCGGGACGAGGCCGGGCGTGGTCGGCGACGGGGTCGACTTCACATCGGGGTTCGTCGACGGCTCCGCGGCGGGCGCGGGCTGCACGATCTGCCCCGGCACGGGCGGCGGCGGGCCGGTGGGGCTCGCCGTACCGCTGACCGAGTTGTCGGCGATCTGGGCGAAGTCGATCTCGCCGGTTCCCTCCAGGACCGTGATGTGGTCGAGCACGGTCTGGTTGGCGTCGGAGGCCAGCTGGCGGACCAGGGTGTTGCGGGTGTTGTTCCGCACGGTGGCGATCGCCGGGAAGATCTTGCCGTGCGCGGCCCGCAGCAGGTTCGCCCAGGTCTTGTTGTACTCGGCCTCCGTCTTGGCGGCGGTCATCTGGTCCAGCCAGCCCTGCTGCTCCGGCGTCGGCTGGTTCGGCAGTTCGACGCCCAGCTTCGCCGCGATGATCCGTGACCGCTTGTCCAGGTCGGTGTGGCCCTTGATCAGGTGGTCCGCGGCCTCCCTGACGGACTTGCTGCCGCTGCGCTCCAGGGCCTGCTGGCCGGCCGGCAGCTCCCACAGGCCCGCGAGCCGCACCCTGATGATGAGGTCGCGGTCGGTGGGGGTGAGCGGCCCCCACTGCGTGGTCACCGTGTCACCGGTGGGCACGGCCGCGGCGGCCGCGGCGTTGCGGTTGGGGTACGAGTAGAACACGGGGTAGGCGACCGCACTGACTGTGCCGACGATCGCCACGGCGACGAGGACAGAGCCCTTGGAGCGTCGCAAAGGTGCCTCCCGGAGGAAACCAACTGGTCGTTGGGGACTGAGTCTTGCTGGGCGTGGGGTGGGGGTGGGGTGGCGCGCTGACCGGACCCCTGCCGCTCGGGCGGCGGACGGCCACGGCCGGGCGCGTGCCGTCGGTCCGCGTCAGATCGTGCCGTTGGCGATGGCGTCGAAGTCGACCTGGCCGGTCTTCTCCAGCATCGTGATGTGGTCGAGCACGGTCTGGTTGGTGTCCGAGGCCAGCTGGCGCACCAGCGTGTTCTCGGTCATGTTCCGCACCGTGCCGATGGCCGGGAAGATCTTGCCGTGCGCCGAGCGCAGCAGATTCGCCCAGGTGCGGTCGTACTGGTCGTCGGTGGCGTTGCTCATCTGCTGGAGCCACCCCTGCTGCTGGGCGTTCGGCTGGTTCGGCAGCTCGATGTTCAGCTGCTCCGCCACGGCCCGCACCCGCTGGTCGAGGTCCTTGTGACCCACGATCAGATGGTCCGCCGCCTCCTTGACGGCCGGGCTCTTCGACCGCTGCATCGCCTGCTCGGCGGCCGGCAGCTCCCACAGGCCCGCCAGCCGCACCCTGATGATCAGGTCACGGTCGGCCGCGGTCAGCGGCCCCCACTGGGTGTTGACCGTGCCGGCCGCCATATTGGCCTGAGCAGTGCCCGAGCGGTCGGCGTAGGACCATACGGGGAACGCGAGCGCTCCGACGGTGACGACGAGCGCCAGGCTGGCGATGACCGAGCCATTGATACGCCGCAAAATGAGCCTCCCGGGTAATGCCAACTGGTCGTTGGGGCAGTTGCTTGGCCAGTGCAGGGAGATACGTACGCGATCGCCGGGCTGTTCAACGGCGGTTCACAGTTACCGAAAAGCCGGGCGGCGTGACCGCAACCGACCGGCCGTCAGGGATCTCGCCGGTGTGCGGGGTTCAGCCGCGCAGGGCCGGGTGGTCCGCGACCACCGTGCAGGAGCCGGGGGCGATCTCCGTGAAGCCCGCGTCACGGACGAGGGGGAGGCCGGAGGTGGTGAGGGCGTGCCAGCGGGCGGGGTCAGCGGTGCGGACGGCGAGGGGGAACCCGGCGTCGCGCCAGGCGGTGCGGTCCTCGTCGGAGAGGTCCCACCAGGCGAGTTGGGCTCCGTGACCCGCCTGCGCCATGGCCTTGCCGGCCGACATCCCGACATCGGGGTTCAGCCACAGCACCGGGGCGGCGGGACCGGCGTCGACCGGCGGCTCCGGGTCGTCGAGATCCGTGCCGGACACCTGGAGGCGGGCCAGCTCCTTGGGCCAGCCGTCCAGCGGGACGGGCGGGAAGACGCGCACCTCGGCCGACTTGCCCGTCACCGTGATCCCGGGCAAGGCCTCGGCCCGCCGCCACTCGGCGCCGCGCGCCCGCCGGACCACCTTGCGGATACGGGCGTCCTGCCAGCTCCGCATCGCCTCGGCCCACTCTCCCCCGCCGACCGAGCGCTCGTCGCTCAGCATCACCAGCACCGCACGCGCGGCCGTCTCCAGCGCGTCCGTGCGCGCCGGGGGAGCGGCCCGCTCGATCCGTACGACCAGCGGCAGTACGAACTGCGGCGCCTCGTCACGAGCGGTCCGGGCGTCCCGGAAGGGGCTGTCCTGCTCCGGTGCGCGGGACCGGGCGCCGGCCGGGTCCGTGCTCCGGCCCCCGCGGGGTGCGGGCGCCGGGGGCGCGGCGGAGGGCGCAACAGGGCGGGATGCCGGGTCAGGGGTGGAGGACGGGTCACTGATGGTCACGTCCCCAGTCTGCCAGCGGCCGTGCCGGCTCCGGCCGCCCGCGTCGGAGGAGGCGGTTCGAGGCGGGCGGGCCGAGGGGCGGGTGGAGCCTTCTCTCCGGTGGCCGCTCCTCAGCCCGAACAGGCGGTGCGCTCGGCCTCGCGCCACTCACACACGGGGCACAGGGTCATCCCCTTGTACGACTCGGGATACTCGGTCGGTTCCTGGCACAGCACGCAGGCTGCGAAGGGCGGACCGGCGGGGACGGGGGCCTGCCCCGTCGTCCCGGTGGCCGCGGCGGGCGCGGGAGTCGAAGCCGGCCCCGCGGTCGTCGTCTCGGTGCCGCAGTGGTCGCTCATATGTCCAGCGTAGGACGACGCAGGGGAAAGCCGCGTGCGGCGGCCGTGCGGAGGGCTCACGGTGTGAGCGCGGCCGTCGCCCCGACCAGCTCCGACACCTTCACGAGCCGGAAACCCCGCTCCCGCAGCGCGGGCACGATCATCCGTACCGCCTGCTCGGTCACGGGCGCGGTACTTCTCGCACAGTGCATGACGACGACGGACCCGGGCCGCACTCGCTCCAGCACGCCCCGCGCGACCGCCGCCGGATCCACGGCCCCTGTGTCGCCGCTCGCCACGTCCCCCTGCACGGCCATCACCCCGGACGAGCTGAGTCCCCGCAGGGCGCGGTGGTCGTAGCAACCGCCCGGGAACCGGAAGTACGGCATCGGGTTCATGACCCCCGCTGCGCGGAAGGCGGTGTAGGCCCGCTCGACGTCCGCCGCGATGCGGGTCGCCTTCACGGCGGGCAGGCCGTGGCAGTCGGCGGTGAAGGCGTGGTGGCCGTACGAGTGGTTCGCCACCTCGAAAAGGGGGTCCCGGCCGATCGACCGGGCCTGGATCGGATACTCCTCGGCCCACCGGCCCGTCATGAACACGGTCGCCGGCACCTTCAGCCGGCGCAGCGTCGCGATGAGCGGCGGATTGTCGAACCGCTCGCCCGCGGCGGCCCGAGCCCCCTGCTCCGGGGACATGTCCGCGTCGAACGTCAGCGCGACCGTCCTGCCGCCCCGGCTGCGCGGTCCATGCTCGAACACCGGAGCGAGGCCGGCCGGCCCCGGAGCGAGGGTGGGCGGCCGGGACGCCACGACCGGGCGAGGAGCCGCCCCCGTGGCGGTGGCGGTGACCACCCGGGACGCGTGCCGAGGCCCTCCGCAGGCGGCCAGAACCACCCCGAGCGCCCCGACCGCACAGAGGACCCGGACACTTCGCACAGGAACGATCACCATAAGAACGTAAACGCCCCACACTCCCGACTCGTCCGATCACCTGCTCATCCACCCGGAATCCGCTCCGAAGTCACCCACCCGGCCGACCGGATGAGGGGACGGACGCCCATGGGTGTCCGCCCCCTTCCGCCCGTGGGATCAGGCCGGCCCGTCGGGTGCGCCGCGGTCTGTCACGTCACGTACGGCGCCACGGACCCGTCACCGCGAAGGTCGTGCCGGGCGTGTAGCAGTTGACGTACATCGTGCGGCCGTCGGGGGAGAAGGTGACACCCGCGAACTCGCCCCATTCGGGTTCCGTGGGCGTGCCGATGTTCTGGGCGTTGCGGGCCATGGCGTAGACGTCGCCGCGGCGGGTGACGCCGTACACGTGCTGGGTGCCGTTGCCGTCCTCGCAGACCATGAGGCCCCCGCTGGGGGCGAGGCAGATGTTGTCGGGGGACTCGCCGGGGAGCTGGATGTCGGTGTCGGGGCCGAAGACGATGACCAGGGTGAGGGTGCGGTGGTCGGGGTCGTAGCGCCAGATCTGGCCGTAGTGGTCGGCGGCGGAGCCGTCGGCGCTGCGCGCGAAGGACGAGACGAAGTAGACGCAGCGGCCGCCCCAGTAGCAGCCCTCCAGCTTCTGGGCGTGAGTGATCCCCTTGGGGCCGAAGTCCTGGTGGCGGATGGGCGTCCGGGCGGCCAGGGGGTCCGGTACGTCCACCCATTCGATCTCCGCGAAGCGGGCGCCCGTCTCCTGGATGGAGGACAGGTCGGGGACCCCGGGGACCCGCATCGCCTGGAGCCGGCCGCCCGCGCGCAGGGAGCCGGGGCCGCCCCTGGGCCGGTCGGGGAGGAAGCGGTAGAAGAGGCCGAAGGGCCGTTCGAAGGCGTCCTCCGTCTCATAGACGACGCCGCGCCTCGGGTCGACCGCGATCGCCTCGTGCTGGAAGCGGCCCATCGCGGTGAGCGGGACGGCGCCGGAGCGGTGCGGGTCGGCCGGGTCGACCTCGAAGATGAAGCCGTGGTCCTTTGTGTAGCCGTTGGTGCCGGCCCTGTCCTCGGTCTCCTCACAGGTCAGCCAGGTGCCCCAAGGGGTGGGACCACCCGCGCAGTTGACGGCGGTGCCGGCGATGGCGACGCGTTCGGAGAGGACCTCGCCGCGGGCGTCCAGCGTCAGGGCCGTACAGCCGCCCTTGCCCGCGGGGTCGTAGGTGAGGCCCTCGACCGTGGGAACCGGGATACGGCCGCTGTGACGGTTCTCGTGGTTGCGGACCAGATGGACGCGGCCGTGTCTGCCGGCGAAGGCGGACATGCCGTCGTGGTTGCCGGGGACACGGCCCTCGCCGGAGCGGAGCTGGTCGCCCTCGCGGGAGAGGACCTTGTAGCGGAAACCCTTCGGCAGGTCGAGCAGGCCGTTCGGGTCGGGGATCAGCGGGCCGTAGCCGGTGTGGCCGAGATCGCTCTGCGCGGCCGCGGTGCCCGCGAAGAGTTCGGACAGGGCTCCGGAGAACGCGATGCCCGCTCCCACGGCACCGGTGCGGGCCAGGGCCTGACGTCGAGTCACTGACACGGGAGAACCTTCCTGTTGGCGGACAGGATGTGACCCGCCTGTGTGTATCACGGGGGTACGGCTGCGTGAACCACGCGCGTAGAAGGTGTTCCGCGGCCATCACTCGGGCGGCGTGGGGTGGTCGGGTGCGACGGGTGGGAACTCGGGGGCGACCGGAGGGGCGTCCGGGGTCCGGGGGAGCGGGGGAGCGGTGCTCGGTCCGGGCGGGGGCTGGAGCTCGGCAGGGCCGGCTGTTCCGGGTGGCTCCCCGACCCGGGCGGCCGGTCCCGGTGGGCGCCGGCCGGGTTCCTCCTGCTCGGCGTGGCCGCGCTCCAGGAAGCGCAGGAGTTCCACCGGGATGGGCAGGACCAGGGTGGAGTTCTTCTCCGCGGCCACCGCCATCACCGTCTGGAGCAGGCGCAGCTGCAGGGCCGAGGGCGCCTCGGCCATCTGGTGGGCCGCTTCCGCCAGCTTCTTCGACGCCTGCAGCTCGGCGTCCGCGTTGATGATGCGGGCCCGGCGTTCCCGGTCGGCCTCGGCCTGGCGGGCCATCGAGCGCTTCATCGTGTCGGGGAGGGAGACGTCCTTGATCTCGACGCGGTCGATGGTGACGCCCCACTCCACGGCCGGGCTGTCGATCATCAGCTCCAGGCCCTGGTTGAGCTTCTCGCGGTTGGACAGGAGATCGTCGAGGTCGCTCTTGCCGATGATCGAGCGCAGGGAGGTCTGCGCCATCTGGGAGACGGCGAAGCGGTAGTCCTCGACCTGGACGACCGCGCCGGCCGGGTCGACGACCTTGAAGTACACGACGGCGTCCACGCGGACCGTCACGTTGTCGCGGGTGATGCCCTCCTGGGCGGGCACGGGCATCGTCACGATCTGCATGTTCACCTTGCGGATGCGGTCGACGACGGGGACGACCATGGTGAAGCCGGGCGGTCTGGGTTCGCCGAGGAGACGGCCGAGACGGAAGACGACGCCGCGTTCGTACTGCTTGATGACGCGGGCCGCCGCCGCGACGTAGACGGCGGCACCGGCGGCGAGGGCCGCGGCTGCCGCGATGAGTGTTTCGCCCATGACGACCGCCCCTTTGAGTCGACCGTGACGACCGCCCCCCTCAGCCGACGTACATCCGCGCAGTCGTCGCATATCCACGCGAATACCACGATAGGCCCCGGGTCGCGGCTCGGGCGACCGTCGTTCTCCGGGGGCCGAACGCGAGCGGCGCCCCGGTCGCGGGGACCGGGGCGCCGGGATGCGGACGGCCTGCCGGGGCCGCCGCCCGCCCCCTGGGGCCGGGAGGCGTCAGGGCGTCGCCGAGGCGATCCTCTCCGGCTCCGGGCCCGTCATCCTCACCGGTTCGGTGCCGGTCGCGCTGTGACGTTCCGCCCAGTTCTCCAGGGCGGTTCGGCAGGCGTGGTCGAGGTGGTGCAGACCCGAGAGGTGGAGCTCGACGGGACGGTCCTGGGGCAGGGACTCCAGGCTGTCGAGGATCTTCGGCAGACGCAGGAAGGTGGCGTTGCCGGAGAGGTACGCCTGGACGGGGCCGGCGCCCTTGTCGATGACCTCCAGCTTGATGTGCGAGGCCTCCCAGGCCGTCTTGACGACCGAGAGGGCCAGGCCGATCAGGACGCCCTCGAACATGTTCACCGCGACGATCGACACCGCGGTAGTCACCAGGATCAGCGCCTCGCCCCGGTGGCCGCGCCAGAGCGAGACGACCGCGCGGAACGGGATCAGCTTCCAGCCCGCGTGGACCAGGATGCCCGCCAGGGCCGGCAGCGGTATCAGCGCGAGGGCCCCCGGCAGCAGAGCGGCGAAGAGCAGCAGCCAGACGCCGTGCAGGACACGGGACGCCTTGGTCTTCGCCCCGGCGTGCACATTGGCAGAGCTGCGCACGATGACCGCGGTCATCGGCAGCGCGCCCAGCAGACCGCACACCGTGTTGCCGGCGCCCTGGGCCATCAGCTCCTTGTCGTACGCGGTGCGCGGCCCGTCGTGCAGCCGGTCCACCGCCGCCGCGCTGAACAGGCTCTCGGCGGAGGCGATGAGCGCGAAGGCGAGGATCGTGCCGATCAGCGCCACATCGGCGAGCCCGCCGAAGGCGTCGAGCCCGGGCGGCTGGACGGAGTCCAGCAGGCCCTTCACCTCGACCTTGGCGACCGGCAGGCCGAAGGCCAGGGTGGCGCCGGTGGCGAGGACGACCGCGGCGAGGGCGCCGGGCACGACCTGGACCTTCTTCGGCAGCCGCTTCCACAGCACCATCACGGCGACGGTGCCCGCGCCGAGCGCGAGGGAGGCGAGCGCGGCGGTACTCCCCACGGCCTCGACGACGGCGCCGGGCAGGCCCGCGATCTTGTCGAGCCCGGAGGCCGGGGCCTTGAGACCGGCCGCCGCGTACAGCTGGCCGGCGATGATCACGAGCCCGATACCGGCGAGCATGCCCTCGACCACGGACACGGAGATCGCGCGGAACCAGCGGCCCAGTTTCAGCGCGCCCATGGCGAGCTGGAGCAGACCCGCGGCGAGCACGATCACGCCGAGCGCGGGGAGACCGAACTGGCGCACCGCCTCGAAGACCAGCACGGTCAGCCCGGCCGCCGGGCCGGAGACCTGGAGACTGCTGCCGGGCATCAGACCGGCGACGATGCCGCCCACGATGCCGGTGATCAGGCCGAGTTCGGCCGGCACCCCGGAGGCGACGGCCACACCGACGCACAGCGGCAGGGCGACCAGGAAGACCACCAGCGAGGCGCCGAAGTCCTGGCGTATGTAGGGGAATTTCGACGTGGGGGAGGTGGGGGAGTTCATCTCGGACACCGGCCCGCCGCTCACAGCGTCTCGAAGGTGTCGGTGTCCGCGCGGTGTTCGCGCACGGCTCCGGTGTGGACCTCGTAGTACCAGCCGCGCAGCCGCAGACGGCCGTCGGCGAGGCGCTTTTCCACACAGGGGTAGGAACGCAGCCGCAGCAGCTGGCTGAGGACGTGGTTCTGCACGCCGTCGGCGACGGTGGGGTCCTCGACCGCGCCCTGGGGGCGCGGGGTGGCGTGGGTGAGCCAGTCGCGTACGGCGGGTACGGCGTCGAGGTCGTCGCCGCGCACCAGCGCGCCCACGGCGCCGCAGTGCGAGTGGCCGCAGACCACGATGTCGCTGACGCCGAGCACTTCCACGGCGTACTCGATGGTGGCCGTCTCGCCGGTGGGGCGGTCGGACGTGTACGGGGGGACGATGTTTCCGGCGGTCCGCAGTTCGAAGAGCTCGCCGGGGCGGGCGCCCGTGATCAGGGCCGGGACGACCCGCGAGTCGGAGCAGGTGATGAACAGGACCTCGGGGGACTGGCCCTCGGCCAGCCTGGCGAACTCCTCAGGGCGCTGTCCGAAGGTACGGGCGTTGTCGATGAGGGGCTGCATGATGTGGTGACTCCTCCTGGCGCGCCACGGCGGCGCGTCGGGCTTGCACGACAGATGTGGGGGGAAACGGGCTCCGTGCCCTCAGCAGCGGAAGACCTGGAGAACGGCCGGGGTGGGGGCCTTGAGGGATCTCGACTGCCGGTGGTGCCGGGCCGAGGGCTGTTCCGGTTCGCTCGCGGCCGCCGGGTTCTCCCCCTGCAGCGGGCGTGGGGGCGCCCCGGGAGCGGTGTGGGTGGTGGCGCGGTGCCGGTCGCGGGTGCGGTAGGGACCGGTCGGGTCCTCGGAGTGACCGCACGTGCGGTGCATGACGGCCGTGTCACGTACGGGTGTGGCCTTGAGTGCCTTTCCGGGCGCGGCTTTGGCCTTGACGTGACCGGGTGTGTGCGCGGATGCGAAGGAAGGGGCGGGAGCGAAGAACTGCAGGGCGAGCAGGACGGCGACTAGGGCCGTGATCACGGTCCGGGGCCTCGTACCTCGCAACATGAGCCTCCCCACTGTCAGTTCGCCATGTCTCCCGAATACCGGCAGTTGCATGACTTGGTCAATCAATGGTCAACCGCTGGTCAAGAAACACGTTAACCCTGCAAAGTTGTTTGCAGGGTTAACTTAACGTTTCGAGCTGAAGAGAGCCTGAAAAGCGTGGGCCGGATGGCCGGAAAAGCCCCTTGACCTGGGGGAGTTGTTCCCGGTGAGGGGTGTTGGCGCGCTGCCGGGACTCAGTGCCCGGCGAGTCGCCCGGCGTCGCGGGCGAGGGCGGTGAGCCGGGAGATGGCTCGGAAGTACTTCTTCCGGTAGCCGCCGTTCAGCATCTCCTCGCTGAACAGCCGGTCGAAGGGCAGCCCGGAGGCGAGGACGGGGACCTCGCGGTCGTAGAGCCGGTCGGCCAGTACCACCAGCCGCAGGGCGGTCGACTGGTCCGGGACGGGCTGTACGTCGGTCAGGCACACCGCCCTCAGACCGTCCGTGAGGGCGCCGTACCGGCTGGGGTGCACCCGTGCGAGGTGGTCCAGCAGATGCGGGAAGTCGTCGAGCGAGGAGCCCTCGACGGCGTACGCGGTCTTCGTGACCTGTTCGTCGGAGAACGGCGGCGGCGCCTCGGGCAGACCGCGGTGGCGGTAGTCCTCGCCGTCGATGCGCAGAGTGCGGAAGTGGGCGGACAGGCCCTGGATCTCGCGGAGGAAGTCGGCCGCCGCGAAACGGCCCTCACCGAGCTTGCCCGGCAGCGTGTTCGAGGTGGCGGCCAGGGCTACGCCCGCGTCCACCAGCTTGCCGAGCAGGGTCGACACCAGGACGGTGTCGCCCGGGTCGTCCAGCTCGAACTCGTCGATGCACAGCAGCCGGTGCCCGGAGAGGGTCTGGACCGTCTTCTGGAAGCCGAGCGCGCCGACCAGGTTGGTCAGCTCCACGAAGGTGCCGAACGCCTTGAGCGCCGGTTCGGCCGGCGTCGCGTGCCACAGGGAGGCCAGCAGATGGGTCTTGCCGACGCCGTAGCCGCCGTCCAGATACACCCCGCGCGGGCCGGCGGGGACCTTGGGGGCCTTCGCCCTGCCGAAGCCGAAGAGGCCGCGCTTGCCGGCGCCGCTCGCGTGGGCGCCGCCGAGGCCCGCGGCGAAGCCGCTGAGGACCTGGACGGCCTCGGTCTGGCTGGGCTGGTTCGGGTCCGGGATGTACGTGTCGAAGCGCACCGAGTCGAAGCGCGGCGGCGGCACCATCTCGGCGACCAGCCGGTCGGCGGGGACATGGGGCTCGCGGGCACACAGGGACAGCGGGGCCGTATCGGCTATGGAACCGGGACCGGACACGGCGGCGGAGGACGACGACACGGTTACCGAGTCTAAGGGTCGTGCCACACTGCACGACATGCGACGCCTGTTCCCTGTGACCGAAGAGACAGCGGCCCGGACCCCGGACGAGGCCGGTGAGCACGCGGATGCGGCCGGGACTCCGGCGCCCGGGGCGGCCGGCGACCGGGAGTGGAGCCTTGAGGAGCTGGCGGCGGCGTACGCCTACCCCGCGCCGGGGCCGGGCGGACGGGAGCCGTGGCTGCGGGCCAACATGGTGTCGACGCTGGACGGGGCGGCCCAGCACGGCGGGCGTTCGCAGCCGATCTCCAGCGACGCCGACATGCGGATCTTCGGGACCCTGCGGGGGCTCGCGGACGTGGTGATCGTCGGTGCCGAAACGGTACGCCAGGAGGGCTACCGCCCGGCCCGCGCGCGCGAGGCCTTCGCCGGGGCCCGCCGGGCGGCCGGACAGACACCGGCCCCGGCCGTCGCGGTGGTCAGCGCCGGACTGGACCTCGACTTCTCGCTCCCCCTGTTCACCTCACCGCTCACCCCCACCCTCCTGCTCACCGGGGCCGCCGCACCGCCCGACCGGGTGGCCGCCGCCGAGAAGGCGGGCGTGCGGGTGGTGACCGCCGGGGACGGCATGGGCGTCGACCCCGCGCGCGCCGTACGGGCCCTCGCCGACCTGGGGCTGACCCGGCTGCTCACCGAGGGCGGACCGCGGCTCCTCGGGCAGCTGATCGCGGCCGGCGTCCTCGACGAGCTGTGCCTCACCGTGTCGCCGATGCTCACGGCGGGGGACGCCCAGCGGATCGCCGGGGGTCCGCCGGTGGCGGTGCCGAGGCGGTTCGAGCTGGTGTCCTTGCTGGAAGAGGCCGGGTTCCTGTTCGGTCGTTACCGTCGTACGTGAGAACGGACGGAACGGACAGTTCCGTTTAGTTCCCGCCGGGCACACTAGATCCCTGAGGAGTGAGGGCCGAGGGGCCCTCCCGGAAGAAGGGCGCCTGTGGTGTCGTTCACGAGCGTTTTGATGATCGAGAAGGCTCTGACGTCCGCGGACGTGGAGTTCGTCACCACCCTCCACGGCGACGAGCCGGCCTCTTTCCATGTGCTGCTCCAGCCGCGGGGCAACCAGGCCGACCGGTTGCTGCGGGCCATCGACGACCTCGCCCTCGGCGAGCTGGACGAGGCGGCGCGCGAGGGGGAGACCCCGGAGGGGGAACAGGCCCTCGACGAGGGGGAACGGGCTCTGGAGGTGTCCCTGCAGGCGCTGCGGGGGGCGGGGAGCGAGGCGCAGGGGCGGCTGATCGAGGATCATCCGCTGGACGCGCTGAAGTCCCTGGTGGAGGAGGTCGACGCCGACGAGGTGCTGGTGCTGACCGACCCGCACTACGTGGAGGAGTTCTTCCACCGCGACTGGGCGTCCCGGGCGCGGCACAAGGTGGGGGTACCGGTGCTGAAGCTGTTCTCCCACAGCCGGGAGTGAGCCAGCCCCGGGCGCAACCGGTGGTCCCTGCCGATCGCGGGGGCGTATGGGCATAGGGTTGCCCTGAACCTTTGCCGTACCAGTACTGGGAGAACACACATGGCACCCGGCATTCCTACCGCCATGGACCGACCGCACTTCATCGGGATCGGCGGGGCCGGGATGTCGGGGATCGCGAAGATCCTGGCCCAGCGCGGCGCCAAGGTGGCGGGGAGCGACGCCAAGGAGTCGGAGACGGCGCAGGCGCTGCGCGCGCTGGGCGCGACCGTGCACATCGGCCACGCGGCGGAGCACCTGGCCGACGACGCGACGTGCGTCGTCGTCTCGTCGGCGATCCGCCCGGACAACCCTGAGCTGGCCCGCGCGGCCGAGCTGGGTGTCCCGGTCGTCCACCGGTCGGACGCGCTCGCCCGGCTGATGGACGGGCTGCGCCCGATCGCGGTGGCCGGCACCCACGGCAAGACCACCACCACCTCCATGCTGGCCGTGTCGCTGACCGCGCTGGGCCTGAACCCGTCGTACGCCATCGGCGGCGACCTCGACGCGCCCGGCTCCAACGCCCTGCACGGCGACGGCGACATCTTCGTGGCCGAGGCGGACGAAAGCGACCGCAGCTTCCACAAGTACGCCCCCGAGGTCGCGATCGTCCTCAACGTGGAGCTGGACCACCACGCCAACTACGCGTCCATGGACGAGATCTACGAGTCCTTCGAGACGTTCGCCGGCCGGATCGTGCCCGGCGGCACGCTGGTGATCTCGGCGGACCACGAGGGCGCGCGGGAGCTGACCCGGCGCGTCCAGGGCGTCCGCGTCGTCACGTACGGCGAGAGCGAGGACGCCGACGTCCGTGTCCTGTCCGTCGTGCCCCAGGGGTTGAAGAGCGAGGTCACCGTCCTGCTGGAGGGACGGGAGACCACCTTCACGGTGTCCGTGCCCGGACGCCACTACGCGCACAACGCGGTGGCGGCGCTGACCGCGGGCGTCGCGCTGGGCATTCCGGCGGACGGGCTGGCGCCCGCGCTGGCGGCGTACACCGGCGTGAAGCGGCGACTGCAGCTGAAGGGCGAGGCCGCCGGGGTGC
This sequence comes from Streptomyces sp. NPDC042364, assembly GCF_056437585.1. NCBI lineage: Bacteria > Bacillati > Actinomycetota > Actinomycetes > Kitasatosporales > Streptomycetaceae > Streptomyces > Streptomyces sp. NPDC042364. The sequence goes on along the minus strand of NZ_JBWKAJ010000040.1, from coordinate 4,864 downwards.
AGGTCATCGACTCGTACGCCCACCACCCGACCGAGATGACGGCCGACCTGGAGGCGATGCGGGCCGCCGCCGGCGACGCGCGCATCCTCGTCCTGTTCCAGCCCCATCTGTTCTCCCGGACGCAGGAGCTGGGCACCGAGATGGGGCAGTCGCTCGCCCTCGCGGACGCGTCCGTCGTGCTCGACATCTACCCGGCCCGCGAGGACCCGATCCCGGGTGTCACCAGCGAGCTGATCATCGACGCGGCGCGGGCGGCCGGCGCGCAGGTCACGGCCGTCCACGACAAGGCGGAGGCGCCCGCGGTGGTCGCGGGAATGGCGAAGCCCGGTGATCTCGTTCTCACCATGGGCGCGGGTGACGTGACCGACCTGGGCCCGAGGATCCTGGACCGTCTTTCCCAGTGAGGGGCTGAGACCGATGCCGTACGACGTCGACAAGCCGGACGAGCAGTGGCGCGCGGAGCTGACCCCGGCGGAGTACGCGGTGCTGCGTCAGGCCGGTACGGAGCCGGCGTTCACCGGGGAGTACACCGACACGAAGACCAAGGGGGTGTACTCCTGCCGGGCCTGCGGCGCGGAGCTGTTCACCTCCGACACCAAGTTCGAGTCGCACTGCGGGTGGCCGTCCTTCTACGACCCGAAGGACAGTGACGCGGTGGAGCTGCTCCAGGACCGGTCGTACGGCATGGTGCGAACCGAGGTGCGGTGCGCCCGGTGCGGATCGCATCTCGGGCACGTCTTCGAGGGCGAGGGGTATCCCACCCCGACGGACCAGCGGTACTGCATCAACAGCATCTCGCTGCGGCTGGCCCCCGAGGGCGAGTGAGCCCTCGGGCCGCCCGAGCCCTCGGGCCGCCCGAGCCCGACCGCGCCGTCCCCCGCGCCCCTTCCGGGCGCGGGGGACGCGTCGTTCAGCCGGTGGCGCGTACCGCGTCGCGGATGACCGCCGCCACCTCCGCGGGGCGGGAGACCGCCACCGCGTGGGAGGCGCCCTCCAGTTCGGTGATCGTGGCGCCCGCGCGCTTCGCGGCGAAACGCTGGACCTCGGGGTTGATGGCCTCGTCGGCCGCCGCGACCACGGCCCAGGAGGGCCGCGTCCTCCAGGCGGCGACCGGCGGGGTCTCGGTGAACGCGGCGGTGGCCAGCGGACGCTGCGACACCGCGAGGATCCGGGTCACCTCGGCGGGGACGTCCGCGGCGAAGATGCCAGGGAAGGCGTCCGGCGCGATGGTGACCTCGACGCCGGGCTCGCCGCCCTCGACGGGGTAGGTCCGCTCGACCAGGTTGGCGACGAGCGGGGACAGCGGGAAGCGGCCCTGGAGCTCGCCGAGGCTCTCGCCCTCCTCCGGGACGTACGCCGCCACGTAGACCAGGCCGACGACGTTCTCGGTCGCGCCCGCCACGGTGATGAGCGCGCCGCCGTAGGAGTGGCCGACGAGAACGACCGGCCCGTCGATCTGGGCGGCCGCCGAGGCGATGTACGCGGCGTCGGCGGCCAGACCCCGCAGGGGGTTCGGCACGGCGACGACCGGGATGTCCTGGCTCCGGAGCTCCTCGATGACGCCGGACCAGCTGGACGCGTCCGCGAAGGCCCCGTGCACGAGGAGGACGGTGGGCGTGGTGGACATGATGGGTTCTCCCTCTCGGTGCGGGTCGGTCAGCCGGCGTGCAGCGCGGAGCGCAGCGTGCCGGTGGCCAGGGTGATCGCGGCTTCGGCGGCATGGGTGCCGCGCAGCGCGTCGAGCATCACGAAGTCGTGGATGATGCCCTGGAAACGGACGGCGGTGACCGGGACGCCCGCCTCGCGGAGCTTGTTCGCGTACGCCTCGCCCTCGTCGCGCAGGACGTCGGCCTCACCGGTGACGACCAGCGCCGGGGGAAGCCCGGACAGCTGCTCGGTGGTGGCGCGCAGCGGGGAGGCGGTGATCTCCGCGCGCTCCTCCTGGCTGGTCGTGTACTGGTCCCAGAACCACCGCATGCCGTCGCGGCGCAGGAAGTAGCCCTCGGCGAACCGGCCGTAGGAGCCGGTGTCGAAGTTCGCGTCCGTCACCGGGTAGAACAGGACCTGCTGGACCAGGGGCACGTCGCCGCGCTCCTTGGCCATCAGGGTCAGCGCGGCGGTCATGTTGCCGCCGACCGAGTCGCCGGCCACCGCCAGCCGCGAACCGTCCAGCTCCTTGGACGCGCCCTGCTCCACGACCCACCTGGCGACGGCGTAGTTCTGCTCGATGGCGACCGGGTAACGGGCCTCGGGGGACAGGTCGTACTCCGGGAAGACCACGGCGGCACCCGCGCCGACGGCCAGTTCGCGGACGAGGCGGTCGTGGGTGTGGGCGTTGCCGAACACCCAGCCGGCGCCGTGGATGTAGAGGATCACCGGCAGGGTGCCGCCGACACCGGCGGGCCGCACGATCCGCGTCCTGACGCTGCCCGTCGGGCCGCCCGGGACGATGATCCACTCCTCGTCGATCTCCGGCTTCCCGATCTGGCCGGACTGCACCTCGTCGACCGCCTTGCGGCCCTCCGCGGGCGGCAGTTCGAAGAGGAAGGGGCGGTTGGCCGTCGCCTCGGCGAAGGCGGCGGCCGCCGGTTCCAGAACCGGCCGTACCGGTTCGACGGTGTCGGACATGTGTTTCTCCCGATGTGTTGTGCGCGTGGTGCGGGTGCGTCGCTCCGCACGCTAGGACCGGGAACGCGGCGGGAATTGCCCATGAGCGCACCGGGACCTATCCCACAGCGCACTGGAAGGGCGGCGGGAGACGGGCAGTGCGCTGTGAGTACGCATTCCGTGCGCTGCCGGATCACCTGAGGCCGGTGGTGCGAAATACCTTCTGGGCACACGCCGTTCAACCACTCTCGCCCCCAACTTCCAGGAGGTCGGCCCAAGTTGTCCACGATGCCGGTCGGTGGGCTCGTGCCCCGTGCCGTCGACGACGCCGCGGACCTCGTCGTCCGCAACGCGAGGATCCACACCGGTGATCCGGGCCGCCCGACCGCCGAGGCGCTCGCCGTGCGCGCCGGGGTCATCACGGCCGTCGGCGACGACAGCGACGTCGCGCCCCGCATCGGCCCGTCGACCCGGGTGGTCGACGCCCTCGGCCGCCGTGCCGTCCCCGGCCTCAACGACTCCCATCTGCACGTCATCCGGGGCGGCCTCAACTACGTCCTGGAACTGCGCTGGGACGGCGTCCCCACCCTCCGCCAGGGCCTCGCCATGCTCCGCGAACAGGCGGCCCGCACTCCCAGGGGCCAGTGGGTGCGCGTGGTGGGCGGCTGGTCGGCCGAGCAGTTCGCCGAGCGCAGACCGCCGACCGTCGCCGAACTGAACGCCGCCGCGCCCGACACCCCGGTGTTGGTCCTGCACCTGTACCAGTCGGCGATCCTCAACCGGGCCGCGCTCAAGGCCGCCGGATACACCCGCGACACCCCCGACCCCAAGGGCGGCCAGGTCGTCCGCGGCCGGGACGGCGCCCCCACGGGCCTGCTGCTCGCCGCGCCCAGCGCCCTGGTCCTCTACTCGACGCTCGCCAAGGCACCGGCCCTGGAGCACGAGGACAGGAAGACCTCCACCCGGCACTTCCTCAAGGAACTCAACCGGTTCGGACTCACCTCCGCCGTCGACGCCGCCGGCGGGTTCCAGAACTTCCCCGACGACTACCGGACCGTCGTCGAACTCGCCGAGGCCGGACAGCTCTCCCTGCGCATCGCCTACCACCTCTTCCCGCAGACCCCCGGCCAGGAGACGGCCGACCTGGCCCGCTGGACCGAGACGGTCCGCCCGGAGGACGGCGACTCCTGGCTGCGCCTCAACGGGGCGGGCGAGAATCTCACCTGGGCCGCCGCGGATTTCGAGAACTTCACCCAACCGCGCCCGGAACTCACCGCGGACTACGAGACGGAATTCGAGAAGGCCGTACGTCTCCTCATGGAGAACGGCTGGGGATTCCGGCTCCACGCCACCTATGACGAGACCATTCGCCGGGACCTCGCCGTATTCGAGAAACTCGCCGCCGAAGGGCTCTTCCCCGCCGGGAACAGATGGCTGTTCGACCACGCGGAGACCGTCTCCGGCGGCAGCCTGGACCGGATCGCCGCGCTCGGCGGAGCCCTGTCCGTGCAGAACCGGCTGTCGTTCCAGGGCGAGGCGTTCCTGCGCCGCTACGGCCCCGAGGCCGCCGCGACCGCCCCGCCGCTCCGCGCCATGCTGGAGCGGGGCCTGACCGTCGGCGCAGGCACCGACGCCACCCGGGTGTCCACCTACAACCCCTGGGTCGCCCTGCACTGGCTGGTCAGCGGCCGCACCGTCGGCGACCTGACGCTGCGCCCGCCCCGCAACCGGGTCGACCGGGCCACCGCCCTCGCGATGTTCACGACGGCGGGCGCCGCCCTCACCGGCGAGGACCACCTCAAGGGCGTGCTGCGCACCGGGTACTTCGGCGACCTCGCGCTGCTGTCCGAGGACTTCTTCACCGTGCCCGAGCCGGACATCCCGCACATCGAGTCGGTCCTGACCGTCGTCGGCGGGCGGATCGTGCACGCCGGCGCCGAGTACGAGGGCCTCGACGAGGAACTCCCGCCGGTCAGCCCCGCCTGGAGCCCGGTCGCCCACCACGGCGGCTACCAGGCCACCCGCCGCACCGGCCGGTCGGGCGTCCGCCAGGCCGAACTGCTGGGCGAGGCCGCGGCCGAGTCCGAACTGCACCGGCGGTGGCGCGCCGCGCGCGGACTCGCGCCCGGGACCGACGACGGCCTGGCCCTCGACCCCTGCTTCACCCTCTGACAGTGATCATGTGACTGGTGGTTCTGCTGATGAGCCTGACTCACCCTCTGACTGACGTCGCTGACTGTCCTGTTTCGGATTTGTC
>NZ_JBWKAJ010000039.1:0-34712 GCF_056437585.1 Streptomyces sp. NPDC042364 | reverse complement strand
CGCCGCCCCGACCCCCCCGCCCCGCGGGGGCGCCGCGCCCCGGCCCGGGGGGGGGGGGGCCGGGGGGGGCCGCGGCGGGGGGGGGGGGGGCCCCCCCCCCGGGGGGGCCCCGGCCCCCCGGCGCCGCGCGGCGGCGGTTCAGGAGGCGGGCTCCCGCTCCCAGCGGTAGAAGCAGTGCGCCATCGCGTCCTTCGGCGAGCGCCAGGTAGCCGGGTCGTACGCGGTGACGTACGCCGACAGACGTTCGCTGACGTCCCGGAACAGGGGATGCCCGGCCGCCTTCGCGATGGCGGGTCCGGGGTCCTGCTCGGACTCGATGAGGTGCAGGTACACGTCACCGAACTGGAAGAGGCTGCGCCGGGCGACCCCCACGAGGTGGGGCAGTTCTCCCCGGTCCGACTCCCCGAACACGTCGGCGATGTCGGGGGCCGACCCCGGGGCCATGCGGGCGACGATCAGAGACTGGTGCATCGTCCTGTCCTCCGTCGGGATCAGTCGGACAGCGTCGGCACGAGCCGGCGTTCCTTGGCGGCCTGCTCGATCCGGTCCCGGATCAGAGCCATCTGGACCTTGGAGTTCCGGTTGATGTTGTTCGTCATCCAGTCGTCGTCGACCGGTGCGTCCGGCTTCATCTCGAAGTCCTGCGTCCACACCATGCGGGTGCCGTCGAGCACCTCCTCGTACTGCCACAGGATGTTCATGTAGGCGAAGGGGCCGGTCTCGACACGGCGCGCCCGCACGCTCAGGGTGTCGCGGTGTGTCTCGCGTTCCGAGACCCAGCTCCACACGGTGCCGTTCTCGTCGGGGTGCATGGTCAGCCGGAAGGTGGTCCGGTTGCCCTCCCGGGAGAGGATCTCGGCGGAGGCGTACTCGCTGAACAGCTGCGGCCAGTTCTCGACGTCGTTGGTCATGTCCCAGACCAGGTCGACCGGCGCGCCGATGGTGATCTCGTTCTGCGTGTGTCCGGCCATGTCAGGCTCCTGCCGGAAGCGCGCCGTTGACGGCGTCGAGGAACTGCCGGGGGCTCTTGCTCTTCTCCGAGTCCGGGGGCATCGGTGTGCCGTAGCGCTTCTCCAGTTCGCCCACGATGCCGAGCAGACCGAGCGAGTCGATGCCGAAGCTGTCGAAGCCGTCGTCGGGTCGCTGTCGGAGGTCCTCCGGGGCCACGGTGACTCCGGCGGCCTTCTTCATCAGCTCGGCCAGCTCTTCCGCGGTGATGATGTCACTCATGCGGTTTCTCTCCTTGCTCCGTGATGGGTGCTGACGAGGCCTCGCTATGAGGCGTCGGTGGCGCCGCGCCGTAGCACCAGCGCCGAGTTCGACCCCATGAGTCCTCGGCTGAGGACCAGCGCCGTGCGCAGCTCTGTGGCGCGGGCCTGCGTGGTCACGAGATCGAGGTCGTGGCAGACGTCGTGGACGTTGGGGGTGGGTGGGATCAGGCCGTGCTCCATCGCGAGCACCGCCGCGGCGGCGTCCAGGACGGGTGCCGCGCAGTAGCCCCGGCCGATGGCGGTCTTCGGCGCCGTGACGGGGACGCGTCTGCCGTGGCCGCCCAGCGCGTCGGCGATCGCCAGTGCCTCGGCGCGGTCCGCCTCCGGTACGCCGAGGGCGTCGGCGAAGACCACGTCGATCTCCTCGGGGGCGCAGGCGGCCTCGTCCAGGGCGCCCCGGATGGCCTGGGCCAGTCCTTCCCTGGACTGCTGCCAGCGGGAGGCTCCGGTGAACGTCGCCGCGTGTCCCGCCAGGGTCGCCCGTACGGGCGCGCCCCGTTCCCGGGCCGAGGTCTCGGCCTCGACGACGAGCATGGCGCCGCCCTCGGCGGGCACGAACCCGCAGGCCGAGGAGGTGAACGGCCGGTAGGCGCACTCGGGGACGTCCACCGTGCTCAACTCCGCGTAGCCGAGCTGGCAGACCACCGAGTAGGGGGCCAGTGGCGCCTCGGTCGCACCGGCCACCAGCACGTCCGTGCCGCGCCGTACCGCCCGCGCCGCGTGCGCCAGCGCGTCCAGGCCGCCGGCCTCGTCGGCGGCGACCACCCCGCAGGGGCCCTTGAAGCCGCGGCGGATGGAGATCTGGCCGGTGCTCGCGGCGTAGAACCAGGCGATGGACTGGTACGGCCCGACGTAGCGACTGCCCTTGTCCCACAGCTGTTGCAGTTCCCGCTGCCCGAACTCGCCGCCGCCGGAACCGGCCGCGGTGACCACACCCACGGAGAACGGCGAGGCGTCGGTGTCGGCCCGGCCGAGGCCGGCCTCGTCGATCGCCAGGTCGGCCGCGGCCATGGCGAAGTGGGTGAACCGGTCGGTCTGGACGAGGTAGCGTTCCTCGACCGCCGAGGGCGGGTCGAAGTCCCGGATCTCGCCCGCCACGCGCAGCGGCAGGTGCCCGCATCCTTCGCGGGTGACCCGGTCCAGCACGCTGAGGCCTTCCCTGGTGGACTTCCAGAAGGTCTCGGTGGTGGTTCCGTTGGGCGCGACCACGCCGATCCCGGTGACGACCGCGCGCCGCGCGGTGTGGGGTTCGCTCATCGCGTCTTTCCCTTCGGCAGGGTGAGGACCACCGCGGACTGGAAGCCGCCGAACCCGCTGCCCACGGAGAGGACGCTGTTCAGCCGTCGCTCGCGGGCGACGCGCGGGACGTAGTCCAGGTCGCACTCGGGGTCCGGGGTCTCGTAGTTCGCGGTGGGCGGGACGACCTGGCGGGCCAGGGCGAGCACGCAGGCGACGACCTCGATCGCCCCGATCGCGCCGAGGGAGTGGCCCACCATGGACTTGATGGAACTCATGGGCGTGTCGTAGGCGTGCGCGCCCAGGACCCGTTTGACCGCGGCGGTCTCGTGCCGGTCGTTCTGCTGGGTTCCCGACCCGTGCGCGTTGACGTAGTCGATCGCCGTGCCGTCGAGCCGTGCGTGGTCGAGGGCGTCCTCGATGGCCCGGGCCATCTCCACGCCCTCGGTGGTCAGACCGGTCATGTGGTAGGCGTTGCCGAAGGTGGCGTAGCCCCCGATCTCGCAGTACACGTGCGCCCCTCGGGCCCGGGCGTGTTCCCACTCCTCCAGGACGAGGACGGCGCCGCCCTCGCCCATGACGAATCCGTTGCGGTCGGCGTCGAAGGGCCGTGAGGCGTGGGCGGGATCGTCGTTGTTCGGGGAGGTGGCCTTGATCGCGTCGAAGCAGGCCATCGTGATGGGGGAGATCGGCGAGTCCGCGGCGCCGGCGATGCACACGTCGGCCCTGCCCTCCTCGATCGCGTGGAAGGCGTACCCGACCGCGTCGAGCCCGGAGGTGCATCCGGTGGAGACGGTCTGCACCGGCCCGCGTGCCTCGAACCGCTCCGCCACCGTCGAGGCGAGGGTGCTGGGGGAGAACGCCCGGTGCAGATGCGGACCGGCCTGCCGGTGGTCCACGTCCCAGCGCTGCCCGCGGTGGCTGACCAGGACGTAGTCGTGCTCCAGGCGGGTGGTGCCGCCGACCGCGGTGCCCAGGGAGACCCCGACCCGCCAGGGGTTCTCCGCGGCGAGGTCGACGCCGGAGTCCCGTATCGCCTCCTCCCCCGCGACCAGCGCGAACTGGATGTACCGGTCGCAGCGTGCGATCTGCTCCGCCGCCAGCCCGTGCGCCGCCGGGTCGAAGTCGCACTCGGCGGCGATCCGTGAGCGCAGCCCGGACGGGTCGAAGAACGTGATACCCCTCGTCGCCGTGCGACCGCTCGAGAGGAGATCCCAGAACGCCGGTATGCCGATCCCTCCTGGGGCGACGACGCCTATGCCGGTGACCGCCACTCGCCTGGTCATGAGCGGACCCGACTTCGCTCGGCGATCCCGTGCCCGCCGTCGGGGGCCGCCTTCGCCGCGACGGGTACGGCGTCGGTCTCCTCGGTGTCGACGTGGCCGAGCGGCGGGCTCGGGGCCAGCGGGCCGAGGTGGAAGACCAGACGGGCCTCCACATCGCCGACGTTGCGGAAGCGGTGCCGCATATGGGCGGGGATCATGAGCCCCTGCTCGGGCAGCAGCGGGTGGGGTTCGCCGTCGAGGTCGACCTCCAGCCGCCCGCAGATGACATAGACGAACTCCTCGGAGTACGGGTGGTAGTGCTCGGCGATGCGGTCGCCCGGCTGCACGATGGCCACACCCATGAAACCGCTGGTGGAGCCGACTGTGGTGGGAGTGAGCATGGCGCGCAGATCGCCACCGCGCCTGGTGTTGGACTCGATCTCACTGAGATCCACGATCGCGGGATGGCTCTTGATCACGACGTTCCTCCGAACTTGTGCTGTCTGGAGACGGGGGAGTAGCCGTCACGGCCCGGGCCGGCGGTCAGGCGCCGGGCGCGCGGCGGTCGGTGACGAGGTGCATGTGGGCGGCCGGCACGAGTCGGGCGTGGGCGCCGTCCTGCGGAGCGGTACCCGTCGCCCCGAGGGCTCCCTCGTCGAGAAGCTCCGTCAGTTCGGCCGCCTGAGCGCGATCGGCGAGACCGAACACGGGGCCGGAGTCCGTGTCGAAGCCGCCGCGCACGTCGACCAGCCGCACCACGACGTCGTCGCGCTGGAAGATCGTGCTGCGCAGCACCGGTCCGTGCGCGTCGTCCGCCGCCGCCTCGTCCTGCCGGGCGAGCAGTTCGGCCAGCCGCATTCCGCAGCCCTCACGGGCCGGGTAGTAGTACGCGTGCCGTTCGGCGTCCCCGCTCTCCCGGCCCGTCGTCACATGGTGTACGGCGGGCAGCGCCGCGCGGGTGAAGAAGACCCGGGCGGACTCGGGGTCGTCGAGGTCCCGGTCCTGTTCCAGATAGGGGTTGATGGCTTCCTCGACGGCCCGCACCTCGGGCTGCCGGGCGACGTGGCGCAGCGCGGCGAGCAGGTCCCCCCGGACCTCGATGGCCCGGACCACCCGGTTGCCGTGCATGAACAGGGAGGTGCGGCACAGCCGGGTGGTGGCGTCGACCTGCGGCTTCGGGGGATCGTAGTCGGCGAGGATCTTGGCGACGATGTCCTCACTGCCCGGCTTGACGGTGAAGGTGAGCGCGTGGCGGATCAGGCCGTCACCGATCCGGGGGGACGCCTGGAGCCGGCGCTGCCCGGACGCTGCCTCCGCCACCGGGCCGCCGGTCTCGCGGACGATGTGGAAGCGCAGCGACCTGGTGTCCCGGACGCAGCTGTGCAGTGGCTCCACCATCCGCACGTGTTCCTCGCTGTTCACCCAGGTGAGGAAGGGCGGGGCGCTCTCCCACTCACTTGTGATGAGCCATTGGGAGGGGTTCTCGATGGACTGGCACAGCTGGTCGCTCACATGCCCGGGAACGGACGCGACCTGGTTGCACAGTCCCTCGTACGCCTCCAGGAACTGCTGCTGGGCACCGTCGTAGACGTCCACGAGCAGGACGACGCGTAGCCGGGAGCCGTCGAACACGGACTGGGAGACGCGCTGCGATGCCTTTGACGTCGGCGGTTCCGAAAGGCGGTCAGATGTGGTGGTCATCCTGCGCACTTCTCCTTCGTTGGGCGGAGGCGGACGAATGTCGGTTTCTCGATCCTGTGCCCGCCCCGGGAAGCGCGCGACTCGTGTGCTCTGCCCAGGTGACCGCCACCGGCTCGACGGCGTCGGCGGAAAGCCGGCCGGCCGCCACGCGAGAGGGGCGTGACGGCCGGGGTGGCTTGTCGTATCGGGCGGGGGCCGGCCGCGCCTGCGGCCGGCTCTCGGGGCGCGACGGACGGACCGGTGGCGCCGAGATCGTCTGTCGGGGGCTCAGATGTCCAGCAGCGTGGCCAGGACCTCGCGCAGTGTCGCCTCGGCGTCCGGGACGCGGTCCGGGGACCGCCAGGCCACGAACCCGTCGGGCCGGACCAGCACGGCGCCTGCCGGTGTCGTGCCGTGCGCGGCCGACCAGTCCGCGTCGCCCTCGGGTGTCAGCTCGGCGTCGGGCCCGTCGCCCAGCCGGTACGACGTCAGCGGGATGGGCGTCGATTCGGCGAGGCGGAGGGCGGCCTCGTGCCACCCGCTCGGGTCGTCCGCGTCGCTGAGCAGGACGAACGACCGCTCGTAGAGGTCCAGAGTGGAGATCTGTTCGCCCCGGTGGCGCACCGGCAGGTGGGGCGCCCTGCTGCCGGGCTCCCCGGACAGGTCGAGGCGCTCCGGCACGGCCGGCGTGGCCGGGTCGGCACCGACGACGGCGCCGTGCGGATAGCGGTAGCCGAGGGCCACGTTGAGGATGCCGCGCTGCGGGCCGCCCTGCGCGCCGGGGGGCGGGGCGAAGCCGGGATGGCTGTGCTCGACCGACCGTGCGGCGGCGCGGGCGCTGGTGGCCTCCGCCACCGGGCGGCGCTCGGTGTCGTAGGTGTCCAGCAGCCCCTCCCCCGCCCAGCCGCCCAGCACCGCGGCCAGCTTCCACGCCAGGTTGTGCGCGTCCTGGATGCCGGTGTTGGAGCCGAAGGCTCCGGTGGGGGACATCTCGTGGGCCGAGTCACCGGCCAGGAAGACGCGACCTGCCCGGTAGCTCCGGGCGACGCGTTGGGCGGCGTGCCAGGGGGCCTTGCCGGTGATCTGCACGTCGAGTTCGGGCGCCCCGATCGCGCGGCGGATGTGCTCGACGCACCGCTCGTCGGTGAACTCCTCCAGGGTTTCGCCGTGTTCGGGGTGCCAGGGAGCGTGGAAGACCCAGTTCTCACGGTTGTCCACGGGCAGGAGCGCGCCGTCGGCGTCCGGGGTGGTCAAGTAGCAGACGATGAAGCGGCGGTCGCCCACGATGCCGGCGAGCCGGCGGGAGCGGAACGTGATGCTGACGTTGTGGAACAGGTCTCCGGGACCGCTCTGGGAGATGCCCAGTTGCTCGCGGACGGGGCTGCGGGGGCCGTCGGCGGCGACCAGGTACTCCGCGTGGATCGTGGTGTGTTCGCCCGTCTCGCGGCTCTTGACCACCGCGGTGACGCCGGCGGAGTCGTCGGTGAACGACATCAGCTCGGTGCCGTACCGCAGGTCGCCGCCGAGGCGCGCCGCGTGGTCCAGCAGCACCGGTTCGAGGTCGTTCTGGCTGCACAGGCACCACGAGCTGGAGCTGAACCGGGCGAGTCCGCCCCCCGCGTCGATCTCCTTGAAGAGCCACTCACCCGCGTCGCCGACCAGGGTGGGTGTCTGCAGGATGCCGTGGTTGTCGGCCAGGGTGGCGGCGGCCTCGCGGATCATCGGCTCGACACCGGCTGTCCGGAACAGTTCCATGGTGCGGACGTTGTTGCCTCGCCCACGGGGGTGGATGGAGGTGCCGGCGTGCCGCTCGACCAGCGTGTGCCTCACCCCGAGCCGGCCCAGGAACAGCGACGTCGACAGGCCGACGAGGGAACCCCCGACGATGAGGACCGGTACCTGATGGGTCGTCGGGTCGGCTTGATCGTCTCTTTGGTTCACCGCTCGCCTCCTGGGGTGCTTGGCCGTCGACTCGGCCGCTCACGGCCGTGGGTCTCATGCATGCCCCGCGGTTCGGACGCCGCCTCACGCTTCACCCGCTCGACCGCCCGTTTCGCCGAGTCGGCGGGCACGTCCCCCGCCGAACGCAGGCCGGTGTCCCGACGGTGCGTCCACCGAACGGACGGAACCGGCGAGGACCCGGCGCGGGCCGGTCCCCTTCCCACCCGAGGCGGCGGCCCGGACCGGCATCCGGGTCGCCCCCGCCCGACGGAGGTGAAGGACCGTCACGGCCGCCGCGGCCGGTGGCCGCGCACCTGGAACGACTCGGCCTCGGGTTCGGGCGGCCCGGCACGGATCGTGTGGCCCCGCGGCTGCCGGGCCCGTGCGCGGGTCGTCCGCCAGGGGCTCTCGGGGCAGGCGGACCAGACCGTGAGCCGTGTGGCGTCACGCCGTGGAGGAGCGTCAGTGCGACTCGCGGCTCACCTCGGAGCCACTGGAGCCGATCAGGAAGTCCAGGTCGGCGCCGGTGTCGGCCTGGAGGACGTGGTCGACGTAGAGGCGTTCCCAGCCACGGCGCGGGGCGGCGAAGCCGTCGACGGTGGCCCGGTCGGGCTTGCGGGCCGCGAGCTCGTCGGCGGGTACCTCGACATCGATGCGGCGGGCCGCGACGTCGAGGCTGATGACATCGCCGGTTCGGACGAGCGCGAGGGGGCCGCCGGCCGCGGCCTCGGGGGCCACGTGCAGCACGACCGTGCCGTACGCGGTGCCGCTCATCCGGCCGTCGCAGACGCGGACCATGTCGCGGACGCCCTGTTCCAGGAGTTTCCTCGGCAGCGGCATGTTGGAGACCTCGGGCATGCCCGGGTAGCCCTTGGGGCCGCAACCGCGCAGGACCAGCACGGAGTCGGCGTCCACGTCCAGGTCGGGGTCGTCGACGCGCGCGCGGAAGTCCTCGATGGAGTCGAAGACGACGGCCCGGCCCCGGTGCCGCAGCAGGTGCGGGGAGGCGGCCGCCGGTTTGACGACGGCGCCGTCGGGGGCGAGGTTGCCGCGCAGGACGGCGATGCCGCCCTCGGCGACCAGCGGTTCGGCGCGGGTGCGGATGACCTCGGCGTCCCAGATCCGGGCGTCGTCGAGGTGGTCGACCAGGGGTGTGCCGGTGACGGTCAGCGCTTCCGGGTCGAGCAGGTCGCGGACCTCGCGCAGCACGGCGAGCAGGCCGCCGGCGCGGTGGAGGTCCTCCATCAGGAAGCGGCCCGCCGGCTGGAGGTCCACCAGCACCGGCACGCGCGAGCCGATGCGGTCGAAGTCGTCCAGTGTCAGGCCGATCCCCAACCGGCCCGCGATCGCCAGGAGATGGACGACCGCGTTGGTCGAACCGCCGATCGCGGCCAGCGCCACGATCGCGTTGTGGAACGACGCCTTGGTGAGGAAGGTCCCCGGCCGCCGGTCGGCCGCCACCATGTCCACCGCCAGCCGGCCGGTGCGGTGCGCCGCCTCCAGCAGCCGGCTGTCCGGGGCGGGGGTGCCGGCCACTCCGGGGACCACCGTGCCCAGGGCCTCCGCGACCAGGGCCATCGTCGACGCCGTACCCATCGTGTTGCAGTGCCCCCGGCTGCGGATCATCGCCGACTCCGAGCGGATGAACTGCTCCTGGGAGAGCGTGCCGGCCCGGACCTCCTCCGACAGCCGCCACACCCCGGTGCCGCAGCCCAGCAGGCCGCCGCGGAAGGTGCCGTTGAGCATCGGGCCGCCGGGGACCACCACCGCGGGCAGGTCCACCGAGGCGGCGGCCATGAGCAGCGACGGGATCGTCTTGTCGCAGCCCCCGAGCAGAACGACGCCGTCGACGGGGTTGGCCCGCAGCATCTCCTCCGTGGCCATCGCCGCCATGTTCCGCCACAGCATGGCGGTGGGCCGCACGTTCGTCTCCCCCAGCGACACCACCGGCAGGTCGAGCGGGATGCCGCCCGCCTCGTACACGCCGTTGCGGACCGAGGCCGCCACCTCGTCCAGATGCGCGTTGCAGGGGGTCAGGTCGGATGCGGTGTTGGCGATGGCGATCTGGGGGCGGCCGGTGAAGGCGTCGTCCGGCACACCCCGGCGCATCCACGCCCGGTGGATGTAGGCGTTGCGGTCCTGGCCCTCGTACCACTGCGCGCTGCGGAGCCTCACCATCGAGCCCTTCCAGTAATCGGTACGCCGATCTAGAGTCTGGAACGCCATGCAGCATACGCAGACACCCGAGGGCTCGACAGACCCCGGCGAGGACGGTGCGAGCGGCCCCGGCGGCGGTCGGCTCGTCGGCTCGGACCGGGTGCTCGCCGTGCTGAAGGAACTGGCCCGGTACCCCGACGGCGTGGGGCTGGACGAGCTGACCCGCGTGATCGGCAGCCCCAAGCCGACCGTGCACCGGGCGCTGGGCGCGCTGCGCCGGGCCGGGCTCGCCGACCAGGACGCGAGCAGCCGCTATGTGCTCGGGGACGAGTTCCTGCGGATGGCGTTCGCCCACCATGAGGCGCGGCCCGAGCAGGTCCGTGTCCGTCCGGTACTGGAGGCGCTGGCGCACCGGTTCGGCGAGACGGCGCACTACGCGGTGCTCGACGGCCGGGAGGTCGTCTACCGCGCGAAGGTCGACCCGCCCGCCGGTGCCGTCAGGCTGACGTCGACGATCGGCGGCCGCAACCCCGCCCACACCACCGCGGTCGGAAAGCTGCTGCTCGCCCGGGAGTTGACGTCCCTGGAGGAGTCCGGTCGTGGGCAGGCGACGTTCCGCTGGAGCGCCGGACGCCCCGCACACTGTGCACGGCGGCCGAGTTGCACACGGCGCTCAGGGGCACGGCCGCCCAGGGTTACTCCTGCGACGACCAGGAGAACGAGACGGGTGTCAACTGCCTCGCCCTGCCCGTGTACCTCACCTCGCCGACGACGCCCTCCGGCGCGGTGAGCGTCAGCGCCCTCGCCTACCGGACGCCCCTGGCCGCCCTGGTGGCCGCGGTCGACGAGATCAGGGCACTGCTCGGCCCGCTCGCCGGACCGCACGCCTGAGTCACTCCCGCTTCCCGTCGCCTCACCCTGGAGACAGCCCGTGTACCTCCCGCGCATCGGCGCCCCCGGCGGCGGGAAACCCGCCGCACACGGCGACGAGACGTACGTCGGCCACTCCGGCATCCGGTACCCCGGTGCCCGGCGTCAGCACGGCGTGGCCCCCCGGTGAGCGGTGGACTCATGCGCGCCTTCGTGCTGACCGGGCCGGGCGAGTACGAGGTGCGGGAGCTTCCCTCACCGGTGCCGGGCCGCGGCGAGGTCGTGGTCGACGTCGAGCGGGTCGGAGTGTGCGGCACCGACGTGGAGTTCTTCACCGGCGAGATGGCCTATCTCCACCAGGGGCACGCCGCGTACCCCGTGCGGCCCGGTCACGAGTGGTGCGGACGCGTCACGGCCGTCGGCGACGGTGTCGGGCCCGACTGGCTCGGCCGGCGGGTCATGGGCGACACGATGCTCGGCTGTGGCACCTGCCACCGCTGTCTGCGGGGGCGCCGGCATGTGTGCGAGAAGCGGCAGGAGGTCGGCATCCGCGGTGCCAGGGCCGGTGCGCTGGCGGAGCAACTGGCCGTTCCGGCCTCCTCGTTGCACGCCCTGCCCGACTCCGTCGACCCCGTGCTCGGCGCGCTGGTCGAGCCGGGCGGCAACGCCCTGCGCGCCGCGCGGGCCGCCGCCCCGCGCCCCGGTGACCGTGCCCTGGTCCTGGGCCCGGGGACGATCGGCCTGCTGGTCGCGATGTTCCTGCGCGCGGCCGGTGCCGAGGTCCACCTGATGGGTGCCACCGAGGGCTCCCTCGCCTTCGCCCGCGGTCTGGGATTCGAGCAGGCCTGGGGGGAGCACTCGGTACCCGGCCTGCCCTTCGACACGGTCGTGGACGCCTCGAACGCCGCCCCGCTGCCCGCGAGGGCCCTGGAACTCGTCGAGCCGGGCGGCCGCCTCGTGTACATCGGGCTGGCCGGCGAGCCCAGTCCCCTCGACACGCGCTCCCTCGTCCTCAAGGACGTCACAGCGGTCGGCATCCTGTCCGCCTCCCCCGGCCTGGACGCCACCATCCGCGCGTACGCCGACGGAACGGTCGACCCCAGGCCCCTCGTCGCCGCCACCGTGGGCCTCGACGAGGTCGGCCCCGTCCTCGCGGGCCGCCGCCCGGCGGACGCGGGCCCCGGCCCCAAGATCCATGTCGACCCCCGACCGGGGGCGGCGGGAAAGGCCTGAGGGCTGCGCGGGGTCACAGCAACCGGAGCTCACGCGCGCGGCGCACGGCGTCGTTGCGGCGGTTCACGGCCAGCTTCCGGTAGGCGCTCTTGAGATGGGTCTTGACGGTGTTCACCGACACATACAGATCGGCGGCGATCTCCTCCGTCGACATCATCTCGGCGGCCCGCCGCAGAACGTCGCGCTCACGTCCGCTCAGCTGTTCCACGATCAAGGCGGAGTCGTCCGCCGCGGGGGCGCTCTCCGGGTGCGCGGTGCCGGGCTGGAGCCAGCCAGCCGCCAGTTCCCGCAGGGGCGGCCCGGCGAGGAACGGGCGGATCCAGGGGCCCGCTTCCCGGAAGGGCCGGCGCAGTCCTTCGTGGCGTGCCTGGTGGAGGGCCCGTGCGAGGAGGCGGCGGGTGGCGGCGGGGTCGCCCGCCCGGTCCGCGGCCTGCGCTCGCACCAGCATGGCGCGGACGGACACCGCGGGGCCGCTGTGCTCCTCCGGGTGCGCCCGGTCGAGCAGGTCGAGCGCCGCGTCGGGTCGGCCGGTCGCCAGCTGGGCCCGGGCGGCGCCCACCGCGTAGGCCGGCTGGTCCTCGGGCAGCGACCGGAGCAGTTCGGCGGCCTCCTCCGGCCGGCCCTCGGCGAGATGGACGTCGGAGGTGATCAGCGCGGTACCGGCCTCGGCCCAGGGTGAGACGACCTCGGCGGGGACGGACGACCGTACGGCGCGCAGCGCCTCCTGTGTCCGGTCGCGGGCCAGCAGCAGACGCGCGGTCGTGAGGGCCCGGCCCGCGTCCGTCACCGGGTCGCGCAGGACGGACTCGGAGTCGTCCACGGTGTCGAGGAAGGACTCGGCGGAGGCGAGGTCGTCGCGGTCGACGGCCACGGCGGCCAGAACCAGTCGTCCGACCCCGCAGCCGGACGGCTGCGGCGGGCCGAACCGCTCCGCCGCGGCCGTCGCCGCCAGCGCGGTGCGCTCCGCCCTCCCGAGCCAGCCGTTCAGGCAGTCGATCAGCGCCAGCCGGCCGAGGCAGTCGGCGCGCAGGGATTCGGTGACCGCCGCGCCGGAGGCGTCGGCCACCGAGGTCAGGGCGGTACGGGCATCCTCGAAACGGCCGGCCCACAACAGGGCCGACCCCAGATGGGCCACCAGCTGCGCGGTCACTTCCGGATGCCTCTCCAGGACGTCGGCGGGAATCCGGCTGCTCAGTTCCTCGGCCGCCGCCACCGCCCGCAGTGCCTTGCCGGGTGAGCCGGTCAGCCGTGCCACCACGGCCTCCAGCAGTGCGCAGCTCAGCCAGGCGGCCGAGAGGTCGGCGGCGCCCGCCGCGGGATCCCGGGCCAGGAGGCCGTCCTCCGCGTGCCGCAGGTGGGCCAGACCCCGGTCGATGTCGTGCCGGGCCAGTTCACGGGCCGCGCGAACCAGGTCGGTGGCGGGGCTCGCCGGCTCGGGACCCATCCGTGAGAACAGGTCGGCCAGTTCGTCGGAGCGCAGTCCGGTGAAGAGCTGGCCGATGGCGAGGTCGTCGACGAGGGCACCGGCGGTGAACTCCCATACGCCCGCCGCGGCGCCGTGCTCAAGGGTCTCCGTGAGGGAGCCGTGGTCCCGCAGCCACTCGGCCGCCCTCCGGTGCAGTTCGGGTTCGAGGCCGGGTGCGCGCACATGGAGGTGGGCGCGGAGTATCTCCCCGAACAGCGGGTGGAGGCGGTACCACGTGTGGCCGAGGTGCTCCACGAACGCGTTGGCGCGGTGCAGCCCGGCGAGGATGGGCCCGGCGTCGGTGCGTCCCGTCAGGGCGTTCGCCAGGTCGGGGCAGAAACGGTCGAGGACGCTGGTCCTCAGCAGAAGATCCTGCGTCTCGGGTGTCTGCCGCTTGAGCACCTCTGTCAGCAGGTAGTCGGCCATCGGGGTGCGGTCGGCCTCGAACTCCTTCAGATACGTCTCCGGGTGCGGGCTCTCGCGCGCCGCCAGGGCGCACAGCCGCAGGCCGGCGGCCCAGCCGCGGGTCCGCTCCACGAGCGCGTCGGTCTGGGTCGGCGGAAGGCGCAGTCCGTGCAGCTTCAGCAGGGTGGCGGCCTCGTCCGGGGTGAAGGCCAGTTCGGCGTCCCTGATCTCGGAGACCTCTCCGGCCACGCGGTAGCGGTACAGCGGCAGCAGCGGTTCGGTACGGGTGACCAGGACGAGCCGGAGCCCTGCTCCGGCGTGGTGCAGCACGAAGTCGAGCTGGTCCGGCACCTCGGGGGCGGTCACCCGGTCGAACTCGTCGAGCACCAGCGTCGCGGGCTGTTCCCGCGCGCTCAACGCCGTGGCGAGCCGGGTCAGCATGGCGGGACCGACTCTGCGGGCGTCCGTGGGCGGGGTGATCTCGGGCAGCCCCGCGCCGGAGCGCCGGAGCGCCTCCAGGACGTACGCCCAGAACATGCCGCCGGCCTGGCCGACCGTGTCCGCGGTGAGCCAGGCGACGGGCTCCTCCCGCCCGGCCGCCCAGTCGGCGGCCAGCAGTGTCTTGCCCGCGCCGGCGGCGCCCTCGACCAGGGTCAGCGGCGTCAGCCGGGCCTCGTCCAGGCGTTCGACCAGCCGCTCGCGCCGCAGGAACGTGGCCGGGCGCACGGGCACGGCGAACCGGGTCCGCAGAAACGGGTCGCCCATGGGGTCGGCCCGCTCCGGGGAGGCCCCCGACACGCTCTGCTCGACCCCAGCCACGGCGCTCACCACCTGCGTTCGTCAGGTCGTGGACAGGTTGTCCGTCCCCAGCATCCCAGTGTTCGTTCCCGCCCGCGCGTCCGGCGGACCCGCTGCGGACCGACACGCCGCCCGCGCGTCCGGCGGACCCGCTGCGGACCGACACGCCGCCCGCGCGTCCGGCGGACCCGCTGCGGACCGACACGCCGCTCGCGCACCACGGCCCGCACGCGGACCGCGACGCGGGACCGGGGCCCATGGGGCCGGTGCGTCCGAGGCCGCGTCCGACACTCCGCGCCATCGCCCGGAGGGCGACCCCGCGGCGTCAGGTGCGTGTCCTGGGACCGGGCGGTGCCCTAGGACTGGGCGCGCCGGCCGCTGCGGCGGGGGGCCGGGGGCGCGCCGTCGAGGAGGGTGCGGCGGCGTTCCTCGCCGTGGTCCTCGACCTGGTGGACGACACGCCGCAGTCCGTCGGCGACGCTGCGGCACTCCTCGGCGTCGAGCTGCGCGGTGACGAAGGCCTCCTCCTCGTTGAACGCGGGGAACACCCGTCGCATCAGTTCCTCGCCCTCCTCGGTGAGGCTGAGCAGCACCAGCCTGCCGTCGGTGGGGTGCCCGGCCCGCCGCACCAGACCCCGCTTCTCCAGCGTCCGGGAGACCCCGGTGAGCGTCCCCTTGGAGATGCCCGCCTCCTCCGCGACGTGCCGGGTCTCCGACTCTCCCCAGATCCACACCACCCACAGCACGACGAACGCCGTCCAGGTCAGGTCCGCGCCGCGCAGCACCGAGTTCTCCAGGTGCTGCCGAACCGCCGACGCGGCCCGGTAGATGTTGGCGACGACCGCCATCTGTTCATGACGGACGGGGATGCCCCCGAGCTTCGCCTCCGCCAGCTTCTCGGCTTGCGTGATGGATCGTTGGCCGGGCACGGGCACACTCCTTGAGCCATGGGGGCACATCGGATCTCAGCTGTCGTTCGGCTCCAAATTGTACGGAGCGCGCGGCGGAGGCCGTGTTCACGTCCCCGCCCGGGGACCGCCTCGGCCCCTACGATGGCGTCATGTCCGTCGATCTGTTCGCAGGCATCCTCGTCAACGACTACGAAGCGGCACTCGCTTGGTACGAGCGTCTGTTCGGCTCGCCCCCGACGTTCGTCCCCAGCGACACGGAGGCCGTGTGGGAGCTGGCTGAGCACCGGTACCTGTACATCGAGCACCGGCCGGGGCACGGCGGCCACGCCCTGCACACCCTGTTCGTCGACGACCTCGACACCCGCGTCGAGGGGATCACGGGCCGGGGGCTGAAGCCCGCGAACCGGGAGACCTACGCCAACGGCGTCCGCAAGATCGCTTACCACGACCCGGACGGCAACGAGATCGGCTTCGGCGACACCCCCGTCCAGCTCTGACCGCACGCCGCACGCCGCACGCCGCTACCAGGACACCCAGGACGACACCCATGGCTTCCGGTACGCCGCCCACCACCCCGGCGCAGGCCGCCCAGCTGGTGCGTGCCCGGTTCGCCCTGCCGCGGCTCCCCGACGGCACCCCCGCCGAACTCCACGTCCACGAGTTCGACGTCGGCTACCTCGTGTACGCCGTCCTCCCGCCCCGTACCGACCCCTCCGGGCGCCCGCTGCCCGCTCCGCCCGGCGGTGCCAAGGTCGTGGTCGCGAAGGGGACCGGCGAGACCGTCACCGTCCCGAACCTCCCGGCCGAGCAGGCCGTCGCCCTCTACCGGCGGACCCTCGCGCGGGACGGTCGGCGCGCCCGGTAGGCCATGTTCCAGGGGCCGTTCACACATGCGGCCATCAATCACATACACATCTCTTGACGCGCTCGGAACAGGCCCCCTAGCTTCACTATGGAAAGCGCTTTCCCGTCATCCCCGCGCGCCCCGCATCCTGGAGACGAACCATGCGCCTGCAGCCCGTCATCCGTTCCACCGGTGTCCTGCTGGCCGGGCTGCTGGCCCTGTCCTCCGCCGGAAGCGCCCAGGCCGCGCCGGCGGACCGTGCCGCGCAGGCCGGCGGCCAGGTGCGGGCGGCCGACCTGTTCGTGGCGACGAACGGCAGCGACGCCAACGCGGGCACGCTCGGTGCGCCGCTGAGGACGATCCAGCGCGCGGTGGACCTGGCACAGGCCGGGACCACGATCCAGGTGCGCGGCGGTACGTACGCGCCCGGCAGCAACATCCGCCTGCTCAAGAGCGGAACGGCGAGCCGGCCCATCACGCTGCGGAGCTACGGCAACGAGCGGGTGATCATCGACGGCGAGAACATGCCGTACACACCGGGAGCGGTGGGCTCGTCCATCCCGCGCGCGGATCGCGGGGCCGTCCATGTCGAGGGTGACCACTGGCGGTTGACGGGGCTGGAGATCATCCACGGCCCCTACGGCGTCTTCGGTGTCGACACGAACGGCAACGTCTTCGACCGGCTGGTCACCCGGGACAACTACGAGTCCGGCTTCCACCTCCAGGGTGCTTCCGGCGGCAACCGGATCCTGAACCTGGACAGTCACGGCAACCGCGACCCGCGCAAGAACGGCGAGAGCGCAGACGGTCTGGCCATCAAGGAGGGGTCCGGCGGCGGCAACGTACTGCGGGGCGCCCGGCTGTGGAACAACGCGGACGACGGACTGGACTTCTGGATGTTCGACGCTTCGCCGATCCTCGTCGAGAACACCCTCGCGTGGGGCAACGGGTTCAACCGGTGGAACCTGCCCGACTACCAGGGCGACGGCAACGGCTTCAAGATGGGCGGCAACGGCGTGGCCGCGGACCACACCGTGCGCAACAGCATGGCGTGGGACAACTCCGCCGGCGGGTTCGTGGACAACGACAACCCCGGCAGGATGCGGATCGAGCGCTGCACGGCGTGGGACAACGCCAGGACCGGCTTCGCCTTCAACCGCTCCTCCAGCACGCTGACCGGGAACCTGGCCGTCGCCAACGGCATCGACGCCTCGCTGGGCTCGACCTCCACCGGCAGTGGCAACTCCTGGAATCTGGGCGGTAGTTGGTCGTTCACCGGTACCGATGCCGGCACGATCACCGGGCCCAGGACGGCCACCGGGGCCATTCCCTCGTCGAACTTCCTGCGTCCCGCGAACGGGGCGGACGTGGGGGCGCGGTTCTGAGAAGGACCGCGCGTCCGGGTTCGGTGCGGGCACGGCGGTGGCGCCCGTAAATCGGTGGAACGGCGCCGATGTTCGCCACTACCGTGCTGCCGACCCGAGTCGCCTGATGAAGGACGTGCCGTTGTACACCGTGTGAGACCTCCCGAGTGCTGATGGTCGCGCGTCGCGCTGGTCCGCGCCGCGCTGCTTCCTGCTGCGGACTTCTCACTGAAACCGGTGTACTTCTGTGCTCACCAACTGGGTGGTCATGCCCACCTGCCTGCCGCTCGTCGTGCGTCGCTGCCCCGCCTGCGCGTCCGAGCGCTTCCGGGCGAACGGCAAGTTCCGTGTCAACGCCCATCACAAGCTCATCGACGCCTGGCTCCTCGTGCTCTGCACGGGGTGCGGGGACACCGCGAAGCTCACGGTCCTGGAGCGGGCGCACGTGCGTTCCGTACGTCCCGGGCTGCTGAACCGGCTGCACGACAACGACCCCGCTCTGGCGGCCGAGTTGCTCCAGGATCCGGTCGTGCGGCGCCGCAGTCGCGTCGCCCTCGACTGGGACGGCGCCCGGCGTCTCGACACCGGCGGTTCGGAGCATCTGGACCGCGAGGTGATCGACGTGTCGGTCCGCTTCGCGGCCCGGATCCCCGTCCGCCCGGTCCGGCTGATCGCCGAGGGCTGCGCCCTCCCGCGGGCCGAGGTCGAGCGGCTGGCCGGGGAGGGGAGGCTCGTCTCGGCGGTCCCGCTGAACGGCAGGACGTCCAGCGGCTTCACCTTCACGCTCAAGCGCTGAGCGCTCCCGGGCGGGCGGGGGCCTGTCCGGCGGCATCCGCCGGGCGGGCCCGCGTCCTCCGCTCGGGATCGTCCCTCTGTGTGCATCGGACCGAGCGCGCCAGGGTCGTCCCGCAAGAGCCGGCGTCGCGGGCCCGCCGGGGATTACGGGACACCCCTTAAGGTCCCGGTATGAGCAACATACGGATCTCGGCACGTGCCAGGGCGGTCGCCCCGTTCTACGCGATGGAGTTCGGCAAGCACGCCGCCGCCCTGGAGGCCCAGGGTCACCACGTCGTCAAGCTGAGCCTCGGGGAGCCCGACTTCGGCGCGCCGCCGGCCGTTCTGGACGCCATGCGGGATGCCATGGACGGGCGGCCCCTCCCCTACACGGCGGCCCTCGGGCTGCCCGCGCTGCGGAAGGCCATCGCGGGGTTCTACGCGGACCGGCACGGCGTCGAGGTCGATCCGGCGCGGGTCGTCGTGACCGCGGGCGCCTCGGCGGCGCTGGTGCTGGCCGCCGCCGCGCTCGTCGATCCCGGTGACGAGGTGCTCATCGCTGACCCGGCGTACCCGTGCAACCGGCAGATCGTCGAGAGCTTCGGCGCCCGCGTCGGCCTCGTCCCCACCACCGCCGAGGGCCGGTACCAGCTGACCGCCTCGTCGGTCCGGGCGAGCTGGACGGAGAACACGCGCGGGGTCATGGTCGCCACACCGTCGAACCCCACGGGCACCTCGGTGCCGGCCGGCGAGCTCGGGGCGATCTGCGAGGCGGCCCGCGAGCGGGACGCCTGGCGTCTCGTCGACGAGATCTACCTCGACCTCGGCGACCACGACGACCGGGGCCGGCCGCCCCGCAGCGCGCTGTCGTTCGACCCCGGTGCCGTCGTGATCAACAGCTTCTCGAAGTACTTCGGGATGACCGGCTGGCGGCTCGGCTGGTGCGTCGTGCCCGAGCCGCTCGTACCGGCGCTGGAACGCCTGGCCCAGAACTACTTCCTGTGCGCCTCCGCCCCGGCCCAGCAGGCCGCCCTGGCCTGCTTCACCCCGGAGTCCCTGGCGGTCTGCGAGGCCCGCCGGGTCGAGTTCACCGAGCGGCGGGCGCTCGTGCTCGACGGCCTGGAGCGCATCGGGCTGCCGGTCCCGGTGCCGCCCGACGGCGCCTTCTACGTGTACTTCGACGTCAGCGGGACCGGGCTCACCTCGTGGGAGTTCTGCGAACGGGCCCTGCGGGAGGCGCATGTCGCCCTGACCCCGGGCCGGGACTTCGGCGTGCGCACGGCGGAGAGCCACGTACGGCTGTCGTACGCGGCGTCGGCCGAGGATCTGCGCGAGGGCGTCGCCCGGCTGGGGAAGTTCCTGGGGACGCTGCGCTGAGGCGGTCAGCGGGCCTCGCGCGCGGCCACGTCGAGGAGGGTTACGGCGGCGAGGACATGGTGGCTGTGGTGCGTGCCGCGAGCCGTGGCCGGGGGCGCGGAGCGGGGCGTCGGAGGCCGCGCAGGGGGCCGCGGCGGCCACACCCGCGACAGGCCGGGGCCCGGTTGCCTACAGTGAGGCGAGGGACGGCCCGGGTGAGAGGGAACGCGATGCACGATGCTCCCGACCGGGTGACCGTCGAGACCCCCTCGCACAGCACTGCGGCGACCGACCGGAGCGCAGCGGCCCTCACCGCGGCGGCCGACGCCGCCCCGGCCCCCTCCCCGAGAGCCACTGGCGGCCGCTCCGCCACCGCCCCGGCCGCCTCCGCGCCCTCCACGGCCGCCACCGCGGGTACGAGTCGCAGTACCTCCGCCACGATCGCGCCGAACATCCTGCGGTATCTCGCGCGGGTCGCCGCGCAGGACGGTGTCGATCTGGGGCCCGTGCTCGACGAGGTCGGCCTGGACCCCGAAGTGATGCGGTCCGCCGCGCTGCGGGTCTCCTACCGCCAGGGCAGCGACGTCATCCGCCGGGCCCTGGAGCTGACCGGGGACGAAAACCTGGGACTGCGGGTGGGCGCGGCACAGCACCTCACCGCCTGGGGGCCGCTCGGCTTCGCCATGATGGCCGCCGACACCTTCCAGCAGGCCATCGAGACGGGGGTGCGCTACCAGAACCTCTCCGGGGCGATGATGGTGTGGTCGGCCCGCTGGGAGGACGACGGCTACGTGCTGCGCGCCGATCTGCCGGACCCGGCGCTGGACCCGGCGGTCGCCGTCTTCCTCATCGAGGAGGCGTACTCCAGCGCCGCCACCCTCACCCGGCTGAACGTGGGCGCCTCGTTCGCCCCGGAGGTGGTCGACTTCACGTTCCCCGCGCCGCGAGACACACGCCGCTTCGACGAGCTGTTCCGCTGCCCGCTGCGCTTCGGCGCGCCCGGCAACCGCCTGGTGTTCCCCGCCCGCTGGGTGCGCGCGGCCCAGGCGGGACGGGACCCCATCACCTACGCCTCGACCCTGGAGCTGCTGGACTCGCAGCTGGCGTCGCGCCGTGACCAGCAGGACCTCCTCGAAGTGCTGGAGATCTCCATCGCGCAGAGCCTTCCGGACGTTCCCTCCTTCGTGGAGCAGGCCCGCAGACACGCGTCCAGCGAACGCACCCTGCGCCGCCGGCTCGCCGAGTGCGGCACCACGTACGAGGCGCTGGTCGACGGAGTGCGCCGGGAGAGAGTCGAACAGCTGGCTGTCCGGCCTGAGTTGACGCTGCGTGACATCACCCGGCAGGCCGGCTTCGGCGACGTCCGGGCGCTCCGGCGGGCGGTCCGCCGCTGGCACGGCGTGACACCGATGGAGCTGCGCGCGAGGCTGCTGGAGCGCCGGCGGCCCGCACGTCCCTCACCCGGCTGAGGTCCGGGCGGTCACACGTCGGGCGTGTGCCGGCCCGGGTCTGCCCTCGGTCTCAGCGGGTGCGGATCCAGACCGTCTTCTGCCGGGTCCACTGGTCGAAGGCGTCGGTCGACTTCTCCGCACCGCCGAACCCGGACTGCTTCCAGCCGCCGAAGGGCGTCGTGATGTCGCCCTCGCTGTAGGAGTTGACGGAGACCACCCCGGCCTGGACGCCGCGTGCGAGCCGGAACGCGGTGTCGAGGTCGCGGGTCCACACCGAGGCGGCGAGCCCGTACTCGGTGGCGTTCGCCAGGCGTATCGCCTCGTCCTCGGAGGTGAAGGTCTGGACGGTGACGACCGGCCCGAACAGTTCCCTGGTGAGGACGTCGCTGCCCTCGGGCGCGTGGGTGATCACGGTGGGCGGGTAGTAGGCCCCGTGCCGGGGCAGACCGTGGGGCAGTCCACCGGTGTGGACCCGGGCCCCGCCGTCCCGTGCGGCGTCGACCGCCGCCGCGACCCGGTCGAGCGCCGCCCGGTCGATCAGCGGCCCCACCTGGGTGCCGGGGTCCGCCGGGTCGCCGATGACCAGGCGCCGTGCGGCGGTCGTGAACCGCTCCAGCACCTCGTCGGCGATGTCACGGTGGACCAGGACACGGGAGCCTGCCGTGCAGTTCTGCCCCATCGTGAGGAACGCGGCCTCGATCATGTGGTCGATGAGTTCGTCCGCGTAGGAGAGGGCGTCGGGCATCAGCACCTGGGGGCTCTTGCCGCCCATCTCCAGGGAGACGCGTTTGAAGTTGCTGTCGGCCGCGTCCTTCAGGACGCGGCGCCCGGTGGCGGTGGAACCGGTGAACGACAGGGCGCCCACGACCGGGCTCCGGGCCAGGGCGGCGCCGGTCACGGAGCCATGGCCGGTGAGGACGGTGAGGACGCCGTCGGGCAGGCCGGCCTCGGCGGCGAGCCGGGCGAGGTGCAGCGCCGAGCGCGGCGTCGCCTCGGCGGGCTTGACCAGCAGGCAGTTGCCCGCGGCGAGCGCGGGCCCGACCTTCCAGGCGGTCATGGCGAGCGGATAGTTCCAGGGCAGGATCGCCGCCACCACCCCGACCGGTTCCCGGGTCGTCAGGCCCAGAGCGTCCGGCCCTCCCGTGGAGACCCGGCCGAAGGCCTTGTCGGCCGCCTCGGCGAACCAGCGGACCGACTCGACGGCGCCCGGTACGTCACCGGTGAGGCACTCGGTGATGGGCTTTCCCGCGTCCTCGCTGTCCAGCCGGGCGAGGATCCGGGTGTCGCGTTCCATCAGGTCGGCGAGGCGCAGCAGCACCGCGGCACGCTCCCGGACGGGCAGCCCCGACCAGACGCCGGACTCGTGGACTTGCCGGGCCCGCTCGGCGGCCCCGGCGACCTCTTCGGCGCCGGTGGCGGGCACGGTGGTGATCTGCTCCCCGGTGGCCGGGTTGACGACGGCCAGCACGGCGGGGCTCTCGACGACGGTCGTCTCTCCTCCGCCGGCGGGGCTCTCGACGACGGTCATCCCTCCTCCACCAGTTCCCAGCGTCCGTCGACCTGCCGGGCCAGTCCGCGGCGGCGCAGTTCGTCGAGGTAGCGGGCCATGCCGCGTTCGCCGCGCTGCCGGAACAGGGGGAACGCCCTCGGCAGCAGGTTCGGCACCAGCATCGCGAGCCGGACCAGACGGGACTCGCCGGGCCGGGGGTACGCCTCCAGACGGGGCCGGTCGAGGAGGCTCACCACGGCCGCCACCACGTCGGCGGGCTGCTGCGGGGTGTCCTGGAACTGGAGCGAGTTCCCGCCGTCCACCGCCTCCTGGCGCAGCATCCGGGTGTCGGTCGCCGACGGCAGTACGGACCCGGCCAGGATGCCCTTGCTCCTGAGGTCCAGGCCGATGGCGAGCATCGCGCCGCGCAGCCCGAACTTCGAGGCCGTGTAGATCGGGGTCTCGCCCAGGGGGAAGATCCCGCCGAGGGAGACGGTGGTGACCACCCGGGCGTCCGCCGACGCCCGCAGCAGCGGGACGGCGAGTCTGGTGGTGACGAGCGGCGAGGTCAGGTTGACGGTGATCTCCCGCTCGATGCTCTCGACGCTGCGCACGTCGAAGCGTTCGGCGCTGGTCATGCCGACGTTGTTGACCAGCACGTCCAGCCGGCCGTACGCGTCCGCGACCCGTTCGAAGAGGTGCTCCACCCGGGCCCGGTCCACGAGGTCGCAGCCGAGTGCGGTGTGGCCGGTGCCGGGCAGTTCGGCGGCGACCCGCTCGGCGCGGGCCTCGTCGAGGTCGACGACGACGCAGCGGGCGCCGCCCGCGGCGAAGCGGCGGCACAGCGCGCTGCCGATCCCGCCGGCGCCGCCGGTCACCAGCATGACCTTGTCGTGGAAGTCGTAGCGGCTCATGACAGCGCCCCCGTGTGCCGGGGGGAGCGCACGGACGGGGGCTGGCCCTCGGTGCGCCAGCCCATGTCGGCGGCGATCCTGGAGAGGTGCTTCACGATGGCCGTGCTGTCCACGTAGCCGGTGTGGCGGGGCGAGGCGACGAACTTGATGCCGCCGGACAGGTCGGGGCGGTCGGTACGGATCATGCGGGCGAACCGCTCCGCGTTCGGCAGCCGGTGCCGTGTGTCGTGGATGTACCCGGCGATCAGCTGGGCCTGGGTGTCGAACAGCTGGTACGCGCCGGAGTTGGTCTCGGTGAAGCCGACGCCGAACAGGCCCTGGTGCTCGCGGGAGAACGACGACAGGTACAGGTCGGGGTGCTGCTCGTCGCCGAAGTACTTCTGCGCGACCGGCACCTTGTGGAGGTATCCGGTGGCCAGCAGGATCAGGTCGAAGTCGTCGTGGGTGCCGTCGGTGAAGTGGACGGTCCGGCCTGCGGTGCGGGCGATCCCCGGCTTGGCGGTGATGTCCCCGTGCTGCAGGTGGTGGATCAGCAGCGAGTTGATCGCGGGGTGCGTCTCGAACAGCCTGTGGTCCGGCTTCGGCAGACCGAGCCGCGTCGGGTCGCCGTTGATGATCCGCAGGAGCGTGCCGAAGACCCGCTGGGCCAGCCACATCGGCAGGTGCGGCCCGCCGCTCGCGATGGTGTCCACCGGCCGGCCGAAGAGGTGCTTGGGGATGAACCAGTAGCCGCGGCGCATGCTGATCACCGCGTGGTCCGCGCTGCGGGCCGCGTCGCAGGCGATGTCGCAGCCGGAGTTCCCGGCGCCCACGACCAGGACCCGCTTGCCGCGCAGTTCCTCCGCGCTGCGGTAACCGAGCGTGTGGCGTACTTCTCCGGTGAAGTCGCCCGGGATTTCAGGGACGTTGGGGTGCCACTGGGCGCCCGTGCACACCACGACCTCGCCGTGCGTGGTCTGCCGGCCGTCGGTCCGGGTGACCGTCCAGGTGCCGTCCGCGTTCTTCTCGACCCTCTCGACCTCCACTCCGAACTCGATGCGCTCGGTCAGCCCGTAGGCGTCGGCGAAGGAGGTCAGATACGACAGGATCTGCCGGTGCGGCGGGTAGTCCGCGAAGGTGTCGGGCATCGGGAACCCGCCGAAGCCCGAGAGGGTCCTGCTGGAGATGAAGTGGGCCGACTCGTACATCGGGCCGCCCGGGTTGTCGATGTCCCAGATGCCGCCCGGCCCGGTGTGCCGTTCGAGGTGGGTGTACGGCAGGTTGCGCTCCGCCAGGGCCCTGGCGACCGCCAGCCCCGCGGGCCCCGCCCCGATCACGCATGTGTCGTATCGGCTTGTTTCCATGAACCAGTTCCCTTGTCCGGCCGTTCGCGGACCCCTCGTCGAGGGGTTGAAGGGAACCTACGGAGCGGCGGTTCGGGAGGAACTGGTCCACGCGGTCAAAGAGGGGTCCTCAGCGGCCGGCGGCGGGGCCGCCCAGGTGCCCGGCGCGTGCCTTCTCGAACAGGATCGGGTCGTGCGCGTTGACGATGGTCAGGTCCGCGTCGGCCCGCCGGTACAGCTCGGCCAGGCGGGCGTGGTTGGCGCGCACCTGCGGGAAGTCGTGGGCGAGCAGCGCTTCCGTGGCCCGCAGGACGCGCGGCACCGGGGTACGGCCGTCGACGAGGCCGCGGTGGAAGAAGGAGTCGCCGGCGTGCAGGATCCAGCGGTCACCGGTGTCGACGGCGACGCAGGCGTGGCCGCGGGTGTGGCCCGGCAGGGAGATCAGGACGATGCCGGGGGCGATGGCGTCGAGTTCCTTGGCTGCGGCGAAGCCGCGCCATGCCTCGCCGTCGGGGGTGTGTTCGACGAGTTTCGGGCCGTGGGCCCACTGGATGGGCCGGTAGCGGTTCCGCTCCCGCCGGGACGGGGAGGTGAGGGCCCCGCGTGTCTCGGCCGCGGTGGTGTGCACGTGGGCTGCGGGGAAGTCGGACAGTCCGCCGATGTGGTCCATGTCGAAGTGGGTGAGGACGATGTGCCGGACGTCGTCGCGGCGGAAGCCGAGGGCCTCGACCTGGCGGGCCGCCGTCTCGTCCGCCTTCAGCACGGGCCTGAGCACTCGGCGTGACCCTCCGAGGCGCCGTCCGGGGTCGTCGACGTCGTGCAGTCCGAAGCCGGAGTCCACCAGGACCAGGCCGTTCGGCGCCTCGACGAGCAGGACGTGGCAGACCAGCCGGGCGGTGGGTGGGAGCAGGGTCCCGCAGTTGAGGTGGTGGACCCTCATGGCAGTACGACCTCCGGAGGGTCGGCGTAGGGGAAACGGCGGCGGGACGGTGGTGCGGGGCGCCGGGACGGCTCGCGGCCCGGCGCCACCGGTCAGGTGTGCTTCAGCGGTACGCGCCACACCAGGGAGGTGCCGCCGCCGGCGGGTGCGGTGAGGTCGAACCCGCCGCCGAGTTGCTCGGCGCGTTCGGCCATGTTGCGCAGTCCGCTGCGGCGGCCCTCGGGCGGGACGCCGACGCCGTTGTCGCTGACCGAGAGGCGCAGTTCCTGCCCGTCGGTGGCGAGGACGACCTCGGCGCGGTCGGCGCCGGCGTGGCGGGCGATGTTGGTGAGGGCCTCGGAGAGGACGGCCACCACATGGTCGGCGATCTCCTTGGGCACCTCCGTGTCCAGCAGGCCCTCCATCCGCACGCTGGGGGCGAAGCCGACGACCGGCGCCGCGTCCCCGACGACCCGCACGGCCCGGGCCCGCAGCCCGCTGCCCGCCGCTCCCTCGCGGGTGCGCAGGCCGAAGATCGTCGATCTGATGATCTTGATGGTCTCGTCCAGGTCGTCCACGGCCCGCGAGACGCGTTCGGAGGCTTCGGTGTGCTCGATGAAGCGGCCCGCGCTCTGCAGGGTCATACCGGTGGCGAAGAGCCGCTGGATGGCCAGGTCGTGCAGGTCGCGGGCGATCCGGTCACGGTCCTTGAGCACCGCGACCTCCTCGGCCTCCAGCCTGCGTTCCGCGAGCTCCATCGCGATCGCCGCCTGTGCGGCGAAGCCCCGCAGGAGGTCGATCTCCTTCTCCGTGAACGCCGTCCGTCCCGCTTCCCGCACCAGGAGCAGCACACCGCGTACGCCGCTCTCGCCGGTGCCCACGGGGACGGCCACGGCCGGTCCGAGGCCGGTGAACCCCGGTGCCCCGGCCGAGACCCGTACGTCGTGGACGACGTCCGGGCTGCTGACGGCGGTGGCCCCGGCGAAGGCCTCGCCGAGGAGGCTGCCCTCCACGGGCAGGACCAGGCCGTGGAGTTTCTCCGCCTCCTGGCCCAGGGCGAGTTCCACGGACAGCGAGTCCGTCTCCTCCATCGGCATCGCGACCCCGGCCAGTGCGGCGCCGGTGATCTCCCGGGCGCGGTCGGCGATCAGACCGAGGATCTCGGCGCGGTCGCCTCCGGCCATCAGACGGTGCACGATCTCGGCGTTCGCCCGCAGCCAGCGTTCACGGAGCCGGGACTCCGCGTACAGCCTGGCGTTGTCGATCGCCACACCCGCGGCGACGGCCAGGGTGAGGGTGACCGCGACGTCCTCCTCGTCGAACTGGGCGCCGTCGCGCTTCTCGGTCAGGTACAGGTTTCCGAAGATCTGGTCGCGGACCCGGATCGGGACACCGAGGAAGGTGTTCATCGGCGGGTGGTGCGGCGGGAAGCCGTACGACGCCGGGTGGTCGGAGAGCTTCGCCAGGCGCAGCGGCTCGGGGTGGCGGATCAGCTCGCCCAGGATGCCGTGGCCCTCCGGGAAGGGGCCGATCCGGGCGATCTGCTCCTCGCTCACCCCGACGGTGTGGAAGGCGGACAGGCGCTTGCCGTCGGGGCCGATCACCCCGAGCGCGGCGTACTCGGCGTCGACGAGCACGGCGGCGGCCTCCACGATGCTGCGCAGGGCCTGCTCCAGGTCCAGCTCCCGGCCCACCGAGAGCACCGCCTCCAGCAGGCTGTGCACCCGGTCCCGGGTGCCGCGGGCCGCGTCCAGGCGCGCCTGCAACTCCTCGAGCAGTTCGTCCAGCCTCAGCTGCGGCAGCCGTACCCGGGCCTCCTCCGAGCTTCCCACCTGACGGTTCCTCCGGTCCCCTGTTCGACGGACCCCACCGGTCCGGTCATGTGGCCAACGTAATGGTCGGCCCCACGGCACGGTAGCGAATCCGGCGGACCCGGCGGTGACCGGGCGGGCAGCTCGGCCTGCGGCGAAGGGCAGCGCCCGGTGTCCGGAGCGGCCCCGAGGTCGGGACCTTCAGCCCCTGCGGGCGGCTGCGACCGGAGGGACACTGGAGTCAGGAGCGGCACCGATCCCCCGCGGTGTCGCTCCGTTCCGCGTGCGCTCCGGCGGCCGGAGAGGTCCGGGACGGTCCGGCGCTCCTCGGCCGGGCCGTCGTGCGGCGGGCTCAGGCCGCGGGGACGACCTCCCGGTGCGGCAGGTCGCCGAGCACCACCTTCAGGGCGCCGGTGTCGGCGGCCCGGCCGAAGATGTCGTAGGCCTCCTCCATCTGGTTCAGCGGGAAGGTGTGGGTGACGAGTTCCGAGGTGGGCAGGCGGCCGGCGGCGGCCATGCGCAGCAGGGTGGGGGTGGAGCTGGTGTCGACCAGGCCGGTGGTGAGGGTGATGTTCTTGATCCACAGGTCCTCGAGGTGCAGTACGGCGGGCCTGCCGTGGACGCCGACGTTGGCCACGTGGCCGCCGGGGCGCACCATGCGGGTGCACGCCTCGAAGCTCTCCGGCAGGCCGACCGCCTCGATGACCACGTCGGCGCCGAGTCCGTCGGTGAGGTCGGCGATCAGTTGCTCGGGGTCCTCGCGGGCGTCGGCCACCGCGTCGGCGCCGAGCCGTTTGGCTGCCTCCAGCCGGGACGCGGCCGGATCCACGGCGACGATCCGCTCGGGGGCGAAGAGCCGCGCCGTGGCGATCGCGGCGAGGCCGATGGGCCCGGCCCCGACGACGGCGACGGTGTCCCCAGGCCGTACGTGCCCGTTGAGCACGCCGACCTCGTAGGAGGTCGGGAAGATGTCCGCGAGGAGCACGGCGTCCTCGTTGGCGACCGTGCTGGGGAGCACGTGCACGGACAGGTCGGCGTAGGGGACGCGGACGTACTCGGCCTGGGTGCCGTCGATCAGATGGCCGAGGATCCAGCCCCCGCCGCCCCGGCACTGGCCGTAGGCGCTCTCCCGGCAGTAGCGGCAGCGCCCGCAGGCGCTGATGCAGGAGACCAGTACCCGGTCGCCGGGGCGTACCGTCCGGACGTCGCTGCCGACCTCGACGATCTCGCCGACCGCCTCGTGCCCCAGGACCGTGCCGGGACGCACGTCGGGGACGTCCCCCTTGAGGATGTGCAGATCGGTGCCGCATATGGTCACCGCGTCGACCCGTACGACCGCGTCGGTGGGGTCCGTGAGCGCGGGGTCGGGGATGTCCTGCCAGGCTGACTGCCCGGGTCCGTGGAAGACGAAGCCTTTCATGACGCTCCTCACCGTTCCTCTACGAGTGCCGGGAATACCCGACACATCCAGCTTGTCCGCTGGGCGCGCGGCTCGCACGGGCCGCCCGTGCGACGGGGAGGGCAGCCGGTCCCGGCCGGACCCGCACGAAAGGGACCGAACGGCCCTACCGCGGACCCCTCCACCAGGGCTTGTCTCGTCCCATGGACGAGAACGACACCGGCTCCGCCCCGTACCGCACGCACAGCACCTCCGGCGGCACGACCGTCGTGACGCTGCGGGGCGAGATAGACGTCGTGACGGCTCCCGCGCTCGCGGCACGCCTGGACGCCCTGACCTCCCGTCCCCATCCGGACGTGGTGCTCGATCTGCGCCCGGTCGACTTCATCGACTGCTCCGGGCTCGGTGTGCTGTGCCGGGCCCGCAATCGCGCACGGGACCAGCACGGGCGGCTCCGGCTCGTCACCGACAACTCCCGCTTTCTGCGGCTGCTGCGCTGCACCGGCCTGACCGACGTCTTCGAGGTGCGTCCCCGGCTGCCCGGGGAGCCGGCGGACCCGGTGCCCGCCGCGGTGGGCTGAACGACCCGGGTCCGGTGGACGGCGGCGGTCAGGCGTTCCAGGCCCATTCGGCGACCTCGGGCAGGTCGGTGCCGTGTTCACGGATCCAGGCGTGGTGGCGGGTTCGGGCGTCGGCCATCTGCTGGCGTACGGCCGCGGCGCGGACGGCGAGGCCGGGGACGCGGTCGATGACGTCCATGACCAGGCGGTAGCGGTCGAGGTCGTTGCGGACGACCATGTCGAACGGCGTGGTGGTGGTGCCGGACTCCTTGTAGCCGCGGACGTGCAGGTTCCCGTGGCCGGTACGGCGGTAGGCGAGGCGGTGGATCAGCCACGGGTAGCCGTGGTAGGCGAAGATCACCGGCTTGTCGGTGGTGAACAGCCCGTCGTACTCGAAGTCGCTCATCCCGTGCGGGTGTTCCTCCCGCGGGAGCAGCCGGGTCATGTCGACGACGTTCACCACGCGCACGGCGAGTCCGGGCAGATGACGGCGCAGCAGCTGGGCGGCGGCCAGCACCTCCTGGGTGGGCACGTCGCCGGCGCAGGCGAGGACGACATCGGGTTCGCCGCCGTTCTCGGTGCCGGCCCAGTCCCAGATGCCCGCGCCGCGCGCGCAGTGGGCGCGGGCGGCGTCCATGGACAGCCAGTCGAAGCAGGGCTGCTTCCCGGCCACGACGACGTTGACGTAGTCCCGGCTGCGCAGAACGTGGTCCGCGACGGAGAGGAGCGTGTTGGCGTCCGGCGGCAGATAGACCCGTACGACCTCGGGGCTCTTGTTCAGGACGTGGTCGACGAAGCCGGGGTCCTGGTGGGAGAAGCCGTTGTGGTCCTGCCGCCACACATGGGACGTGAGCAGGTAGTTGAGGGAGGCGATGGGGGCGCGCCAGGGCAACTCCCGCGAGGTCCGCAGCCATTTGATGTGCTGGTTGACCATGGAGTCGACGATGTGGACGAACGCCTCGTAGCAGGAGAACAGTCCGTGCCGTCCGGTGAGGAGATAGCCCTCCAGCCAGCCCTGGCAGGTGTGCTCGGAGAGGATCTCCAGCACCCGGCCGTGCCGGTCCAGGTGCTCGTCCACCGGCAGCAGCCCGGCCTGCCAGGCCTTGCCGCTGGCGCCGAAGACGGCCTGGAGGCGGTTGGAGGCCGTCTCGTCCGGGCCGACGACCCGGAAGTCCCGGCGGGCGCGGGTGTCGTTCATGACGGCTTCCAGGAGGCCGCCGAGGACCCGGGTCGGCTCGTGCAGGGTGGTGCCCGGCTTCTCCACCGGGACGGCGAAGTCGTCGAGGGACCGGACGGGCAGGTCGCGGACGAGGAGCCCGCCGTTGGCGTGCGGGGTGGCACCGAGGCGGCGGGGGCCTTCGGGGACGCAGGCGAGGACGTCGGGGGCGGGCCTGCCGTCGGGGCCGAACAGTTCCCGCGGCCGGTACGACCGCAGCCACGCCTCCAACTGCCGCAGGTGGTCCGGGTTCTCCCGCACCCCGGCGAGCGGGACCTGGTGGGCGCGCCACGTTCCCTCGACGGGTTGACCGTCGACCTCTGCGGGGCCGGTCCAGCCCTTCGGGGTGCGCAGCACGATCACCGGCCAGTGCACGCGCTCGGTGACGCCGTCCTCGCGGGCCGTGCGCTGCATGAGGGCGATCCGGTCCAGCGCCTCGTCGAGGGCCGCGGCCATGGCCCGGTGCACCTGCGCCGGGTCGTCGCCGGTCACATGGATGGGGACGTGGCCGTAGCCGCGCAGCAGCGTGTCCAGCTCGGACTCGGGCACACGGGACAGGACGGTCGGGTTGGCGATCTTGTAGCCGTTGAGGTGGAGGATCGGCAGGACCGCCCCGTCGTGCACCGGGTCCAGGAACTTGTTCGAGTGCCAGGCGGCCGCCAGCGGCCCGGTCTCCGCCTCGCCGTCCCCGATCACACAGGCGACCAGCAGACCGGGGTTGTCGAAGGCGGCGCCGTACGCGTGCGCCAGCGAGTAGCCGAGTTCGCCGCCCTCGTGGATGGAGCCGGGTGTCTCCGGGGCGACATGGCTCGGCACCCCGCCGGGGAAGGAGAACTGCCGGAACAGCCGCTCCATGCCCGGCGCGTCACGCGGGACGTCCGGGTAGGTCTCGCTGTAGCTGCCTTCGAGCCAGGAGTTGGCGACCACGGAGGGCCCGCCGTGGCCGGGACCCCAGACGCACAGGGCGTCGAGGCCACGCGCCTTGATCACGCGGTTGAGGTGGGTGTACACGAGGTTGAGGCCGGGCGAGGTGCCCCAGTGTCCGAGGAGCCGCGGTTTGATGTGCTCCGGCCGCAGCGGCTCGGTCAGCAGTGGGTTCGCCATCAGGTAGATCTGTCCGGCGGACAGGTAGTTGGCGGCCCTCCAGTGGGCGTCCAGGGTGCGCAGTTCGTCGTCGGAAAGTACGGTGACGTTCTGGTGTTCGACCTTGGTCATGGGTGACTCCGGAACTCATCGACGGGGGGTCAGAGGGTGGTGGAGGCGGCATGGCCGGCAAGAAGGCGACGAAGGTGCCCCGCGCGGCATACGAAGAGGAACTGCTGCGTCTGCAGACCGAGTTGGTGAAGCTCCAGGAGTGGGTGCGAGCGACGGGCGCCCGGCTCGTCGTGATCTTCGAGGGCCGGGACGCGGCGGGCAAGGGCGGCACCATCAAGCGGGTCGCCGAGCATCTGAACCCGCGTGTCGCACGGATCGCGGCGCTGCCGAAGCCGACGGAGCGCGAGCGCACCCAGTGGTACTTCCAGCGGTACATCCAGCACCTTCCGGCGGCCGGGGAGATCGTGCTGTTCGACCGGTCCTGGTACAACCGGGCGGGGGTCGAGCATGTGATGGGCTTCTGCACCAAGGAGGAGTACCAGCTCTTTCTCCGGCAGTGCCCCATCTTCGAGCGGATGCTGGTGGAGGACGGGATCCTGCTGCGCAAGTACTGGTTCTCGGTGAGCGACACCGAGCAGCAGGATCGGTTCCGCAGGCGACTGGAGGATCCGCTGCGACGCTGGAAGCTGTCGCCGATGGACCTGGAGTCGATCTCCCGCTGGGAGGCGTACTCGCGGGCCAAGGACGCGATGATGGTGCACACCGACGTCTCCGATGCGCGCTGGTTCGTGGTGGAGAGCGACGACAAGCGGCGGGCGCGGCTGAACATGATCGCCCACCTGCTGGCCTCGGTGCCCTACCACGAGGTCCTGCCGCCGGTGCTGGAACTGCCCGACCGCCCCGCTTCGACCGGCTACCAGCGTCCGCCGCGCGATCTGCAGACCTACGTCCCGGACCACGCCGCGAACCTCTGAGCGGCGGGCCACCGCGGTCACACCCACCGGGGGCGTCCGTGAACGAGCATGGCGATGCTTCCCTCCCTGTGGGGCCGGATCATGATCGGGCATCCCTCACCCTCTCGTCGCGCGCCCCGCCGCGCCCGATGCCGAAGGGCCACGGCGACGGGGCCGGACGGTCCGCGCGGCGGGCCGGGCGGCCCCTGGCCGGGCTCCGGGGCACTCCGGCGCGGGGAGGGACCTCCGAGTGGGCCGATCGGCCCTAGTGCGGTCGGCCCCGGCGCGTGAAGCTCGTCATGATGGGCAGACCGTGATCTGTCCTCTTCGCCGGGTAACGAGGGGCCAGGATGTCCGAGCCACGCACTTTCACCGAGCAGAACCCGATCCGCGTGTTTCTGCTCGACGATCACGAGGTCGTCCGCCGGGGCCTCGCCGACCTGCTCGACTCCGAGCCGGACATCTCCGTGGTCGGCGACGCCGGCAGTGTCGAGCAGGCCCTGGTGCGCGGCCCGGCGCTGCGGCCCGACGTCGCCGTGCTGGATGTGCGGCTGCCGGACGGCGACGGCATCTCGGTCTGCCGTGAGCTGCGCAGCCGCATGCCGGAGCTGACCTGTCTGATGCTGACCTCGTTCGACGACGAGGAGGCCCTGCTCGACGCGATCATGGCCGGTGCCTCCGGGTACGTCCTCAAGCAGATCAAGGGGTCGGACCTGGTCTCTGCGGTCCGCACGGTGGCCTCCGGCCAGTCGATGCTGGACCCGGCGACCACCGCCCGGCTGATGCGGTCGCTGCGCACCGAACCGGTGCAGAGCCCGGCCGAGCCGTCGGAGCTGGCGACCCTGTCGCCGCGGGAGCGGGACATCCTGGCCCTGATCGGCGAGGGGCTCACCAACCGGGAGATCGGCAGGCGGCTCTACCTGTCCGAGAAGACCGTCAAGAACCACATCTCCCGCCTCCTGGCCAAGCTCGGCGTCCAGCGCCGCGTCCAGGCCGCCGTCCTCGCCACCCATCTGGAACCAGCGGAAACGAGTGAACACCGGCCGGGGTGAGAGGACCAGAGCGCCTGCCTGTGCGGTCCTCCCGCGCCGGTCCTGCCCGCGTGTCCTCCGTACGGCTCTCCGCACGGCTCTCCGTGCGGTCTCACGTGCGGTCCTGCGCGCACCTGCGTGCGGTCTCACGTGCGGGGTCTCCGCGCGGTTCCACCCCGCGATACGCGTCCGTCCGGGCCCGGAGATCGGGCCGACCGGCCCTACCTGTGGTCGACCATCGAACAGACGATGGGGTGATGGTTCAGAACGATGCCTTTCGCGCACTCGACCGGCAGGAGTGCCTGAGACTGCTGGCCAAGGTGCCGGTCGGGCGGGTGGTGTACACCCGGCGGGCACTGCCCGCGGTACTCCCGGTCAACTTCGCGCTCGACACCGACGCCTCGGTGCTGCTGTGCACATCGGCCACCTCCGACCTGGTGCGGGCGATCGACGGTGTCGTCGTCGCGTTCGAGGGCGACGAGTTCGACCCGGCCACGAAGTCCGGCTGGAGCGTCGTCGTCACCGGGCGGGCCGATGTGGTGACCGACCCCGCCGAACACGAGCGGCTGTCCCGCAGCGGCCCCGCCTCATGGATGCCGGCACGGAACGAGGTCTTCGTGCGGATCGCGCCCGAGATGGTCACCGGCCGTGAACTCGGCACGCACTGACCGGACGCCGGCGCCGCGACAGGGCTTCGCGGACGTCGTACCGGGGCCGCACGACCCCGGGTCGGCGGCGGCCGTTGGGCCGATGCTCCCGACTCGATGGGGCCATTGGTCCCCACTTCGCCCGAAGCGGGCGAACGGTGCCGAAACGCGGTCCGTTGCCTGATACACAGAAGACCGGCGCCCCGATGGGACGCGGCGCCCGATGCACACCTCCGCCCCTTCCGGGAGTCTCCATGCTGTCCGAAGAGTCCGCCGCCGTCGTCCGAGCCACCCTGCCCGCGGTGGCCGGAGCCCTGGACGAGATCACGACCCGC
>NZ_JBWKAJ010000038.1:0-42250 GCF_056437585.1 Streptomyces sp. NPDC042364 | reverse complement strand
CTCGACTCCGAGAAGTACCAACTCCGCCCCCGCGACTGGGAAACCGCCGAACGCGAGGGACGCACCATCACCCCGCTCATCACCAAGCTCAACGACATCCGCCGGCGCCATCCCGCGCTGCACGGGCTCAGGAACCTGCGCTTCCACCACACCGACAACGACGCGGTGATGGCGTACAGCAAGCGCACGGGCTCCGACGCGGTCCTGGTGGTCGTGAACCTCGACCCCCACCACGCACAGGCCGCCTGGGTCTCGCTCGACATGGCGGAACTCGGTCTGGGTCCGGACGAGAACGCGCCGGTGCGCGATGAGTTGACAGGTGAGACCTACCGATGGGGAAGGACCAACTTCGTGCGCCTGGAGCCGGGCCGGGCGCCCGCTCATGTCTTCCACGTCGGGTTTCCCGCCGACGGCACGTCCTCGGCTCACAACGGAGGGCCCGGTACCCGATGACGACGAACAAGCCCATCTCGGACACCTTCGA
Source organism: Streptomyces sp. NPDC042364 (assembly GCF_056437585.1). Taxonomy (NCBI): domain Bacteria; kingdom Bacillati; phylum Actinomycetota; class Actinomycetes; order Kitasatosporales; family Streptomycetaceae; genus Streptomyces; species Streptomyces sp. NPDC042364. The sequence continues at coordinate 41,766 of NZ_JBWKAJ010000038.1, read as the reverse complement.
GGACACGCCGCAGAAGGACCGGGACCCGGAGTGGTTCAAACGCGCCGTCTTCTACGAGGTCCTCGTCCGTTCCTTCCAGGACAGCAACGGCGACGGCATCGGCGACCTCAAGGGCCTGACCGCGAAACTCGACTATCTGCAGTGGCTGGGCATCGACTGCATCTGGCTCCCGCCCTTCTTCAAGTCCCCCCTGCGCGACGGCGGCTACGACGTCTCCGACTACACCGCGGTCCTCCCCGAGTTCGGCGACCTCGCCGACTTCGTGGAGTTCGTCGACGCAGCCCACCAGCACGGCATGCGCGTCATCATCGACTTCGTCATGAACCACACCAGCGACCAGCACCCGTGGTTCCAGGAGTCCCGCAAGGACCCCGACGGCCCCTACGGCGACTACTACGTCTGGGCCGACGACGACAAGCAGTACCAGGACGCCCGCATCATCTTCGTCGACACCGAGGTCTCCAACTGGACCTTCGACCCGGTCCGCAAGCAGTACTTCTGGCACCGCTTCTTCTCCCACCAGCCGGACCTCAACTACGAGAACCCGGCCGTGCAGGAGGAGATGCTGGCCTCCCTCCGCTTCTGGCTGGACCTGGGCATCGACGGCTTCCGCCTGGACGCGGTGCCGTACCTGTACCAGGAGGAAGGCACCAACTGCGAGAACCTGCCCGCCACCCATGCCTTCCTGAAGCGTGTGCGGATGGAGATCGACGCGCTGTATCCGGACACGGTCATCCTCGCGGAGGCGAACCAGTGGCCGGAGGACGTGGTCGACTACTTCGGCGACTACAGCAGCGGCGGCGACGAATGCCACATGGCGTTCCACTTCCCCGTCATGCCCCGGATCTTCATGGCGGTCCGCAGGGAATCGCGCTACCCCGTCTCGGAGATCCTCGCCAAGACCCCCGCGATCCCCTCCAACTGCCAGTGGGGCATCTTCCTGCGCAACCACGACGAGCTCACCCTCGAGATGGTCACCGACGAAGAGCGCGACTACATGTACGCGGAGTACGCCAAGGACCCGCGTATGCGCGCCAACATCGGCATCCGGCGCCGGCTCGCCCCCCTGCTGGACAACGACCGCAACCAGATCGAACTCTTCACCGCCCTGCTGCTGTCCCTGCCCGGGTCGCCGATCCTCTACTACGGCGACGAGATCGGCATGGGCGACAACATCTGGCTCGGCGACCGCGACTCCGTCCGCACCCCCATGCAGTGGACCCCGGACCGCAACGCGGGCTTCTCCACCAGCGACCCCGGACGCCTCTACCTGCCCACGATCATGGACCCGGTCTACGGCTACCAGGTCACCAACGTCGAGGCGTCGATGTCCTCGCCCTCGTCACTGCTGCACTGGACCCGCCGCATGATCGAGATCCGCAAGCAGAACCCCGCGTTCGGGCTGGGGTCGTACACGGAACTCCACTCCTCGAATCCGGCGGTCCTCGCCTACCTGCGCGAGCACAAGGACGACCTGGTGCTGTGCGTGAACAACTTCTCCCGGTTCGCACAGCCCACCGAACTCGACCTGAGCGCCTACGAAGGACGCCACCCCGTCGAACTCATCGGCCAGGTCCGTTTCCCCGCCATCGGTGAACTTCCCTATCTCCTCACCCTCGCGGGCCACGGCTTCTACTGGTTCCGGCTCTCCCGAGTCCTCTCCCGCGCTGCCCGAGGGCGTTGAAGCGTGGGCCGGTGAAAGGACGCGTCACCATGCCGAAGACCGCATTGCTCCGGCCGAGCAGCGACGGGGGCGCCGCCGACCTGATGACCTCGCTCGCGGGGCTGCTGCGCGACTGGCTGCCGCGCCAACGCTGGTTCGCCGGCAAGGACCGGCCGGTCACGGACCTCACCCTGCTGTCCATGACGGAGCTGTATCCGGGATGTCTGCATCTGCTGGTGCACACCGGTCATGTCAGTCACAGCAGTCACGGTGGTGTACCGGCTCCCGGTGGCACTTCCCAGGCGGGGGACTGCTACCAGCTGCTGCTCGGTGTGCGTGACCATCCGGCGCCGCGCCTGGGCCGGGCCCTCATCGGACAGGTGCGGCAGGGTCCGCTGGCGGGGCTCACCGTCTACGACGCGCTGTACGACCCCCGGTCGGCGCGGCTGCTGCTGGAACGGCTGCGGAACCCCGGCACGGCGGGCCCGTTGTGCTTCGAGGCCGACCCGTCGGCGCATGTACCGGCGGGGCTGGCGCCACGGCTGCTGGACGCCGAACAGTCCAACTCCTCGCTGGTGTACGGCGACGCGTTCATCCTCAAGGTGTTCCGGCGCATCCAGCCCGGGATCAACCCCGATCTGGAGGTGCCCGGCGCGCTGGCGGGGCAGGGCTGCGGCCGGGTGCCGGCTCCGGTGGCCTGGTTCCGGACGACGTCCCCGTTCGCGGCGACCCTCGGTGTCCTCCAGCCGTTCCTGCCCGACGCGACCGACGGCTGGACCCTGGCGCTGGACGCGCTCGCCTCCGGCCACGATTTCGCGGCGCAGGCGCGTGAGCTGGGACGGGCCACGGCGGAGGTGCACCTCGCGCTGGCCTCTGCCTTCCCCGCGGGGGAGCATGACGAGAACGCGCGGACGGCGGCCGCGATGACCGAGCGGCTCGACGCCGCGGCGCACTGCGTGCCGGCGCTGCGGCCGTACGTGCCCGGGCTGCGGACCGCGTTCCGCGCGCTGCTCACCTGCGATGCCGGGCCGCCCGCCCAGCGCATCCACGGTGATCTGCACCTGGGGCAGGTGCTGCGGGCCGGCCGGGAGTGGTTCGTCATCGACTTCGAGGGCGAGCCGTCCCGTCCGCTCGCCGAGCGGTGCGGCACCCAGTCCCCGGTGCGGGACATCGCGGGAATGCTGCGCTCGTTCGACTACGCCGCCCGGCAGCGCCGCCCCTGGCGCCCTGAGTGGGCGCGCCGCTGCCGCGAGGAGTACTGCGCGGGCTATGCCGCCCGCGCCGGCTGGGACCCGCGCGAGAAGCACGGTCTGCTGCGCGCCTACGAGACCGACCGGGCCGTGTACGAGGTCCTGTACGAGGCACGGCACCGACCCGACTGGCTCCCCGTACCGATGGCGGCGATCGAGCGTCTCGCCGTAAGAGGAGGCTGAAGCAGTGGCCCTGCGTGACATCACTCCCCCCGAGACGGCCGGTCCGCCGCCGCACCCGCCGGGCACCTTCGCCGGTGCCCCTCCCCTGTCCCCCGAGGACCGCGGACGGCTGCTGGCCGGTGCCCACCACGACCCGCACTCCCTGCTGGGCGCGCACCCGGTTCCCGGCGGGATCGTCATCCGGGCGCTGCGGCCGTACGCCCACGCCGTGCGGGTCGTCATCGACGGGGTGCGCACCTATCTCTCCTCGGAGGGCGACGGTCTCTTCGCGGGGGTGCTGCCGCTCGACGCGATCCCCGAGTACACGCTGCTGGTGTCGTACGAGGACGCCGACCTGGAGATCCACGACCCGTACCGCTTCCTTCCGGCGCTCGGCAACCTGGACCTGCATCTGATCCGTGAGGGCCGCCACGAGCAGTTGTGGAAGGCGCTGGGTGCCGAGCCGATGGTCCACCAGGGTGTGGCCGGCACCCGCTTCACGGTGTGGGCGCCGAACGCGCAGGGGGTGCGGGTCGCGGGGGACTTCGGCTGCTGGGACGGTACGGCGTTCCCGATGCGGTCGCTGGGTTCGTCCGGCGTGTGGGAGTTGTTCCTGCCGGGCGTCGGCGAGGGTGCCCGGTACAAGTTCGAGATCACCTCCCGCCACGGGCACCGCTTCCTCAAGGCCGACCCGATGGCACGCCAGGCGGAGGTGCCGCCCGCGACGGCGTCCGTGGTGACGGTCCCGCACCACGAGTGGGGCGACGCGGAGTGGATGGCGCGGCGCGGGGAAACCCCGGTGCACGAGGCGCCGTTCTCCGTGTACGAGGTCCATCTTCCTTCCTGGAAACCCGGCCTGACGTACCGTCAGCTTGCCGAGGAGCTTCCGGCGTATGTCAGGGACCTCGGTTTCACCCATGTGGAGTTCATGCCGGTCGCCCAGCATCCGTTCAGCGGGTCCTGGGGATACCAGGTCACCGGGTTCTACGCGCCCATGTCCCGGCTCGGCGGCCCGGACGACCTGAGGTATCTGATCGACTGCCTGCACCGGGCGGGGATCGGTGTGATCATGGACTGGGTGCCGGCCCACTTCCCCAAGGACGACTGGGCGCTGGCCCGCTTCGACGGGGAGCCGTTGTACGAGCCCGGGGACTGGCGGCGGGCCGAGCACCCGGACTGGGGCACCTACGAGTTCGACTTCGGGCGCACGGAGGTCCGCAACTTCCTCGTCGCGAACGCCGTGTACTGGTGCGAGGAGTTCCATGTCGACGGGCTGCGGGTGGACGCGGTCGCGTCGATGCTCTACCTCGACTACTCGCGTGACTCCGGCCAGTGGTCCCCCAACGTGTTCGGCGGGCGTGAGGACCTGGACGCGGTGGCCTTCCTCCAGGAGATGAACGCGACCGTGTACCGGCGGGCGCCCGGTGTGCTGACCATCGCGGAGGAGTCCACGGCGTGGGACGGCGTGACCCGCCCCACCGACAGCGGCGGGCTGGGCTTCGGGCTGAAGTGGAACATGGGCTGGATGCACGACTCCCTCGGCTACATGGCGAAGGAGCCGGTGCACCGCAAGTACCACCACAACGAGATGACGTTCTCGATGGTGTACGCGTACAGCGAGAACTACGTCCTGCCGATCTCCCATGACGAGGTGGTGCACGGCAAGCAGGCGCTGGTGTCGAAGATGCCGGGCGACTGGTGGCAGCGGCGGGCGAACCACCGCGCCTATCTCGGCTTCATGTGGGCCCACCCGGGCAAGCAGCTCCTGTTCATGGGGCAGGAGTTCGCCCAGGGCGGCGAATGGTCCGAGCCGCACGGCCCGGACTGGTGGCTCCTCGATCCCGGGTACGGCGCGGAGGCCGATCACCGGGGTGTGCGGGACCTGGTCCGGGATCTCAACGCGCTCTACCGGGGCACCCCTGCGCTCTGGCAGCGTGACAGTGATCCGGCCGGCTTCCAGTGGGTGAAGGGCGACGCCGCCGAGGACAACGTCTTCGCGTTCCTGCGGCTCGCCGCGGACGGCACCCCGCTGCTGTCCGTCTCCAACCTGAGCCCGGTCGTGCGTCATGACTACCGTCTGGGGGCGCCCGGTGACGTCTCCGCCTGGCGGGAGGTCCTCAACACCGACGCCGCGGCCTACGGAGGCGGTGACGTCACCAACCCGGACCCGGTGAAGGCCGAGCCCAGCCCCTACGACGGCCGTCCGGCCACCCTTCGGCTCACCCTGCCGCCGCTGGCGACGATCTGGCTCAAGCCCGTGTAGTTTCCGGCGTGAACTGGGCGGACGGTCGTCCCCGCACCCTCTGTTACCGTGCACATATGGCAGCGAACACGGCCGATGCCCGGCTCGAGGAACGGTGGCGGGACATCCTCGCGGTGCATGCCCGCACGATGTGCGAGATCGACCGCGCGCTGCATCCCCACGGCCTCGGGGCCAGCGACTTCGAGGTGCTCGACGTCCTCGCGTCCGGCCTCGCCGCCTCGGACGCGGATGATCACTGCCGGGTGCAGAACATCGCGGGGAAGGTTCACCTCAGTCAGAGCGCGCTGTCCCGGCTGATCGCGCGGCTGGAGAAGGACGGCCTGGTCACGCGCGCGGTCTGCGTCGAGGACCGGCGCGGGGTGCGGGTCGCCCTCACCGACAAGGGCAGGTCGCTGCACTCCGAGGTGCTGCCGCTGCAGCGCGACGTCCTGGCCAGGACGCTGCGCGGCGTCTGACGCCGGCCCGCGCCCGGGTGGGGCGGCGTGCCGTCTCCGGGAAGGGGCTGTGAGGTCCGTACGCCCCCAGGCCCCCTCCCTGGTCGGTGGAGGTCAGAAGTCGTGCCTGCCCAGGAGGGTGCCGACGTCGTGGGCGTCGAGGGTCAGGCCGTGCGGTGAGCCGGCGTCGATGGTCAGGGACAGGTCGCTGTCGGGCCACTGGGAGGCGAGGGCCCCGAGCGGCACCAGACGGTAGCGGGAGACGAACGGCAGCAGCTCGGCCATGGCCGGTTCCGAGGTGAACACGGGCACGACCTGTTCGCCGCCCGGCTGCTCCAGAACGGGGAGCGCCACGGCTGTGGGGTCGCTCAGGGCCGCGTCGTCGGCGTCGTCCGGTACGGGGACCAGGACGTCGCTTCCGGCCAGGGTGTCCAGCGCGGCCGTGTCGCCGTTGTCGAGCGCGAGTGCGGTCAGCGCCTGCTGGGCCGGTGTGGCGGACTCGGGGGCGTGGTGGTTGTTGGCGGGTATGTCCATTGGAAGATCCCTGATGGTGGGGACGGGCCGCCCGGGACAAGATCCGAACCGGGCACGACGCCCCTCGCGTACCCGATCCGCAGACGGCCATTCCTGTGCCCCGCCGATGCCGGTGCGGAGCGCGGGGCACAGGTGCGGGCTCACTTCGGATACGGTCCGTCGGCGCCGATCTTTCCGGGGCCGTTCAGCACGTACACCCGCAGGTCGCCCCTGCCGGGTGCGCCCGCATCGAGCCTGCCGTCCGTGACGGTCCTGACCTCGCCCGTGACGGCGTCGCGGTAGCCGCGTAAGGATCGCACGGCCGGCGGATCCGGTGGTGAGAATCGACCAGCGATGGTGACCTGCGCCCACGCGCCCGCCGACATGTGCCGCCTAGCGTGGGGGCATGACCATGCAACCCTGGTTTCCCGACGCCAAGCTGGGCATCTTCGTCCACTACGGCATCTACGCCGTGGACGGGGTGCCGGAGTCCTGGTCCTTCTACTGGGGCGAGGTGACGCACGAGCGGTACATGAAACAGCTCGACGGTTTCACCGCGTCCCGCTACGACCCGCGGTCCTGGGCCGAGTTGTTCGCCCGCGCCGGTGCGAAGTACGCGGTGCTCACCGCGCGGCACCACGACGGCGTCGCCCTGTGGGACACCGCCCAGGGCGACCTGAGCGTGGTCCGGCGGACCCCCGCGGGCCGTGACCTGGTGGCCGGATACGTCGAAGCGCTGCGCGCGGAGGGCCTGAAGGTGGGCCTGTACTACTCGCACTCCGACTGGAACCACCCGGACTACGCGAGCGTCCGCCACCCCGGCATCGAGCAGTGGTCCCAGAGCCGTCCCGGCGGCGCCGACCCCAACCCTTACTCGCATGCCGCGCCCGGCGAGGAGGACCCGGCCGCCTGGGACCGCTTCCTCGCCTACCGCGACGCCCAGGTCCGCGAGCTGGTCGAGCGCTTCCGCCCCGACCTGCTCTGGTTCGACGGAGAGTGGGAACGCACCGAACAGCAGTGGCGGATCGCGGAGCTGGCCGACCTGATCCTCTCGGAGAACCCCGGCACCGTCCTCAACGCCCGGATGCCGGGCCACGGGGACTACGCCACCCCGGAACAGGGCGTGCCGCTCGAAGCGCCGGACGGACCCTGGGAGTTGTGCCTCACCGTCAACGACTCATGGGGCTTCCAGCACCACGACGACAACCACAAGTCGGTGCGCCAGCTGGTGCGTTACTTCACCGAGACGATCGGCATGGGCGGCAATCTGCTGCTGGACGTCGGCCCTCGGGAGGACGGCACCGTCCCCGACGAGCAGATCGAGCGCCTGGAGGGGCTCGGCGCGTGGATCGGCCGGCACTCCGACGCCGTGTACGGCACGGTCGCCGGACTGCCCGCCGGACACCACTACGGTCCCAGCACCCTCTCCCCGGACCGGCGCACCCTGTATCTGATGTGCTTCGACGTACCGCGCGAATCCGTGGCGGTACGCGGGCTGCGCAACCGGGTCACCCGGGTGACCGTCCTCGGCACGGGCACCGGACTGGGTCACCGCGTGATCGGCGGCCTCGACGCGGTGCCCGGCGTGACCTGGATCGACGCGCCCGCCGAGGCCGACCTCGACCCGTACGCGACCGTGCTCGCCGTCGAACTGGACGGGGAGCTGGACCTCTACCGGGGCACGGGACGCGACTGACCGAGGACCTCGTGGGCGGTCACCGGCGTGCCTGCGTCAGTTCGCCTCCGGCCCGAACCGGCGCCTGTACGCCGACGGGGTGATGCCGGTCTCGCGGCGCATCAGCATGCGCAGATTGGCAGCGGTGCCCAACCCGCTGCGTCGCGCGACCACCTCGAACCGGGACTCGCCTCGCTCGATCAACCGGCACGCCAGGGCGAGCCGTTCCCCCGTCAGCCACGCCAGCGGTGTCGTGCCCAGCTGCGCCCGGAAGCGGCGGTGCAGCGTCGCCGGGCTGACGGCCGCACGCGCCGCAAGGCCGGACACCGTGAGCGGGGAGTCCAGCCGTTCCTGAGCCCAGACCAGGACGGGCGCCAAGGACTCGTCCGGCAGGTCGGGCATGGGACGCTCCACGAACTGCCGCTGCCCACCGTCCCGGTGGGCAGCGAAGACCAGCCGCCGGCTCACGGCGTTGGCGACCTCGGCGCCGTGGTCGCGGCGGACCACATGCAGCCCGAGGTCGAGCGCAGCCGCGCTCCCCGCCGCGGTGAGGATGTCACCGTCATCCACGAACAGCACGTCTGCTTCGAGCCGGACAGAGGGGAAACGGGCCCGGAACGAGTCCGCCCACTGCCAGTGCGCGGTGGCCCGCCGCCCGTCGAGGACTCCGGCCTCGGCCAGTGTGAAGGCGCCGCTGCAGAAGCCGACCAGGCGCGCCCCACGGGCGTGTGCCCGGCGGACGGCGTCGAGCACGGCGGGGCGGCGGGGCACTTCGGTGTCCGGGCGGTTGGGGACGATCAGGGTGTCCGCCGTGTCGGCCGCTTCAAGGCCGGCGACCCCCGTGAGCGTGAAGAATCCGTCTCGCATCAGGGTGCGGGGCTCGGGGGAACAGAGCCTGAAGTCGTAGAGGTCACGGCCGATCTCCGGCCTGCTCAGCCCGAAGACCTCGGTGGCGCAGCCGAGTTCGAAGGGGTTCGAGTTCTCGTCCACGATCACGACGACCCGGTGTACGCCCGCCGCGCGAGCCGGGTGCGAGGATTCTTGCGCCATATGCGATTCCTAGCACTCACGGCGGCCGTGCGATACGGCTCACGATGAGTCCATGAGCAGCGAACCCATCTTTCTGAGCCAGGCTCTGGCCTCGTTCGACAGCCTGTGGAGCCCCCGGATCGTCACACGCGTCAACGACCACGACGTCCGCATCGCCAAGGTCGAGGGCGAGCACATCTGGCACGTCCACGATGACACCGACGAGTTCTTCCTGGTGCTCGACGGCGAGTTGCACATCTCCTTGCGCGAGCCCGACGGGGAGCGCACGGTCCTGCTCCCGCGGGGGGCGGTCTTCACCGTCCCCCGAGGCACGGAACACAAGCCGTCCGCTCCGTCCGGCGCCGCGATCCTCATGTTCGAACCCACCGGGACACCGACCGTGGGCGACCGCCACGACGACATCCCGGAGCACGTCGACTCGACGACCGGACACGCACTCGGCATCTGACCGCAGCCGCCGCGCTTCCGGGTGCCCGGCGCGGCGGCGATGCCTTGCCGTCCACCCCGGACCCCGAAAGCTCCGCCGGGCGCCGCGGAGGCGTCCCCCGACAGGCCCGGGCCCTCATGACGAGCGGGCGATCTCCCCCGCCGTTCCAGGGCCGATCGATGACGGCGAGCAGACCAGGGTCTGTCGTTCGGGTCGGGTCACAGGGCGGCGACGGGGCCGGTCGGCGCCGGTGAGCGGGGTCCGGTGGCTGCGGCTGCCACCCGGAGCGGCCGGGAAGATCGACTTTTCGGGTGTCTGGCCCTGATGTGTCGGGGCTTGTCGCCACCCCGGTGGCATGAGCGGTCCGGCGTCGGTTTAGCATATGAGCGCCGCCTAGCTCGAAAGATAAACCTGTGACTGTCAACGAGGACTCGTTCACCCTTTGGAAGCACCGCGAGGAGATCGCGGAGTCGATGATCCCGATCATCGGGAAGCTGCACCGCGAGCGGGACGTCACGGTCCTGCTGCACAGCCGCTCCCTGGTCAACAAGTCGGTGGTCAGCATCCTGAAGACGCACCGTTTCGCCCGGCAGATCGCCGGCGTGGAGCTCTCGGTCACCGACACGCTGCCGTTCCTCCAGGCCCTCACCGACCTCGACCTCGGGCCTTCCCAGATCGACATCGGCCTGCTCGCCGAGGCCTACCAGGCCGACGACCGGGGCCTGTCGATCGCGGAGTTCACCGCCGAGGCCGTCGCCGGTGCCACCGGTGCCAACAAGATCGAGGGCGGTGAGGGACGCGACGTCGTCCTGTACGGCTTCGGTCGCATCGGCCGCCTCGTCGCCCGGCTGCTCATCGAGAAGGCCGGGTCCGGCAACGGGCTGCGGCTGCGCGCCATCGTCGTGCGTGGCGGCGGCGGCCGGGCCCCCGAGGATCTCGTCAAGCGGGCATCGCTGCTGCGCCGTGACTCGATCCACGGCCAGTTCCAGGGCACGATCACGGTCGACGAGGCGAACAGCACCATCGTCGCCAACGGCAACACGATCAAGGTGATCTACGCGGGCGACCCGTCCGAGGTGGACTACACCGAGTACGGCATCAAGAACGCCATCCTCATCGACAACACCGGCAAGTGGCGCGACCGCGAGGGCCTGTCGCAGCACCTGCGCCCCGGCATCGACAAGGTCGTCCTGACCGCGCCGGGCAAGGGCGACGTCCCGAACATCGTGCACGGCGTCAACCACGACACGATCAAGCCGGACGAGCAGATCCTGTCCTGCGCGTCCTGCACCACCAACGCGATCGTGCCGCCCCTGAAGGCCATGGACGACGAGTTCGGTGTGCTGCGCGGTCACGTGGAGACCGTCCACTCGTTCACCAACGACCAGAACCTGCTGGACAACTACCACAAGGCCGACCGCCGCGGCCGCTCCGCGCCGCTCAACATGGTCATCACCGAGACGGGTGCCGCCTCGGCCGTCGCCAAGGCGCTGCCCGACCTGAAGGCCCCGATCACCGGCAGCTCGATCCGCGTCCCCGTCCCGGACGTCTCGATCGCGATCCTCAGCCTGCGCCTCGGCCGGGAGACCGACCGCGAGGAGGTCCTCGACTACCTCCGCAACGTCTCGCTGACCTCGCCGCTCAAGCGCCAGATCGACTTCACCAACGCTCCCGACTCGGTCTCCAGCGACTTCATCGGCTCCCGCCACGCCTCGATCGTCGACGCGGGCGCCACCAAGGTCGACGGCGACAACGCGATCCTCTACCTCTGGTACGACAACGAGTTCGGCTACTCCTGCCAGGTCATCCGGGTCGTCCAGCACGTCTCCGGAGTGGAGTACCCGACGTACCCCTCCCCGGCGGTCTGACCGACCGGACGCGGGTCCCGCCACGCACGGGGCCGGGTGGACGAACAGTCCGCCCGGCCCCGTGGGGTCTCCGCGGGCCGACGTCCTCGCCGGCCCCGGGATCCGCGCCCGGACGATCTCTGGGGACGAGCGTGCATCCGTCGTCCCCAGCGTGGCACTTGCAGTGCCATGGACTGGACGAGGCGAGGAACAGGAGCAGTCCGGCGGCACCTCGAAGCCGCCGTGCAGGCGGTACGGCGCGCCTGGTCGGAGCCGGGCCGCGAGCGGGACCTGATGGCGCAGGCCGGGAAGGCCGCGCTGGCCGCGTGTGTGGCGTGGGCCGTGGCGGGCTGGTGGCTGCGGGCGCCGATGGCGTTCGTCGCGCCCTGGTTCTCGATCGTGCTGGTGGAGTCGACGGTGTACCGGTCGGTCGCCCACGGTCTGCAACAGCTGGCGGCGTTCGCGGTGGGCACGGTGGCGGCGACGGCCGGTGCGCTGCTGCTCGACGGCACCATGGTCGCGATGGTCCTGGTCCTGCCGGTGGTGCTGCTGCTCGCGCAGTGGCAGCGGCTGGGCGCACAGGGCGTCTACGCCGCGACCGGCGCCCTGTTCGTGCTGACCGGCGGCCACGTCACCCTGGTCTCCGCCGGCGCGCGGATCGCGGAGGCGGTCTTCGGCGCCCTGGTCGGCATCGCGGTCAACGCCCTGATCCGTCCCCCGGTGTATCTGCGCGACACCCGCGCCGCCCTCTCCGACGCCGCCCGGGAGGCGCAGGCCATCCTGGAGGCGGTGGCCGACGGACTGGCCGACGGCACCTGGGATCCGCACGCGGCCGGGGAATGGCACGAACGTGCCCTGCGCCTGTCCCGCCTCGTCGACCAGGCCCGGTCGGCGATCGGCTGGAGCCGGGAGAGCATGCGCGTCAACCCGCGCGGCCGCAGCACCCGTGCCCTCGCACCGCCCGGCCGGGCCTACGACGACGCGCTCACGGTCCTCGACCACGTCGCCGTGCACACCGCGGGTGTGACCCGCACCGTGCTGGAGACCGCCGGCCACGAGACCCGGCCGGCCCGGCCCGCGCCGGCGATCACCGGCCCGTACGCGGACTTCCTGCGCCACACCGCCCGCGCGATCGGACTGTACAGCCGGGCGCGGTTCGCCACGACCGGCGGCGACCGCGACGCCGACCTGGCGTTGCGCGAAGCCGTGGAGGAGCTGTGCCGCGCCCTCGACGACCTGCACCGCCGGCTGCCAGACGCCGTACGCGACGACCCGGACGCCCTCAGCACCCACGGCACCCTGCTGGCGCAGGCCCGCCGCCTGGCCGACCAGCTCGTCCAGGGGTGAGCGGGCCCCGGTCACACGGGCCGAGGGTCACAGGGCCGCCGGTCACAGGTCGATGATCACCAGGGCGGTGTCGTCGGTGGCGCCGCTCGCGGGGAGCAGATCCAGCAGGAGAGCGTCGGCCAGGGCCTCGGCGTCGGCCCGGCGATGGCGGGTGAGGGCCTCGGCGAGGCGCGCCAGCCCGGTGTCGATGTCCTCGGTCCGCCGCTCGATCAGCCCGTCCGTGTACAGCACGAGGGTGTCGCTCTCCGTGAAGCCGACGGTGGCCTGCGGGCGGGCGGCGGGTTCGGGGCGGGCGCCGAGCGGCGGGTCGGTCGCCCGGTCGAGGAAGGTGACCGTGCCGTCGGCGGACAGCAGGGCGGGCGGCGGATGGCCCGCACTGCTGTAGGTGACGGTGTGTTCGGTCCAGTCGATGCAGGTCTGGACGACGGTGGTGTTCTGCGCGCCGTCCACGGAGCCGGCGTACAGACCGAGGGCGTCCAGCGCCTCGGCCGGACCGTCCGCGACGAGGGACGCGGCACTGAGCGCGCTGCGCAGCTGACCCATGACGCCGGCGGCGGCGAGGCCGTGCCCGACGACGTCGCCCACGGCGACCCCGATCCGGTCCTCGCCCGGCATGTCCACCAGGTCGTACCAGTCGCCGCAGACGTTCAGCGCGCCGATGGCCGGCCGGTAGCGCACGGCGGCGCGGTGGTGCCGGACCGGGCTGGGCGCGGGCAGCATCGCCCGCTGCAGGGCGAGGGCGACCTCGCGCTCACGGTCGTGCGCCCGGCGGAGCCGTTCGTTGACCTCCTGCAGCTCACGGCCTCGGGTGTACAGCTCGGCCTCCAGCACCTGGGCCCGGTCACCCACGGGACGGGAACGGGCCCGGATCAGCTCGGTGACCTCCTCCACCTTGTGGATCAGCAGCACCACGCTGCCGTCGGGGCCGAGGAGAGGTGCGTTCACCGGGCTCCAGTACCGCTCCTCCCACTCGCCGGGCCGCTCCGCCGACTCCACGTCGTACCGTTGCAGCGCCATCGCGTCGCGTTCGCCGCTCTCGACCACCCGGGTCAGGGAGGCCGCCAGGTTCCGCATCCCGGTGGCGCTCGGGTCGGTGGGGTTGTCGGGGAACACATCGAACAGGTACCGGCCGACCACCTGCTCCCGGGTGCGGCCGGACTGCCGCAGGAACTCCTCGTTCGCGTCCGCGTAGATGAGGTCGGGCGTCAGCAGCGCCACCATGCCGGGCAGCGCCCGGAACACCGCCGCATAGTCGGTCTCCGTCTCCGCCATGGTGCGCCGCCTCAGCGTTCGTCACAGTGCTGCGATCTCCACCATAGGATCTCGCGCCCGGGACGGCTCGTCTGTCGTCACAAGAGAATCCGCAGATCACGCACCGCTTCCCGAGGACGACACACAGCCACCGGGGTCGGGAGCTCGCTCTCGCGGAGCTCAGCACGGCCTGCGCCATTCGTCCAGCTCCGGCCGTTTCACCATCGAGGACAGCCGCAGCCGCCGGGACTCCGCGCAGAAGCTGCTCCTCGGTTCGGTGTACTCGACGTGGAACACGGCCTTCCCGGCGGCGATGAACGGGCTGAGGTCGGCGCACTCGTCGTACTGGGCGCACTCCTCGTTGACCGCGAAGTCGAAGTCGGCCAGGAGCTGGGGGATTTGGGGGAGGTCGTTCTTCAGGCCCACCGACAGACCGCGCTCATGGGCGATGTCGGCGATCATGCGGTTGTAAGCGAGCTGGTCGCGTGCGGTGAGCGGGAAACCGGTGTCGTTGCCGTAGCCCTCGACCAGGTCGGGTTCGACCGCGTCGAAGCCCTTGTCCCGGCACATGTCGAAGCGCCGTTCCATGAGCGGCCGCAGGACGTCCAGGCGCCGGATGTCCAGCCATCGTTCTCCGGCCCAGCCGTTGGGCTCGCCGAGCACCGAGCGCGGGAAGGCGTCCTTGTCGGGCCGGAAGTCCTCCCAGGCGCCGACGTTGACGTAGCAGATGACCTTGCGTCCGTCGCGGTGCAAGCGGGCCACGTCCGCCGCGGAGTTCTCGAAACCGTCGATGTCGTAGACGGGCACGTCCGCCGAGGGGTCCACCTTGCCGTTCAGCTGCCACTGCCAGGCGAGCCCGGGCCGGGGCCGCCACCGCTCCCCCGCCGGGCCGGAGGATGCCGTGCCGCGCCCGTCGGCCGGACGGTCCGGGCTGCCGGTGCAGCCGGCGAGCGCCACCAGGGTGGCCAGCAGGGTCGTGTACGCCAGTGCCGCCCGCCTCATCGCCCGGTGGTCCCGGTCAGCGCGGGCGTCAGCCGGGCCCACGGGTTGGGTGGCTCGCCCGTGACGGGACCGCAGACGCCCGCGCCCCGCTCGTGGGCGGTGCGTACGGCGAGCGGCACGAGCGCCTCGGGCACCCCGTAGACCAGGTGGCACAGCCGCTCGGGTGGGTGGCGGGCGGTCCATGCCGGGCGGCTGAACGACGCCACGTACGTCGACCAGTGGCCCTCGAAGGTGACGGTCAGGTCGGCGAGGCGGGCGTAGCCGGGCGCCGGATGGACACCGGGGTTGAGGACGACCGTCTCCGTGCCGAGCCGGCGGAGCGCGCGTACCAGCCGGCGACAGGCGGGCAGGCCGTCCGGTGTGGCCGTCACCTGGTCGAGGAAGCAGCCGTCGGCCGCGTACCACTCCCGGTGACGGCGTACGTCGTCGGCGATCGCGGCGCGGTCGCGCACCCCGTAGTCGGTGTCGACGTAGCCGAGGAGCCGGGCCCCCGCGGCGCGCAGCGCGGTGGCGGCCGCCCCGAACGCGGGGTCGGGGCGGTCGCCCGGCCCGTTGGCCGGGTTGAGGACGACCGCGTAGGTGCGGGTCGCGGCCGTGATCAGCCGGTGCCAGGCCCCCGGGTCCTCGGCCGGGTTGACGTAGAGCGGCACGAGCAGGCTCACCGGTCGCCCTCCCACAGCGCGGTCAGGGCGTCGTCGAGGGAGTACACCGGCCGCCAGCCCAGCGCCTCCTCGGCGGCGGTGATGTCGGAGCACTGCCACGACACGTGGGCGGACCGGACGGACCCTGCCACGGCCTCTGGTCCGGCCGATCCCACCGGACCGGCGGGACCCGCCGAACCGGGTGAGCCCGCCGAACCGGCCTGCCCGGCCGGGCCGAGTGGCTCCGCCGGACCGGCGAGACCCGCCGGGCAAGCCGAGCCCGCCTTCCCCGCAGGACGGTGACGGGCGGAACCGGATGATCCGCCCGGACCCGCCTGGTCCGCCGGATCAGGCGAACCCGCGGAGCCGAGGTGAGCCGCCGAGCCGCGAGCCCCTGCCCCGGCCCCGGCCCCGGCCCCGAGGACCGCGTCCCCTTGGCGAAGCGTCCCGTCCATGGCTCCTGGACCGAGCGGCCCGGCCGGCGCCGCCCCGGCCGGACCCGTCGGACCGCCCTGCCCCGCCGCGTTCTCCTCGATGCGGCCCCGGAATCCGGCCCTGTCGGCCAGGAGGCGTACCAGGTCGCGCACCAGGACGGCGTGGCCGCCGCCGATGTTGAGGATCGGTGGCAGGGGGCCCGGTGCCGTCGCGGCGAGGACGGCGGCCCTGGCGACGTCGCGGACGTCCACGAAGTCGCGGTACGCGGAGAGGTCGCCCAGTCTCAGCACCCCCTCCGGGCCGGTGGTGCGGAGCAGTCGGCTGATGCGGCCGGGCAGCCCGCTCGCCGGTGCCCCCGGCCCGACGGGGTTGCCCACGCGCAGGACCACGGCGTCCAGTCCGGAGCCGGTGACCGCGACCGTACCGGCCAGCTTGGTGGCGCCGTACGGGGCGGCCGGACGGGTGGGCGCCGACTCGGTCGCCCGGGTGCCGGGCGCGCCGGGCCCGTACTCGGCGGCCGAGCCCAGGTGCACGAGGCGGGCGCCGGGCGCCGCCTCGCGCAGGGCGGCACACAGGACCGCCGGGCCGCGGGCGTTGACCTCCGCGAGGGTCACGGGGTCGCCGCCGGTGGCACCCGCGCAGTTGACCACGGTGTCCGGCGCGGCGGACGCCAGGGCCTTCGCCAGCTGTCCGGGGCGGACGGTGGCGAGGTCCACGGGGAACTCGGCGGCCGGCGAGCGCCCGCCGCCGAGAACCAGCGCGCCTGGCAGGGTGCGCAGCCGTGCGGCGACATGGCCGCCCAGATAGCCGGTGGAACCCAGGACGAGTATGCGCATGCGGTGCTCAGGCTCCCTTGAGCAGAAGCGATTTGCGGGTGGTGAACTCGGCGTTGGCCCGGTCGTAGTCGTCGGGGCGGCCGATGTCCAGCCAGTACCCGTCGAACTCGTACGCGTGCGGCTGGTTCCCGGCCCTGATCAGGTCCAGGACCAGTTCGTCGAAGCCGAGGGGCAGTCCGGGCGTGTAGCCCTCCAGCGTGGAACGGGACACCCCGTAGACGCCCATGGAGACCCGGTAGTCCATGCTCGGCTTCTCGGTGAACGCCACGACCTTGCTGTCGTCGGTGGTGAGCACCCCGAAGTCGATGTGCACCTTGCGGGCGTATGTGGCGATGGTGAGCGGCGCGCCGGACTCGCGGTGCCGGCGCAGGACGTCGGCGTAGTCGAGGTCGGTGAGGACGTCGCCGTTCATCACCAGGAAGTCGTCGGGGAGCCGGTCGCGCAGGTTGAGCAGCGGGCCCATGGTGCCGAGGGGGCTCTCCTCGGTGGCGTAGTCCACGGTCAGGTCCCACTGGGAGCCGTCGCCGACGTAGGCTCGGATGATCTCGCCCAGGTGGCCGATGGCGAGGGTGCAGTGGGTGAATCCGGCGGACGAGAGCTGACGCAGCACTATCTCCAGGATCGCGTGCTGGTCTCCGATGGGGACGAGCGGCTTCGGCAGCGCGGTCGTGTAGGGCCGCAGCCGGACACCCTTGCCTCCCGCCAGGATCACTGCGTGCATGGTGCTCCTCCTTCAAGGACTTCCAGGGACTTCGTGGACCGTGCGGCCTCGTCGGCCGCGCGGTGCGTGCCGGACGGGAGTCAGATGTTGTAGATGCCGGTCTTGTAGCGGGCGAGGTTGGCCGGGTCGCGGAAGAACTCCACGGTCCGGGCCAGGCCGTCCTCCAGGGAGTGGGCGGGC
The DNA here is from genome assembly GCF_056437585.1 of Streptomyces sp. NPDC042364. Classification (NCBI taxonomy): domain Bacteria; kingdom Bacillati; phylum Actinomycetota; class Actinomycetes; order Kitasatosporales; family Streptomycetaceae; genus Streptomyces; species Streptomyces sp. NPDC042364. The sequence continues at coordinate 24,069 of NZ_JBWKAJ010000038.1, read as the reverse complement.
TGCCAGCCGGTGGCGGCGGTGAGCCTGCCCGCGTCGGCGACGAGCCGCATGACCTCGGAGTTGGCGGGCCGGACGCGGGCCTCGTCCTCGCGGACGTCGAGGCCGGTGTCCATCACCTTGCCGATGAGGGCGACGAGGTCGCCGACCGAGATCTCGCCGCCGGTGCCGGCGTTGAAGGTGCGGCCGACGACCCGCTCCGCGGGCGCGGTGCCGACCGCGAGGAAGGCCTGGGCGGTGTCCTTGACGAAGGTGAAGTCGCGGGTGGGCCGCAGATCCCCCAGGGTGATGGTGCGCTCCCCCGCCGCGACCTGGCCGATGACGGTGGGGATCACCGCGCGCATGGACTGGCGCGGGCCGAAGGTGTTGAACGGCCGCAGGGTCACCACGGGGGTGTCGAAGCTGGCGTGGTAGCTGTCGGCCAGCCGGTCCCCGCCGGCCTTGGAGGCGGCGTACGGGGACTGGGTGTTGATGGGGTGGTCCTCGGTGATCGGCACGGTCTGCGCGGTGCCGTACGTCTCGCTGGTCGAGGTGTGGACCAGGCGGGGGGTGCCGAGGGCGCGGACGGCCTCCAGCACGTTGAGGGTGCCGGTGACGTTGGTGTCCACGTAGCTGTGCGGGGCCTGGTACGAGTACGGGATCGCGATGAGCGCGGCCAGGTGGTAGGCGGTGTCGGCGCCGTCGAGGAGGCTGCGGACGGAGCCGGGGTCGCGGATGTCGCCGAGGACGATCTCCACGTGGTCGAGGACGTCGGGGTGGAGGGTCTCCAGCCAGCCGTAGGAGGAGAACGAGTTGTACTGGGCCATGGCCCGCACCCGGTGTCCGGCGGCGACGAGTGCCTCGGTGAGGTGCGAGCCGATGAAGCCCTCGGCTCCGGTGACGGCGGCGAGCGGTGCGGAGGTCAACGGTGGTGTCCTTCCGGTAGGTCGGATGTGGGGGCTGTGGCGGGGTCGGTGGGGTGGCGCGGAGTTCAGGCGTGCGGCGCGGGCCGGCCGAGGACGCGCAGCGCGCACGCCGACAGACACAGCGCGGCGGCGGCGCAGCCGAGCGGGAGCGCCGACCCGCCGGGGGGAAGGTGCAGCAGGGCGACCGCTCCGGCGCCGCCCGCCGTGGTGAGACAGATCAGGGCCGGCGGCCATGCCACGCCGAACGCCTGGAGCAGCAGCGCGGTCCACAGCACGGCGGCGAGGAGCAGCAGGGGCGCGGGGTCGGCGCCGGTGAGCAGGGCCGCGGGCAGCAGTGGCAGGAGGTAGGCGAGCAGGCACAGGGCGAGGACGCCGGCCGAGCGGAGCAGGAACCCGGCCGGGGTCGCGACGGCGCGGAGGGCGGCGACGGACAGGCCCCGGTAGCGGTAGAGCAGCCACTCCGCCGGTCCCATGCTGACCGTGAGGACGATCACCGCGTAGGGCTCCTCGCGCCCTTCCAGCAGGACGAGCACACCGGCGGCCAGACCGAACAGGCCGTAGGGCAGGGACTGCCGGAGGCGCGGCCGGGTGGCGCCGGGTACGGCGTCGACGGTGAGGGCGGTGCACAGCACCCGGCCGGTGACGGCGAGCGTGGCGGTCAGGGCGAGCGCCGGCAGACCCGCCCGGAGCAGGGGGCCCGGCTCCCACCACGGCAGGACGGCGGCGCCGGCGATCAGCGGGCTGAGCGCGGCGAGCAGCAGGCGTTCCCGGGCCAGCACCAGCAGGACGCCGGCCGCCGCGAGGTAGGCGGACTGCGCGGCGGCCACCAGGATCACCGCTCCGCCCGCGGCGGGCAGCGCGGCGGCGGCCGTGGCGACGACCGCTCCCAGGGGCGCGCCGGTCAGGAGCGTACGGCCCGCCTCGTGCCGTCCGGTCGCCAGGCGCAGATGGGCGCGGTGGCCGAGAGCCTGGCCCCACGCCCAGGACACCAGTCCGGCCACGATCAGGGCGGGGGCGTGGCCGCCCGCGTTCCACAGGGGCGCGGTGAGCAGATAGGCGAGCCCCGGCAGGGCGAACAGCACGCCGCGCAGCAGGCAGCGCACGGTGTCGGGGCGCCATACGTCGGGCTGCGGCGGGGGCTCGGGGAACGTCCTCGGCACCCGTTCGTGGAGTGCGGCGGCCAGCGAGAAGAGGTTGGGGTGGCCGTACCGTTCCTTGATCAGGGAGGCGGACAGGCCCTCGGCCTCCAGGAACGCGGCCACTTCGTAGGGGTGGACGGCCGGGCCGATACGGTCGGCGAGTTCGGCGGCGAGTTCGCTGACCGCCGCCTCGTCGGGTCCCCGGCGCGGCAGCCGGATGGTGAGGGTGGTGTCGTCGGCGAGGGCCCAGCTGGGGCGGCGGCGCGGGCGCCGCCGGTCGTCGAGGCGGATCGCGAGGGTGTCGTGTTCGGCGCCGCCGGGTTCGAGTGACATGGGCCCGCTCATCCGGCCACCGTGCTGATCGCGGTCAGCTCCCCCGGTGGGGCCTGCGCGCCCGTCGGCGCACGGCCCAGGGTGGGCAGTTCGAGGTAGATGGACCGGAAGGTGTCGATGGTCTGGCGGAGCGTGAACTGTTCGATGACCCGCAGCCGTGCCGCCTCGCCCATGGCCCCGCGCCGTGCGGGGTCACGGAGCAGTTCCAGCGCCGCCGCGGCCATCGCCGCCGGGTCGCGCGGCGGTACCACGAGCCCGGTGTCCCCGACGGCCTCGCGGACGCCGCCCACGTCGGTGGAGACGGTGGCGCGGCCGCACGACATGGCCTCGATCAGGGTGAAGGGGAAGCCCTCACTGATGCTGGAGAGCATCACGACGTTGCCGGCCGCGTAGGCGTCCTTGATGTCGTCGACGCGGCCCTCGAAGGTGACGGCGTCCGCGTGCCCGAGTTCGGCGGCGAGGGCCTCGCAGCGCTCCCGGTAGGACTCCCCGCCCTTGGGTGTTCCGCCGAACAACCGCATTCGGGCCTCGGGGAGTTCTGCCCGGACCAGGGCGAAGGCGCGGATGAGCGTCTCCAGGTCCTTGATGGGGTCGACGCGGCCGGCCCAGCTGAGGGTGGGGGTCTGCGGCTCGGGTCCGGCGGGCGGGAACGCGGTGGGGTCGACGCCGTTGTAGACGGTGCGTATGGACTCCGGGTCGGCGCCGCCCTGTTCCTCCCAGAGGCGGTTGTAGCGGTTGCCGGGGGTGATCAGGGCGGCCCTGCGGTAGCTCTCCTCCGCGAGGAGCCGGAAGAAGCCGAGGACGACCGCCTTGACCGGCCAGCGGTAGGGGGCGGTGCGATAGCCGAGATAGCGTTCGCGCAGGTAGACGCCGTGTTCGGTGAGCAGCAGGGGGATGCCGTGCCGGTCCAGTGCGGCGAGGCCGGGCAGGACGGCGACGCCGCCGCTGACCGCGTGGGCGACCCCGGTCTCGGGCGGGGGCGCGGACAGTGGGCGCAGGGCGTGTTCCAGCAGGGAGGTCGCGGTGAGCGCGTCGTGCAGGGTGGGCCGTGACTCGCGCACCGCGAGGCCGGGGCGGTTCCACACCGAGGTCAGCAGGGTGATCGCCCGGTCCGAGCGCAGGAACGGGCTCAGGGCGCCGTCGGCGGCGGCCCGCGCCATCGTGTACAGGGCGGGTGCGAATCCGGGCTCGGCTCGGGGGTCGAGCAGGGCGGTGAGGAACTGTTCGTAGGCGGTGGCGAGCCGGTTGCGGGCGCGGCCCCGGGGCGGGTCGCCCTCCGGCGGGTCGCCCCACATCGGGACGGACAGCACCCGGGAGACATGCGCGGGGAGGTCCCAGACGAGGGGTTCGCGCCCGGTGCCGGTGACGGCGATGACGTCGAAGTCGATATCGGGCATGCCCTGGACGAGCTGGTCGCACCAGACGCTGACGCCGCCGTGACTATGGGGATAGGTGCCTTCGGTAAGCAAGGTGACGCGCGTTGCGCCAGGGTTTCGCGTTCCGTGCGGAACGGGCATCGTTGTGCTCCACGGCCGGGGTGTGGGGTGGTTCGTGCCGCTCCCGGCCGCCGGGGTGGGCGGCCGGGACCTTCGGGCGGTGTGCGCCTCAGTCGTCCTCGGTGGACGTGTCCGCGCCGTAGGGGACTCTCTCGCTCACACCCGCGGGGACACGGGTGTCGGGTGCCGGTTTCGTGGCCTCGCCGGGTTCGGCCGGGGAGACGGTCGGCGCGTCGGCGGAGGACGGCAGGGTGAGGGTGAGGGGTGCGCCGGTGGCGGTGGTCCAGCCGGAGGCGGCGCCCGCGTACGCCTCGCCGAAGGCGGTGCCGCCGAGGGTGGTGCCGGTGGGGAGGGTGGCGGTGACCGCCGCCCCGTCCGGGGCGTCGACGGTGACGGTGGCGCCGATGCGGTAGGCGGTGACGTCGCCCGACCGGAGGGCGGCCTGCCAGGCGGCCCGGCGCTGGAGTTCGGCGCCGATGTCCTTCATCCGCAGGTTGACCACGGGGGTGTTGTCGGCGAAGAGGGCCGCGTAGCCGTCGAGGACTCCGCTGAGTACGGGGTAGGCGATGCGGTCCTCGGCGAGGTTGGACTGGTGGATGAAGTGCGGCCTCGGGTCGTTGGCGAGGACGTGGCCGAGGGCGATCCGCTTCTCCAGGGGCACGATGACCTGCTCGTAGCCGGTGGCCGTGTCCAGTGGCGCCGTGAGGCAGGTGGTGGTGGCCGGGTTGTCCTCGCAGATGCCGCTGCCGCCCTGGGTGCGGCTGGTGTAGATCCAGTTGTACTCGTCGACCTGTTCGGCGGCGCGGCCCGCGTTGTAGAAGACGTTCATCGGGTGGCGGGGCACGGTGGTGGCGGGGCCGACCTGACGCTGGGCGGGCTCGCGGGAGTTGTCCGAGCCGAGCCAGGCGATGTCGTTGTCGTCGACGGCGAGCGCCAGGTTGGGGTTGTCCTGGGGCTGCTGCGGCAGGACCTTCATGCCGGAGTGCTCACCGGTGACCAACTCGCCGTTCTCCAGTGGCAGTCCGTTGATCTGGCCCCAGACGCGGTTGGTGGCGATCTCGTCGGAGATCTCGTTGCGGCTGACCCAGCGGGTGGAGCCGTCGGCGTTGGTCGCGCACTTCCACGGGACCACGGTGGTGTCCTGGACGCAGCCGAGGAAGGGGTGCGAGTAGGTGTGGTTGATCCAGCGGAACTTGTTCCGCTGCGCGATCAGCCGGTCGGCGAGGGCGTCGGTGCCGTTGTGGTCCTCGCGGTGGTCGACGCTGCCGGCGCCGTTGTACGCGAAGTCCAGGGTGAAGTTCTTCTGGTCCTGCCAGGTGACGGCGTGGTCGACGTCGCCCGGTGTCATGCGGATGGGGTCGGGCTGGGCGTTCGGGTCGGTGCAGTCGACGTCGCCGGGTGTGCAGTTGAGCTGGGTGTTCCAGCGGTCGTCGGCGGCGAACACGTCGTCGACGTGCACGGCGAAGTAGTTCCGGGACGCGCCGAGGTGCACGCCGCCGGTCATCCACTCCACGATGCCGCGGGCCAGCAGCCGGAACTGCTGCTGGTACCGGTTGTAGACGAAGGTGACGACGAGTTCGCGGCGTCCGTCGTGCCGGTACTCGCCGACCAGGGTGCCGCGCGCGGACTGCCCGGGGATCGCCGCGTCCACGTACGGGGTGAAGTCGGCGCCCGTCACGGGCCGCGACAGGTAGGCGTAACTCTCGCCGATGGCGGGGTCGTTGTCCTCGAAGGGCACCGCCCCGTCCAGGTAGCCGAACGGGCCCGCCTTCCCGGCGGCGGTGACCTGGGCCTCGGCGCCGTCGAGGCTGCCGGAGTAGCCGCCGTACACCGGGTACTGGAGTCCGGCTTCCGGGCGGGCGTAGGTGTAGGCGTCGACCTGGGGTATCTCGTACGTCTGCTCGTAGGCGACGAGTGCGGCCATCTCGGCGGAAGCGGCCGGGAACGGGTTGTCGTTGGGCAGGACGACGGCCTGGAACCTGGCGCGTGGGCGTCCGTCGACGGTGTCCGCGAGGAAGCCGGCGTCGATGACGGGCCGGTCCGGTCGAGTGAGGTCGACCTCGGTGTACGGCGTCCCGGCCGCGGTCAGTTCGGCGGCGATCGCGTCGGTGGACGGGCCGCCGTCGCTCACCACCAGGACCCGTAGGTCGATACGCGGTGCGATGTCGTCGGCCTGCGCCGGAGCGGCGGGCAGGCCGAGCGCGGCGATGAGCGCGCCCGCCGTGAGCACGGCGGTGCGTAAGGTCCGCTTCATGCGGTGAAGTCCCCTCCCCGGGCAGGGGTGAGCACGCCTCTCCTGAGCGGACGCACCCCCTTGCGTGACGCCGGCATCCCCCTCAGAAGCCAGTCGTCGACGCATCCGTCGCGTCACATAGTGGTGCCTGTGTGGAGCTTTTGTGGTCATGCGGCGAAACATGACGGAAAAGCGAAGGTGTCCAACCGGAACCACATGGAACCGAATGAGCTGTTTTCCCGTCGGCGGCGAAGCGACCGAGGGCGGTGCCCGGATGACCATGAGCGCCCGGCGCGCTGGTCCGGGCCCCCGCACGCGCACCGGCGGGCCGTTCGGGCCCGCCGGCGGGACTATCAGTGGTCCATACCGCGATATGTGCGTGATCGCAGATCATTTCAGGTCACGCCCCCCGCGGATGCCCACATCCTGGACGGACCGTCAGGCGCAGAGGACCCGCGTCTGAGGCGTGTAGACCGGGCCGCCGCTGGTGTTCGCGGTGTCGCTGAACTCGGCGTAGTAGTACGAGTAGAAGCCGATGTTGCCGTTGCAGCCGGAGTCGGCGGCGATCTGGAGGGTCAGCGTGACGGTACGGCTCTGACCGGGCGGAATGGTGGCGCCGTAGTTGGCTCCGAGGTTGGCGGGACCGGTCCCGGTACAGGGGGTGGCGCCGGCGGCCGTGGCCAGACTGCATCCGGTGAAGGTGTACTTGAGGTCGGGGCGCTGGGTGGTGAGCCAGGTGGGCTCGATGGTCTGGTACACGAACCAGATGTCGTAGGTCTTGTTGTTCGTGATCGTCATCGACAGGTTCACCGTGCCGCCGGGCGTGGTGGTCGCACTGTCGGTGGCGAACGTCAGTTCGGCCGGCGCCGGGTCGGCGCTCGCGCCGGGCGCCATCCCGAAGACGGTGAGGGCGAGGGCGAGGACGGCGCCGAGACCGAGACGTCTCATCAGTGGTGATCGCATGGCCCGGGAGGCTAGGCACACGACGAGCGGCCCGTCTCCCCCACCGCGAGCGCGCCGGAGCCCCGGCGGCCGAAAGTGCATGCGACGTGAAGGTGGCGTGATGAATGTGCGAGGCATCCCTGCACCGGCCCATAGACGCAGGGTGATGAGCATGTCACGCAGGGCTCGGGCGGGGGCCGTGAGGGAGGGGCGGGGCGTGATGGCTCCGGGGCGGCATTGGCGTGTTTCGAACCGTATGGCCCGCCGTCCGGCACGGGGGCTCACGGCCGTCGGCCGCTTTCCGGTCCCTCACGCGGCGCCTTCGGGCCGCCGTGTGAGGGGCCGGAAGTCGTCTGTGGGAACCCCCGCCCCGTTGATGGGACGCCGCATCGCCTGTTCCATGACCCCTGGCCGGCGGTCGACAGCCGCCGGACAGCCGACTCCGTGGGGGGAGACAGTGCGTCAGCGCAGAGCACGTTCCGGGAGATCAGCAGGGTTATCCAGCGCACGACGAAGCGGTATATCGGGTGCGGCGGCGCTGTTGGGCGTCGCCGCACTCGTCGTGTCGGCGGTCCCCGCCGGCGCGGCGACCGGGGAGGACACGCCGCCTCCGGCCCCCGGCGAGGTGGTGCCGGGCCAGCGGACGGCGACGCCCGCGCTGGTGGACGACATCTGGGAGCGGGCCCCGGCCGCCCGAAGCGCGGCGGACGCCGCGCGCGCCCATCTGGCCGCCGAGCGGGACCGCTACCGCATCGCGAACCCGGTGCGCGACCTGGAACCGGCCGGGACCACCAGGACGGACGACGGGCGGGAGACCGTACGGCTGCGGCAGCAGCACCGCGGCGTGCCGGTGCTGGGCGGCCAGTACGTCGTCCGTATGGAGAAGGGAGACGACGGCCGGCGGATCGTCACCGGCACCTCGGGCAAGTACTTCACGGGGCTGCGGACCGACACCACGGCCGAGGTCGACGACGCACTCGCCGTCGAACGGGCGGTCGACGCCGTACGGTCCGATCTGGACGCCCGGGACTTCACCGCGTTCGAGGACGTCGACGAGGACACGGCACCGCTGACCGGAACCTCCCACGGTCTGGTCGTGCTGCCCGCCGGCGCGGGTGTGCTCACCCGGCACATCACCGTGCGGGGCCGGAACCCGGCGGGCGGCGAGCCGGTGCTGCGCGAGGTGTACATCGACGCGCGCGCCGGATACCCGGTGCTCCAGTACAGCGGTATCAAGACGTTCGGCACGCCTCGTACCACGCCTCGCACGGCCGGGGCGGGGAAGGCGGCCGGCCGGGCCGCGCGGGCGGCCGATCCGGCGGGCTCCGGCGTCAAGCTGGACGGGAAGTCCGTGGAACTGCGGGTCGGGCAGGACGAGATCCAGGGCATGTACCTCCTGCGCGACCACTCGCGGATCCAGAACGACTCCGGCGACTTCCTCGGCACCTGGGACGCCAGGGGCCTCGGGGTCACGGACGTGGCCGGTGTGTGGCCGCCGGAACTACCGCTGTTCTCGTCGCCGACCCCGGCCTTCGGCTCCGAGGCCACCGAGGCGGGCGCGGTGGACGCGCACTGGGCCGCCGGGCAGGTGTACGACTACTTCAGGAACCGGCACGGCCGGGACAGTCTCGACGGACGGGGCATGTCCGTCCACTCGCTGACCGGGGTGACCGACGGCGGGCAGCCGTACGTGAACGCCTTCTGGGACGGCCAGAAGATGGTGTACGGCAACGGTGACGCGGAGTACCGCCCGCTCTCCGCGGGACTGGACGTCGTGGGCCACGAGATGACCCACGGTGTCGTCGACCACTCGGCCGGCCTCGTCTACGCGGGCCAGTCCGGTGCCCTGAACGAGGCGATCGCCGACTACTTCGGCAACGCCATCGAGACGGACGTCCACGGCGTCTCCATGGACGACCCGACCGCGGGCCTGCTCGGCGAGCGGCTGTGCCGTACCAGACCGGCGGGCGAGTGCGCGTTCCGCGATCTGAACGACGGGCGGACCACCGCCAGGTCGTTCCTCGGCGTCGGCTTCGGCACCGACAGCGGGGGCGTGCATCTCAACTCGACGATCTTCTCGGGTGCGTTGTGGGACATCCGTGAGGACCTCGGCGCCGCGCGCGCCGACCGGATCGTGTACCGGGCGCTGACCGACTACCTCACCCCGCTCGACGGGTTCACCCAGGGCCGGGACGCGGTGATCGCCGCCGCGAAGGACCTGGGCGTCACCGGGCAGGACCTGACGGCCGTGCGGCGGGCGTTCAACGCCCATGGCATCGTGCCCAACTGGGAGCTGGCCCTCGGTGTCGACTCCGACACGCTGCTCGAACGCGTCAACACCGCCGACACCCGCCTGGGCGCCGGCGGCGACTGGTGGGCGGCCGCCTCCTCCAACGAGGACGGCACGGAGCCGTACTCGGTGTGGGCGGGGCGCACGGACGGCACCGGACGGCTGAAGCTGATGAGCCCCAACGACGGCCGCTATCACGTCAATCCGGCCACCGACGGGAAGACGGTGGTGTGGCAGGCCCACGGGTCGAACGGCATCGACATCCTCGCGCGGCCCCTCGCGGGCGGGCCGGTGAAGGTCCTCGCCCACCACCGGAGCATCGGGCGCGCCCTGGACGTCGACGGTGACGTGGTCGCCTACGCCTACAGCAACCACGGCGGGCGTGCCGCCATCGCCTATCTGAGTCTGAAGGACCCGGCGGACAAGGTCTCGCGCGGCGGGGGCACCTACCGCCGGGCGACCTGGCCGTCGCTGAGCGACGGCAAGCTCGTCTACCAGGACCGGCGGCGGGTGGCCCATGTCTACGAGTCCAGCACCCGGGTGATCGACATCGCGACCGGTGAGGAGAGCGTCGTCCAGATCGCCGCACCCGGCACGGGTCTGGGCCCGACGGCCGTAGCGGGCGGGCAGGCGTACTGGCTGCTCGACGAGATCGACGGGAACGGGATGACGGCGCTGCGCCGCGCCGGACTCGACGGTTCGGGCGTCACCGACCTCAGCCCGGAGACGGGTGCGCAGGCGCTGAACGTCTCCGATGTGACGGCCTCCGACGGAGCGGTGACGATGGTCGCCCGGACACCGGACACCGTGCCCCGCAACGAGGCGCTGTCCAAGCTGTGGCAGTTCTCGCCGGACGGCAGCGGTGTGCGCCGGGGCCGGGTCTCCTGCAACCGGGGCGAGCAGCTCTCCGCCGCCGCGGCGCCGGGCACCCGCGTGGTGTGGCTGGACGCGACCACCGGCACCGGTGAGGTGGTGACCCGGGCCAGGCCGAGCGGCCGGTGCGACTGACCGGGCCCCGCGTATGGACTCCGCGCGTCAGGGCACTCGGGGCGCGCGGGGTCCGTGAGGGCGCCGTTCACATACCGACGCGAGGACGAAGGGCCTGTGCTCATGAGCGACGACGAGCGGCGGAACCCGGTCGAACGGCATCCCCGGCCGGAATTTCCGCAGCAGGACCAGGAACATCCGGGCCGGACCGGCCCCATGGACCCTCCTCCGGACCACGGGGAGGAGTCCTACCGGGGCAGCGGACTGCTCAAGGACCGCACTGCTGTGCTGACGGGCGGGGACTCCGGGATCGGCAGGGCGGTCGCCCTGGCGTACGCCCGGGAGGGCGCGGACGTGCTGTTCACGCATCTGCCCGAGGAGGCGGACGACGCGCGGGAGACGTCCCGGCTCGTCGAGGACGCCGGGCGGAAGGCGGTCGCCGTCCCGTGCGACGTCCGTGACGAGGAGCAGTGCCGGGGGCTGATCGAGCGGGCGGTCGCGGAGTTCGGCCGGATCGACGTGCTGGTGAACAACGCCGCGTACCAGATGGCGCAGTCCGACGGCATCGAGGGCATCTCGACGGAGCAGTTCGACCGGGTCGTGCGGACGAACCTGTACGGCATGTTCTGGCTGTGCAAGCTGGCGCTGCCGCACATCCCGGCGGGCGGATCGATCATCAACAGCACCTCGGTGCAGGCGTACAAGCCGAGTCCGCATCTCCTCGACTACGCGATGACCAAGGGCGCCATCGTCACGTTCACGCAGGGGCTGGCGCAGATGCTCGCGCCGCGCGGGGTCCGGGTGAACGCGGTGGCGCCGGGGCCGGTGTGGACGCCGCTGATCCCGGCGACGCTGCCCGACACCGAGGAGTTCGGCAAGCAGGCACCGCTGGGGCGGGCCGCACAGCCCGCCGAGATGGCCCCGGCGTATGTGTTCCTCGCCTCCGACCGGGCGAGTTACATCACGGCGGAGATCCTCAACGCCACCGGCGGCACCCCCCTGCCCTGACGGGCCGCCCCCCGGACGGGGGCGCGGACGAGGGCGGGTGCAGGGTGAGCCCTGGGGCTCTCCTGATGGATCCCCCCGGCGTCGCGGGCCCGGCTCGCACTCTCCCCCGGAGATCCATCAGAAGGGTCCCAGCCCCTCGGTCGCCCGCCGGGAGGCGGGGGCGTCCGGCTTCGGCCGGACGGCCGCCGCGGCCCGGACCCATCAGCGTCCGCCAGGGCCGCGTCCCGCCGTCCCGACCGGGCGGGCCCCCACCGGCCCGGCCGAGAGGGAACTGCCGCGCCCCCTCGTCATCCCCCGCCCGGCTGGACGCCGGAATCCGTCCCCGGCCCGCCGATCACATACGGTCGCCCACTTCGCCCGCACGACACCGTCGCATGGCGCCCCGGTGGGGAACCGGCGCGCGGCGGTCACCGTGACGGCCCTCGTCGACCCGGTGGGGCTCCCGGCCCGGCTGCCGGACCGGAGGGAGGAGGACCCACGCGACTCGCGCGTCCGGCGCCGAGGGGACCGACAGCAGGCTCTGCGGGCCGCCCGCACGGCCGCGTTTCCCCAGGTGTGATCGGGTACCCGCAGCATGAGCACCCCACATATGGCACATAACAGGCACAGGTGTCCGCGGTGGCCGCCGGGGGGCTCGGCAGTGCCTCCGGTTTCCGGTGGCTGCTCGCGATGCGCCCGGGAAGCCGGGCGCGCCCGGTCGCGCCCGCGGGACCACGAAGGAGCATCGCGATGAGTCATACGACACGGACCCGTCCCGCCGCCGCCCGGCGGACGGACACGGACCTGCTCGCCATCTACCTCAACGACCATCTGGCCGGTGCCACCGCGGGCACCGACCGCGCCCACTATCTGGCCAGGTCCTGCCGGGACACCGCCTTCGGCCCGACCCTCGCGACGATCGCCGGTGAGATCGCCAAGGACCGGCGGAGCCTGACGGACCTCCTGCACCGGCTGCACATTCCGGCGCGTCGCTACAAGGTCGTCGCGGGCTGGACCGCCGAGAAGCTGGGGCGGCTGAAGGCGAACGGCCGGCTGATACGCCGTTCCCCGCTCAGCACGGTGGTCGAGCTGGAGATGCTGCGGATGGGGGTGTCCGGCAAGATCGCATGCTGGGAGGCGCTGCGGCAGCTGTCCGAGAGCGACGACCGTCTGGACCCGGAGGTCCTAGATGAGCTGCTCCAGCGCGGCCACGGGCAGCTGCGGGCCCTGGAGGAGTTGCACCGGGAGCAGATCGCGTCCACCTTCCACACGCCCCTCCCCGGCAGCCCGGGAGCACACCGATGAGCGAAAAGACCCCGTCCCGGGCGGGGGGCGAACCGGACATCGACACCGGCCGCGAACCGGGCCCGGACGAGCAGGTGCCCCGAACGCCCCCTTCCCAGGCGGAGGGAGCACGCGACCACGAGACCGAGGACGGCGACGCGAACGGCGACGCGGGCCGCAATCCCTGACATGACGACGATGACGAGTCGATGAGCACCCGAGACGAACTCCCCGTCCTGCGGACCCTCGAGGAGCTGGCCGACCTGGTCCAGCACACCCCCGGTCTGCACATCCGCTGGTCACACGGTCCCGACGCGGACCGGGACCTCGCCACCAGCCGGGACGGCCTCACGGGCGTCCGGCTCCCGGGGCTGTCCGCGAACCCGCTCGACCTGGAGCCCTGGTGGGAGGACCGGCCCGTGGAGCTGTGGGTGGCGCGGCGCCTGTACGACTACTCGCATCTGCCGCGCGAGAGGGGACCGGGAGTCCGGCCGTGGATTCTGCGCGGCCGGGTCGGGGGCCGGGGGCCGGACAACGAACCTCTCCTCGGTGACATCGAACCCGTCGGCTGGATCGACGACGCGCTCATCAAGGAGGCGGAGGAGACCGTCGACCGCCAGGAAGGCGCATGGGGCCCCATGCGACGTGACGGCGACGAGCCGTCCGGGAGCGCCCCGCCGCCCGGCCGAGCCCGGGACCGGGAGCGGGAGCGGCTCGGGGACTCAACTCCGGGTCCGGCCGGGGACGACGGGTCGCGTCCCGGCGGGCCCGTCGCCCGTCCTCCAGGCCCCGGTTGATGTCGGCCCCGCTGATAGCGTGCTGTTCCGACCGTGGTGGATCACCGAGGGGAACGGCAGTCGTGCGGGAGGGATGGACGGCGACCCGCGCCTGGGTCGAGAAGCAGTTGTCCGAGGCGGAACGGATCGTGGCCGTCACGCGGCTGCGTGGCGGCTGGACGTCGGAGATGCGCCGGCTGGACGTGGCGGGTCCCGGCGGTCGGCGCTCGCTGGTGCTGAGGTCCTTCGTGAAGCCCTTCTTCGTACGGCACGCGGAGGGACTGCTGACCCGCGAGGCGAACGTGCTGCGCCTGCTCGGCGGCACGGAGGTCCCGGCGGCGACGCCGGTCGCGGTGGACGCGACCGGCGAGCACTGCGACCACCCCTCGTTGCTGATGTCCCTGCTGCCGGGTTCCGTACGCCTGGACGCCTCGGACGCCGACCGTCGTGACGAGCTGCTGGCCCGTCAACTACTGGCCGTCCACCGGCTGGCGGTGGACGAGGGGCAGCGGCCCCGCGCCTATCAGGCGTGGACCTCTCCCGAGCCGGTGAGTCCGCCCGAAGGGACGCGACGGCCCGAGCTGTGGCGGGCTGCCGTGGAGGTGATCCGGCGGGAGCCCCCGGAGCACCGGCCCTGCTTCCTGCACCGGGACTTCCATCCGGGCAACGTCCTCTTCACCGGTCACGGGGACGGCCTCCGCGTCAGCGGCGTCGTGGACTGGGTGGAGACGTCCTGGGGCCCCGCCGACCTGGACGTGGCGCACTGCTCGACGGCGCTGGCCCTGCTGCACGGGGTTCCTGAGGGCATGCGCTTCGCCGACCGCTATGCCGCGGCCGGCGGGCGGTTGGCGGAGGATCCCGCCGCCCATCTGTACTGGCGGCTGCTGGATGCCCTGGCCTTCGCTCCGGACGCCGAGAAGGTGGCCGTCCCGTGGCGGGAGGTGGGCCGCCGCGATCTGACACCCGCGGTCCTCACCGCGCGGCTGGAGACCTACCTCCACGCCCTCTTCGATCGCTACGGCTGAGGAACTCCGGGAGCCTGCGCCGCGAGGTCTCCGAGGGGGTCACCGCTCAGCCGGCACACCGTCCACTCCTCCAGGAGTTCGGCGCCGAGCGACTTGTAGAAGCCGATCGCCGGTTCGTTCCAGTCGAGGACCCACCACTCGAAGCGCTCGAAGCCCTCCCGTCTGCAGATCGCGGCCAGCGACGCGAGCAGGGCCTTGCCGTACCCTCCGCCCCGTGCCGCCGGCCGTACGTAGAGATCCTCCAGATGCATGCCACGCGTACCGGTCCAGGTCGAGAAGCGGGGGAACCACAGGGCGTAGCCCACGCTCTCGCCCGTCTCCTCGTCCTCGGCGATCAGGGCGTACGCGGCGGGGTGCGCGCCGAAGAGCGCCTCCCGGAGTTGGTCCCCGGTCGCCCGGGCCTGCTCCACCGCCTTTTCGTACTCGGCGAGTTCGCGGATCATCGCGCGGATGTCCGCGATGTCGTTCACAGTGGCTGACCGGATCATGCCGGAGATCATCGGTCACGGCACCGAACAGCGTCCAGTGGATTGAGCGCCTGATGCGGGAGGGAGTGCTCGATCCGGCAACCTTGGCCTTGTCGCCGACTCGGGTCGTCCGCTGTCGGATCAGGCCGGCACGCCGTCCTGGATGACCTTGCGCGCCACCAGTCGCCGCGCCTGTTCCAGCTCGCTCTCGATGGTGTCCGCTTCCGCTCCGTCGAGTGTGACCCCCGCGGGCCGCTCGGTCTCCCGGGACAGCCGGGCGACACGCGGGTCGTCGGCCTCGGTGTCGGCCGCGCCGTCCGGCCCGTGGTCGGGCAGGCCCGTCGCATGGGCGGCGATCTTCGTCCAGAAGTCCCGCTCCGCGTTCCGCACCCTGTCGCCGCGGCCGAAGGTACGGGTGGCGACGGCGAGTCGGTGCATCTCGTTGCCCACGCTGCCGGCCGAACGCCGGTCACGCAGCAAGGTGACCACCGCCGGGGTGGAGGCGACCCTGGCCGCCTCGACGTCCGCCCGGAACTCCGCGCGCCGCGCCGCCGGGAGCGTCAGCCGAAGCAGGGAGCGGGTGAGGCCTCGCATCACCAACTGCGGTATCCACAGCACGTAGTTGACGATCCGTCCGCGCTTCCTGAGATTGTGCGAGGCCTCGGCCATCTCGCCGGCGTGGTGGGCGCCCGGGGGCGCCTGCCAGATGCCCGCCGGCGCTTCGGAACGGGCCGCCGCCAGTTCCATCCCGCCCTTCAACGAGGTCAGGGCCGTACCCAGCAGCGCGCTCTGCCGCACATCAGCGCCGAAGAGCGCCAGCGCCTGCGCGATCGCGGCGACCCGCCGCTCCGGGCCGGACCTCACCCAGAGCGGGAGCCCGAGGTCCAGCACCCGGTTGCGCCGGATGCCGTAGGCGGAAACCCGCACGGCGTATTCCGAGGTGATCCGCACGGCGTCGACGCGTCGCTCGCCGAGCGCGTCCGCGATCGTGTCGAGCAGCGCGAAGAGCGCGGGCGCAGCACCGCGCCGCAGGGTGGGCCAGTCGGACGCGAGGGCGCCGAAGCGGGGGCGCAGTTGGACGGCGATGCCGAGCAGGATCAGCCCTATCACCGGCTGCACGACCGTCGCCCAGCCGAACACGACGAGCGCCGACCCGCCGACCAGCATCCCGGCCGTCATGAGGTGCACCATGCACGCGATGCCGTACGCGGCCGCAGTGGCCGCTCTCCCCCGGCCGGGTCCCACGCTCCCCGCCACCCCCGCCACCTGCGGCTGCCGCAACATGTCCTCCCCCGTCGGATGCGGAGATCATAAGGGGGGACCTGCTTCTCGCGCCCCCTAACCAGTTTGCCAAAGACGGTAGTTGTGGCCTGGCATCTGGAGCACGCCAACTGTGGAGGGGACTTCCGGCCGGTCCTGAGTGCTGACTGCGCCGGGGCCGGAAGAGATCCAGTAGTCGTGCCAGGGACAGGATGGAGGGCACGGCCGGGACGGCGGAGTCCCGTCACAGCGATGCTCGGGAGCAAGAACCAGCGCGGTGCCGACATGGGGTGATACATGCGCGGGTCCGCTGTCGTGCAGGCCGGCGGCGTTCGCCCGTCGGGGAGCAGTGCCCGGTGCGCACGGGGCGCCTACCGGGTGAGTCCCGCCCGTTCGCATGCGGAGCGGAGTCCGGGGGTGCAGATCTGATCGGCGGTGTAGACGCCGTCCTCGACGATGGTTGCCTCGATGGTGTCGACCGTCACGGGGGTCGGCGCGAGCAGCACGGTCGGGATGTCCTCGGTGGTGGGGCTGTCGGTCGTGGTGGTGGCGATGTCGTCCAGGTCCTCGCCGCGACCCAGGGCGACGGCCATGCGGGCCGCCGCGGAGGCCTCCGCCTTGAAGGACTTGTACACCGTCATGGTCTGTTCGCCCCGGACGATGCGCCGCACGGCGTCGAGGTCGGCGTCCTGGCCGGTCACCGGGGGGAAGTCACGGACGCCGGCCTTCTTGAGGGCGGAGACGACCCCGGCGGCGATCGCGTCGTTGACCGCGAGGACACCCTCGATCCGGTTCGGGCCGAGGGCCGCGATGGCGGCGACCATGTTGGCGTGGGCGTTGTCCGAGCTCCACCCCCGGGTCACGTACTCCCTGCCTATCCTCACCTTGCCCTTGAGGGCGGACAGGGCGCCCTCCCGGTACCAGGCCGCATTGGGGCTGGCCGGGTCGCCGTTCATCATGACCACGGTCCCGCCCTTCGCGTCCGGGCCCATCGCCTTCAGCAGGGCCGTGCCCTGGAGCCGCCCGACCTGTGCCCCGTTGAAGGAGACATAGCCCGAGATGGGGCCTTCGGCGAGCCGGTCGTAGGCGACGACGTGGACGCCCGCGCGGCGGGCCTCCTGGATGGAGGAGCGGATCGCCCTGGTGTCGGCGGCGTCGAGGATCAGGACCTCGGCCCCCTTGGTGATCATGGAGGTGACCTGTTCCCGCTGACGGGCCGCGTCGTTCTCGGCGTTCGCGTACTCCAGGGTGCAGCGGGGACACAGTTCCTTGATCTGCCTCTCGATCAGCGGCTTGTCGAACTGCTCCCAGCGGGGGATCGCTCCGCTCGGCAGGAGCAGACCGACGGTGAAGCCGTCCCGGCCCGGTTCGTCGTCATCTCCGCAAGCGGCCAGGGACATCGCCATGAGCACGGTGACGACCGCCGCGGTGACCTGTCCCCTACGTGTTCTCATGCCAGGCCCCTCGGTCCTGTTCGGGTCCCCGGGTCCGCGGGGGCCTCCTCGGGTCTCGGTACGACGATCTCGCTCCACACCTGTTTGCCGCCGGCGACCGGCACCGAGCCGAAGGAGTCGGACAGCGCCTCGACGAGCATCAGTCCGCGCCCGCCGGTCGACTCCCAGTCCACGATCACCGGCTTGGCGGGGGCGCGGGGCGAGGAGTCGCTGACGCAGACGCGCACCCGGTTGCCGCGCAGGGTGAGGTCGATACGGACGGGGCCCTGGGTGTGCACCAGGGCGTTGGTGACGAGTTCCGAGACGACCAGCAGCACCGCGTCGGCCACCTCCTGCGCCTGCCACCGGCGCAGGGTGCGCGCTGTGAAGCGGCGGGCGTGCATGACCGCGTCCGGCAACCGCCACACCGCCCAGCCGGCCTTGACCGGCCGGGTGCGCATCCCGTCGTAGCGCAGCAGCAGCAGCGCCACGTCGTCCTCGCGGGGGCCGAAGTCGCCGAGGAGGCCGTCGGCCATCCGCCCGGGGTCCGTCGGATCGGCGGCGGCGAGTGCGGCGCTGATCCGGCGCATGCCCTCGTCCAGCGGCAGGTCGGATGCCTCGACCAGGCCGTCGGTGACCATCGCGAGCACCGTGCCGGGAACGATCGGGACGGCGGTCATGGGGAATTCGGCGTCCGCGAGGATGCCGAGCGGGGGCCCGCCCTCGACCAGCACCTCGCTGGTGCGGCCGTCGGCGTGGCGCATCACCGGGGAGAGGTGTCCGGCGCGGACGAAGAGGATGTTGTCCTCCTCCATGTCCAGTTCGGCGTAGCAGCAGGTGGCGAACAGGTCGGTCTCCATGCCGACGAGGAGCCGGTTGGCGTGCGAGATGACCACGTCGGGCGGGTGCCCCTCGACCGCGTAGGCGCGGACGGCCGTACGCATCTGGCCCATGATCGTCGCGGCGCCGGCGCTGTGTCCCTGGACGTCGCCGATGACGAGCGCCACCCGGTCCTCGGAGAGGGCGATGACGTCGTACCAGTCGCCGCCGACCTGGAGGCCCTGCCGCGCGGGCACATAGCGGGCGACGGCGGTGCCGCCGGGCAGGTCGGGCAGACGCCGGGGCAGCAGACTGCGCTGGAGCATCGTCGCGAGCTCCTGCTCGGCGTCGTGCGCCTGCGCGCGTTTGAGCGCGTCGCCGACGAGCGCGGCGGTCGCGGTGAGCAGGGACCGCTCGTCGGGGACGAACTCGTGCGGACGGTCCCAGCCGATCAGGCACACTCCGACGGCACGGCCCTTGGCGGGCAGCGGCAGGACGGCCAGACCGCCGGACCCGACACCGGCCAGCCCCGGCTCGAACTCCGTGCCCGCCGGCCACAGGTCCATGCGTCCGTCCCGCAGGGCGGCCCTGAGGGTGGGCAGGGCGCTGATCGGTGCCTCGGGCCATTCGGATCGCCATTCGGCGCGCCATCTCTCGGGCCAGTAGACGGTCTGGGGCGGGTCCAGCACGGTCACGACGAGCCGGTCGCCCTGGAGTTCGGCGAGCGCCACCCGGTCGGCGCCGAGCGGCTCGCGCAGCGCGCCGACGACGACCCGGCCGACGTCCCGGACGGTGGTGGCGTCGTCGAGTGCCGCCGTCAGCCACTGGATCCTGGAGACGTCGTCCGCGGTGCGGCGGAACTCCGAGGCCGCCGTCACGATGCCCTGCACCCGTTCGGGCCGGCCGTCGGCGCCGGCCAGGACGCGGCAGCCGAGGCTCAGCCAGCGCATCCCGCCCGTGGGACAGCGGACGCGGAACTCCAGCTCCCGCCGTTCGACCGCCTGGGTGGTGGGCTCCACCACCGACATGAGGGCGTGCATGTCCTCCGGGAAGGCGTGGGCCAGCAGGGTGTCCGCCTTGCCGTCGAACTCCTCCGGGGTGATTCCGACCAGGTTGAGGAGGGTCTCGTCCGCCTCGATGAGGCCGGTGTCCGGCACCAGGGTGAAGGAGCCGACGTGCATGTTGCGCAGGGCGGTGGTCAGTGGCGACGCCGGCACGGCACCGCCGTCACCGGCGCGCAGTACATCGGCGACGGCGTCGGCGTACCGGCCGAGGAAGCCGCGCTGCTCGGGGTCGAAACCGGCGGCGGACGGCCCCATGACGACCAGACAGCCCAGGCGTCCGCCCTCCGTCCTCAGGGGCAGGGCGCCCAGCGAGGCCCGCGTGCCCGGCGGAATCGGCCCGCCCTCCGTGTAGCCCGCGAGCGCCGGGGGGTCGAGCCAGAGCGGCCGGCCGGTGCGGACGGCGTGCGCCGCCGCAGAGGGGCCGGACAGGGGCAGCCGTTCGGGCGGTGCGTACGCGGCGGCGGTACCCCGTCCCGTCGTCTCCACCAGCCGGAGCTCCGGGTCCGTGGCACCGGCCGTGTAGACGGCGGCGACCGCCGCTCCGGCGAAGGTCAGCGCCCGTTCGCTCGCCGCGGCCTCCGGCAGCAGGGAGTGGTAGCGGTTGTCGGCGGCACCGTACCCGGACATCCGCGGCTCCGAGACTCCGGCCTGGACAGGGCCGTCATGGGGCATGTCCGCAACCTTCCTCCCGTCCATGCCGCGAGTCCTGACAAGATCAGGCACTCACCTACCAGAATCGCATATACGAACCAACCGGACAGCACCGCAGAAGGGTCGGAGGCTCAGCATTCGCAGAACATCTCGGCCGGTGACACACTGACGACGTGGTCGCCCCGCCGCTTCCACGCGGTACGTTCCGAAGCCGGGCGGCGCCGCTCCGCGACCGGACACGCGTCCCCGGCTCCGCGACGCACACGGTCCTCCCCGCGCGCGGTCGAGGGGCGACGCGGCGAAGGGCGAGGAGGTCTGTCACATGAAGGCCCGCATCCGGGACGCGGCCGCCGCCGCGACCGCGGTCTCGACGGCCGTCGTCCTCACCGCCTGCGGGGCAGACGACACCACCGACGACACGTCGGGCGGCGCCAGCGGCGCCACGACGATCGCCGTGCTGCTGCCGGACTCCACCACGGCGCGGTGGGAGACCCGGGACAGGCTGCTGCTGGAGCGGGAGATCAAGGAGCGCTGCGCCGAGTGCGAGGTCGAGTACGGCAACGCGAAGGGCGAGGTGGCCGCCCAGCAGGAGCAGATGGAGTCCATGATCACCCGAGGGGTGGATGCCATCGTGCTCGTGGCCGTGGACTCCAGGGCACTCGCGAGCTCGGTCGGGAAGGCGGCGGACGCGGGCATCCCGGTCATCGCCTACGACCGGCTCGCCGAAGGTCCCATCTCCGGTTACGTCTCCTTCGACGGCGAGGAGGTGGGCCGGCTCCAGGGCGAGGCCCTGCTGACGGCCATGGGCGAGGGCGCGGACGACGCCCAGATCGTCATGATGCACGGCGATCTCAGCGACCCCAACGCGGTGGCGTTCAAGAAGGGCGCGCGGTCCGTGCTCGAGGGCAAGGTGAAGATCGGCAAGGAGTACGACACCGCCCAGTGGCGGGCGGAGACCGCGAACATGAACATGTCCAGCGCCATATCCAGCCTCGGCGCCGAGTCCATCGACGGGGTGTACGCCGCGAACGACGGTCTCGCCGCCGGCAGCATCTCCGCCCTGAAGGCGAACAAGGTCGACCCGCTGCCGCCGATCACCGGCCAGGACGCCGAACTGCGTGCCGTCCAACGGATCGTCACGGGCGACCAGTACATGACCGTCTACAAGCCCTTCGCGCCCGAGGCCTCCGCCGGCGCCGCCATGGCGGTGGCGGCGGCCCGCGGTGACAGTCTCGACGAGGTGGCCACGGACACCGTGACCACCGACGGCAGGACGGTGCCCGCCGTCATGCTCACCCCGGTGGCCGTGACCTCCGAAACGATCAAGGACACCCTGGTGCGGGACGGCGCCTACACGGTCGAGGAGATCTGCACCCCCGCAGTACAGGCCGCCTGCGAGAAGGCCGGCCTGACCTGACAGCCGGTCACGACCGGGCCCCGCGCCCCGGTGAGGAGATGGTTGCCCGTGCCGAGTCCCCCCTTGCTGGCGCTGCGCGGTGTGTGCAAGCGTTTCGGCGTCGTCGACGTCCTGAAGGACGTCGAGCTGGAGATCCACGCCGGACAGGTCGTCGCCCTCCTGGGCGACAACGGGGCCGGCAAGTCGACCCTGGTCAAGGTGATCTCCGGGGTGGCCCCCGCGGACCGGGGGGTCATCGAGTGGGAGGGCGGCAGGGTCCACATCAGGCGCCCCCATGACGCCCGTGATCTCGGTATCGCCACCGTCTACCAGGACCTCGCGCTGTGCGGGAACCTGGACGTCGTCGGCAATCTGTTCCTCGGGCGTGAGATCCGCAGGTTCGGGTTGCTCGACGAGGTGGAGATGGAGCGCCGGACCAGACATCTGCTGGACCGGCTGACCAGGGGCATCCCCGATCTGCGCGCCCCCGTCGTCGCGCTGTCCAGCGGTCAGCGGCAGACGGTCGCCATCGCCCGCTCCCTGCTGGGCGAGCCCCGTGTGCTGATCCTGGACGAGCCGACCGCGGCCCTGGGGCTCGAGCAGACCAACGAGGTCCTGGACCTCGTCGACCAACTGCGCGACCGGGGTCTCGGGGTCCTGCTCATCAGCCACAACATGGGCGACGTCAAGGCGCTCGCGGACCGGGCCGCCGTGCTGCGGCTCGGCCGCAACAACGGCTTCTTCGATGTGAACACCGCGTCCCAGGAACAGATCATCGCCTGCATCACCGGCGCCACGGAGAACGTGCCCCGGCGGGTGGCCGCCCCCGAGGCGGGGTGGTGAGGGGATGCGCGAGATGCGGGAGGACCCGAGAACGGAGCCGACCGGCTCCGGCCCCGAGAACGGTGAGCCGCGGCGCGGACGGGTCGTCGCGGGGGCGATGGAGCGCGGGCTCGCCGTCCTCCGACGCAAGCTCAGCTCCGGAGAGCTGACCTCGCTGCCCGTCGTCCTCGTCCTCGCCGCCGTCTGGATCACCTTCCAGATCCTCAACGAGAACTTCCTCTCGCCCCGGAACCTGTCCAACCTCAGCGTGGACATCGTGGGCACGGGGCTGATCGCCGTGGGGATCGTCTTCGTACTGCTGATCGGCGAGCTGGATCTGTCGGTCGGCGCGATCAGCGGCCTCGCCGCCGCCGTCTTCGCCGTGCTGAACGTGAACAACGGAGTGCCCGAATGGCTGGCGCTGGTCATCGCGGTGCTCGCGGGCACCGCCGCCGGCACCGTCCAGGGTTTCTCCTTCGCCAGAACCCGGGTGCCCGCGTTCGTCGTCACCCTGGCGGGCCTGCTCACCTGGAACGGCCTCATGCTCTACATCCTGGGCACCAGCGGCACCGTCAACCTCGACGAGGACGGCATCGTCGCCAGACTGACCAGCCACTACTTCAGCCATGACGCGGCCGCCTACGGTGTGGCGGCGATCAGTGCGGTCATGGTGTTCGTCGCCTCCCAGCAGGACAGAAAGCGCCGTATGGCCGTCGGTATGCCGCACCGCTCGGTGACGGGCATCGCGGTGCGCACGGGGGTCGTGGCGGTGCCGGCGTTCGTCATCGCCTATGTCCTCAACAGATTCCAGGGGCTGCCGCTCGCCCTGCTCGTCTTCCTGGTGGTGGTGGCCGGCCTCGACCTCGTGCTCCGCCGCACCCACTACGGACGGCAGGTGTACGCGCTCGGCGGCGGCGTCGAGGCCGCGCGCCGCGCCAGCCTCAATGTGACCGGGGTACAGACGGCGGTGCTGGCGGTGTCGGGCACCATGGCCGGGATCGGCGGTCTGTTCCTCGCCTCCCGCATCACGTCGGTGAGCCAGAGCTCCGGTTCGGGGGTCCTGCTGCTCAACGCGATCGCGGCGGCCGTCATCGGCGGCACCAGCCTGTTCGGGGGGCGCGGCACGACCTGGTCGGCGATGCTCGGGATACTGGTCATCCAGTCGATCGCCTCGGGCATGGCCATCACGGACACGCCCGTCGCCGTCCAGTTCATGATCACGGGTGGGGTGCTGTTCGCCGCGGTGGTCATCGACTCCCTGTCACGCCGCTCCCAGGAAGCACACGGCCGCGCCTGACCGCCCCGTTCGGCGCCGAGTACGCCCACGTCCAGCCCCATCGTCCAGCTCCACTCCGGCGCCTCCGCCAACCAGACCACCCTGTTCGCGCCGGCCCGGCCGGCCGAACACCTCGCCAAGGTGCACCGCCCCAAGGTGATCATCGCCGGCTGGTCGGCGTACCCGCGGCAGCTGGACTTAAAGCCCGCCTCGCTGCCCCGGCCGACTCCTGAACCCCTCGGGCCGGGGCCCGTTCACCGGATCACGGGCAACGGCACGCTCACCGTTGTCGCCTGTAGAGGAGCGGTCCCGAGCGCGGGCCGGCGGAGCAGGGTGTGGCTCGACACCCGGGTCTGACCACCCGCCGCTCCGCCGGTCCTCCGGGGAGGTCGCTCACATGTACTCGGTGGCCGCGTCGAGGAGCCAGTCGGCGAGGTGGCCGGCGAAGGAGGAGCGGACCAGGATCCAGAATCCGGTGCTGGGTTCG
>NZ_JBWKAJ010000037.1:0-44046 GCF_056437585.1 Streptomyces sp. NPDC042364 | reverse complement strand
CGCGAGATCTACCGCGCTCTCACCAGCACACCAACCGAACCAATCACGCAAACCGACCTCGCTCCTGCGGCTTGACATCCATAGGAGCATCCGCCTCGTACGACTGAAGCACCTCGTACGTCTGATCCACCTCAAAGAAGAGGACCCGTACCGCGATGACCGCCGCAGTCACCCGCAGCGAACACGACCTGCTCGGCGACCGGGACGTCCCCGCCGACGCGTACTGGGGTGTCCACACCCTGCGCGCCACGGAGAACTTCCCGATCACCGGCATGCCGATCTCCGCGTACCCGCATCTGATCGAGGCGCTGGCCGCGGTCAAGGAGGCGGCCGCCCGTGCGAACGAGGAACTGGGCCTGCTCGCCCCGGAGAAGGCGGCGGCGATCATCGCCGCCTGCCGGGAGATCCGCGAGGGCAAGCTCCACGACCAGTTCGTGGTCGACGTCGTGCAGGGCGGCGCCGGCACCTCGACCAACATGAACGCCAACGAGGTCGTCGCCAACCGGGCGCTGGAACTCCTCGGGCACGCCAAGGGGCGGTACGAGTTCCTGCACCCCAACGAGGACGTCAACCTCGGCCAGTCCACCAACGACGTCTACCCGACCGCCGTCAAGATAGCGACCGTCTTCGCGGTACGTGGGCTGCTCAAGGCTATGGCCGTCCTCCAGGACTCGTTCGCCCGCAAGGCGGTGGAGTTCCGCGACGTGCTCAAGATGGGCCGTACCCAGTTGCAGGACGCGGTCCCCATGACGCTCGGGCAGGAGTTCTCGGCCTTCGCCGTCATGATCGACGAGGACCGGTCCCGTCTTGACGAGGCCGTCGAGCTGATCCACGAGATCAACCTCGGTGCCACGGCCATCGGCACCGGCCTCAACGCCCCCGCCGGGTACGCCGAGTCCGCGCGCCGCCATCTCGCGGACATCACCGGGCTGCCTTTGGTCACCGCCGCCAACCTCGTCGAGGCGACGCAGGACTGCGGCGCCTTCGTCCAGATGTCGGGCGTGCTCAAGCGGATCGCCGTCAAGCTCTCGAAGAGCTGCAACGATCTGCGGCTGCTGTCCTCCGGGCCCCGTGCGGGTCTCAACGAGATCAACCTGCCGCCTGTGCAGGCGGGCTCGTCGATCATGCCGGGCAAGGTGAACCCGGTGATCCCCGAGGTCGTCAACCAGGTCGCCTTCGAGGTGATCGGCAACGACGTCACCATCACCATGGCCGCCGAGGCCGGACAGCTCCAGCTCAACGCCTTCGAGCCGATCATCCTGCACTCCCTGTCGGAGTCCATCACCCACCTGCGCGCCGCCTGCCTCACCCTCGCCGAGCGGTGCGTCGACGGCATCACAGCCAACGAGGACGAACTGCGCGCTGCCGTCGAGAACTCCATCGGTCTGGTCACCGCCCTCAACCCGCACATCGGGTACACGGCGGCCACCGACATCGCCAAGGAGGCCCTCGCCACCGGCCGCGGCGTCGCCGAACTCGTCCAGGAGAAGGGCCTGTTGCCCGCCGAGCGGCTCCAGCAGCTGCTGCGGCCCGAGGTCCTCGCGGGCAGCGGAGCCCTCCGGGCCTGACCCGCTGCGGGAACGGCCCTGACCTGGGGCTATGCTCCGGGACCGGTACAAAGGAGGCACAATGGTGATCATGACAACGACGTCGTCCCTCACCTTCCAGCCGGTCCTGGAGCGCATCGCCGAGGAGATCGAGCGGACCCCGGGCCGCGGCCGCCCCGCCGACTACATCCCGGCGCTCGCGGCCCGTGATCCGCGCCGCTTCGGCATGGCCGTCGCGGAACTCGACGGCACGGTGTACGGCGTGGGGGACTGGCGGGAGCCGTTCTCCACGCAGTCGATCACCAAGGTCTTCACCCTCGCCCTCGACCTGGCCCGTGAGGGGGACGCCCTCTGGGAGCACGTCGGTCGCGAGCCGTCCGGCAACCCCTTCAACTCCCTGGTGCAGCTGGAGTACGAGAACGGCATCCCCCGCAACCCGTTCATCAACGCGGGCGCTCTCGTCGTCACCGACCGCCTCCTCACCCGTACCGGCGACGCGGCCGGCGAGATGCTGTCCTTCCTCCGCGCGGAGAGCGGCAACCCGGAGCTGGACTTCGACCGGGAGATCGCCGCCTCCGAGTCCGCGCACGGTGACCGCAACGCCGCCCTCGGCCACTTCATGGCGTCGTACGGCAACATCGGCAACCCCGTGCCCGTCCTGCTCGACCAGTACTTCCGCCAGTGCTCCCTCACCGCGTCCTGCGCCGACCTCGCCCTCGCCACGACCTTCCTCGCCCGCCACGGTGTCCGCGCCGACGGAACCCGCCTGCTCACCCGCAGCCAGGCCAAGCAGATCAACGCGATCATGCTCACCTGCGGCACCTACGACGCCGCGGGCGACTTCGCCTACCGCGTCGGCCTGCCCGGCAAGAGCGGCGTGGGCGGTGGCATCATCGCGGTCGTCCCGGGCCGCTGCACCCTGTGCGTGTGGAGCCCGGGGCTCGACGAGCGGGGCAACTCGGTCGCGGGCGTCGCGGCCCTGGACCGCTTCACGACACTGACGGGTCTGTCGGTCTTCTGAGCCGCCGGTCCACGCCACACGTGAGATACCCCGCCGGGCCTGGTCGGCGTGTACGTCGGCGTCATCCTGCTGATCGCCGCCTGCACCCTGCTGGGCAAGGTCGTCCGCGGCCCCGAGCCACCGACGCCCCGGGTCCTGCCCGTCGTGCGACGTGCCCCGCTCTCCCCGGCGGGGACGGCTACGGCGTCGCCGCGGCCGCCACCGCGTCGGCGGCCAGGATCGCGATCTGGGCGCTGCTCGTGCTCGCGGTCCTCGGCGTCTGGGCGTGACGCGCCGCGCGGCGGTGCGCGCCGAGGACTGGACGGCCGAGTTCGCCCTCACCGGGCTGACCGCGTGCCTGGTCAGCCCGATCGCCTGGGTTCACCATCTGGTCTGGCTGCTGCCTTCCCACGCGGTGCTGCTGAGGCACCGCACGGTCTGCTGCTGCGGCTGCCGGCCGGTCAGGCATCCGGGAGCCGTCGCCACCTGAGCCGCAGGACCAGTGCCACGGCCGCCGCGCCGGCACCGGCGGCGCCCGCGATCAGCCCCGTCTCCGACCAGCCGAGACCGGCCGCCCGGCTCTTCTCCCGGGCCGGCGGCGGCGATTCGTGGCGCGGCTGGGGTGCGGCCGCCGGACGCGGAGGCAGGAGCGAACCCACCGGCTCGACGCGGCCGGCGGCCCGGAAACCCCAGTCGAGAAGGGAACGCGCCTCCTCGTAGACGGCGTACCCGACGCCCGACTGCGGCCGCATCACGGTGACGACGAGGGTGCGCCCACCCCGTTCGGCGGCGGCGACCAGGGTGTTGCCCGCGTTGGTGGTGTAGCCGTTCTTGATGCCGATCAGGCCCGGATAGCGGTCCACTCCGGCGCCGGTCAGCAGCCGGTTGGTGTTCTGGATGCCGAACCCAGAGCCGCCGCTCGCCGGGAACTTCGCCGTGACCGTGGCGCAGTACGCGGCGAACTCCGCGTTGCGCAGTCCGGCCCGTCCGAACACGGCCAGGTCGAACGCCGACGAGACCTGGCCGTGGGCGTCGTAGCCGTCGGGGGAGACGACCCGGGTGTCGTGGGCGCCCAGCGAGCGGGCCTTGTCCTGCATCTGCTCGGCGGTGGCCCGCCAGCCGCCGTTGAGGGAGGCGAGAACGCGCACCGCGTCGTTGCCCGAGCTGAGGAAGACGCCACGCCACAGGTCCGCCACGCGGTAGGTGCGGTCCTCCTCCACGCCGACCAGGCTGCTTCCCGCGCCGATGCCGGCCAGTTCCTTGTGTTCGACGGTGTGCTCGAGGCTTGCCGGGAGCCTCGGCAGCACGGTCAGCGCGAACAGGGTCTTGAGGGTGCTCGCGGGTGGCAGTCTGCGGTGCGCGTTGTGCGCGGCGAGTACCTCCCCGCTGCGGGCATCGGCCACCACCCAGGCCACGGCGGAGACATCACGGGGAATCCGGGGCGCCCCGGCCCGCGGCCGCACATGGGTCCCTGCCCGGTACAAGGAGGTCGGCTCCTGCGAGGACGTGGCGTCCTGGGCACGCGGTTCGGCCGGGCCGTCGGCGGCCTCGGGATGCGAAGCCATCGTGAGGACGCCCACCACACAGACGGCGGAGCAGCAGACGGCCGCACGGGAGAAGCGAGCAGCGCGGGATGAAGATCCGGTGGTCATACCGCAAACGTAGGAACGGTAGCGCCGTAGACCGGGGTGCCAGGGCCGGGAGAGCGGACCGAGCACCCGGATGCCCCACATGCCGTCGCGTCATGCGGCGGGCAGGGTGGGCTGCACCTGCCGCAGGAAGGTCGCGTTGTCCGGGGTCGCGCGCAGCCGCTCCAGCAGGGTCTCCAGGCTCGCCTGGCCCTCCCTCGGGCGCAGGGCCCGCCGCAGGCCGCGTACGGCGGTCAACTCTCCCGGCGTCAGCAGGAGTTCCTCGCGGCGAGTGCCGGACGAGGTGATGTCCACGGCAGGGAAGACCCGCCGGTCGGCGAGCGCCCGGTCGAGGCGGAGCTCCATGTTGCCGGTGCCCTTGAGTTCTTCGAAGAAGAAGTGGTCGGCGCGGGAGCCGGTCTCCACCAGGGCGGTGGCCAGGATGGTGAGGGAGCCCGCCTCCTCGGTGAGCCGGGCGGCGCCGAAGAGCCGCTTGGGGCCGTGCAGCGCGGCGGCGTCGACTCCGCCGCTGAGGGTTCGGCCACCGGCGGCGGCCGCGTTGTTGTGCGCTCGGCACAGCCGCGTCAGGGAGTCCAGCAGGATCACGACGTCCTCGCCCTGCTCGACGAGGCGCTTGGCACGCTCCACGACCAGTTCGGCGAGCGCGATGTGCTGCTGGGGGGAGCGGTCGAACGTCGAGGCGTACACCTCGCCCCGCACGGAGCGCCGCATGTCGGTCACCTCCTCGGGCCGCTCGTCGAGCAGTACCACCATCAGTCGGGCCTCGGGGTGGTTGGCGGCGATCGCGGCGGCCAGTTGCTGGAGCAGCACGGTCTTGCCGGTCTTGGGTGGCGCCACGACGAGCCCGCGCTGTCCCTTGCCGACGGGGGCGACGAGGTCGACGAGACGGCCCGTCAGCCCGCTCGCCCGGTGCTCCAGCCGCAGCCGCTCACGGGGGTGCAGCGGCGTGAGGTCGCGGAAGTGCGGTCGGCCACGCAGCTCTTCGGGCGCGCGTCCGTTGATCCGATCGACCCCGGTGAGAGCGCGCCGGCCCTCGCGGACACCTTCGACGGTGTCGCCCCTGCGCAGCCCGTACCGGCGGATCAGCGCGGCGGGGACCTGGAGGTCGGAGGCCGTGGACAGCCCGCTCTCGGTGCGCAGGAACCCCTGCCCGCCCTGTGCGGTCGACAGGACGCCGGTGACCGGGGCCGAAGCCTGCCGATGAGTGGAAGTGTGGTCGAGTGTGGTGGTGGTCATGGGAATCCTTTCGCGGACTTCCTGGGAAATCGCATGAGGTGAGGGGGAGGGGATGCACACACACCCGCGGGTACGGCTGAGCCCTGCGCGAGGTGGTGCGGATAAGCTGACGGCCGGTCGGACGTCGACGGGCGGTCGGTTCAGCTGAGGAGATCTCAGGAGCTGAGAAGAGTGGCACCGGCGCCCGGGACCGGGCGAGACACATGTGCCAAACGCAGCGTACCACTCCCTGTCACCAAACGTTAGCGATTTCCTTACCAGCACCCTTTGAACCGACCCGAACGGCCCCCCGTACAGGAGAGGGCGGCCCCTCCCACCCGAGTCAGGACCGCCGTCCCACCAGCGGTCTTCGCACGGAAGGAACGTCGGGTGTCGCTCTTCACGCGCTCCGGTCGACTGCCGGACACCGACACGGACAGGCACACGAACACGGAGGACGAGACCGACACCGCATCGACCGGCACCGCATCGCCCGGGGCGTCACCCGATCCGGCCGACGGGCCCGCCGAACCGGGCGACACGTCCGCCGATCCGGCTGACGGACCGGCCGATCCGGCCGACGGGCCCGCCGAACCGGGCGACACGTCCGCCGATCCGGCTGACGGACCGGCCGATCCGGGCGGCGGACCCGTCGATCCGGCCCACCACTGCGCTGATCCGGGCGACGCGTCCGCCGAATCGAGCACCGCTTCCAGCGGTCGTGCCGGCCGGTGGCGGCGGCTTCGGTGTTCCCCGCGGGAGTTGCGGCGCAGGTATCCGGTCGCCGCGCGCAGCGTGTCGTGGGGGATCACGGCGCTGGCCGTCGCCCTCGTGTTCTTCGCCCTGCTCATGCCGGGCAGCGTCGAGTACTTCACGGTGCGGCAGTTCCTGCGCATCCCGGTGGAGCCCATCCTCGGCGCCGCCCTGCTGATGGCGCTGCCGCGCCGGCCGCGGCTGGCCCTTGCGGTCCTCATCGGGGCGGGCCTGGCCGCGCTGATCGTGGTGAAGTCCCTGGACATCGGCTTCAACCAGTTCCTCGGGCGCGGCTTCAACATCGTGCTCGACTGGGGGCTGCTGGACGACGCCGAGTCGTACGTGGAGGACACCCTCGGCCGCACCGGCGCGCTGGCCGCCGTCATCGGCCTGGTGGCCCTGGTCGTGGCGCTGTTCGCCGTCATGGCGCTGGCGGTGGTCCGGCTCTCGAACCTCCTGGTCCGCCACCGGGAGCGCGCGATGCGGGGCACGGTCGTCGCGGGCACCGTGTGGATCACCTGCGCGGCCCTCGGCCTGACGCCCCTTCAGGACACGCCGATCGCCTCCCGGAACACGATCGGCTTCGTACAGGACCGCTGGGCCCGCGCCCGGGAGACGCTCGCGGACGAGGCGGCGTTCGCCGAGGAGGCCAGGAAGGACGCCTTCGCCGACGTACCCGCCGATCGACTGCTGACCGGGCTGCGGGGCAAGGACGTCATGATCACCTTCATCGAGAGCTACGGCCGCGCCGCCCTGGAGGACCCGGCCATCGCACCCGGGGTGACGGCGACGCTCGACGAGCGGAACGATGCGCTGCGCAAGGCCGGGTTCGCGGCGAAGAGCGGCTGGCTCACCTCGGCGACCTACGGCGGCAGCAGCTGGCTCGGCCACTCCACCTTCCTGACCGGCCTGTGGATCGACAACCAGAACCGCTACCGCACGGTCACCGCGGGCGAACGCCTCACCCTGCCCGGCGCCTTCCACAAGTCGGGCGCCTGGCGGACGGTCGGGGTGGTGCCCGGTGTCCAGTACAACTGGCCCGAGGGCGACTTCTACGGCTTCGACAAGGTCTACGACTCCCGCGACCTCGGCTACCGCGGTCCGAAGTTCAGCTGGTCCACCATGCCCGACCAGTACGCCCTGACCGCGTTCGAGCGCCTGGAGGCCGCGAAGCGAAGCGGCAAGCCGCTGATGTCCGAGATCATCCTGACCTCCAGCCACCAGCCCTGGGCACCCCTGCCCAGGATGGTCGGCTGGGACGAGGTCGGCGACGGCTCCGTCTACCGGGCCATCGAGAAGGCCGGCAAGGACCCGGCGGACGTCTTCACCGACCCCGTCAAGGTGAAGGAGGAGTACGGCAGGTCGGTCCAGTACTCCTTGCGGAGCCTCCTCGAATACGTCGAGAAGTACGGCGACGAGAACACCGTCCTCGTCTTCCTCGGCGACCACCAGCCCATGGCGAGCGTCAGCGGCAACGGTGCCGACCACGACGTGCCGGTCACCGTCGTCGCCCGCGATCCGAAGGTCCTGGACCGCATCGACGACTGGGGTTGGTCCGACGGCCTGAAGCCCGGTGACGACGCCCCCGTGTGGCGCATGGACTCCTTCCGCGACCGCTTCCTCACGGCCTACGGCACCGAGCCGAAGCCGGCGAAGTCCCCGGCCCCACAGACAGGCTGACGCCCTGTCGGGTCGCAGGGCGGCCGGTTGCCGGGAGCGGGACTCCCGGCAACCGGCCCCGACGGTCATCCGCCGAGCTCGAAGATCCCGAAGCCGAAGCCCCGCGCGGTGATCCCGCTGTCGGTGACCTCCACGCCCCGCGCCTCCAGGGGGCGGTGGGCGCCGACGTCCGGCTTGGACGGGCAACCGACGGTGTCGCGCCGGGGGTTGAGCACGACGAGATACCGTCCGCCGCGTACGTACACGAACGGGTACCCGAGATGCAGGACCTCCACCGAGCCGGTGGGACCCAGTTCGGGGGTGTGGCGGCGGAGGGCGATCAGGCGGCGCACGAGGTGGAGCAGGGAGGTGTCGTCGGCGAGTTGGGCGGCGACGGTGGGACGGTCGGGTGACGGGTCGACCGGCAGGTAGAGACGGTCGGCCGGGGCGCTGGAGAACCCGGCGTTCGGGGTGTCGTCCCACTGCATGGGGGTGCGGGAGCCGGCCCTGTTGTAGCGGGGGCCGAGGACGCTGCCCTCCTTGTCGGGGAGACCGGGCACATAGCGCATGCCGATCTCGTCGCCGTAGTAGATCGCCGGGAGCGTCGGCCAGGTCAGCTGGAAGGCGAAGGCCACGGGAAGCTGCTCGGCCGTGCGGGGGCCGCAGTTGAGGCGGGAGAAGTCGTGGTTGGAGGTCGGCAGGGAGATCGTGCCCGTGCGGCCGACGGCCGTGGTCGCCTGCTGCCAGGCCTCGACGAAGGGGCGTGGCGAGCCCTTGCCGTCCGCGTCGAAGAAGCAGTCGAGGGGGTCCCATGTCTCGTTGACGGTGCCCTCGCGGTTGCTCCACAGCGAGCGGAGGGCCAGGCCGTCGCCGGGGCCGCCGAAGTGGAGGAAGAAGTCGGCGTGGAAGCCCGCCGGGATCGACACCTCCGGCTCGCCCCACTCGGCCAGGAGCACGGCGTCCGGGTGGGCGCTGTCCAGCCAGTGCCGCAGCTCCGTCCAGATACGGGCGGTCTCGGTCCTGTCGGGGTCGTCCTTCACCAGGGACGCGGCCATGTCGACGCGGAAGCCCGACACGCCGAGGCCCAGCCAGTGGTCCATGATCGTGCGCAGCGCTGCGCGGTTGGCGCGCGGCCCGTCGGCGTCGACCGGCAGCCGCCAGGGCTCGGCCGGGTTCTCGCGGGCGTAGCCGAAGTTGAGGGCGGGCTGCGAGTCGAAGAAGTTGGGCAGGTACGCGCCCGGCCGGGTGCCGGGGGAGTCGACGAATCCGTCGGGACGGCCCTCGGCGGTCCAGATGTAGCGGTGGTCGGCCGGGTCGTCCGCGGAGGCCCGGAACCAGGGGTGGTCGATGGACGTGTGGCCCGCGACCAGGTCGAGCAGCACGCGGATGCCCCGGCGGCGGGCCTCGTCGACGAGCCGCGCCAGGTCGTCGTTCGACCCGTAGCGCGGGGCGACGTTCAGGTAGTCGGCGACGTCGTAGCCGGCGTCGCGGAACGGTGAGACGAAGCAGGGGTTCAGCCAGACCGTGTCGACGCCCAGCCAGGACAGATGATCGAGTCTGCCGGTGATACCGGCGAAGTCCCCGATGCCGTCTCCGTCGGAGTCGGCGAAGGACTGCGGGTAGATCTGGTAGAAGACGGCGTCGGCCAGCCAGGTCGGGGCAGGACGGAGCGAAGTCATGCCGGTGACCCTAGGCGAGGGCACCCGCCGTCCGCTGCCCCGAGCCAAGGCCTAAGCTGAGCCGATGTTCACCCCGCAAGGCCCCAGCCTCCGCGAACTCGCCGTCCAGGCACTCTCCTCCGTCGAACACGGCTACGACCTGCTCGCACCGAAGTTCGACCACACCCCGTTCCGTACGCCGGACGGCGTCCTCGACGCGGTGGAACGGGCCCTGACCGCGATGGGCCCCTTCGACCGCGGCCTGGACCTG
Organism: Streptomyces sp. NPDC042364; assembly: GCF_056437585.1. NCBI lineage: Bacteria > Bacillati > Actinomycetota > Actinomycetes > Kitasatosporales > Streptomycetaceae > Streptomyces > Streptomyces sp. NPDC042364. The sequence goes on along the minus strand of NZ_JBWKAJ010000037.1, from coordinate 34,294 downwards.
TGCTGCGGCACGGGCGCGGGAATGGAGGTGCTCCGCGAGCTGTGCCGGGAGAGCGTCACCGGTGTCGACATCAGCGCCGGGATGCTGGCGGTGGGCAGGGGCCGGGTCGGCTCCGACGGGCGCCGCCGGGACCGCACGGGCTCCGGCGGCCACCGTCCGGAGGCCGAGGAAGCCGAGGTCCCCGGGGGCGGTACGGCCGCCGAGGCCCCCCGCGTCTCGTGGGTGCGAGGCGACGCCCTCGCACTGCCCTTCGGGCCTGTGTTCGACCTGACCGTGAGCTTCGGCGCGTTCGGGCACTTCCTGCCGGAAGAGCTGCCGGACCTCTTCGCACAGGTCCACTCCGTGCTGCGCCCGGGCGGCCGCTTCGCGTTCCCGCTTCCGGCCCCCGCCCCGCCGCGCTCTCCCCGGTACTGGGCGGCCCTCGGCTTCGACGCGGCGATGCGGGTCCGCAACGCCGTCTGGCGGCCGCCCTTCGTCATGTACTACCGCCCGTTCCGCCTCGGCCTCGTACGGCGGGAACTGGAACGGGCCGGGTTCGGGGTCGAACTGTTCGCCCTGCCCGAGTTCGGGCGGCGCCCCGACGGGAGCCCGCGCTGCCGCATGGTCGTGGCCACCCGCCCGACCGGCCCGGACCGGACGGCTGGGGCGTAGCGGCGGTGCGGAGGGTCGCCGGCGACACATCGCCGCCTGCCGTGCCGGCCTGGGCGCGGGGATGGCCGCCGCCGGGGCCGCCGGGTCAGAGGGCGCTGTACAGCGCCTCGACGAGCGCCATCTTGCGCGGGTCGTCGGCGATGTGCGGACCCATGCGGTTCATGACGTAGCCGAGGGAGACGCCCGCCTCCGGGTCGGCGAGGCCGCAGGAGCCGCCGTAGCCGTCGTGGCCGAAGGCCCTGGGATTCGGGCCGTACGAGCCGTGCGCGCTGCTCAGCCACACCCCGAGCCCCACTTCCGTGTCCCGGCCGAAGCCGGCGCCGAGCACCAGGTCACGGCAGCCGCCCTGCCCCTCGCGGACCCGCTCGGCGGCCTCCGGAGACAGCACCCGGTGCCCGCCCCAGCTGCCGCCCAGCGCCAGGACGCCGTACAGGGCGGCCACCGCGCGGGCGGTGCCGTGGCCGTTGGCGGCGGGGACCTCGGCGGCCCGCCACTCGGCGCTGTTGGCCTCGGCCGCGCCGACCAGCGGGTTTGCGAGGGCGGCCAGCGCGGTGGGCGTCAACTGTGCGAAGACGGCCGCCTGTTCACTTGTCGTCACGGCGCGCGGATGCACCAGCTCTGCGGCCCGCCCGGCCTCCTTCTCCGGCAGCCCGATCGTGAAGTCGATCCCGAGGGGCCCGGTGACCTCCCGCTCCAGGAACGCGCCCGGCAGCAGCCCCGACACCCGCCGGACCACCTCACCGACGAGGAAGCCGAACGTCATCGCGTGGTACCCCGACTGTGTGCCCGGCTCCCACCAGGGCTCCTGCGCCGCCAGCCGCGCGACGGTCACCTCCCAGTCGCACAGCTCGGCGAACGAGAGCGGCTCACGCGGGCCGGCCAGCCCCGACCGGTGCGACAGCAGATGCCGTACGAGGACGTCCTGCTTGCCCGCGGCCGCGAACTCCGGCCAGTACGCGGCCACCGGGGCGTCCAGGTCGAGCAGCCCCCGGTCGGCGAGGATGTGCGCGCACAGGGCGGTCGGGCCCTTGGTCGTCGACCACACGTTGACCACGGTGTCCCGCTCCCAGGGCCGGGTGCGAGCCCCGTCGGCCCAGCCGCCCCACAGGTCCGCCACGGTCTCCCCGTGCAGCGTCACGGTGACCGCCGCCCCCAGCTCGTCGCGCTCCCCGAAGTTCTCCTCGAACGCGGTTCGCACGGCGGCGAACCGTGCGTCGCAGTGACCTCGCACCTGGGACATGAACCCACCCACCCCTCCCACACCGGCCGTGCCCGGGCGGGACAGCCGGGCACACTGAACATACCGACTGGTCGGACCAGAGGGAACCCGTGAACGTGGTCACCGGTGCGCGTGCTCCGGGGCGCGGAGGGGTTGCCGGCCTCCCTGGTCTCCACCGCGGAGGTGCCGGGGTTCTCGGCACTCTCCCCGGACGTGATCAACGTGCTGGGGCGTCGCTGCCGGCCCGACCGGCCGCGGCGCCGCTGGACGCCGGGCCCCCGCTGTTCCCCCGCTGTTCGGCTGCAGGCAGGACGTCGGCGCGGGTAAACCCCCACCACAGCGGCCAAACCGCAGACCCGCAGGTCGACGGTCGGGCCGTACGGCCGACGCTGGTACGGCCGAGGCGGAGCCGCGCCGTGCCGAAACGGGCGGCGCGGGTCCGCCGGCGCTCATGCCGCTCCGGAGAGGGACGTCGACTCGATCGTTCTGTCGGCGTCGGCACCGTTGCGCCGAGGCAGGCGCAACCGCGCGGTGATCTGCTTTCCCCGGGCATGCGGTGCCACGGCCACGTGGTCACTGACCGTGTGGACGAGGCGGAGTCCGTGGCCGCCGACGCGGTGCCGGTCGCCGTTCCTGACCGTGGGGTGAGCGGGCGATGTGTCCCACACGGAGATGGCCAGTACGTCACCGGTGAGCCGCAGGACGAGCCCGCAGGGGCCGGGCGCGTGCCGGAGGGCGTTGGTGACCAGTTCGCTGACGACGAGTTCGGCGTCCCGCGCCAGGGGCGCCGGGACGGGGGTGCGGCCGGTGTGCAGGGCATGGGCGAGGAGGCCGCGCAGCAGACGCCGGGCATCGGCCGCGTGGGCCGCTCCTGTGGCCCAGGTCGCGCCGGAGCGCAGCGTGGCGTGTTCGTCCGTGCCCTGCTCATCTGCCGCCTGCTTCCCAAGCGGGATGACCATACGGGGCTCTTTCGTTGTGATCGCCGCTCTTCGGCGGCCTGCGCACAGCGGGTACCCGTGATGCGGACCGCGCATTCAGGGGTACCCGTTCGGCGCACACACCTCGTGGGCCCCGCGAGACCCGCTGTCCCTCACAGGCGCGAGGCCAGCCAGCGCAGCTTGGCCGCCTCCTGGTAGGGCCCGCCGCCCTCGTGATCGTTGAACTCGTAGACCTCGATGTGCTTGTCGTCCTCGGCCCAGGCGTTGAACGCGGCGAACACCGTGGACGGCGGGCACGTCAGGTCCTCCAGCGCCGCCGAGAACAGGGCCGGTGCACGGCCGCGTGTGGCGAAGTGCACGCCGTCGAAGTAGGCGAGGGTCCGCCGGACGTCCGCCGCGCGACCGCGGTGCGTCTTGAGGTACTTGCCGATCTCGCGGTACGGGTCCCGGTCGGTGATGGTCGTGGAGCGCGGGAAGTCGCACAGGAACGGTACGTCGGGCGCGACCGCGACCAGGTCGGGCACCAGCCCGCCGACCGCGATCGAGATGCCGCCGCCCTGGCTGGAGCCGAGGACGGCGGTGCGCGAGGCGTCGGTCAGCGGGTGGGAGCGGGCGGCCTCCACCGCGCGGACGCCGTCCGTGTAGACACGCCGGTAGTAGTAGTTCTCGGGGGCGTCGATGCCCCGGGTCATGAAGCCGGGGAAGGCGGGCGCGCCGCCGACCGGGTCCGGGGTGTCGCCGCCCCCGCCCCAGGCGCTGCCCTGACCGCGGGTGTCCATGACGAAGTGCGCGTAGCCGGCCGAGGCCCACAGCAGATGGGTGTGGGGCAGGCCGCGGCCGCCGCCGTAACCGATGAACTCCACGACGACGGGCAGCGGTTCGGTCGCCCCGGCGGGCACGACCAGCCAGCCCTTGACGGGGTGGCCGCCGAACCCGGCGAAGGTGACGTCGTACACGTCGACGGTGGTCAGGTGGGTGTCGACCGGCTCGAAACGGGCGTCGAGGTCGTGCTCGCGGGACTCCTGGAGCGTCTTCGCCCAGAAGGCGTCGAAGTCCTCGGGCTCCGTTGAAGCGCTTCGATAACCACGGAGCTCGTCCAACGGCAGGTCGAACAGGGCCATGAAGGACCACCTTTTGAGTTCTCGGTGCGGATGATCACACGGTACGTGGGCCGTCGCGGACCGCCAAGAGCCCCTCGGCTCACGGCAGTCGGCGACGGCCACGGGGTCTTCGCCCGGCGGTGGTCCGCTCAGCGCTGGTCGGCGCCGATCAGCGCCCGGACCTCGAAGTCCTCGTACACCGTCTCCTCCTGTGCGGGGCCGAGGAGCGAGCCGAGCCAGCCGAGCAGGAAGCCCGCCGGGATCGAGACGATGCCCGGGTTCTGCAACGGGAACCACGCGAAGTCGGCGTCCGGGAACATGGAGTTCGGGGTCGAGGAGACGACCGGCGAGAACAGCACCGGCAGCACGGAGGCGACGAGACCGCCGTACAGGCTGAGCAGGGCGCCCCGGGCGGTGAACCCGCGCCAGAACAGGCTGTAGACGATGGTCGGCAGGATGGCGGACGCGGCGATCGCGAAGGCCAGGAACGCGAGGGTGGCCGTGTTGGTACCCCAGGCGAGCAGCGCGAACAGCATGCCGAGAACGCCCATGAACAGCGCGGCGATCCGGGCGACACCCAGTTCCTCGGTCTCCTTCGCCCTCCCCTTGCGGATGACCTCGCCATAGAGGTCGTGGGCGAGCGACGAGGCCGCTGCGAGCGTGAGACCGGCGGCGACGGCGAGCAGGGTGACGAACGCCAGGGCGGAGACGATCGCCGTGAGGACCTCGCCGCCGAGTTCGCCGGCGAGGAGCAGCACGGCCGCGTCGCCCTTGTGGTCGATGTCCGCGATGGTCTCCCGGCCCACGACCGCGGTCGCGCGAGGCCCAGCACGGAAAATTCACCGCACACCATGCGCGTGAGTCCCGTGCTCGCCCCCCGGTCGGGTGCGCCGCGACCCTGCGGTCAGGCCCAGCGGTGTCCCCACTCGGGGCCCGTGCGCGCCCACTCCTGTTCCCATTCGTCCAGCCGGCGCCGGATGGTGATGCGGCGCACGGTGAAGTGCCCGGCCAGCACGATGACGGCGACTCCCGCCGTGGCGCACGTCCCCATGGACAGGGTGTGCTGCCAGACGGCGGTGTCGGTCGGCGGGGCCTGCACACTGCGGCCCGCCGCGTCCAGCCAGACATCGGCACGGTCGCCGCGCTTCGTGCCCGCCGGTACCCGGGCCTCACCGGTGCGCGAACCCCCGTCGGGCTCCGTCCAGCGGGCCCGCACCCAGTGCATGGGCGGCTTGTCGCCGTGCACCGAGGGCGCCGCGGCCGGGGCGTTCTCCACGACCACGGCACTCACCAGGTCCCGCTCCGCCCGCTGCGCCGCGGCCTGCGCCCGCGCGTCCCCGTGGGCCCAACGGCCCACCGCGAAACCGGCCGCCGGAGCGCCGACGACCAGCAGGATCAGGACGATCAACACCGTCCATGCCTCGACGACGTCCGAGCGTCGGCGCAGCGGATTGCGCCGCCACCGCCACCCGAACACCTGGCCTCGCATCTCACCCTCCCTCACCGGTACGGCCCTCTCGTACGAGAACCCCGGTTAGGACTGGTCCGCACTTCCGGTGTACCCGATAGAAGCCGCGATGGCATGGTTTGGGCCGGAAATCATGGCGAGCGCATCGGTGCGGGCCGGTGGTCAGCCGAAGCGTTCGATGCGGATGCGGTCCACCGGCTGGCCGGCCTCGACCAGCAGTCGCGACGCGTGTTCGGCGAAGGCGTTCGAGCCGCACACGTACGCCTCCCAGCCGCCCGCCGGCCGCTCCGCCAGCACCGGTCCCACATGGGCCGCCGACAGTCTGCCCACCGGCACCCCCTCGGGCGCCGCGCGCGTGAACACGGGCGTGGTCTCCGCGCCGTACTCCTCCGCGTAGACCAGTTCCCCGGGCCCCCGCGCGGACACCAGCAGCCGCAGGGGCACATCGAGCCCCCGCGCCCGGCGGTGGCGGATCATCGACATCAGCGGGACGACACCCGAACCGGCGCCGATCAGCAGTGCGGGCCGGTCCCCGGGCCAGGCGAAGAACCCGCTGAGCGGGCCGCGCACCTCCACCTCGTCACCGGGCCGGGCCTCGGTGTGGAACCACCCGGAGACCTCGCCGCCCTCCACATGGTCCAGAGTCAGCTCGATGTGCCCCGCGTCATCGGGCGGTGACGCCAGCGAGTAGTGGCGCTGGGCCCGGTAACCGTCCTCGGCGGTCAGCCGCAGCACCAGATGCTGCCCCGGCAGATGCCCCGCCCAGCCCGGCACCGCGAACCGGAAGGTGGCGACCCGCGCCGTCTCGCGCCGGATCTCCGTCAACGTCGCGGTCTGCCAGAGCGCCGCCGCCTGGTTGCTCACGGCGATCCGCCCGGGCACGGCGAACCGCGTGGGCGGCGTGAACACCCCGGACGTCGTCCCCGCCCCACCAACCTCACCGGCCACCCCGGCCGCCCCCAAGGCCCCTGCCGTGTCCGCTTCCGCCGTCGTCTCAGTCACCGGAGTACCGCTGCTCCTCCCACGGGTTGCCCCGCGCGTGATAGCCGTTCTGCTCCCAGAAGCCGGGCTCGTCGCGGTCGAGGATCCGGATGCCCGCGATCCACTTGGCGCTCTTCCAGAAGTACAGATGCGGCACCAGCAGCCGGGCCGGGCCGCCGTGCTCGGCGGGCAGCGGCTCGCCCCCGTACTCCCAGGCGATCCAGGCGCGCCCGCCGGTGAGGTCGGCGAGCGGGAGGTTCGTGGTGTAGCCGCTGTGCGCGTACGCGACCGCGTGCGTGGCGGAGGCGTCGGGCCGCACCGCGTCCAGGAACACGTCCAGCGAGACGCCCCCGAACCGCACCCCGAACTTCGACCAGCCCGTCACACAGTGGATGTCGCCCTCGTACACCGATCCGGGCAGCGCGTGCGCCGCGTCCCAGTCCCAGGTGCGCGCCTCGGCCACCAGCCCGTCGATCCGGAACGACCAGTCGGCGGGCGCGAGGTCCGGCGTGACCTCGGCGGAGAGCACCGGCCAGTCGTCGCCCGCGTCGTACTGGCCGGGCGGCAGCCCCGGATCGCTGACGCGGGGGCGCCCGGTGAAACCTCGGGTGACGTTCATGTACGAGTCCAACGTGACGACGGCGGCGATGGGTGAGCCGTACAACCGTACGCGTCCGGACGGCATGCCCGACCCCCGGGGCGGGACATGATCATTACGCCCGGATGAACTCATCGCAGCCCGGGAACAGCGGCTCCACGATCTCCCTCGCCGCTCACGGGCGGCCACGGTCGTGAGCACGTCGGTGGCCAGGTGACAGCGGAGGGGAATGGGTGCTTCCGGCCGCGCCGCACGACCCACTTCACGGCCGCCCGCGTACCCGCCGTGGAGACGGGGGAGGAGCGGGTGGGCGTGTGGCGGGGGCGGCCGAGGGCCGGGTGCGGGCGGGGGCGCGGCGCTCCGGATGGTCTGTCGTGACCATGGGGTAGGGTGACCGGGCCAGTCGCCACGGGACCAAGGAGGTGAGACCCATTACCGCAGTGTCAGGTCGGGTGCTCTCACCTCAACACCGCGCGGTGCACGGCCGGTAGGCCACCGCGGGAGCGCCCTTCGGCCCACCGAAAGGCTCTCGGCTGTCATGCCACCTCTCTCCACCGCCTCCGTCGTCACGGCACTTCGCGCCGCGGGCTGCGTCTTCGCCGAAGACGAGGCGGAGTTGATTCTCACCACCGCACGAACCCCGGACGACGTCTCCGCCATGGTCGGCCGCCGCGTCGCCGGTGAACCCCTCGAAGTCGTCCTCGGCTGGGCCGAGTTCGCGGGGCTGCGCATCACCGTGGACCCCGGTGTGTTCGTGCCCCGCCGCCGCACCGAGTTCCTCGTCGAGCAGGCGCTCGCCGCCGTGCCGCACGCCTCGGTCGTCGTCGACCTGTGCTGCGGTTCCGGTGCGCTGGGCGCGGCCCTCGCCGCGTCGCTCGACGGCACCGAACTGCACGCCGCCGACATCGACCCGGCGGCGGTGCGCTGCGCCCGCCGCAACATCGCCCCGTACGGCGGCCACGCCCACGAGGGCGACCTGTTCGCGGCGCTCCCCGCCGGGTTGCGGGGGCGCGTCGACATCCTTGCGGCGAACGTGCCGTACGTCCCCACCGGCGAGGTGCCGCTCCTGCCGAGCGAGGCCCGTGACCACGAACCCCTGGTCGCCCTCGACGGCGGCGCGGACGGGCTCGATGTCCTGCGCCGGGTCGCCGCCGAGGCCCCCCGGTGGCTCGCCCCCGGCGGGTGCCTCCTCGTGGAGACCAGCGAACGCCAGGAACCCCACGCCGTGGAGGTCCTCCGCGGCGCCGGGCTCATCGCCGGGACGGCCGTCTCGGAGGAGAGATACGCCCATGTGGTGACCGGAGCCAGACCCTCCGGCAGCTGACCGCGCACACCCGCCAGGGCTCGCCCCCGGCAGCTCTCAGGACCCTTCGTGGTGTGGCCTTGCCCTCAGCCATTGTGCAACTAGTTGCAAAAACGGCGTGGCGTCGTCTACAACCTTGGTGACGACGCCACGCATGGAGGCCCCGATGAGCCGTTACCCCCACCTGCTGAGCCCGCTGGACCTGGGCTTCACCACGCTCCCCAACCGCGTGCTCATGGGCTCCATGCACGTCGGCCTGGAGGAGGCGGAGCGCGGCTTCGAGCGGATGGCGGAGTTCTACGCGGCCCGGGCCCGCGGGGGAGTGGGCCTCATCGTCACCGGTGGCATCGCGCCCAACGAGGCCGGACGCCCGGCCGAGGGCGGTGCCAAGCTCACCACCGAGGCCGAGGCCGCGCAGCACCGCGAGATCACCGACGCCGTCCACCGCGAGGGCGGCCGTATCGCGATGCAGATCCTGCACTTCGGGCGGTACGCCTACCACCGCGACCTCGTCGCCCCGAGCGCCCTCCAGGCCCCGATCAGCCCCTTCGTCCCGCACGCCCTCACCGACGCCGAGGTCGAGCAGACCATCGACGACTACGCACGGGCCGCCCGGCTCGCCCGGCAGGCCGGGTACGACGGCGTCGAGATCATGGGCTCCGAGGGCTACCTGATCAACGAGTTCATCGCCGCCGGCACCAACCACCGCGACGACCGCTGGGGCGGCTCCTACGAGAACCGCATGCGCTTCCCCGTGGAGATCGTGCGCCGGGTGCGCGAGGCGGTCGGCGAGGACTTCATCGTCGTCTACCGGCTGTCGATGCTCGACCTGGTGCCCGGCGGCTCCACCCTCGACGAGGTCGTCACGCTGGCCAAGGCGGTAGAGGCGGCCGGGGCCACCATCATCAACACCGGCATCGGCTGGCACGAGGCCCGCATCCCCACCATCGCGACCTCGGTGCCGCGCGGCGCGTACACCTGGGTCACCAAGAAGCTCATGGGCGAGGTCTCCGTCCCGCTCGTCACCACCAACCGCATCAACACCCCGGAACTGGCCGAGGAGTTGCTGGCCGACGGCCACGCCGACATGGTGTCCATGGCCCGCCCGATGCTCGCCGACCCGGACTTCGTCGCCAAGGCCCGCGAGGGTCGTCCGGAGGCCATCAACACCTGCATCGGCTGCAACCAGGCCTGCCTCGACCACACCTTCAGCGGCAAGATCACCTCCTGTCTGGTGAACCCGCGCGCCTGCCACGAGACCGAACTGGTGCTCTCGCCGACCCGGCTGCGCAAGCGGATCGCGGTCGTGGGCGCGGGACCCGCGGGCCTCGCCTGCGCCGTGAGCGCCGCCGAGCGCGGCCACGAGGTCACCCTCTTCGACGCCGCGAGCGAGATCGGCGGCCAGCTCAACGTCGCCCGCAAGGTCCCCGGCAAGCAGGAGTTCGACGAGACCCTGCGCTACTTCCGCCACCAGCTCGACACCCACGGCGTCGACGTACGGCTGGACACCCCCGTCACGGCCGACGACCTCACGGCCTACGACGAGGTCGTGGTCGCCACCGGCGTCACCCCCCGCACCCCCGACCTGCCGGGCGTCGACCACCCCAAGGTCGTCGGCTACCTCGACGTCCTGCGCGACGGCGCCCCCGTGGGCGACCGGGTCGCCATCCTGGGCGCCGGCGGCATCGGCTTCGACGTCGCCGAGTACCTGACCGACGGCGGGGAGAAGACCAGCGAGGACCCCGCGGCGTACTTCCGGCAGTGGGGCGTCGACCTGGACTACCGCGCCCCCGGCGGCCTCGCCGCTCCCGAGCGGCCCGCCCCGCCCCGCTCGGTCCACCTCCTCCAGCGCAAGACCTCCAAGGTCGGCGCGGGCCTCGGCAAGACCACCGGCTGGATCCACCGCACCGAACTCAAGCACCGCGGCGTCGTCATGGTGCCCGGCGTCCAGTACGACCTGATCGACGACGCCGGACTGCACGTCACCGTCGGCGGCGTCCGCCAGGTCCTGGAGGTCGACACGGTCGTGCTCTGCACCGGCCAGGAGCCGCGCCGCGACCTCTACGACACCCTCGTCGCCGCCGGACGGACCGCGCACCTCATCGGCGGCGCCGACGTGGCGGCCGAACTGGACGCCAAGCGCGCGATCAAGCAGGGGACCGAGCTGGCGGCGGAGCTGTAGGAGAGCGGACGGGCCGGGCGGTGACCCGCGCGGAGCGTGCGGGGGCCGCCGGTCGAACGGCCCTTCCTAGGATGAGCCCATGTCACTCCCGCACGCGATCCTCACCGCCCTGCTCGAGAAGCCCTCGTCGGGCCTGGAGCTGACCCGGCGGTTCGACAGGTCGATCGGCTACTTCTGGTCGGCGACACACCAGCAGATCTATCGCGAGCTGGGAAAGCTGGAGGGCGAGGGCTACATCCGTGCCCTGCCCGCCGAACGGCCCGCCCGAGGGCAGAAGAAGAGCTACGAGGTCCTCCCGGCGGGCCGCGAGGAACTGGCCCGCTGGACCTCCGCACCCCAGGAACCCAAGCCGTGGCGTGACGCCCTGTTCGTGCGGCTGCGCGCCGCGGCGGTCGTCGGCACCACCGGCCTGGAGGACGATCTGCGTCGCCATCTCACCCTGCACGAGCGGCAGTTGGCAGAGTACGAGGAGATCGAGAAGCGGGACTTCGGGCCCGGAAAGGACACCCCCCAGGACCGTCTTCAGCATCTGATCCTGCGGGCCGGCATCGACCTGGAGACCTTCTGGACCCGGTGGCTGCGCGACGCTCTGACGGAGTTCGAGCGCCTGCCGGAAGACCGACCCGGCGAAGGACGACTGCCCGAAGGCCGGGTGCCGGACAGTGGCGGGGGAACGGCGGGGGAGCGGGAGTAGCCCGGAGGTGCGGGCGCGAGCAGGCGGCCGACCGCGTCATGCGGCGACCGCCCGCCCGGTGCTCACAGGCGGTGCGGCTTGGCCCGGCGGCGCAGGTACCAGACCGCTGCCACCGTGCCGGTGGCGACCAGCGCGCCACCGCCCACCAGGGTGAGGGTGCCGTAGTCCTCGGTGGCCCCGCCCACACCGCCCATGACGCCCCGGGAGGGCGAGGCGGTCGTGGAGATCGTGGGCGTGGCGGCGGTGACGATGACGGACTGGCTGCCCGCCGAGGTCCCGTCCCGGCACACCACGATCACGGTGTAGGTGCCCGGGGTCACGTTGGTCCAGGAGGCCGACTGGCTGGTGCTCGTGCCGACGAGGTTCGCCTGACGCCCCTGGGAGAAGCCGGCCTGCCCGCTGGAGAGCAGCGAGGCCGTACCGAACGTGCCGTTGACGCTGGTGGGGCAATCGCTCGTGGTGACGGTGACCGAGGACCCCGTGGTGCTCACCGAGATCCCCGTGGGGACGGCGACCGACGGCGTGGCCAGGGCGATCGGCAGCGCGGCGGCCGCCATGGTCAGGCCGGAGCGGAGGAGTAGCTGAGACGTACGCATGGGTCTGCCCTCCGGCGGCACGGTCGGCGGCACATCCCTTGCGCCGCCGAGGATCGGAGGACCCGTGCTGCCTCAGGGCGAGCCAACGTGCCGCACGCCCCGCCCGCATGCGGACCGCCCCCGGGCAGGTGACGGATTGCGCCGTCCGGGGGACGTACTCACGGACCGGTGGTCACCGTCCGCTCCGCCGAGAACCGGCCCCAGGTGCCGTCCGGCAGCTTGGCCCGGATCCGCACCCGGTACGTCACGCCGGCCTCCCGTCCCGCGTAGAAGCCGTACGAAGCCCGCCCTCGCGGCGGGGTCCCGCCCCAGACGAGCGTCGTCGCCGTCCGCCCGTCGAGCTGGATCTCGTACTCCGTGATCACCCCGTCGGCGCTCGGCGGCACCCAGGACAGTTCGAGGGAGTAGGCGCCGTCCGCGAGGCGCGTGCTCGCGCGGAAGGCGGTGGGTGCCGTGCCTGCCCCGCCGCCCGTCCCGTCGTCCGTCCCCCGCCCGGTCCGCTCGGTGGTGAGCCGCACGGATCGACTCGCCGGCGAGAGATTGTCCGCCGCGTCCCGTGCCCGCACGGAGAACGAGTACCGGGTGCCGGGCCGCAACCCCGTGACCACGGCCGTCGTCTGCTCCCCGCCCACCCCGTGGATCTTCGAGCCGCCCTGGAGGATGTCGTACGACACCACGCCCCGGTCGTCGGTGGCCCGCCGCCAGGACAGCCGCACCGCCTTGCTGCCGATCACCCGGCCTTCGAGGTGAGCGGGACGGGTGGGGGCCCGGCGGTCGGCGGCGCCACCCGCGGAGGTGGTGGCCCGGACCTCCCGGCTGGGCGGGCCGAGGTCACCGGCGGCGCTGCGGGCCCGGACGGTGAACACATACGTGGTGGAGGGGCGCAGCCGGGTGACGTCCACCATGTGCTCGTCGCCGGGCACGTCCTCCACCTTCGTCTCGCCGCGGTAGACCTCGTACCCGGCGACCTCCGGCTCGCCGGTCACCCGGTTCCACATGACGTGCACGCTGGTCGCGCTGCCCGCGGCGGCGGTGACCCCCTGGGGAGCCGGGGGCGGCCGGCGACCGGGGCTCTGCGGCGGCCCGCAGGAGACGGCGAGGAGCAACGCGCCGCAGACCAGGAACGCCGGCCACGGCACCGGCTCGGGAACGCGTCGCACGATCCAGCCCCCTCATCACGGGCTCCCGGATTACGGGTGGGACCGCTGGTGCGGGAGCCCTCATCGGCGATTGGTCTGTACCTATCCCCTGTATGTATGCCACGCTGACGCGCGCACATCAAGAGGGTGCGGGCAGGACGAAGGCGTGGCCGCTCGGTTCACGGCCCGGCCCGCGGCTACGTATGCTGAGGCTATGACGCGGCGTGAACTCGCGTGCGAGAGCGCTCGGTTCGCGTCGTACGGTGCGGGCCGCTGTCGTCGCCCACCCCGCGCCGACCAGGGCGGCCGAGCGGCCGGGGCCGAGGCCGGCCCGGGCCCTCGGCCGCGTCCTCGTGAGAAGCACGGTGTGCACCGTCCGGCCCCCTACCAGTGGCCCTTCTCTCCAGCCCCCTTCACGTTGGGGTGATGAGTGACCGTCAGTGTCCCCCAGGAGAGGGTCCCTTATCGTGCATGTCCGGTCCTTGACGCTGGCCGCCGCCGGCGCCGCCCTGCTGGCCCCCGCCACCCTGCCCGCCCTGGCTCAGCAGCAACAGTCCATACAGCGTCAGGGGGCCGTGACGGCCGCCGAACTGCTGGCGAAGGTCCGCGACTGCGACCGGGTGTCCGACGGGTTCTACCGCAAGGACGCCGACGCCCCCGCCGTCATCCCGGTCTGCGGCACCGACGGCGCGGTGTTCTGGAAGGCCGACATGGACATCGACTGCGACGGCCGCCCCAGCGCGCGCTGCAACCGGAGCGCGGACCCGTGGTTCCAGCCCACGACCTCCTACCAGCAGCGCGACGGCCGTCACCTCGACGCCGCGGACCTGCCGTTCATCGTCCTCCCGGCCCCGAGCCGCATCTGGGACTACCGCGACCACGGCATCAGGGGCGGCTCGGTGGCCGCCGTCGTCCACGGCGACCGCGTCCAGTACGGCGTCGTGGGCGACACCGGCCCGCAGCACATCATCGGCGAGGCCTCGTACGCCACGGCCAAGGGCCTGGGCATCCGCCCCGACCCGAGCACCGGCGGCACCACCTCCGGAGTCACGTACATCGTCTTCGAGGACACCCGCGTCCTCCCGATCGAGGACCACGAGGCGGCGGTGGAACAGGGGGAGGCGCTGGCACGCCGGTTCGTGGGCCGGGAGGGCGAGGTCAGGGCGCGGCCTTAGAGCTCCGAACAAAGGTGGAGTCCGATCGGCTCGCGGCGTCTGGTGCGTGCGATCGCAAGGCGCCGGAAGCTCCTTGTAGCGGGGCTACCAGGGGCTTTCGGCAACGCGGCGAGCGTGCGTGCCAGGCGTCGCGAGCCGGGCTCCACTTCTGTTCGGAGCTCTTGGCGGACGGGTGAGTGCACGGCGCGGGGCCTGTCCCCAGGAGCGTGGAGGCAGGCCCCGTCGTCGTCACCCCTTCCGGTACGCGTACGCCTCCGAAGCGGCGGCGGCGACCGCCGCGAGATCGGCCCCGGTGGAGGCGGTGACGACCGCCGCGACGGCGCCTTCGACGAACGGCGCGTCGACCAGACGGGTGCCCTCGGGGAGTTCGTCGCCCTCGGCGAGCAGGGCCTTCACGGTGAGGACGGCACTGCCGAGGTCCGTGAGGACGGCGACCCCCGCGCCCCGGTCCACGGCCGCGGCCGCCGCCGAGATCAACTCGGCGCTGGTGCCGAGCCCGCCGTCCTCGGTGCCGCCCGCCGGGGCGACCGGCACCCGGGCGCCCGCGCCCGCGAGCCCCCGTGCCAACTCGGCGACCGAGGAGGCGACGGCGGCGCTGTGCGAGACCAGCACCACACCGACCAGCTTCTCGTCATCCATGGGAGGCCTCCGCGGTGTCGGCGAGCGCGGCGACGAGCAGCGCCGCGGACGTGGCGCCGGGGTCCTGGTGCCCGATGCTCCGCTCACCGAGATAGCTGGCACGCCCCTTGCGGGCCTGCAGCGGCGTGGTCGCCAGGGCGCCCTCCTCGGCGGCGGCCCGCGCCGCGGCGAAGGACCGGTCGAGCGCCTCGACGGCCGGGACCAGCGCGTCGATCATCGTCTTGTCGCCCGGTGCCGCCCCGCCGAGCGTCATCACGGCGTCCACTCCCGCCCGCAGCGCGGTCGTGAGCTCGGCGTCGCTCACCTCGGCCGCGTCCCCGAGCGCCTTGCCGGTGCGCCGCAGGAGCGTTCCGTACAGCGGGCCGGACGCACCGCCCACCGTCGAGATCAGCTGACGCCCGGCCAGCACGAGCACGGCACCGGGCGTGTCCGGGGCCTCTTTCTCCAGTACGGACACCACGGCGGTGAACCCGCGGCGCAGATTGCTGCCGTGGTCGGCGTCCCCGATCGGCGAGTCGAGCGCCGTGAGCCGCTCGGCCTCGCGTTCCACGGAAGCCGCCGTGGTCACCATCCAGCGATGGAAGAAGTCGGCGTCGAGCACGGAATCTCCTTGCCTGGTAAGAGAGTCGGCAGACAGAGCCATACGGGCCGTGCCCACGGCACGTACCGTACGCATCGTGCTGGGTCCGAGGGTCACATCCCCCAGCGCAGCCCGGGCGTCCTCACGGGCGCGTCGTACAACCGGAGCGTCTCCTCGTCGATCTGGCACAGCGTCACCGAGGCGCCCGCCATGTCGAGGGAGGTGACGTAGTTGCCGACGAGCGTACGGGCGACGGCCACACCCCGCTCGGTGAGCGCTCGCTGCACCTCGGCGTTGAAGCCGTACAGCTCCAGCAGGGGAGTGGCGCCCATGCCGTTGACGAGGAGCAGCACGGGGTTGCGGGGGTTCATGTCGTCCAGCAGGGCGTTCACCGCGAAGTCGGCGATCTCGCGGGAGGTCATCATGGGACGGCGCTCACGCCCCGGTTCGCCATGGATGCCGATCCCCAACTCCAGCTCCCCTGCGGGAAGATCGAAGGTCGGGCTGCCCTTGGCCGGGGTCGTACAGGCGCTGAGCGCCACACCGAAACTGCGGGAGCTCTCGTTGACCTGCCGGGCCAGTGTCGCCACACGCTCCAGGGGCTGCCCTTCCTCGGCGGCGGCGCCGGCGATCTTCTCCACGAACAGGGTGGCACCGGTGCCGCGCCGCCCGGCGGTGTAGAGGCTGTCGGTGACCGCGACGTCGTCGTTGACGAGCACCTTGGCGACCTGGATGCCCTCGTCCTCCGCGAGTTCCGCCGCCATGTCGAAGTTCAGCACGTCACCGGTGTAGTTCTTCACGATGAACAACACGCCGGCCCCGCTGTCCACGGCAGCCGCCGCCCGCACCATCTGGTCCGGCACCGGCGACGTGAACACCTCACCCGGGCAGGCCGCCGACAGCATCCCCGGTCCCACGAAGCCGCCGTGCAGCGGCTCATGCCCCGAACCGCCCCCGGAGACCAGCGCCACCTTGCCGGCCACCGGCGCGTCCCGCCGCACGACCACCCGGTTCTCCACGTCCACCGTCAACTCAGGATGAGCAGCAGCCATACCCCGCAACGCGTCCGCGACGACGGTCTCCGCGACGTTGATGAGCATTTTCATGGATACCTCCTGATGAGAGAGCAGCCGTCCTCCCGGCCTGCGGCCTCGCAGACCGGTCCGGGCTCGGTTCGTGGTCGGTCCTGGCGCTTCCTGGCGATCGTAGGCCGACTCGGCGTCACCGGTGCTGACCTGACGCTGACTTTGGCGACAAGGCGGCAGTGGCGGCTGACGCCGCTTTCGACGGTTTCCATGCGTCCGCCGGACGTATCGAACCCCCGGCCTCGGCGTGTCCCGCTGACGCCCGCATCCTCCGGCGGGCGACTCGACTTTCCCGCGCGTCGTTGACCGCCCGCGCGGGGGCGGGGCTGCTAACACAGGTGCCATGAACGCAAGCCCCGAGCGGCGCAGAGCCCGGCCCCCAGCGGATCTCATGCCGAGGGACAGGATGCTCGCCCTCACCGACGGTGTGACGGCCATCGCCATGACGCTGCTCGTGCTGGACATCGATCTGCCCGACGGGCTCGAGGGTGCCGAACTGCGCGAGGCGCTCGACGACGTCCAGTCACAGGTGGGCGCCTTCGTGCTGAGCGCGGTGGTGATCGCGCTGTTCTGGCGGGCCCATCACGCGGCGGTGCGGAACGCGGAGGGGATCGACCTGTACGCGTTCTGGCTCCATGTGGCGTTCCTGGTGCTGGTGTCTCTGATCCCGTTTCCCACCCACGTCCTGGAGACGTACGGCGACCGCTTCCTCGGTCCCGGCCTGTACGGTGCTGTCATCGGCGCGGCCGCACTGGTGCTGTACGGGCTCGAACTGCACGTGATCCGTCCGTCGGGCGCCAACTGGCGCACCGTCCCGCTCCCCGCCCAGGCGATGGTGTTCCTGGCCTCGGTACCCATCGCGCGCATCTCGCCCCTCGCCGCCATCTACAGCTGGGCTGCCAGCGTGCCCCTGTCCGTGCTGGCCGACCGCATCGCGGCACGTGCTCGCGAACGGTCCTGATCAGAGCCGTCCGGCCGTCCGGGCAGACCGGCGGCAGTCCGGGTACCGGCTCCCGCCGCGCCGGCCGGCCGACGCCGCGCCCGACCGCAACACGGTCAGCCGGTGTCGCGGATCTTCCGGCGGGACCGGAGCCGCCCTGCGGAATTCGGCCACCGTGTGGCGCGATTCGATTCTCTGACTTCTCGGTTCACGTCAACCGGGTAATTTGATCCGGAAGGAGGGGAGCGGTCGTATCCCCGGAATCCACCCCTTTGCCGGCGACATTCATTCCAAGGGGCCGGATTGCTCGCCGGGCGTGCTTGCGGTGTCGGCGTTCTCGGGTGTGACGTGAGCATTGCTCGGGCGGTAACTCCCCGTCTGAAGCGGGCGTGTCGGCTGATTTTGGGGCGTGTATGTTCCGTCGTGACATTCGGAGTAAAGAATTCCTGCGCCATGTCGCCGTGCTGCTCAATGGGCGCCTCGCTAACCATCTCTTGACCTTTGTCGACTGATACTCATAGCCTTCACTTCGATATCGGCGCCGTCGGCCACGAGCACCGGAACCGGCCCCGATCACCCTTCGGGTGCCTGAACTGAAACACGGGGGATCGCGTGTACGACGCCGTTTTTGCGGGCGACCGCTGTGCGCGGCTCACCGGTCGCCATGCTCCTGGCATGTCTCGACGCCGGGTCCCCGTCGGGGGACCGATGTGATCGCCTCCGAAGGCCGGGTGCCGGGCATCCGCGGACGGGAGGCGACGGCCCGGTACGGGAGTTTCGGGCCGGCGGGGCGTTGGTCATCGACCCCAGGGACACCCCGGCGCGCCCGATGTCCAGGGCCCGCACCCATGATCACCACCGACAGCCATCACTCGTACGAGACGAAGAGGCCCGAGCACCATGGCCGGCGACTACGGACTGAAGCGACACTTCAACGGCGAGGCCGCGCGCCTCGTCGGCGGCAAGGTCCGGGCCGTACACCCCGACTTCGACGTCGAGGGGTACGCCGCCGAGGTCGAACAGCGCATCCCCGGCAAGGAACTGAAGGACCGGGTCCTCGTCCTGACCGAGGGACTGCGCGGCCGGCTCCCCGAGGACTACCCCACGGCCGTGGCCGTGCTGGTGTCGATCCTCGGTGACGAACTCGCCGAGGGCGAGGGCATGTTCAACACCAGCTGGTTCCTCATGCCGGTGGCCAGGTTCGTGGAGGAGTACGGCCGGGACCACCCCGAGGTGTCCCTGGACGCCATCGAGGAGATCACCCGGCGCCACACCGGGGAGTACGCCGTCAGGCCCTTCGTCGAGGACCACCACGAGCTGACGATGAAGCGGGTCGCGCGGTGGGCCCGCAGCCCGAGCCACAACGTACGGCGCCTCGCCAGCGAGGGGATCCGCCCGCGCCTGCCCTGGGCCCGCACCCTCGACCTCTTCGTGAAGGACCCCCGGCCCGTCCTGGAGATCCTCGAACCCCTGCGCAGCGACCCTTCCGAGTACGTTCGCAGGTCCGTCGCCAACAACCTCAACGACATCTCCAAGGACAACCCCGACATCGCGCTCGCCACCGCGCTGCGCTGGTTGGAGGAGAGCCCCACCCCCGAGACCGACCGGATCGTGAAGCACGCCTTGCGCACCCTGGTGAAGAAGGGCGACCAGCAGGCCCTGGCCATCCTCGGGGCGACGGGCGGCGAGCTCGTCCAGGTGTCCGGACTGCGCGTCACGCCCGGGGCGGTGACCGTCGGGGACACCCTCCTCATCGACTTCACCGTGGAGAACGGCGACGACAGGCCGCACAGTGTGACCGTCGACTACGTCGTCCACCACGTGCGCAGGAACGGCCGCAGCATCCCCAAGGTCTTCAAACTGACGACGCTGCGACTCGCCGCCGGCGAGCGGCGGGCCGTGCAGAAGTCCCACCCCGTCAAGGAGGTACAGACCCGCCGCTACTACGCCGGGGAGCACGCCGTCGACATTCAGGTGAACGGCCTGGTCAAGGCCACCGAGCGGTTCGACCTCCGCACATGAGCGGCTTCCGGCCACCTCGGCGTCACCGATCCGCTGGTCCGCGACCACCGCATCGGTGACTCACCGGTCGCGCCGGCCGTCCGACCGGACGCCCGTACGGACCGTCCGCAACGTCCGACGGCCGGACCGCGTGCTGACGCTGGAGAACATCACGTCCCGTGCACCCCTGCGGGTGACCGGCCCCGGCGTCGACCTGCGGGTGGGCACCGCAGACGACGGGCCATGCCCGGCCCTCTCCGCCTGCGGCGACGCGGGCGGCGCCGGTCGAGCACGGCGCGCGCCCCTGGGGGAGCCCCTGCCGTCGCCCCCACCACGTCGGCTTCGACCCGCTCACCGGTCGGACGTCCGTCGTGTGACAGGACCCTGTGGTTCTGCCGCCCCTGTGCCGGCCGCGCGAGTCTCCGCCTCGGCCGCCTCGCTCGCGCCCCGCGTGCCGACGAGGCGCGGACCGTCTCCGGGGCCCGCGGCCCGCGGGGCATCGTCACACCCGGTCATGGTGCACCCCTCCGGTTGCCGGCTCCCGTGTGAGTGACGGCTCGGGGAGCCGGACCGACCCGCCTGACGTGGACGGTGATGGCGTGCGGTGGCGCGGGGTCAGAGGTATGACTGACAGGGGGCCCGGCAGCAGGGGACCGGTTTCCCGAGCTGCCGCCGGAAGGAGCGTCCGGTATGCCCGAGCCAGAGTCCCGGGCCGGGAGCGGCTCGCCGGACGGCATCACTGCCGCGCCCGGCGGGCTGCTCGACGTGCTGCGCGTGGCGGCACTCGTCCTGGGTGGCGACGGCCGGATCGCGCTGTGGAGCCCTGAAGCGGAGTCACTGCTCGGATTCTCCGCCGCTGAAGCACTGGGCCGGGACGCGGGCGCCCTGCTCGTCGCCCCGGAGAACCAGACGCGGGCGCGCGAGCTGTTCAGGAGCGTACGCACGGGGGCGCGCTGGGCGGGGGTCTTCCCGGTGCGGCACAAGGACGGCTCCACCCGCCGGGTCGAGTTCCGCACCATGCAGCTGCGTGATGCCGACGGCGACATCTTCGCCCTGGGCCTCGGCACCGACGCCGAGACCGTCCGCAACCTGGAGCGCGACCTGGCGCTCTCCCACATCCTGGTCAGCCAGTCCCCGGTCGGGATCGCGGTCTTCGACACGGACCTGCGATGGCTGCGGGTCAACCCGTCGCTGGAACGCCTCAACGGCGTCCCGGAGGAGGCCGTGCTGGGCCGCCGCGTCGGCGAGGTGCTGCCCGCCCTCGACGTGGAGGCCATCGAGTCACGGATGCGGTACGTCCTGCGGACCGGTGAGCCGCTGATGGACCAGCAGACCGAGGGCCGCACGGCCGCCGACGACGAGGACCGCGCCTACTCGGAGTCGTACCACCGGATCGAGGACGCGAACGGGCGGGTGCTGGGCCTCGCGATCTCCGTACTGGACGTCACCGAGCGGCAGCGGGCGGCCGCCGAGGTCGCCCGGGCCCGGGAGCGGCTGGCGGTGATCGCCGACGCCGGCGTCCGCATCGGTACGACTCTCGACCTGCGCCGGACGGCACGGGAGCTGGCGGACGTGGCCGTGCCCCAGCTCGCCGACGTCGCGGCCGTGGACGCACTGGACACCGTGGTCAACCCCGGCGGCACGGCCGCGCCGCGGACGGACGGCTCCCTCGACTTCTGGGCGCTCGCCCTCAAGGCGAGCCGTCCCACCGGCGCGACCGAGGCCGCCGACCCCGTCGGCCGCCCCGCCCTGTACAGCCCGTCCCGGGTGGTCACCCGGTGCGTACGGGAGGCACGGCCGATCCTGCTCGCACACGTGGACGATCCGGCGCTACTGTGTATCGCGCGGGACGACTCCGCCGCCGGGACCCTGCGGCGGGCCGGTGTCCACTCCTATCTGGCCGTCCCCCTGATGGCCCGCGGCGAGGTGCTGGGCACCCTCAGCCTGAGCCGCACCGCCAACCCCAGGCCCTTCGACGACCAGGACCTCACCCTCGCCGTCGAGCTGGCCGCACGCGCCGCCATCTCCATCGACAACGCGCGGCTGTACGGACGTGAACGGGACATCGCGCTCACCCTCCAGCGCAGCCTGCTCTCCCAGACACCCCCGCGGCACAGTGGCATGGAGGTGGCCTCGCGCTATCTGCCCGCCATGAGCGAGGTGGGCGGGGACTGGTTCGACGTGCTGCCGCTCAGGGACGGCAGGGTCGGACTGGTGGTCGGCGACGTGATGGGCAAGGGTGTGCACGCGGCGGCGATCATGGGCCAGCTCCGCACGGCCACCCGCGCCCTCGCCCGGCTCGACCTGCCCCCGGCCGAGCTGCTGCACCACCTCGACGGCCTCACCGCCTCGCTCGGCGACTCCGACACACTGGCCACCTGCCTCTACGTCGTCTGCGACCCCCGCCGAGGCCGCTGCGAACTCTCCCGTGCGGGCCATCTGCCGCCGGTCCTGGTGGGCCCGCACGGGAGAGCGGAACTCCTCGACATCGCCGGCGGAGTCCCCCTCGGGGTGGGCGGTGTCCCTTTCACCGTCGGCGAGCACGAACTCGCCGAAGGGGCCCTGCTCGCACTGTTCACGGACGGCCTGGTCGAGAGCCACGCGATGTCCGTCGACGAGGGACTGCGCAACGTGCTGCGCGTCCTGGACGACACCCGTCTCCCCCTGGAGGAGACCTGCGACCTGCTGCTCGCGGCCCTCACCCCCGAGCCGGACGACGACGTGGCACTGCTCCTCGCCCGGCGCGGGAACGGCCGTCAACAGGAGTAGGGCGCAAGGAGACACCGGGCGCCGGGAAGCGCCGGCTTGGATCTCCCCATTTTCCAGTGAGCGGAGTGCAACCTTCCGGCCCGTCCGAATGTCTCCCCTGATGTCGGACATTCGCACCCTTGGGGGGACAGGATGACTAGAAGCAGGACGGTCTGCGTGACCGCGGTCCTGGTGACCGCCGCACTGGGTGCGGCCGCCATGCCGAGCGCGGCCGCTCCGGCCGCCGCTCCCCGAGCTGCGGCCGCGTGCCCGACCGGATGGGGCAGTCTCGCCAAGACGGACTGGTCCAGCACGTCGGGCGAGTACATCACGAACGCCAGGACCGGTCGCCACGACTGCTACGACCGGTTCGTCGTCGACGTTCCGGGCGCCTCGGCCGACCAGCTCGGGTACACCGTGCACTACGTCGACCGGCTGATCCAGGACCCGACCGGCGAGCCCATCCCCGTCACCGGCGGCGCCATCCTGGAGGTGATCGTGAGGGCACCCGCGTACGACTCCGGCGCTCCCACGTACCCCGGCAAGGTCGGCAAGCCGCTGCCGGGCGTGAACCTCACCGGATACCGCACGTTCCGGGACGCCAAGTTCGGCGGCTCCTTCGAGGGCCAGACGCAGTTCGGACTCGGGGTACGTGCCCGTCTCCCCTTCCGGGTGCTGCAGTTTGACGGGCGCCTCGTGGTGGACGTGGCCCACACCTGGTGAACCACCTCCGCCGGCCGGGCCGACCGCTCCCCAGCGGTCCCGGCCCGGCCCCGGTCACGGCCCCTGCGCGGGACTGCTACCGCCCGTCGGCGACTGGGGGCCGTTCCGCTGGTGACCGCCGGGTTGTGCTGGTAGTACCGCGGATCCCAACTCTCGTCGATCACCTTCACGTCGCCGTCGGAGAGCCTGCGGTACGCGGAGACTGCGAACCTCCGGTTCCGCTCCTCCTGTTCCTCGGACAGGGCCGGTGCCCCCCGCGGGTACCGGTACCTGTCGCTGAACAGTGAGTTCCCACTGGCCGTCTTCGCCGGGACGGTCTGCGTGATGCCCCAGTGCTCGGCCAGCTTGCCGTTGCCGATCCGGTACAGGTCCACCCTCGCCTCGCCGGTCGCCTCGTTCTCCGGGGTGGCCGACGCGTGCCAGTGCACCGCCACCAGGTCGCGGTCGGCCGCCACGTGCTTGACGGTGGCCACCGCACCGGGAATTCTCGCCTTCAGATCCTTGAACTGCTCGACCAGTCCGTCGGCTCCGCCCGGCACCGACTTCTCGTGCTGCACGTAGCCGGGGGCGGTGAGCTCCTTCACCACGTCGGTCCTGTTCCTGTCGAACCCCTCCGAGTACAGGCGCAGCACGAGCGCTTTGTTCCGCTTCTCGGGGGAGTCCGATGACGGGCCGGCCGCGGCGGACGTCGAGGCCGAGCGGTCGGCGGACGGGCTGCTGCAAGCGGTCGCGAGGCAGGCCACGGCGGCAAGCCAGGGCAGAGTCTTCCGGTATCTCACTGGTGTCTCCTGCGTACGGTCGGACGAGGACGTTGACAATGCGTCAGGCGGGACAGGCGCTGCGACGGATGGGCCATCAGGCGCTCCTCGGGGTCCTGGCCTGCGTGTCCATCCCATCCCGGCTCCCACGGGCAGGCACTCCGCCGAGCAGCGGTACGACCCCCGCCGACAGGCCGGAACCGGATCCTCCGAAAGTGGCACCCGCGCCACGTCAGGCAACCGCCCCCCCTCTCCCGCTCCGGGCGCCCGGACGGCGACGCCCGGAGGACGCGGGGCGGCTCGCACCGACGCAGAGACGTGGCCGGAGCGATCGCCACGAGGACGTCGATCACGGCACGGTCCGCTGTGCGCCTCGACGATGTCTCCTTCTCCCTGGGTCTCCTTCTCCCTGGACGAGGGGGAGACCGCCGCCGTGTTCCTATGCGCTGCCGGCCGAGGGGTGGGCGTGCGCGGACCGCAGGAAAGCCGCGGCACCGCGCAGGGCGGCCGTGTGCGGTGCGGGGACCACTCGCATCGACGTGTGCAGGCTGCCACCGAGCCGATAGGTGATGTCCGGGCGCAGCGCGCCCCCGCCGGCCAGGAGCGGGCCCCGGCTCAGGGCGTCGGCGGTGAGGGTCGTGCGATCCTGCCGGAGCATCGAGATGATCATGGCGGTGACCCCTTCGACGATCTCCTCGGGGGCACCGGCACCGGCACCGGAGACGTCGGCGGTGCCCAGGGCCGTACGGCGGGCGTCGAAGACCAGGCCGTCGCACAGGAGCACGGCCTCGGTGAGATGGGCGCCGATGTCCACGACCAGCAGCGGGCGCGACAGGTCGGCTCGTGCGGCCAGGGCTACGGCCCGCGCCGTGGGGACGGTCAGCACCGCGCGTGGACGCAGAACCTGTACGGCGGTGCGGGCCCGCTCCCGGTAGGCGGGGCCGTCCAGCACGGGCGTCGTGACCACCACCAGGGGGCGGATGATGCGGGGGAGGCGGTGGCCGAGCAGCCGGTCGAGCATGCGGGCCGTTCCGGGGACGTCCACGATCGTGCCGCGCTGGATCGGGTACACCGCGTCGGCGCCCGGACGGGTGACGGTCGGGACGTCGAGGATCGGGCCGCGGCCGGCGACCCAGGCGCGGGTGCGCAGGCTGCCCAGGTCGAGGGCGAGGCCGCAGCACCGCCGGCACAGCGGCCAGGGCCGGTGCCCGGCCGGGGAGGAGCCGCGGGCGCGGCGGATGACGGTCATCGTCCCGCCTCCCGTACCTGCTGGCATCGTGCGCAGTAGCGGGCCTGCGGTACGACCACCAGACGCTCGCGTTCGACGGGGCGCCGGCACAGATGGCAGATGCCGTAGCGGCCCTCGGCGATACGCCGCAGCGCGGCCTCGACATCGGCGAGGACCATGCGCGCGGAGGCGGCGAGCTTGACGTGGACCTCGTCCTGCGCCGGGCAGCGGCGCCGGAGCAGATCCTCGGCACGGGACGCCGCGGCGATCTGCCGCAGCTGTTCCCGGCGGAACAGAAGTTGTTCGCGCAGGTTCTCCTGCAGCGCGGCGAGGTCCTCGGGCGACAGGTGCGTGGCCCGGTCGCGGACGGTCTGACGGTTCACCACTTCACCCCTTGTGAGCAGGGCGGGAGACAGTAACGCGCGGGACGGCGCGGTGGATCAGGCGGCGGCACGGCGCTGGCAGGCGACGCAGTACCGGGTGTAGGGGAGGATCTCCAGGCGTTCCACCGGAACAGGCGCGGAGCAGCCCACACACGTGCCGTAGGAGCCCTCGTCGATGCGGGCGAACGCCGCGTCGATCTCCTTGAGGACCTTGCCGATCGCATCGGCCTGCGCGGACATCAGGGGGTCCTCCGCGCTCTGCCCGCCGTCGCGGAGCGCCCGGAGCTGGGCGATCCGGCTGTTGCGGGCGTGCTCGAGTCGCTGGCGAGCGTCGTGGGCGGTCAGCCGTCCGGGGCGGGGGTCGGTCCGGGAGGTGTCCAGAGGCACGGGAAGGTTCCTTTCCGAAAGGGGGGCCGGGCGCAGCAGTGGCCGCCCGGTGTGGCGCCGTACGGGCCGGCCGTCCGGGCGGCTCGGTCACCTTCGACTCTGGTCGTTCGCCCACCGGAAGCCCATCGGGCGCCGGACCCATTTCCCCGGGGCCGCGGTATCCATGTGTATGGGTATCTGCTGACCTCCGATATGGGTACCGTTCCCCCTCCCCTCCTCCTGGAAAACAAGGCAGAGTGGGTGGGGAGTGGTCACAATCAGAGGCTTCGAGTTTTGCCCGGGGCCTGTGATGACCGACAGTGGAGGGGAAGAGGCCGGGCCGCGGAGGGAGGCGTTTACCGGGTGTCGTTGTTCTGGCGGATCTTCGGGCTCAACGCCCTGGTGCTGGGCACCGCGACGGCGCTGCTGCTGTGGGCTCCGGTGACCGTCTCCGTGCCGGTGCTGCTGACCGAGGCGCTCATCCTGCTGGGCGGACTCGCCGTCATGCTGGTCGCCAACGCCGCCCTGCTGCGTCTGGGCCTGGCCCCGCTGGACCGGCTGACCCGGCTGATGGCCACCGTCGACCTGCTGCGGCCCGGGCAGCGGCTGCCCGTGCCCGGCGCCGGCGGCGAGGTGAGCAAGCTGATCCGCACCTTCAACGCCATGCTCGACCGGCTGGAGCACGAGCGCGCCACGGCGAGCGCCCGGGTGCTGCTCGCCCAGGAGGCGGAACGCCGCCGCATCGCCCAGGAACTGCACGACGAGGTCGGACAGAGCATGACCGCGATCCTGCTGGTCCTCAAACGGGCCGCAGACGACGCCGACGAACCGCTGCGCGACGAGCTGCGGCAGGCGCAGGAGATCACCCGGGACGGCCTGGACGAAGTCCGCCGTTTGGTGCGCCGCCTGCGCCCGGGCGTTCTGGACGACCTCGGCCTGGTCAGCGCCCTGACGTCCCTCACACAGGACTTCGCCACCCACACCGGGCTGCACGTCGTACGCCGCTTCGACACCGACCTGCCCGCCCTGCGGCCGGAGACCGAACTGGTCCTGTACCGGGTGGCGCAGGAGAGCCTGACGAACGCGGCCCGCCACGCCGACGCCCGTCGCGTCGAGGTCGGCCTGTGCCGCGCGGGCGAGGCGGTGGTGCTGGAGATCGCCGACGACGGCCGCGGCATCGAGGCTCCGTGCGAGGGCGCCGGCATCCGCGGCATGCGCGAACGGGCCCTGCTGGCGGGCGCCGCCCTGGACCTCACCTCCACGCCCGGCACCGGCACCAGGATCCGCCTCACCACCCCGTCCCCAGAAAGCGGTGACCATGTCCGTCCCGGCCCCGCCTCCTGAGCCCACCGAGGCATCGGCACCCCGCACGGCCGCGGCCACGCCGATCCGCATCCTGCTCGCCGACGACCACGCCCTCGTCCGCCGCGGCGTACGCCTGATCCTGGAACGGGAACCGGACCTGCGGGTCGTCGCCGAGGCCGGGGACGGCGCGGAGGCCGTCGAGGCGGCCCGCGGCCAGGACATCGACCTCGCCGTCCTGGACATCGCCATGCCGCGGATGACCGGCCTGCAGGCCACCCGCGCGCTGGCCACGTTCAAGCCGGGCCTGCGCATCCTGATGCTGACCATGCACGACAACGAGCAGTACCTGTTCCAGGCCCTCAAGGCGGGCGCCTGCGGATACGTGCTGAAATCCGTCGCCGACCGTGATCTGGTCGCCGCCTGCCGCGCCGCGATGCGCGACGAGCCGTTCCTCTACCCCGGCGCGGTCACGGCACTGATCCGCAACTACCTCGACCGGGTCCGCCACGGGGAGGAGAACGCCGAGCAGCTCCTCACCCCCCGCGAGGAGGAGGTGCTCAAGCTCGTCGCCGAGGGCCATTCCTCCAAGGAGATCGCCGGCATCCTCGTCATCAGCATCAAGACCGTGCACCGCCACCGGGCCAACCTGCTGCAGAAGCTCGGCCTGCGCGACCGGCTGGAGCTGACCCGGTACGCCATTCGCGCCGGACTCATCGAACCCTGACGGCCCGCCTACCGGCACCTGCTCAGCCACGGAGGCCGACACCCGCTCAGCCACGGGAGCGCTGACGACGGCCGGGCGGGGTGGCCCGCCGTGGGTGGCCCGCCGCGGCCGCCGGGGGAGCAGGCCCCGGACCGTCACCCGACTTCGACCAGCCAGAAAGGGACGGCGCATGCGCCCGGCACTCCGCGCCGTCCCGGCCCCGGGCAGGTTCGCGGCGGCACTCGTGCTGCTCCTCGCCGCCCTGCTGACGGCGATACCCGCGCCCGCAGTCTCTGCCGCGGACACCGGTCCCGGCACCGCGCCCCGCCCGGCCGCCGCGCATCAGCACATCGACCCCCGCGCGGACGCCGCGTGTGCCCTCGACTGCGCGGTCCAGGCAAGGGCCCGGCAGCACCATCCAGGCGAGCGCCCCTCACTCCCGGACCACCACGCCACGGACCCCCGCGGTCCCGCCCTCCCCCCGACCGACGACGCGACGTACGCGCCCGCCCCGTCCCCACACCCGGCCTCTTCCCCCGGCCGGTCGGCACACGACCGGGGACGGGCACCTCCGGCGACCGACGGCATCTGACCGAACCCCTTCCTTCTTCTTCCGTCGCGGCCCGCGCAACGGCTGCCGCGGCATGCCCGCCGGAGGCTCGTCTTGAAACGCCACACCCATTCGCTGCGCACCCGTGCGCTGCTCGCCCTCGCGGTGATCGCCGGATCGCTGGCCATCGCGCTGACCGTGCCGGTCCGCCTCGGACTCGACCTGCGCGGAGGCAGCCAGATC
Source organism: Streptomyces sp. NPDC042364 (assembly GCF_056437585.1). NCBI lineage: Bacteria > Bacillati > Actinomycetota > Actinomycetes > Kitasatosporales > Streptomycetaceae > Streptomyces > Streptomyces sp. NPDC042364. The sequence continues at coordinate 5,998 of NZ_JBWKAJ010000037.1, read as the reverse complement.
GTGCTGGAGACCCGTTCCACCCACGCCGCCGAGGCGAACCGCGAGGCCACCGACCGGACCGTTGAGGTACTGCGCGGCCGCATCGACGCGCTCGGCGTCGCCGAACCCACCCTCGTCCGCTCCGGCGACCACCGCATCCTCGTGGAACTGCCCGGCGTGCAGGACCCCAAGAGGGCCACCGACGTGCTGGGCCGCACCGCGCAGCTCACCGTTCACGCGGTCCTCGGCCGGGCCAAGGCCCCCGACACGGCGGCGTCCTCCGCGGAACCCACCGCCGAACGTGTGCTGCCGGACGAGACCGGGCAGCCCCTTCGCCTGCGGGCGGCGGCCCTGACCGGTCAGGACGTCAAGAGGGCCGACGCCCGCCTCGACCAGCAGACCGGCGCCGGGTGGCACGTCACCGTCGACTTCACCGAGACCGGCCGCGACCGCTGGACCGGGATCACCGCCCAGGCCGCCTGCCACCCCGTCGGCGACCCGCAACGCCGTATCGCCATCGTCCTCGACGACAAGATCATCTCCTCGCCGCAGGTCGCCTCCGAAGTGACCTGCGGTGCCGGCATCGCCGGCGGCACCACCCGGATCACCGGCTCCTTCGACGACACCGAGGCCCGCGAACTGGCCCTGCTCATCTCCGGCGGCGCCCTCCCCGTACCGGTCGAGGTGATCGAGCAGCGCACCGTCGGCGCCACCCTCGGCGACGCGGCCGTCACCGCGGCCGCCTGGGCCGCCGCCATCGGCACCGTGCTGACCGCGCTGTTCGTCATCGCCGTCTACCGGCTCATGGGCCTGCTCGCCACCCTCGCTCTGACCTGCTACGGACTGATCTCCTACGCCGCGCTGGCCGCCCTCGGAGCGACCCTGACCCTGCCCGGTCTCGCCGGGTTCGTCCTCGCCATCGGCATGGCCGTCGACGCCAACATCCTGGTCTTCGAGCGTGCCCGCGAAGAGCACGCCACCCGCAGCCGCCCCAGCACCCGCTCGGCACTGGCCGCCGGGTTCCGCGGGGCGCTGAGCGCCATCGCCGACTCCAACATCACCACCCTGATCGCCGCCGGCCTGCTGTTCGCCCTCGCCTCCGGCCCGGTGCGCGGCTTCGGCGTCACCCTCGGTATCGGCGTCCTCGCCTCCGTGATCAGCGCCCTGCTGATCACCCGTGTGCTCGCCGAGTACGCCGCGAGCCGCCCCGCCGTCCACCACCGCCCCCGCGTCACCGGCATCGCGCACACCGGCTGGGTCCGCGACCGTCTGCTGCGCCGCGGCCCGCACCTGATGCGGCACCCGCGCCGCTGGCTGGCCGTCTCCGCCGCCCTCCTCGTCGTGACCGCCTCGGGCATCCTCGTGCGCGGCCTCGACTTCGGCATCGAGTTCACCGGCGGCCGCCTCGTCGAATACACCACCAGCACCCCCGTCGACCCCGACCGGGCGCGCACCGCCCTCGCCGACGCCGGATTCCCCCGCGCACTCGTCCAGTCCTCCGGCGACGTCCAACTCACGGTCCGCGCCGAGGACCTGACCGACTCCGAGACGACCACCGTCACCGAGACCATCGCCGGGCTCGGCGGCGACACGGAGAAGATCCGCGACGAACTGATCGGCCCCACACTGGGGGAAGAACTGCGCCGCAACGCCCTCATCGCCCTCTGCCTCGCCCTCGGCGCCCAACTGGTCTATCTCGCGATCCGCTTCCGCTGGAGGTTCGCCACCGCCGCCGTCGGCGCACTCGGCCACGACGTGCTGATCCTCACCGGTGTGTTCGCCTGGCTCGGCAAACCCGTCGACGGCATCTTCCTGGCCGCCCTGCTCACCGTCATCGGCTACTCGGTCAACGACTCCGTCGTCCTCTTCGACCGCATCCGCGAACTCCTCGGCCGCGACCGCACCGCACCCCTGGCCCGCCTGACCAACCGGGCGATCCTGCAGACCCTGCCCCGCACGGTCAACACCGGCACCGGCGCGGCCCTGATCCTCACCGCCCTCGCCGTCCTCGCCGACGACGCCCTCACCGACTTCGCCCTCGCCCTGCTCATCGGCCTGGCGGTCGGCACCTACTCCTCCGTCTTCACCGCCGCCCCACTCGCCATCGGACTGCACCCGAGTCCTCTCGCCGAGCCGGCGGCCCGTAAGAGCCCCTGACCGGCGGTCGGTTCGGACCAGTACCGCCACCACCCGCCCGGGTCCTCCATGTTCGACCGCTGCGTGGGGCTTTCCCGGTGCTCCGACTGCCGGGTCCACACCGGACGATGAAGGTCCCGATCTTGGGCAGACGGTGGGGAGTGATCTTTCCCATCGGTTCCCAAGGGGGCATGGCGTGACCGTACCTGCGCGTCGTACTTCGGCTGCGCGCGGCCGGCACCGGTTCGACCTTCGCTCGACCGCCTTGTTCTTCGTCATCCTCGCCGTGTTCCTGGGCGTTCTGGGGCTGGCGGCCCGCATGGTGGCCGGTGCCGTCGAACGGCGGCCCGGCTGGGTGTTCGTGCTGGTGGTCGTGGGCGTCGCGGGCCTCATGGGCCTGCGGCGCCGGCTGCATGTGGCGCGGGCGGCGCGCCGGGCCGCAGCGGCACTCGACGAGGCGGCGCGGGAGGCGGCCGACGAGCTGGAGGCCGGCATGATTCCCCGCCAGCGCCCGCCTGTCGAGGTCGATCCCGGCTACGAGTCCCTGACACCGGAGGAGTTCGAGGAGGCGATCGCCGCGCTCTGCGAGCGTGACGGTTGCTCCGACGTCGAAGTCGTCGGAGGGGCCGGTGACTTGGGCGCCGATGTCGTGGCGGCCACCCCGGACGGGCGTCGCGTCGTCATCCAGTGCAAGTACTACGGCAAATCGAACCGGGTCGGCTCGCAGGACCTGCAGCGATTCGGCGGCACGTGCTTCACGGTCCACGAGGCCGATGTCGCCGTGCTGGTCACGACCAGCGACTTCACTGCGCCGGCGGTGGAGTACGCCGACCGGTGCGGGATCGTGTGCGTGGACCGGGAGGCTCTGCGGACCTGGACCGACGGCACCGGGCCTCGTCCGTGGGAAGTCGCCTCGACGGGTCGGGTAGCCGGATAGCGGAATGCCCGGCCGAGGGTGGGCCGAATGTTCGGCTGAGGGTGGCCGGTTGGCCGGCCGAGGTGGCCGGCCTCTGGGGCCGGGTCCGTCGGCCGGAGGAAGGCCGGGGCGCTCCACGGAGCCGTGGCGCCCGGGGACGGGGGAAGCCGTGAGTGACCGTCCGTCCACCGGGTCGCCGTGCATCAGCGCGGCGGCAGCCCAGGTCATCCCGGATCAAGGCGGGCGGCGGGGTGCGGACGCATCCTGCCGCATGCCGCCCCGGATTGACGGATTCACCGCCATCGTCGCCGGGCAGTGACCCTCAGAATGTCATGAGCACGACTACCTTCCCCCACAAGGAGGTCGAACATGCACATCCGTACGCTGGCCGGCGGCCTCGCCGCGGCCATGATGGTGTCCCTGTCCCTCGCAGGCGGCCAGGCCGTGGCCGCTCCCCCCGCCGCGACGGAAGTCCGCACGGCCGCCCGCGTCCTCACCTATGACGCCGGCGGATCCGCCGAGTTCAGGAGCGCGGTCGACCGGGGTGCGGCGATCTGGAACGAGAGCGTCGACGCCGTCGAACTGCGTCCGGCCGCCGCCGGGCAACGCGCCAACATCCGGGTCGTCGCGGACAACGGCTGGCCGCGCGCCCTGACCACCTCCCTGGGCAACGGAACCGTCTACATGGGGCGTCAGGCCGTCGAACAGGGTTACAACACGATCCGCATCTCCGCCCATGAACTCGGGCACATCATGGGCCTCCCCGATCGCAAGCCCGGTCCGTGCTCGAGCCTGATGTCCGGATCCAGCGCGGGCACCGCCTGTACGAACCCGTACCCGAACGCCGCGGAGAAGGCGGAAGTCGAGGAGAACTTCGGCGGCGGCCTCGCCGGACCGGCCCCGGCAGTGGCGACGGGGGTCACCGTGGACTGACGCGCGCCGGCACCACACGAGCGGAACGTCGGGGGCCCGGCACCCGCACAACGCCGAGCAGGCGGGTGCCGGGTGCCCCGGACGCCGTCGACCGGCTCCCCCCGGCCCCGAACCCCAGGTGGGACCGCGGGGGTGCCGGAGGCCCTTGCGGTCCCTCCGCGGCGGCCGGCGGGCCGCGGCGGCCGTCGACGCGCGCACGTCGGTGCCGGGTGTCAGGGTGAGTCGCAAGAACTTGAGAAAGGGACTTGCCGTGATCACCACCGACCTCACCCCGGGCTCCCCCTGCTGGCTCGACCTCGGTGCCCCCGACGTCCGGGCCGCCGCGGCCTTCTACAAGGCGGTGCTCGGCTGGGAGTACGAGCCCATGGAGGAGGCGGAAGGGGAGGACATGGAGGGCGGCATGTTCCGCAAGGACGGCAAGGTCGTCGCCGGACTCGGCAAACTCACCGAGGAGGGCGCCCGCTCCGCCTGGATGATCTACTACGCCGTGACCGACGCGGACGCCACGACCCGGACGGTGGAGCGCGCGGGCGGCACGGTGCGGGTGGCGCCGAGGGACCTCGGCGACTGGGGGCGGATGGCCCAGTACAGCGACCCGCTGGGGGGCCAGTTCGCCGTCTGGCAGCCAGGGAACGACGCGGGCTTCGAACTGGCGGACGAGATCGGCTCGCTGTCGTGGACCGAGCTGTACACGAGCGACGCCACGGCCGCCAAGACGTTCTACGGCGAGGTCTTCGACTGGCGGTTCGGCGAGATGGAGATGCCGGGCGGCGACGGCACGTACATCCTCATCACGCCCGCCGGGCTTCCCGACGAACGCATGCAGGGCGGCCTCATGGAGGTCGCCGAGGAGGATCTCGCTCTGGCGGACGGGCGGCCCTACTGGCACCCGGTCTTCGCCGTGGCCGACTGCGACGCGGCGGTCGCCAAGGTCACCGGGAGCGGCGGCAGCGTGCAGATGGGGCCCGTGGACGCGGAAGGCGTGGGCAGGCTCGCCGTCTGCCTCGACCCGTCGAACGCGGACTTCGTGCTGCTCACCCCGGCCCCCAACTGATCCCGGCAAGGCGTACGGCGCCCCGTGCCCGCTCGGCGCGCAGGCGGTAATTGGGGGCCAGGCCCCCATGTCCGCGGCTCCGCCCCGGCCCAGGATGGATCGCGGCAAGACCAGCCGGTTTCATCAGGGGGAACAGGAGGAGCATTGAAGATCTCCATGCGCGGCGCGGTACAGGCAGGTGTGACGGCCGTGGCGGTGGGCGCGGCCACGGTGCTGTCGGCAGGGCAGGCGCATGCTGCCACCGGTGTGCGGGCGGACACGGTTCGCATCCATGTCAACGCCGCGGCCGGAAAGGCGAACGACCTCGCCATCACCCGCTCCGGCAACACCGTGACCATCAGTGACGGCGGTGACGCCGTCACCGCCGGCCCGGGCTGCACGCAGATCGACCGCGACACCGTCACCTGCCCGTACGCCAACCGCACCCTCACGCTCGACACGGGGGACCTCGGGGACATCGTCCTGGTGACCGGCAGCCTGCCCGCCGACGTCAGCGGTGGCTCGGGCGACGACATCATCACCCTCGACCACACCGCCACCGCGAGGACCTTCCTGAACGGCCAGGGCGGGCACGACAGCATCTTCGGCGGCGGCGGGGTCGACCACATCACCGGTGGCGCCGGGGACGACGTCATGTTCGGCAGGAACGGCGACGACCGACTGGACGCCGGTGACTTCTCCGTGGGCAACGACCGTTCCTTCGGCGACGCCGGCACCGACACCTGCACGGGGGACAACGGCGACCTGAAGGACGGCTGCGAACGCTGAGGGCCGTCCCCGCGATCGCCCACACGTCGTGCCGTCCGCGGTACGAGGCCGCGGGCCCGCGCGCGACGGGTCGTGGGGGGGGGGGGCCCCCCCCCCCCCCCCCCCCCCCCACCCCCCCCCCCCCCCCCCCCCCCCCCCCCCCCCCCCCCCCCCCCCCCCCCCCCCCCGGCGGGGCGGCGCCGCCCGGGGCGCCGGCCCGCCCGGGCCCCCCG
>NZ_JBWKAJ010000036.1:0-52044 GCF_056437585.1 Streptomyces sp. NPDC042364 | reverse complement strand
AGATCCGGTAGACGGGGTATCAACATATCTGGCGTTGATTTTTGGCACGCTGTTGAGTTCTCAAGGAACGGACGCTTCCTTTGTACTCACCCGAGCGTTTCTCGGGCTTTCCTCCGGGCGCTTCCCTTCGGTCTTGCGTTTCCAACCTTACCAGATCCGTTTTCCGTTCCGTTTCCGGTCGGAATTCATTTCCGGTAGCCGCTGGAGGGCTTTTGCCTATTTGTTTGCCTTGCGGCTCCCTTTCGGCGAGTCCGACTTTATCAGAAGTTTTTGACCGGCCTTGCCGGCCGCTCTCTCTGAATCATCGGGGCGGGCTCACTCGTGAATCTCGTCCACAAGGAACCGGTAGTTACTCACTGTCACCCGGGGCATGTCCACCTCTAGGCAACTGTTCGAATCTACCTCCCCACGAACGCCGTGTCAACGGCTCTCGCGGGAACGAGGTCGAGACTAACAGCCCGACGGGGGTGGATGCACATCAGGCTGCCGTGGGCACCGTGGCGCTGCGTTCGTGCTCCTCGACGTCGCCCGTCTCGCCGGCCCGCGCGGCGCGTCCGCCCAGGACGTAGACGTAGGCGAGGAAGGCGAGTTCGGCGAGGACACCGATGCTGATCCGGCCCCAGGTCGGGAGACCGGACGGAGTGACGAACCCTTCGATGGCGCCGGAGATGAACAGGACCAGCGCCAGGCCCAGCGCCATCCCCACAGCGGCTCGCCCTTCCTCGGCCAGGGCCGAACGGCGGGGACGGGGGCCCGGGTCGATGAGGGTCCAGCCGAGGCGCAGGCCCGTGCCCGCCGCGACGAAGACCGCGGTCAGTTCCAGCAGGCCGTGCGGAAGGACCAGACCCAGGAAGACGTCGAGTCTGCCCGCCGAGGACATCAGGCCGATACCCACGCCCAGGTTGAGCATGTTCAGGAGAAGGATCCAGAGGACCGGTAGCAGGAAGATGCCGAGGACCAGGCACATCGCGGCGGCCTGGGCGTTGTTCGTCCACACCTGGGCGGCGAAGGAGGCCGCGGGATGGCTGGAGTAGTACGTCTCGTACTGACCTCCGGGGCGGGTCATCTCGCGAAGGGCGTCGGGGGCCGCGATCGACGCCTGGACTTCGGGATGCGTCCCGATCCACCAGCCCAGGAGGGCCGCGACGAGGGTCGACAGGAGCGCGGTGGGGACCCACCAGTGGCGTGCGCGGTAGACCGCCGCGGGAAAGCCGTGGGTCAGGAAACGGGTCACGTCGCGCCATGAGGAACGGCGGGCCCCTGTGACCGCGCTGCGCGCGCGTGCCACGAGCCGACTGAGACGGCCAGTGAGCTGGGGGTCCGGGGCACTGGACTGGATCAGTGACAGGTGGGTCGCCGTGCGCTGGTAGAGGGCGACGAGTTCGTCGACCTCGGCACCGTTGAGGCGATGCCGGCGCCGGAGCAGGGCGTCGAGACGGTCCCACTCGGCGCGATGGGCGGACACGAAGACATCGAGGTCCATCGGGTTTGCTGCTCCTCGTCCCTCTCGTACGGCGTGTCAGCTTGTCGTACAGGTCGTACTGCGGCGCGATGTGCCTTCAGCTTGGCAGACTGGCCGGTCTCGGGGCAGGTCAGGGGATGGAACCGGAAGGACTACGGGTGTGAGTGAGCTAGTGACGGGTGAGGCGGTGGCGCTGGAGCTGCGTCCCGCGAAGCTGCCGAGCCGGGCGCTGTCCGTGCTGCTCGACCTGGTCGTGGCGATGGTCGTCTACCTCCTGGTGACCCTGCTCCTGGCCCTTGCGACGGCCGGTCTCGACGAGGCCGCGCAGATGGCGACGGCCATTGCGAGCTTTCTGCTCCTCCTGGTCGGTGGGCCGATCGCGGTGGAGACGCTGAGCCATGGGCGTTCGCTGGGGAAGCTGGCCTTCGGGCTGCGGGTGGTGCGGGACGACGGTGGGCCGATCCGGTTCCGGCATGCCCTGGTGCGCGGTGCCGTCGGGGTCGTCGAGATCCTGATGACCTTCGGGGTCATCGCGTGTATCGCTTCGCTGGTGTCCGCGCGCGGGCGACGGCTGGGGGATGTGTTCGCGGGAACGCTGGTGGTGCGGGAACGGGTGCCGGCGGGGAAGTCGTCGTTCATGCCTCCGCCGCCGCCCTGGCTGGCCGGGCAGTTCTCCGGGCTCGACCTGTCCTCCGTTCCGGATGCGCTGTGGCTGGCCATCCGCCAGTACCTGACGCGTATGGGACAGCTGGACCCGCACGTCGGTGCGGCGATGGCGGAACGTCTCGCCTCGGATCTCGCGGCGCGTACGGGGACACCCGCGCCGTACGGGGTGCCGCCGGGCGCCTACCTCGCGGCCGTGGTGCATGAGCGACAGACTCGGGAGGCGCGCCGCGCGTTCGGCGGTGCCGTGGGCGCCGGCGGGCTACCGGGCGGGCAGGCCCCCGGGGCAGGGTGGGGCGGGCCTGCGGGGCCCGGGTATGTGCCGCCCGCCGGGGGCTTCGCGCCTGCCGGCGGAGCTGCTGCTCCCGGTGCGCCGACGCCCGCCCCTGCTCCCGCCCCTCCAACCGCTCCTGCCCCTGCCACACCCGCTCCGCCCGGGGCTTCCACTCCCGTCGAGGAGACGCGGCAGCCGCCCGCCGAGCGGCCGAGCACCGGGTTCGCGCCACCGGCGTAGGTGCGCACCTAAATGGTTGGCGGCGGCCTAGGGGCGGCTGTCCCGTGCCGGTCTCCGTCAGTCGAACGTCGTCGGCGGTGACTCCAGGTGTTCCAGCTCGAGCCCGGGGGCCGCGAGGACCACGTCGCCGGCGATGTGAACGGTGTGCCGCTCCCCCGTGTCCAGGGCTGTGACCTGGTATTCGTCCACGGTCAGGGGGTCGTTGTCAGTGCCGTGTGCTTCTCTTGCGACCAAGGCCCAGGACTGGTCCACGGTGCGCGGGGCGAGGACCGGGTCGGTGAAGGCGACGAGACGTACGCGGGTGGCGGGCTCGGAAGGGGTGAGGCGCAGCAGACGGGCGGTGGCGACGAGGAACGCCGGGGAGGTGCCGGTGAAGGCATGGGCGCGGACGTTGCCTTCCGTGGCGTGCGTACCGGTGGGGTCGGTGCGTACCCAGGTGACGCCGTCGAGGGCGGCGCCGCGGACCTGCCAGCTCGCGGCGTGGAGTTCGAGGCGGATGGGGCGGCCGAGTTCGTCGAGGGCGAGATCGACGGAGCCGGCGTGGTCGCCGGACGGGGTGGTCAGTTGGGACACGTAGCGCCAGCCGGAGGGACCCGGCGCGCAGTGGAAGTGCTCTTCGGCGAGGAGGGTGTGGTCGTGCGGGTCGTGCAGCGAATACCGGCCGCGGGGCATGGGCGTCCTGGGTCTTGACGGGCTGATCCGGCCCGACGTGGCCGCGGACCGAACGGGCAGGCCCCCGGCACGGGGGTGCGGGGGCCTGCCTGTGAGCTGCCGCGGGAGTGCGTCAGCGCGTGTGCGTGATCAGTAGCGGTAGTGGTCCGACTTGTACGGACCCTCGACCTCTACGCCGATGTACGCGGCCTGCTCCGGGCGGAGCGTCGTGAGCTTCACGCCGAGCGCGTCGAGGTGAAGGCGGGCGACCTTCTCGTCGAGGTGCTTGGGCAGCGTGTAGACACCGATCGGGTACGCGTCGGGCTTGGTGAACAGCTCGATCTGGGCCAGGGTCTGGTCCGCGAACGAGTTGGACATCACGAACGACGGGTGGCCGGTGGCGTTGCCCAGGTTCAGCAGACGGCCCTCGGACAGGATGATGATCACCTTGCCGTCGGGGAAGGTCCAGGTGTGGACCTGCGGCTTGATTTCGTCCTTGACGATGCCGGGGACCTTCGCGAGGCCGGCCATGTCGATCTCGTTGTCGAAGTGACCGATGTTGCCGACGATGGCCTGGTGCTTCATCTTGGCCATGTCACTGGCCATGATGATGTCCTTGTTGCCGGTCGTGGTGATGAAGATGTCGGCCTTGTCGACGACCTCGTCGAGGGTCGTGACCTGGTAGCCGTCCATGGCGGCCTGGAGCGCGCAGATCGGGTCGATCTCGGTGACGATGACCCGGGCGCCCTGTCCGCGCAGGGACTCCGCGCAGCCCTTGCCCACGTCGCCGTAGCCGCAGACGACGGCGGTCTTGCCGCCGATGAGGACGTCGGTGGCGCGGTTGATGCCGTCGATCAGGGAGTGGCGGCAGCCGTACTTGTTGTCGAACTTCGACTTGGTGACGGCGTCGTTCACGTTGATCGCCGGGAAGAGCAGGACGCCGTCGCGCTGCATCTCGTACAGGCGGTGGACGCCGGTGGTGGTCTCCTCGGTGACGCCGCGGATCTCCGAGGCGAGCTGGGTCCACTTCTGGGAGCCCTCGGTGATGGTGCGGTTGAGGAGCTCGAGGATGACCCGGTGCTCGTCGTTCTCGGCGGTGTCGACGGAGGGGACCTCGCCGGCCTTCTCGTACTCGACGCCCTTGTGGACGAGGAGGGTGGCGTCACCACCGTCGTCGAGGATCATGTTGGGGCCGCCGGTGGGGCTGTCCGGCCAGGTCAGCGCCTGCTCGGTGCACCACCAGTACTCCTCCAGCGTCTCGCCCTTCCAGGCGAAGACCGGGACGCCCTGCGGGTCGTCCACGGTGCCGTTCGGGCCGACGGCGATGGCCGCGGCGGCGTGGTCCTGGGTGGAGAAGATGTTGCAGGAGGCCCAGCGGACCTGCGCGCCGAGGGCGACCAGGGTCTCGATGAGGACGGCCGTCTGCACGGTCATGTGGAGGGAGCCGGTGACGCGGGCGCCGGCGAGGGGCTGGGCCGCTGCGTACTCCTTGCGGATCGCCATCAGGCCGGGCATCTCGTGCTCGGCGAGGGTGATCTCCTTGCGGCCGAACTCGGCCAGGGAGAGGTCGGCGACCTTGAAGTCCTGTCGCTTGTCGACAGTGGTCATGAAGAGCTGCTCCTCGGTGTCGGGTCGAGGGTGGGTACGGCTGGTCTGCGCGGCGGCGGACACAGGGGTGCCCGAAGAGGACACAGGCATGCCCGCGTGCGCGCAGCGCAGTCCGTCGGAGGCCCTCTCTCCCTCGGTCGGTCCTCGCTGGGACCGCCCGACCGCCATCAGCAGCGACGTCTGGCTCCGTCCCAAGCTACACCGGTCGACCCGTGCAGCCCCAGTCCGTCTGGGAACGGATCAAGCCGTTGTGTGAGCCGACCGGGAGCCGACCGGGAATCCGCGGGCCTGTGGCCAGGGGTGTCCGTCCTGCGGCCCTGCCCTGAGCGGGACCGGAAAGGGCCCGCCGTGTGATGCGGCGGGCCCGGTACCGAGGAGGTGTGGGGGTCAGTGCTCGGCGGCAGGGGTGGGGCCGCCGGGGGTGGCGTCGGGGTCGGGACCCTTGGCTGCTTCGGCCTCGCTGTAGATGTCGGGCTCGAGGTAGATGACGCGGGCGATCGGGACGGCTTCGCGGATGCGGGCCTCGGCGGCGTTGATCGCGTGGGCGACCTCGGCGGCCGTGTCGTCGTGGCGGACGGCGATCTTGGCGGCGACGAGGAGTTCCTCGGGGCCGAGGTGGAGGGTGCGCATGTGGATGACGCGGGTGACGGTGTCGCCGTCGACGACGGCCGCCGCGATCTTCTCGACCTCTTCGACGCCGGCGGATTCACCGAGGAGGAGCGACTTGGTCTCGGCGGCGAGAATGATCGCGATCAGGATGAGCAGGACGCCGATGCAGAGGGTGCCGATGCCGTCCCAGACGCCGTCGCCGGTGATCAGGGCGAGCCCGACGCCGCCGAGGGCGAGGATCAGACCGACGAGCGCGCCGAGGTCCTCCAGGAGGACGACGGGCAGTTCGGGGGCCTTGGCGTGGCGGACGAATTCCTTCCAGGACTTCCTGCCGCGCAGGACGTTGGACTCCTTGATGGCGGTCCGGAAGGAGAACGACTCGGCGATGATCGCGAAGACCAGGACGCCGACCGGCCAGTACCAGGCCTCGATCTCGTGCGGGTGCTTGATCTTCTCGTAGCCCTCGTAGAGGGCGAACATGCCGCCGACGGAGAAGAGGACGATGGAGACGAGGAAGGCGTAGATGTAGCGCTCGCGGCCGTAGCCGAAGGGGTGCTGCGGGGTTGCCTCGCGCTTGGCCTTCTTGCCGCCGAGGAGCAGCAGGGCCTGGTTGCCGGAGTCGGCGAGGGAGTGCACGGACTCGGCGAGCATCGAGGACGAGTGGCTGAAGAGGAAGGCCACGAACTTCGCTGCCGCGATGGCGAGATTGGCGGCGAGTGCCGCCACGATCGCCTTGGTGCCGCCTGACGCGCTCATCTGTCCGGGGTGTCCCTTCGCCTACGCATGTGTCTGTGCGTGGGGATGGGTACCCACGCTTCCGTCCGTCACCGGCCGGGCTTTGCCCGCCTTTTGCAGGGGGCATTGTTGCAGCCCGGCCGGGCGTCGGTGCGTCGGGCCGTGGATCGGGCGGGGTTCACACGGTTCAGGCGACCACGGTCGCGCGGAACAGGGTGCCCGGTCCGGACACCTCGGCCTTGTCGTCGGCCGGTACGAACACGGACTGGCCGGGGGCGAGGGTGTGTTCGCCCGCGCGGACCGAACCGGCCGTGCAGAGGAGGATCTGCGGGGTGGGCAGGGTCAGGTCGTGCGGGGCGGTGGCCTCGGGGAGGACGTAGCGGGAGAGCCGGAACTCGTCGATGGGAGTCTCGTAGACCTCCTCGCCGTCGGGGGCCGCCTCGGGGCGCAGGACGGCGGGGTCGGTCGCCTCGAAGCGGACGACGCGCAGGAGTTCGGGGACGTCGACGTGCTTGGGGGTGAGGCCGCAGCGCAGGACGTTGTCGGAGTTGGCCATGATCTCGACGCCGAGGCCGTCGAGGTAGGCGTGCGGGATGCCGGCGCCGAGGAAGAGGGCCTCGCCGGGCTGCAGGCGTACGTGGTTGAGCAGCATGGCGGCGATGACGCCGGGGTCGCCCGGGTAGTGGTGGGCGATGTCGGCGTACGGGGCGTGGTCGCCGCCGAGTCGGGCGCAGGCGGCCGCGGCGTCGGTGACCGTCTCGGCCATCGCCTCGGGTTCGGCGCCCAGGACGGCGGTCAGCACCTCGCGCAGCGCGGCCTCTTCGGGGTGGGCGTGCAGGAGGTCGACGTACGGCTTGAGGGAGTCGACGTCGAGGGCGGCGAGCAGGTCGGCGGCGCGCAGCGGGTCGCGGAAGCCGCACAGGCCGTCGAACTCGGTGAGGGCGCAGATCAGTTCGGGCTTGTGGTTGGCGTCCTTGTAGTTGCGGTGGCCCGCGTCGATCGGGATGCCGCGGCGCTCCTCGTCCTCGTATCCCTCCCTGGCCTGTTCGCGATCGGGGTGGACCTGGAGGGAGAGGGGGGCGCCGGCGGCGAGGATCTTCAGCAGGAACGGCAGGCGGGGGCCGAACCTGGCGACCGTGCGCGCTCCCAGTTCGCGTTCCGGTGCCTCGTCGATCACCTCGGTGAGAGGCCCGCGCGCGGTGCGCGAGGGGGCGCCGGGGTGGGCGCCCATCCACATCTCCGCCTGCGGTTCGCCGGTGGGGGCCACGCCGAGGAGGTGCGGGATGGCGGTGGTCGAGCCCCAGGCGTAGGGGCGGACGGTGTTGTCGAGGCGGTCCATGGTCTGTTCTTCTCCGTACGCCGTTCGGGGGTGTGCCGGGAGGTCCGGGTAAGGATCAGGCTCCCGAGGCGAGCGACAGGTAAACGGCGGCGAAATCCGTGATGGCGATCATCTCCGCGAGGGTTTCCAGGTCGCTGCCTTCCTCGGGTTCCAGCTCGCTGATGGCGGTCTCGTGGCTGAGGGCGAGTTCGCGGGCGGCCTGAGCCGCGGTCAGACCGCCGGTCGGCCGGTCGCGGAGGAGGAGTACGCGTGCGTGGAGGGCGGGTGGCTCTTCGACGCGGTCGCGGAAGAAGGCTTCGGGGTCGGCGCTCGCGGCCAGGGGGCCGGAGAGCACCACCGCGTGCGAGGCGAGGGCCTCGGGGAGTTGGGCGGCGAGGGCGGGGCGGCCCGCGAGTTCGGCGAGCGCGGAGGCGAAGCGGCGGCCCACGGGGCCCGCGGCCTGGCCCTCGGTCCAGATCAGCGGGAGCGCGTCGGCGAACTCCGCGGCGAGTGTCTTGGCGGGATTGCTGTAGGTGGCGATGGCGGGGCCGCAGCGTTCGGCGACGTGGTCGAGGCGGTCGGCGACCTTCGCCAGGTCGTCCGGTGCGGCGGCGACGAGGCCCGTGCGGTCGAGGAGCGCGAGCATCGGGGTGAGCAGGGCCCACAGGATGCCGGGGGCGGCGGCGCCGAGGGGTACTTCCAGCTCGTACGGGGCGGTCGCCATCGGTACGAAGAGGCCGTGGGCGCCTGCCATCGCGTCGGCGACGGGCGTACGGGGCGGTGCTACGGCCACGACCGTGCAGCCGCGGCGGTAGGCCTGGTCGACCAGGAGCGTCAGGCCGGGTTCGGCGCCGTCGGCGGTGGCGATCAGGAGGAGGTCGACCGAGCCGGCCCAGCCGGGGAGCTCCCAGCGGAGGGCGCCCCCGGCGGGGGCCACGCCGGTGGGGTGGATACGGGTGATCGGGCAGCTGGAGCCGGCCAGGGCGCCGAGCAGGTCGGCGACGCCCGCGGAAGCCATGCCGGGGCCCGCGATCATCAGGGCGCGGGGGCGGCCGTCGGGTTTGAGGTCGGCGATGCCGGCCTCGGTGCCGAGGCGGAGGGCCGTGCGGACCCGGGCTCCGGCCTCGGCGGCGCCGCGGAGCAGACCGCCCCGGTCGGCCTCCGACAGGGCGTCGGGGGTGTCTAGCAGCGATTCGTCGAGCATGGGCGGCAGCCTCCGATTCGCCGGGTGCCCTTTTTCGCCTCTTCGCCGGGTTTCCCTACCCGGGCGGGATTACGCCTCGCGGGGTGCCCCGAGCCGGACTCGGGCGCCCGTCACTCCGGGCGGCGGGCCTCGTCGACGAGGAGGACGGGGATGCCGTCGCGGATGGGGTAGGCGAGGCCGCAGTCCTGACCGGTGCAGGTCAGCTCGGTGTCCTCCTCGGTGAGGGGGGCATGGCACGCCGGGCAGGCGAGGATCTCCAGGAGGCCGGCTTCGAGCGGCATGTCAGGGTCCCTTCGGGGGCGGGGTTCTGTTGTGCGGGGTCGTGCGGTGCGGCCTGGTCAGAGTACCGCCGGGCGGGGGTCCGCGCCGGGGTTGAGCGGCAGGGCGGGGGTCACTTGGGGCCGGACCTGCCCTCCTCGGGGGCCCGGCACCGCCGGGCCTCTCCGATCGGGCGCCCGGCGGCCGGGTGCGGCCGGCTCACCCTCTGATGATCGCCAGGACCTCGTCGCGGAGCTTGGTCATCGTCGGCTCGTCGCGGGCCTCGGCGTTCAGGCGCAGGAGGGGCTCGGTGTTGGAGGGGCGGACGTTGAACCACCAGTCCGGGGCGGAGATGGTGAGGCCGTCGAGCTCGTCCAGGGTCAGGCCCTCCCGGCCCTCGTACGCGGCCCTGACGGCGGCGAGGCGGGCGGTCTGGTCGGCGACGGTGGAGTTGATCTCGCCGGAGCCCACATAGCGGTCGTACTGGGCGACGAGGTCGGAGAGGGGGCCGTCCTGGCCGCCGAGAGCCGCGAGGACGTGGAGGGCGGCCAGCATGCCCGTGTCGGCGTTCCAGAAGTCGGCGAAGTAGTAGTGGGCGGAGTGCTCGCCGCCGAAGATCGCGCCGCTGCGGGCCATCTCCGCCTTGATGAAGGAGTGGCCCACGCGGGTGCGCACGGGTGTGCCGCCGCACTCCTTGACCACCTCGGGGACGGACCAGGAGGTGATCAGGTTGTGGATGATCGTGCCCTTGCCGCCGCGCTTGGCGAGTTCGCGGGCGGCGACCAGGGCGGTGACCGCGGAGGGCGGGACGGGGTGGCCGCGCTCGTCGACCACGAAGCAGCGGTCGGCGTCGCCGTCGAAGGCGATGCCGAGGTCGGCGCCCTCCTCTCGGACGCGCTGCTGGAGGTCGACGATGTTCGCCGGGTCGAGGGGGTTGGCCTCGTGGTTCGGGAACGTGCCGTCCAGTTCGAAGTACATGGGTACGAGGTCGAGCGGCAGGCCGGCGAAGACCGTGGGGACCGTGTGACCGCCCATGCCGTTGCCCGCGTCGACGACGACCTTCAGGGGGCGGATCGAGGTGAGGTCGACGAGGCCGCGGAGGTAGGCCGCGTAGTCCTCCAGCGTGTCGCGCTGCGTGATCGTTCCCGGTGTCGCGGCCGGCTCCGGCGCCCCGGACTCGCTCCAGGCCTCGGCCAGGGCGCGGATCTCGCCGAGGCCCGTGTCCTGGCCGACGGGGGCGGCGCCGGCGCGGCACATCTTGATGCCGTTGTACCGGGCGGGGTTGTGCGAGGCGGTGAACATCGCGCCGGGGAGGTTCAGCGCGCCCGACGCGTAGTAGAGCTGGTCCGTCGAGCACAGGCCGATCTCGGTGACGTCCACACCGCGTGCCGCCGCGCCGCGCGCGAAGGCGCGGGACAGGCCGGGCGAGGAGGGCCGCATGTCGTGGCCGATCACGATGGCGTCCGCGTCGGTGACCTGGGCGAAGGCGGCTCCGAAGAGCTCGGCCAGGGTCTCGTCCCACTGGTCCGGGACCACACCGCGTACGTCGTACGCCTTCACGATCGTCGACAGATCAGCAGCCACGGCCAAACCCTTCTGAAGTCCTCACCGGATCGCCCCAAACTACCCGCCCGGTGTTACGGCCCGCGGTGTGACCTCCGGGGATGTGGACGACTTCGGGGAATCGCAGTCCTGACCCGCCGTCCTGATCCGCCCGTCCGCCCGCGGGTCGCCCGCCCGCACGGCGCCGGACAACGCGTACGCGGAGCCGCCGGATGGCGACGTCACCGAGCAGGGACGTCAGTTGTCGGGTGAGCGCAGGACACGGAGGTGCCCCCGGCGGGCGACCTCCATCGGGTCGGCCGTACGGGCGCTGCCGCCGGCCTCGGCGGCGCGCTGCTGCGGGCGGGCCGCCTCGCGCACGGCGTTGGCGAGTGCTTCCAGGTCGTCACCGCTGGGGCGGGCGGGGGCCGAGGCGTCCAGCAGTCGTACGACCTCCCAGCCGCGCGGGGCGGTGAGGCGCTCGGAGTGCTCGGCGCACAGGTCGTAGCAGTGGGGTTCGGCGTAGGTGGCGAGCGGGCCGAGGACCGCGGTCGAGTCGGCGTAGACGTACGTCAGCGTCGCGACGGCGGGACGGCCGCAAGCGGTTCGCGAACAGCGACGTACAGGGCTCACGATGTTGGACGGTACCGCACTCTTGAGCGGGCCGCGACGACTCCCCACCAGGTCACTCCCCCGTGTCGCACTGTGAGACGCCCCACATGCCTCCGCGAACCCACCTCGCTGACCTGCGGGTAACCCGCCGTCCGGGATGCCGGACGCCCTCGAAGTCGGTCAAATTTCGCTACAAACCAGGCCATTTACTGCGGGTTATCCGGTCCGGGAGAGAGTGGAATCGAGCCCAACCTTGGCTGGAATGGTCATCCGGTGACAGGCCGGACGGGCCTCCGGGCCAGCCCCGTTCGGCGCGCCGGTTGGACGTGCCAGGTCAGCGGCGTCTGGCCGGTTGTGCGGGCCGGGGTGTGGAGCCGGGCGCGTGGACCTCGTCGGGACTACGCTTCGCAGGTGATGGACAACCTCGTACCGCCGCCCGCCGCCTCCGCGCCCGGACCCCGCCGTCGAGATCGGCACGGCAGGGGGATGCGCGGCCCCGTCGCGCCGCCGCAGGTACCGCTCGCGGCGAGTCGCGCGGACGTCTTCGCGGACCTCGTGCGGGACTCCGTGGAGCGGCTGGAGCGGCGCTGGCCGCAGCTGGCCGACATCGACTTCCTCGTGCTCGAGGTGCCGAGGCTGGACGGGCCGGCCGACGGGGTGTGGAACGACGAGGCGGTGCCGCTCGGGGGGATCGTGCCGGCGCGGGAGGGACGGGCCGCGCGGGTGGTCGTGTACCGGCGGCCGGTGGAGATCCGGACGAAGGGGCGGGACGAGCGGGCGGCGCTGGTGCACGAGGTGGTCGTGGAGCAGGTCGCCGAGTTGTTGGGGCTGAACCCGGAGACCGTGGATCCCCGGTACGGGGAGGACTGATCCGCCGGGGGACGCCCACCATGGTCCGCCCCGCCGCCCCTGGCCGTCCCGCCCTCCGGGGGCTGCCGCCCCTGCGAACCCGCCTCGGTCGCCTGGTGGCCCGGAGGAGCGTGTGTTCGACGGGTGCGGGTGGTGCGTGGTTCCTCGCGGGCTCCCCGCACCCCTGCTGCCCAAGGGTTGTCCCATGATTCCCGGCGGGCGCGCGGCGCAGATCCACCGGGAATCACGGGACGACCCTTAGTCCTGCAGTACCGCCACATCCTGTCGGGCCTGGGGGACCGCCACCGTTCCCCGGTCGTCGGGCAGGGTCTGGATGGTGAAGGCGGGGACCGTGTCGACCTTGGCTTCGAGGGTGCGCGAGGCATAGACGGGAGTGTCGGTGAGGGGCTCCACGGTGAGGGCGTAGGTGCCCTTCAGGCCGGCCGGGGCCGGGAACTCCACGTTCTGGGTGGTGCCCGCCTTGATGGTGAAGGTCTTGGTCGCGGGCTCGCCGGCCGAACTGCCCGCGGACGCCGTCACCTTGACCCTGGCGGTGCGGGTGGGGGAGGTGAGGGCGAGGGTCGTGCCCTTGACCCGGTTGTCGGCGACCGTGGCGCGATTGCCGACGGGGCGGGTGGCGGGGATGAACGCCGTCTCCTGGTTGCCGCCCTTGCCTCGTACGACGCGGAGGGCGGCCACCACCGGGACCGACTCGTCTGTGGGGCTCAGCAGGAGTGATCCGGCCTCGCCGCGGGTGATGGCTCCGAGGTCGGCCGTGGCGGTCATACCCGCCTTGACGTGCAGGGTCTCGTTGCCGGCCGGGGTGATCGTCCCGGAGGGCGAGGCGAGCCGGAGCTTCAGGTCGGCGTCGCTGTCGCCGGGGGTGAAGGCGATCAGCTGGACGGATGTGGCGTCCTCCGGGATGCCCGGGAGGACCGCACTGCCGGCCGGGTCGGTCGCGGCGGCGAGCCAGTCACCGCCCTGCTTGTCGTCGAGGGCCTGAACGGCGGCGGCCACGCGACCGCTGCGCACGCTGACGTGGACCGTGAGGTCGGCCTGCTTCTCCGTGGTGAGCGTCGACAGCAGCACGGGTTCGGTGGAGCGGGGCCGGACGGTGATGCCCTCCCCCACCGTCGACTTCAGCTCGCCGTCCTTGCCGTACAGCTCGATGTCGACGACGGCGGCGGCGTCGTCCGGGTTGGTGAGGTGGGCGTAGTCCGTGCGGCCGGTGGCCGTGCTGACGCCCGGGAACCAGAACTGTGTGTCCGGGGCGGTGCAGTTGACGCCGAGCAGGCCCCGGCCGGTTCCGGCGGCGACCTCGGTGGTCTCCTGGACGGTCCAGCCGGGCGCGGACCTCCCCTCGGCCAGGCCGATCAGCGCGGGCTGGTCACCGCCGTCGGTGCTTGCGGTGACGGGCTTGCCCGGCGCCTTGGGCTCCAGGACGGGCTCGGCGGCCTTGCCCTTCTTGTCGGTCTCCGCCGACTCCTGGCCGGCGGCGGACAGTTGGGCGCCGCCCTTGCCCGACGTGCCCTTGGTGACGGGGGTGAAGGACGTGTACGCGGTCTCGGCGATGTCCGAGGCGCTCGGCTGGGGGCAGAGCAGACTCGTGCGCTCGACGGGGAGTTGCGCGGCCGCCTCCACGGTGGTGTCACCGCCGGAGGCGTCGGGCGCGCTGAGTACGGCGAACCCGGTGACGGCGGCGAGGGCGGTCGTGCCGGCGATCAGGGACAGGGTCGTGCGGTTCACTGCTGGCTCCCGTCGGGGCGCTCGGGGTCGGCGCCGGTGCCGTGCGACGGGTCGTACGTCGCGTCGTAGCCCTGGGTGTACGCCTGGTCGTAGGAGGGCGCGTCGCCCCCGTAGGAGGCGTACGGGTCGTACTGGCCGCCCTGGTAGGGGTCAGCCTGGTAGTGCTGCTGGTCGTAGGTACCCGCCGGGTACTGCTGGGCGGCCTGGTACTGCTGGGCGGCCTGGTACTGCTGGTCGTACTCGGCGCCCGCGTAACTCGGGGCGTCCCACTCGCCGTACGCCTGCTGCTGCGGGACGGGGACGGCCACCGGGGCCTCCTCGGCGGGCAGGGGCGGGGTCTCCGCGGACTGGTCGGCCTCGGCCTCCGCCTGCGCGCGCAGACGGCGGGCACGGCGGCCGTCGCCGGTGATGTCCTGGGCGGGCACGGCGACCGGCTCGTCGGGCAGGTCGTCGTCGACGTCCCGGCGGCGGCCGGGCAGGGCCAGGACCACGAGGACGACGGCGAGCGAGCCCTGCGCCCACAGCCGGCCGGTGTGGCTCACGGGCTCGTCGAAGGTGACGTCCAGCCTGCCGCCCCCGGCGGGGAGTCGGAAGCCCTGGGCCCAGCCGTCGACGGTGGTCGGGGTGAGCGGCTTGCCGTCGAGGGTGGCGGTCCAGGACTCGTCGGCGGTGTCGGAGAGACGCAGCACGCGTCCCGAGCCGCCGGCCGGGAGGGTGGTGTGCACATCGACGGGGCCGGCCGCGACGGACTTCGGCTCGCCGGAGCCCGCCTCGACGGTGACACGGGCGACCTCGCGGTCCACGCGCCACAGGGCGCCGCCGTCCTGCTGGCTGAGCCGGCTCAGCCCGGGTGTGGCGTCGAGGACGCGGCTCATCTCGCGGGGGGCGCCCTTGCGGACGAGGACGTAGCGCACGGCGAAGCCGCCGAGTTGGTCGGCCTGGTCGGCGCCGGAGCCGGCGACGAGGTTGGCGACGACCTTGTCGAGCTGCTCGTTCTCCCCGGCGGCGGCCGTGAGTTCGGCGTCGCCGAGGCGGACGCCGGAGCCGCGGACCAGGGTGTAGGAGACCTCGGCGGTCGAGCCGCCGTAGAGGACGAGGGTGCGGGCCTGGTCCCGGGTGCCGCTCTCCTCGGCGACGAACGCGGGGACCTGGACGGGGTCGCGGCGCTCCAGGGGCCCGTCGGCGCCGCCGATCATCCAGCCGGCGGCGGCGAGGAGCGGGCCGACGGCGGCGGCGAGCGCGATCAGCGCGGCCACCGGCTGACGCCAGCCGAAGCTCTGCTCGGCCACCCGCGCGCGTGCCCCGTCGGCGCCCAGGGTGGCGGCGGCGAGCAGGGCGATGCCGTAGACCAGGGTCGCGGGGCCCGCCCAGGTGGAGTTGTTGGACAGGACGGCGAGGACGAGGCCCACCAGGGCGGCCGTCCAGGCGGTCCCGATCGCCGTGCGGCGTTCCGAGCGCAGCAGGGCGGCCAGCGCGGCGAGGACGACGCCGATGAGCGTGAGGCCGCCGACCGTGCCGGGTCCGCCGGGGCTGATGCCGAGCAGATCGGTCGGGGAGGCCGCGCTCGCCCCGTACTCCAGACCGGCCTCCTGGAAGAAGCCGAACGGCAGCAGGGTCAGCGACCAGGGGGCCAGGATCAGCAGCGGGGTACCCAGCTGGGCGAGGAAGCGCGGGCCGTAGGCGGTGATCTCGCGGCGGCGCACGACGAGCACGGCCAGGCCGAGGAGCAGCGCGATGGGCCACACGATCGGGGTGAACGCGGTGGTGATCGTCAGCAGCAGCGCGTACGCCCAGCTGGCGCGCCAACTTCCGCGCGCCCCCGTGCTGTTCGTGAGCCCTGCCGCGGCGGCGCCCGCGCGGGCGATCAGGGGGAGCAGGATGGCGAGGACGGCGGTGCCGATGCGCCCCCCGGCGAGGGCGCCGGTGACGGCGGGCAGGAAGGCGTACACGACGGCCGCCCAGGCGCGCAGCAGCCGGGACTCGACGAGGGGCCGGGAGGCGAAGTACGCGGTGCAGCCGGCCAGCGGCACGGAGGCCACGAGCAGCACGGTGACCGCGAGCCCGGTCGAGCCGAACAGCAGCGAGGCGAGCATCGCCACGATCGCCAGGTAGGGCGGCGCGGCCTCGGCGCCGCCCGCGCCGATGGGGTGCCAGGCGTCCAGGTAGCGCGCCCACAGTTCGCCGGAGTCGGCGGGCGCGGGCAGCAGGGCGCCGCCCGCGAGCGCGCCGCCGCCGAGGAGTGCGCGGCAGGCCACGAGCGAGGCGAGCAGCAGCAGGAGGAAGAGCAGGGGGCCCGGCTTGCGCGCGAGACGTTTGAGCCGGGCGAACTGCTCGACCTCCAGGAAGTCGGCGTCGTCGTCGCCGGGCCCGGACTCGACGGCGCCGCCGTGCCGTCCGGCCGAGGGGGCCTCGGTGTCGGAGCGGCCGAAGAGATCGCCGGCCGCCTGCTCGACGGTGGCGCGGACGGTGGCGCCGGGCGGCGGGAACAGCGCGCGCAGCTCACCCTTGTCGACCTGCGCCCCGCCTCTTCTGCGGCGTCCGGCGATGATCCGCTCGGGCCGCAGCAGCACGCTCAGCAGTCCGCGGATCTCGTCGACGGCCTGGCCGGGGACCTTGCCGACGAGGTAGGCGACGGTCCGCAGCAGGGTGCCGAGGACGATGCGGAACAGCAGCCAGGGCAGTTGCGCGGTACGGGAGTTGACGAGCAGGGTGTAGACCGCGCCGGCCTTGTCGACCATGTGCGGGGAGGCGGCGGAGCGGCCCACGCAGTCGACGGTGCGGCGCTCGCGTGAGGACGCCTCGGCGTGCCGTACGACCGCTTCGGGGGCGACGAGGACGCGGTGGCCGGCGGCGGTGGCGCGCCAGCACAGGTCGACGTCGTCGCGCATGAGGGGCAGCCGGCGGTCGAAGCCGCCGAGTTCCTCGAAGACGTCGCGGCGGATCAGCATGCCGGCGGTGGAGACGGCGAGGGTGGGCTTGACGTGGTCGTGCTGGCCCTGGTCCTGCTCGCGGCGGTCGAGGCCGGTCCAGCGGCGGCCGGAGGCCGCGATGGTGACGCCGACCTCCAGGAGCTGACGGCGGTCGTACCAGCCGCGCAGCTTGGGGCCGACGACGGCGACGTCGTCCCGGCCCAGCTCGCGTTCGTTCTCCACGACGCGCAGCAGCTGGGCGAGGGCGTCGGGCTCGGGGGCGCAGTCGTCGTGCAGCAGCCACAGCCATTGCACCGGCTCTCCGTGCGGGAGCTCGGGCAGGTCGTACGCGTCGTCGCGCCAGGTGCGCGTGACCGGGTCCCAGCCGCTGGGGCGGCGCAGGTACGCCAGGTCGTCCTGGGTGAGCACGCCCGCGCTGCGGTTGGCCTCCTCGACGGCCTGGCCGAAGCCGGTGCGCCGGGCGAGGTGCAGGACACGGTCGGGGCCGAGGGCGTCGGCGAGGAGCTGGGCGGAGTCGTCCGCGCTGCCGGTGTCGGCCGCCATGGCGCTCTGCACGGGGCGCTCCTGGCCGAGCAGTCCGGCGAGCGCGTCGGGCAGCCAGCGGGCGCCGTCGTGCGCGACGAGGACCGCGGTCACCACATGACGTGGGAACTCAGGGGTGGCAGCGTCGTGAGCTGCGGTGTGGCTGTGCACGGACATCGAGGTACGGGCCCCGGTTCGATGGACTGCGGTGGACGTCTGTGTCCGGCGTGGACAGCGGGACGTCTCGGACGAGGGCCCACACTAACGGCTGAGCAGCACGGCGGCCCGCCGCCTGTGGACAAGCCACCTGCGACGGGCCGTTCGTCATCCGGTTCCGCTGGGACGTGCGTCGGGCTGCCGACTTCCTGAGGTGCGCGGTGTGCGGAGGCGCGTGCGGCGAGGGCTGCGACGCGCTCAGACGGCGGCCTTCTTGAGGCGGCGGCGTTCACGCTCGGACAGACCGCCCCAGATGCCGAAGCGCTCGTCGTTGGCGAGGGCGTATTCGAGGCACTCGGAGCGGACCTCGCAGGCGAGGCAGACCTTCTTGGCCTCGCGGGTCGAGCCGCCCTTCTCGGGAAAGAAGGACTCGGGGTCGGTCTGGGCGCACAGTGCGCGCTCCTGCCAGCCGAGTTCCTCGTCCGCGTCGTCGACCAGCAGTTGCTGCACGAGCTCGGTCATGTGCGCCCCTCGTCCGTCTTTCGCGTCCCCGTCGTGCGGCCGTTACCGATTCCGGCTGAACGACACGAGTGAAATTACAAGTGTGCTGCTACGGGCGAGTCAAGCCGAGATCTGCTATTGGGCCCCTTATTCACTCTGCGGAACCAAGGCTATGCGGAAAGTGTTCAAATCGGCATAAACCTGACAGCAGCTTGGCGGCGGGCGGAAGTCCCGTACGGTCTCCCTCTCTTACGAGGGAAGACGTCCAGGAGTTCGATCTCGTTCCGGTCCGTTCGCACTCACCCGTATCGGGTTGTGCGCCATGTGTCCCCGACTCCCCGTGCACAAACCTTTCACCGGGGTGATGCACCGGAAGAGGTGAAGCGGCATCCACATAACGGACGTGAAGTTGACAGCAGAGGTGTGAACCGCTGTCCTAGTGGGCATGCTCGCGAACTCGGCACTCACCCCGACCCGCTCCGCCGGGTCCCTCGGTGCTGCCCGCGCTCGCTGTAGCTGTTGCTGTCCCAGCTGTTGAGCCCAACGCGCTCCGGCTGCCACTGAGCCCATCGAGGCTCGGCTGCTGCTCCCTTCCGCCCGCACCCGGGCATCCGCCCCGCCCGTGATCCGGGCGGACGGCACGCGACACCCGGCCACCCCCCGCACTCTCCGCCGAGGACCACCTCACCCCATGAACAGCGACAGCGACCTCCAGATCGCCGGCGACATCCTCGAAGTCCCGCACCTCCTCCAGCCGCCGCGCCAACACCCGGTCACCGTGGCCGAGTTCGCCGGACTGGCCCGCTCCCTCGCCGAGGACCGCGCCCAGTGGGAGCACGTCGTCGAGTACGACGCGACGACGCGCTGGTACCACCGGCTGCGCACCGGCCCCGGGTACGAGGTGTGGCTGCTGTCCTGGGTACCGGGTCAGGGCAGCGGACTGCACGACCACGGAGGGTCGTCGGGTGTGCTCACCGTGCTGGACGGCACGCTGACCGAGCACACCGACCGGGGGACGCGGACGCTGGGCGCCGGCGCGCAGCGGGTCTTCGCGCCGGGCTATGTGCACGAGGTCGTCAACGACACGCTGGAACCGGCCATAAGCCTGCACGTCTACTACCCGGGCCTGACGGACATGCCGATGCACACCAAGGCCTGCGCCACGGCGACGGCGGCCGTCACGGCCTGACGCCGGGCGGCGGCGACCGTCGGCCGGAACCGTTCCCGCCGGTGCCGCGCCGCCGTGGCCGTCGGCCGGAACCGTTCGCCGTCGCGGGTGGCCGGGCGGCCCGTTGTCGTACCCGCCTGCGAGACTGGCTCCCATGCGCATTGTGGTTCTGGCGGGTGGCATCGGTGGTGCCCGGTTCCTGCGCGGCCTGAAGCGGGCCGCGCCGGAGGCCGACATCACGGTCATCGGCAACACCGGGGACGACATCCACCTCTTCGGCCTGAAGGTCTGCCCGGACCTCGACACGGTGATGTACACGCTCGGCGGCGGCATCAACGAGGAGCAGGGCTGGGGCCGGGCCGACGAGACCTTCCATCTGAAGGAGGAGCTCGCGGCGTACGGCGTCGGACCGGAGTGGTTCGGCCTGGGCGACCGGGACTTCGCCACGCACATCGTGCGGACGCAGATGATCGGCGCCGGATACCCGCTGAGCGCGGTCACCGAGGCCCTGTGCGACCGGTGGCAGCCGGGTGTGCGGCTCATCCCCATGACCGACGACCGGGTCGAGACCCATGTCGCCGTCGACCTCGACGGCGAGCGCAAGGCCGTCCACTTCCAGGAGTACTGGGTGCGGCTGCGGGCCTCCGTGCCGGCCGAGGCGATCGTGCCGGTCGGCGCCGAGCAGGCGAAGCCCGCGCCCGGGGTCCTGGAGGCCGTCGCGGAGGCGGACGTGATCCTCTTCCCGCCGTCCAACCCCGTCGTGTCCGTCGGCACCATCCTGGCCGTGCCCGGCATCAGGGAGGCGATCGCCGAGGCCGGGGTGCCGGTCGTCGGGCTCTCCCCCATCGTCGGCGACGCGCCCGTGCGGGGCATGGCCGACAAGGTGCTCGCCGCCGTCGGCGTCGAGTCCACCGCCGCGGCAGTCGCCGAGCACTACGGCTCCGGGCTGCTCGACGGCTGGCTCGTCGACACCGTCGACGCGGGCACCGTCGAGCGCGTCGAGGCCGCGGGCATCCGCTGCCGGGCGGTCCCCCTGATGATGACCGACCTGGACGCCACGGCGGCCATGGCCCGAGCGGCGCTGGCGCTCGCGGAGGAGGTACGGGGCGCGTGAGCGAGGAGACCGCGCGAGAGGCGTCCTCGGCCGCCGGGTACCGGGTGTGGGCCGTCGCCGGCATACCCGAGGTCCAGCGGGGGGACGACCTCGCCAAGCTGATCGCCGCGGCCGAGCCGGGGCTGCGTGACGGGGACGTGCTGCTCGTCACCTCGAAGATCGTGTCCAAGGCCGAGGGCCGGATGGTCGAGGCGGCCGACCGGGAGGCCGCGATCGACGCCGAGACCGTGCGGGTCGTGGCCCGGCGCGGTGCGCTGCGGATCGTGGAGAACCGGCAGGGCCTGGTGATGGCCGCCGCCGGCGTCGACGCCTCCAACACCCCCTCCGGGACCGTACTGCTGCTGCCCGAGGACCCCGACGCCTCCGCACGGGCCGTCCGGGACGGCATCAGGGACGCGCTCGGGGTCGATGTCGGGGTCGTGGTCACCGACACCTTCGGGCGGCCCTGGCGCAGCGGACTCACCGACGTCGCCGTCGGCGCGGCCGGGGTGCGGGTCCTCGACGACCTGCGCGGCGGCACGGACACGCACGGCAATCCGCTGAGCGCGACCGTCGTCGCCACAGCCGACGAGCTGGCCGCCGCCGGTGACCTGGTGAAGGGCAAGGCCGCCGGGCTGCCGGTGGCCGTCGTGCGAGGGCTCGCACATGTCGTCGCCGAGGACGGCGGCGAGGGCACCAAGGCCCTGGTGCGGGGCGCCCGGGACGACATGTTCCGGATGGGGACCTCCGAGGCCGTACGGCTGGCGGTGACCCAGCGGCGCACCGTGCGGGCGTTCACCGACGAGCCGGTCGACCCAGGTGCGGTACGGCGTGCCGTGGCCGCCGCCGTCACGGCGCCGGCACCGCACCACACGACACCGTGGCGGTTCGTGCTGCTGGAGTCCGAGGAGTCGCGGGTGCGGCTGCTCGACGCGATGCGGGACGCCTGGATCGCGGATCTGCGGCGGGACGGCAAGAGCGAGGAGTCCGTCGCGAAGCGGGTCCGGCGGGGGGACGTACTGCGCAACGCGCCGTACCTCGTCGTGCCCTGTCTGGTGATGGACGGGTCGCACACCTACGGGGACGCACGGCGGGACGGCGCCGAGCGGGAGATGTTCGTCGTCGCCGCCGGGGCCGGGGTGCAGAACTTCCTGGTGGCGCTGGCCGGGGAGCGGCTCGGCTCCGCGTGGGTGTCCTCGACGATGTTCTGCCGGGATGTCGTCCGGGAGGTGCTGGGGCTGCCGGAGGGCTGGGATCCGATGGGGGCCGTGGCCGTCGGGCACCCGGCGGGAGAGCCTCCGGCCCGGGGGGAGCGGGATGCGGGGGCGTTCATCGAGGTGCGGTGAGCTGGAAGGGGACCGCGCGCCCACGACTCGTGCGGGGGCGGGTTCAGGGCGCGTGTGCGGCGTCGTTCATGGTTGCTCGGGCGGTTCCCCGCGCCCCTGACGGCATCAGCGCCCTCTACGCTCATAGGGCACCGGACTAGCCCCTAGGACCTCATCGTGGCCGGACGTTTCTCCCCCCGGCCCACTCGCACGACCGTGCGGGGTGGGCATGTCGTGGTGCCCGGCGGGGTGCCCCGGCCCGCGGCCCTGCCGGGGCTTCGGCGGACGTGGACGCCCGAGGGGCCGTTCGATCTGGGGCTGGTGCTCGGGCCGCTCAAACGGGGGTCCGGCGATCCGACGTTCCGAGCGACCGCCGACGGGGCCGTGTGGCGGGTCTGCCGTACGCCGGCCGGGGCCGGGACCCTGCGGGTCGCCGTGCGCACCGGGGTCGTCGAGGCGGCGGCCTGGGGTCCGGGGAGCGAGTGGCTGCTCGACCGGCTGCCGGCCCTGCTGGGGGCGTTGGACGAACCCGACGCGTTCGTGCCCCGGCATCGGATCGTGGCGGCCGCCTGGCGGCGGCGTCCGGGGCTGCGGCTGACGCGGACCGGACTGGTGCTGGAGTCGCTGATCCCCTCGATCCTGGAGCAGAAGGTCACGACGGACGAGGCGTACCGGGCGTGGCGGCTGCTCGTACGGAAGTACGGGGAGCCGGCGCCGGGGCCCGCGCCCGCGGGGATGTCCGTGCCGCCGACGGCCCGGGAGTGGGCGTTGATCCCGTCCTGGGAGTGGCATCGGGCGGGGGTCGACGACAAGCGGGCGTCGACGATTCTGCGGGCGGTGCGGGTGGCGGGGCGGCTGGAGGAGGCCGTGGGGATGTCACCGGAGGACGCGCGGGCGCGGTTGGAGCTGGTCCCGGGGATCGGGCCGTGGACGTCGGCCGAGACGGTGCAGCGCAGCCATGGGGCGGCGGACGCGGTGACCGTGGGGGATCTGCATCTGCCGGGGATCGTGGGGTTCGCGCTGGCGGGGGACCGGGACGCCGACGACTCGGTGATGCTGTCGCTGCTGGAGCCGTATGCGGGGCAGCGGCATCGGGCCGCCCGGTTCATTCTGTTGTCGGGGCGGGTGCCGGGGCGGCGTACGCCGAAGATGCCTCGCTGGGACATCGGGCGCCTTTGAGCTAGGGCGGTTCGTTGGCGGGCGTCCTTCAGGGGCGCGGGGAACTGCGCGGGAAACCACGACCCACCCGCACCCGCCGACGAACCCGCACCCCCGAGCGATGAGGCGCCCTACTCGTCCGACGAGAAGCGGAGCGCCCCCGTGGGGATCCGGGCGTCGCACCAGACGCGCACCCCCGTGCGGAGTTCGTTGTCCGCGCCGATGACCGCGCCGTCGCCGACGACCGTGCCGGTGAGGACGGAGCGTTCGCCGATGCGGGCGCGGGCGCCGATCAGGGAGTCGGTGATGACGGCGCCGGGTTCGACGACGGCGCCCGCGAGCACCGTGCTGCCGGAGACCCGCGCGCCCTCTCCCACGAACGCGCCCTCGCCGACGACCGTGCCGCCGGTGAGCTTGGCGTCGCCGGCCACCCGGGCGGTGGGCAGGACGAGGCGGTCACCGCAGCGGCCGGGCACCGCGGGGGACGGGGCGCGCCCCAGGACGAGGTCCGCCGAGCCCCGGACGAAGGCCGCCGGGGTGCCGAGGTCCAGCCAGTACGTGGAGTCGACCATGCCCTGGAGGTGGGCGCCCGCCGCCAGCAGGTCCGGGAACGTCTCGCGTTCCACCGAGACCGGGCGGCCCGCCGGGATGGTGTCGATGACCGAGCGGCGGAAGACGTAGGCCCCCGCGTTGATCTGGTCGGTGACGATCTCCTCGGGGGTCTGGGGTTTCTCCAGGAACGCCAGGACCCGGCCCGACTCGTCCGTGGGGACGAGGCCGTAGGCGCGGGGGTCGGTGACCTGGGTCAGATGGAGCGATATGTCCGCGCCGGTCGTGCGGTGGGTGCCGACCAGGCGGCGGATGTCCAGGCCGGTGAGGATGTCGCCGTTGAAGACGAGGACGGGGTCCTCGGGGGCGGAGTGGAGGTAAGCGGCCGCGTTGCGGATGGCGCCGCCGGTGCCGAGGGGCTCCTCCTCGGTGACGTACTCGAGGTGGAGGCCGAGGGCGGAGCCGTCGCCGAAGTGGGGTTCGAAGACCTCGGCCAGATACGAGGTGGCGAGGACGATGTGGTCGACGCCCGCCGCTCTCGCCCGCGCCAGTTGGTGTGTGAGGAAGGGGACTCCGGCCGCCGGAAGCATGGGCTTCGGAGTGTGCACCGTGAGCGGACGCAGTCGGGTGCCTCTGCCGCCGACCAGAAGAATCGCTTCTGTCACCTGTCGTCTCTGCTTCCTGCCGGGACCGGCCGAACTGTCTTTCGGCCGGCCAGTGTATGCAGACCGTTCGATGGCGCCTTCGTGGTCGTGCGCGACCCCGCCGACTGCCGCTTCGCAGGTCGGCGGGGTCGTTCCACCGAGGGCACGACGGTCGTGCCCTCGGTCCTGCTGTTCTGCCGTGCGGTGGCCGCCGGTCGGCTCACCGGTTTCCGGCCGGGCGCCGGAGCCCCTGGATTCCCCCCTTCAACCTGCCGCCGTACTACCGCCCTTGGTAGCGGGCGGCCTCCGAGCGGGTCGCACCGAGCTTTCCGTAAAGGCGCCCCCCCGGGCACTCGGTCGCGAACCCGTCACGATGGCCGGAGATCACATGCAGTCGTACCTTCTTGCCTTTTGCGTAGAGATTGCTACCCCCGGAGACGAGGTCGGTCTTGCCCTTGGGGTTCGCCCGGTAAAGACCGAGTTTCCACGCGGTTAGTTGCGCGATCCCCGTCACAGCGGCCCGGGGCGGCGTGGTGGAGCCGTAGCTGCCGATGACCGCGATCCCCATGCTGTTCGAGTTGAATCCGAGGGTGTGGGCTCCCATGACGGCCTTCGCGACGCCACCCGCGCGCCCCTCGTAGATGTTTCCGCACTTGTCGACGAGGAAGTTGTAGCCGATGTCTCGCCAGCCGCTGCTCACCACGTGGTAGCGGTAGATACTGCGGATGACGGAAGCCGCCTGAGCGCAGCTGTAGTTGTTGCCCGAGGCGGTGTGGTGCACGAAGGCCGCCTGGACCCGCTTGGTGTAGAGGAAGTCGCGTTCACGGAGCTTCTCGTCGGCGCCCCAGCCGCGACGCGTGACGATACGCGGACGCGGCCCGATGTAGGGCTTCATACCCGGCTCCAGCGCGGCCAGCTCGGCCTCCGTCCCCTCGCGCGACAACGCCGGGATCACGGTGGAGCCGATCGGCGTGAGATCGGCGTTGACGGCGGACGAGGCGGCCGAGTCGACGGTCAGCCCGACGAAGCGCGCGGTGTCCGCGGGCGCGCCGCCGGGCGGGGGGGCGGCGGCCGGCCCGGCCATCGGGACGACGGCCCCCTGGGCCGCCCCGGCCTCCGGGACGCCCGGACCTGGGTCGACCAGTTCCAGGCGTAGGCCGTCCGGAAGCATCTGGACGCCCGGCACGGCCGTACGACCGCTGGCCTCGGCGCGTACGCGGACCTCGACGCCGTCGGATTCGCCCACCCACAGCGGGGCGGTGGAGCCGCGCACCCGGCTGGAGGTGCGTTCGGCGGTGTCCGGGTCGGCGGCGTGCTCCTGGTTGTGTGTCTCGACGTCCTGCCAGCCGGACCAGCGGGCGGTGCCCCGCGCCCGCGTACGGACCTGGACGCGGCCGTGCAGTTCGGAGTCCGGGTCGTCCCATACGACGCCGACCAGGGAGAACGACCGTACGTCCCGTCGTCCGAGGCCCTGTTCGGTGGCGTGCGCGCCGAAACCGCGGTCCGTCGCGCGCGGGACCAGGGGGAGCGACTGGGTGCTGCCGGACAGCGGTGCGGCCGCGCTGTCGAGGACCGCGGGGTCGACCGGGGTGACTCCTGCGGAAGTCGTGGGTTTTTCGGAGGTGGAGGGTCTGGCGAGGGCGGGGGTCGCGGCCGACGCGGGCAGTGCGGCCGAAACAGCGAGGGCCGCAGCGCAGGTGACGCCGATCGAGGAAGCGAGGAAACGAGAGCTACGCATACGCCCGATCTTGGACATAGTCATACATATCTGTCCATCGGGGAACTGACGGACCGTCGGCTCGGCTCCCCCGAACCGGTGGGTGGCGCTGCGCCGAACCGGTGGCCCCTCCGGTCCTGCCCCGGCTCGCCCGGCGCCGGGCCCCGCGTACGCTTACGCGCGTGAACGCCACCGACCGCACCCCTGCCGACCTGCTGCGATCCGCGCTCGCCGCGGACCCCGCGCGCCCCCTGGTGACCTTCTACGACGACGCCACGGGCGAACGCGTCGAATTGTCCGTGGCCACCTTCGCCAATTGGGTGGCCAAGACGGCGAATCTGCTCCAGGGCGACCTGGCCGCGCAGCCGGGCGACCGGCTGGCACTGCTGCTGCCCGCGCACTGGCAGACGGCGGTGTGGCTGCTGGCGTGTTCGTCGGTGGGGGTCGTCGCCGACATCGCCGGGGATCCGGGGGCGGCCGACCTCGTGGTGAGCGGACCGGACACGCTGGAGGAGGCCCGGGCGTGCTCCGGCGAGCGGGTCGCCCTCGCACTGCGACCGCTCGGGGGACGGTTCCCGCAGACGCCTGCGGGGTTCATGGACTACGCCGTCGAGGTGCCGTCGCAGGGGGACCGGTTCGCTCCGTTCGCCCCCGTGGACCCCGAGGAGCCGGCGCTGGTCGTGGCCGGGCGGGAGTTCAGCGGGGCGGAGGTCGTGGAGCGGGCACGGGCCGAGGCGGGCGGCATCGGGCTCACGGGGCCGGGGTCGCGGCTGCTGTCCGGAGTGGGGTACGGCACATGGGAGGGGCTGCTCGCGGGGTTGTACGGCCCGCTGGCGACGGGCGGTTCCGTGGTGCTGTGCCGGCATCTGGAGGCCCTGGGGGAGGATGCGCTGGCCAAGCGGATCGAGAGTGAGCGGGTCTCCGCCGTCTCGCGATAGGGCGGCCGTCTCGCGATAGGCCGGCCGTCTCGCGTCGGTACCCGCCGTCTCGCGTCAGCGCCGGCCGGGCGCCCGCCGTGCGGCCCGGCATCGTCCCGTCCCCCGTTCGGCCTACCCCCGGCCGCCCCCTCCCTCCTCGCACGCCATCGTCGTAAGAGCACGACTCGCTCGTACCTCGTACGCCGTGAGGGGTGGCCGGAAGTGAACGACGTCGGAGGCAGGACGAGGGTGCTCGGGCCCGGTGCGGGCGGTTCCGCCACCGGGGGCGGGCTCCTGCGCCGCCGCCGGCGGCGGTGGCTGCGGTGGACGGCGGCGGGGGCAGCGGCGTTCGTGGTCGGGGGCGTGGCGGTCGGCTGGGCCGCCTATCGGAAGCTCGACGGGAACATCACGTCCGACACGAGGGCGGCGGACGAGCTGGCCCGGTTCGAGAAGGAGCGACCCACCTCTCTGGTGCGGGACGCGCAGAACATCCTGGTGATCGGGTCGGACTCGCGCTCGGGGAGCGACAACGGCAGATACGGTCGGGACTCGGGCACCGAGCGGTCGGACACGACCATCCTGTTGCATCTGGCGGCCGACCGGCGGAGCGCGACGGCGGTGTCGCTGCCGCGGGACCTCATGGTGGACGTGCCCGGGTGCCGGAAGGCGGACGGCACCCGGACCGAACCGAGGTTCGCGATGTTCAACTACGCCTTCCAGGTGGGGGGTTCGGCCTGCACCATCCGGACGGTCGAGAAGATGACCGATATCCGCATCGACCATCACATCGTCGTGGACTTCAGCGGCTTCAAGGAGATGGTCGACGCCGTGGACGGGGTCGAGGTGTGCATAGAGGCCCCCATCCGCGACAAGGCCGCCAAGCTCCGGCTGCCGGCGGGCAGGGTGAGACTCAACGGCGAGCAGGCGCTGGGCTATGTGCGGGCCCGCAAGACGCTGGGCGACGGCAGCGACACCGAACGGATCGACCGGCAGCAGAGGTTCCTCGCGGCACTGGCCGCGAAGGTACGCAGCAACGGCGTCCTGCTGAACCCGGTGAAGCTCTATCCGGTGCTCGACGCGGCCACCTCGTCGCTCACCACGGACCCCGGCCTGGCGAGTCTGCGCGGTCTGTACGACCTCGTCCGCGGAATGCGCGCCATCCCCATGGAAAAGGTGCAATTCCTGACGGTTCCTCGTAAGTCGTACGCACACAACGCCAATCGTGACGAACTCGTCGAGCCGGCGGCCCACCGGCTCTTCGCCCGACTGCGCGCCGACGCACCCGTGGCCGTGGCCAGGGAACTCCCGGAGGGTGCGCCCGAGGGTCACGCGGAAGAGACTTCGGGCGGGTCTTCGCTCACACCCGATCCGTTGCCCACGTTCCGCGGTCGCACGGCCGCCGAAGAGGCCTGCGAGTGACCGGATCCGTCCCCCTCAGGTAAAACGCACGTCAACACGAGGAACAAATGCTCTATGAAATGGGCAGATTGCCCGCTTGTAGGGGCGTGCAATTTGTCACCGCCGTCGCTTGGCGCCTGATCGGGCGGCTAGTGTGAGCGATCCGGTGTGTCAGGCCTTCCCGGTCACGCACCACTTGCAGCGAGACCCGAGCGTCTTTTGAGGGGGAAGACGCCGCGTGGCCCCGACGGAGGAATCAGACAACCGTGGACGCGCAAGGCCGTGGGCGGGCGGAAGACATCGATCCCGCAGACCAGTGGGTACTCAACCCGAACACCGGTGAATACGAACTGCGACTGACCCCTTCCGGTCCGCAGTCGGGCGTGCCGAGGCCCCGCAGGGCCACGCCCGCGGGGGTGGGCGCCAGAGCGGCCGGCACCTCCGCGCGATCGGCTGCGGCTCCGGACACCCGGGAGATGCCCGAGGTCGTACCGGGGCCGCGGCGTCGACGGGGCACGCCCGAGGAGGACCCGCTGCCGGGCCGCCGGGGCGGCCGGAGCAGGACCAAACCCAAGAAGTCCACCGGCAAGCGGATATTGGTGTGGACGGGCGGCACCCTGGCCTTCGTGCTGGTCGTCGTGTGCGCCGCGGCCTATCTGTACTACCAGCACCTGAACGACAACATCACCTCCATCCCCGACGACGGCGCCGGCACCGGTGGCTTCAGCAAGGACCGGGCGATCAACCTCCTGGTGATCGGCACGGACAAGCGCACGGGCAAGGGCAACGGGAGCTACGGCGACAAGGACAGCGTCGGCCACGCCGACACCACGATCCTGCTGCACGTCTCCAAGGACCGGACGAACGCAACCGCGATGAGCATTCCGCGGGACATGATCGTGGACATCCCCGACTGCGAGACGACGCAGGAGGACGGCACCAAGAAGATCATCGAAGGTTCCCCCGACGCCCGGTTCAACACCAGCCTCGGACAGAGCGGCCGGACCCCCAGCTGCACGATGCGGACCGTGACGGAACTCACCGGGATCGTCCCCGACCACTTCATGGTCGCCGACTTCAACGCCGTGAAGACGCTCTCCACGGCGATCGGCGGCGTCGAGGTCTGCCTCGCCAAGCCCATCAAGGACACCAAGTCGAAGCTCGACCTCTCCGAGGGCAAGCACGTCATCGAGGGCGAGCAGGCACTGGCGTTCCTGCGCACCCGCTACAGCGTGGGCTTCGGCAGCGACCTGGACCGGATCAAGCTGCAGCAGCAGTTCCTCAGCTCGATGATCCGCCAGATGAAGTCCGAGGACACCCTCACCGACGCGGGCAAGGTCATCGACCTGGCGGAGGCCGCAACCAAGGCGCTGTCCGTCGACTCGCAGATCGCCGACATCCAGAAGCTGGGCTCGCTCGGCAAGGAGGTCGGCAAGGTGGAGACGAAGAACATCACCTTCACCACGGTGCCGGTCGTCGACAACACCGACCGCGCGACCGTGCTGCCCACACCGGGCAAGGCGGAGGAGCTGTTCCAGCTCATCCGCGACGACGTCTCGCTCAGCGAGGTGAAGAAGAAGGCCAAGGAGAAGCAGGCCGCGAAGCTCAAGGGCGCGCGCGCCAAGGCCTCCGACGTCCGGGTCAACGTCTACAACGGCGGTGCCAAGGCCGGCAGCGCGCAGGCCACGCTCAGCTGGCTGCAGAACGAGGTCGGCGTGACGAAGTCGAGCCAGCTCGGCAACGCCGGCAAGACCCTGTCGAAGACGACCCTCGAGTACGACCCCGACCAGGCCGACCAGGCGCGCAAGCTGGCCGACCTCATGGGGCTGTCCGCGTCCGCGCTGAAGCCCGGTGAGGGCAACAGCGAGGCAAACTCCCAGGGACTGCCCGCGATGGTGCTGACCCTGGGCGAGGACTTCAAGGGCGCCGGGGTGAAGCTGAGCGGTGCGTCGGCGGCGGACCTCGATGTCGAGAAGAACACCGCGGACAAGGAAAAGTGCGCCGGCTGATGACCTGACGGGGTCTTCCCGCGTCTATCAGGGCGCACGTGCAGTGAGAACGCCGGGTTGGCGCGAGGGTGCGCCCACCCGGCGGGTTCCGGTTGTCATACGACGGCACCCGCCGCCGTACCGGCCCGTGTCCGTGTCCACACCCGGTGTTCGACCGGGCACACGAACGCGGTCCCGGTCGGCGTCTGCGGGTACCCGATGTCATCCGGGCGGGACGCATGACGGGTTCACAAGAGCATGCGTACATCCCAGTCGGGGTCTCGGAAGTCCAACAGGAGGCGGGGGCGGCCCCGTCGGCACAGCAGGGTGGGGAGGGGCAGGGAGATGGTACGGAGCGACGTGCGCGGGGACGGGGGGCGGCCGCGCGTCGAGGAACCCGGCGAGCGGGGCGGTGGCCTCGGATCGGCGGACGGCTCGTCCGGCGACGACGGGAACGCCGGAGTCCCGGAACAGCGGGGGCGCGACGGTGGCAGTCAGGGCGGCGCCGCAGGGCGCAGACGGGCCGGTGCGCCCGCGCCGCGCAGGCGCAGGCGGGTGCTGCGCTGGTCGGCGACGGTGCTGGCGGTCGTGATACTCGGCACCTCGGGGGCCGGCTACCTCTACTACCGGCACCTGAACCACAACATCAAGAAGGAGAAGCTGAACCTCGGCGACACGAAGATCGCCGAGCCCACCCCCAACGCGGCCGGCCAGACCCCGCTGAACATCCTGCTCATCGGCTCCGACGCACGGGACACCGAGGAGAACCAGAAGCTCGGCGGCGCCCGGGAGACCTTCGGCGGCCCTCCGCTCGCCGACGTCCAGATGCTGCTGCACCTGTCCGCCGACCGCAGCAACATGTCGGTCATCAGCATGCCCCGCGACACCCTGCTCGACATCCCCAAGTGCACCGACCCGGACGACGGCAAGGTGTACGGGGCGACCAGCCGGACGATGACCAACGAGTCCCTGGGCCGCGGCGGACCCGGCTGCACGGTCGCCACCTGGCAGGAGCTGACCGGCATCCACATCGACCACTTCATGATGGTCGACTTCGCCGGTGTGGTCTCGATGGCCGACGCGATCGGCGGCGTACCCGTGTGCGTCACCGACAACATCGAGTCCCGGGACAGCCAGGGCCACGGCTCCGGCCTGAAGCTGGAGAAGGGCACCACGTCCATCAAGGGCGAGCAGGCCCTGCAGTGGCTGCGCACCCGCTACGGCTTCGAGGACGGCAGCGACATCGCCCGCGCCAAGGCGCAGCACATGTACATGAACTCGATGGTCCGCGAGCTGCGTGAGAACGCCACGCTCAGCAGCCCGAACAAGCTGCGCAGGCTGGCCGAGGAGGCCACCCGGGCGCTCACCGTCGACGAGGGCCTCGGCGACGTGGCGAAGCTCTACGACCTCAGCAAGGAACTGCGCAAGGTCGAGCCGGCCCGGATCACGATGACGACGATGCCGTTCACCTACGTCGGCGCGCGCGTGGTGCCCAAGGAGGGCGACGCGGAGAAGCTCTTCCGCCTGGTGCGCGAGGACATCGCGCTCGACGGCAAGGACGCGAAGAAGGCCACCACGGAGGACCTGACCTCCGACGATCCGGCGGCGCCGGACGACGAGATCGGCGTACTGGTGCAGAACGGCACCCTGACCTCCACCCTCGGGGCGGCCCCCGGCCGGGCCCACACCGTGTCCGGGCTCCTCGTCGAGGAGGGCTTCGCCAAGGCCTCGGCCGACGCGACCACCGCCATCACCGAGGACAAGACGGTCGTGCGCTATCCGAGCGCCGAACTGGAGGGCGACGCCCAGGCGGTCGCCAGGGCACTCGGCATCCCGCTGAGCCAGGTGGAGAAGTCGACGAACGTCAGCGGCGTCACGCTCGTCGTCGGCGCCGACTGGCGCGAGGGCGACGCGTACAAGGCCGAGAAGCGGGACGACAAGACCCCGAAGTCGGCGGACGCGATGAACGGCGCGGACGACAAGGCCTGCATGAAGGTCAACCCGAACTTCACCTGGTAGTCCCACGTCGCCCGGCAGCCGGCTTCACCCGGTGAACGGTGAACGGTGAACGAGTGTGGGGCCCCTCCCGAACCCCGGGAGAGGCCCCACATGTGTGTGGTCGGGTTCAGCTCTCGGTGAGCACGGCCGGGCGGCGGGACGCGATGACCTTCTTCGCCAGCGACTTCGGGCTGGTCAGGAAACCGAAGCCCCAGGACATGTGCATCGTGGCGAGGGCGACGGGGATCTGCAGCCGCGCCTTGACCGGCAGACCCCTGCCCGCGGGGACCGAGCCCGCGACGATCGCCGCGAGATAGCCTCCCGGCACGATGAAGCCGAGCGGCGTGAGCAGCCCGCCCACCAGCAGACCGGCGGCTATCGCGCACACGGCGGTCGGCGGGGCGAGGTAGCGCAGGTTGATGGAGCCCTGGTGATAGCGGGCGACGACATGGCGCCAGCGCCCGTAGTCCTTGTACTGCTTGGCCAGCGCCTTCACGCTGGGCCGGGGCCGGTAGGACACCTTCAGCTCCGGCGAGAACCAGATGAGGCCGCCCGCCTCCCTGATCCGGAAGTTCAGCTCCCAGTCCTGGGCACGGATGAACTCCACGTTGTAGCCGCCCTGCCGCTCCAGCGCCTCACGCCGGAAGACACCCAGGTAGACCGTCTCGGCCGGACCGGCCTGCCCGCCCGTGTGGAAGGCGGCGTTGCCCACACCGATCTTCGAGGTCATGGCGGCCGCGACCGCGCGCTCCCAGTCGTTCTCGCCCTCGGCGTGCATGATGCCGCCGACGTTCTGCGCGCCGGTCTCCTCCAGGAGCCGCACGGCGGTGGCGATGTAGTTCGGCGAGAGCATGCCGTGGCCGTCGACACGCACCACGATCGGATGCCGGGAGGCCTTGATCGCGGCGTTCAGCGCGGCGGGCGTACGACCGGTGGGGTTCGGCACGGTGTGCACACGCGCGTCTTCGGCCACGAGCTGGGCCGCGATCTCGTCCGTACGGTCCGTGGACGGACCGAGGGCGATCACGACCTCCATCTCGCCGGCGTACTCCTGCGCGAGGATCGCTTGGACGGCCCCGCGCAGATGCCGCTCCTCGTTGAGGACGGGCATGATCACAGACACGGCGGGGAGCCGCACGTCGGGCTTGGCGTTCATAGGGGGCTCACGTTACCGCGAACGGGGGACAGCGACGCGCGCCGCCCGGTCGCCGGTACGGGCCGCGGAGCGACTGCGCCTACGGTGCTCAGCGTTCCCACGTCTGCCCCGACCGGTTCCGCGGAGGTGTCCCCCGTGCCCACACCGCCCCGCCGCCCCGCGCGTCCGCGGCAGCCCAGGCCCCCGGTGCGCCCCGGGAAACAAAGCTGGGCCATGCGGGCGGCGACAACGCTGTCGGTGGTGGTGCTGGCCGCCGCGGGCATCGGGCACGCGGTGGTCACCGGCCTCGACGAGGAGATCGCCCGCGTCGACCCCTTCAAGGACATGAAGAACCGCCCCGAGGCCGGCCACGGCACGAACGTCCTGCTGGTCGGCACCGACGGCCGCGACCGCATCACCGAGGCGGAGCGGCGCGCCTACCGGCTCGGCGGCGCCCCCTGCCACTGCACGGACACCATGATGATCGTCCACATCTCGGAGGACCGGGAGCGGGCCAGCGTCGTGAGCCTGCCGCGCGACTCCTACGCCGAGGCGCCCGCGCACACCGACCACACCACCGGGAAGACCCGGCCCGCCCACCCGATCAAACTGAACGCCGCGTACGCGGAGGGCGGCCCCCAGCTCACGGTCCGCACGGTCGAGCGCATGACCAAGGTGAAGATCGACCACTACGTCGAGGTCGACTTCGCCAGCTTCATGCGGACCGTGGACGTCCTCGGCGGCGTCAGGATCTGCACCGCCCGCCCCCTGAAGGACTCCTACACCGGCCTCGACCTGCCCGCGGGCTCCCACGACCTCGACGGCGGACAGGCCCTCCAGTACGTCCGCTCCCGCCACGCCGACGGCTCCTCCGACCTGGGCCGTATGAAGCGCCAGCAGCGATTCATGGCCGCCCTGATGGCACAGGCCACGTCCTCCGGGGTGCTCCTCAACCCGATGAAGTTCCGTGACATCACCCGGGCCGTCCTCGGTTCGGTCCGCGCCGACAAGGAGTTCGGCACCGGCGAGCTGATCGACCTCGGCCGGGCCATGCGGAGCCTCACCCCCGCCTCCTCCGAGTTCACCACCGTCCCCATCGGCCGCATGGGCCACGTCGTCAAGGGCCTCGGCTCGACCCTCCTGTGGGACGCCGCCAAGTCGCGCCGCCTGTTCAAGGCCCTCCGCGACGACCGCCCCCTCGCCCCCTACCGGGCCCGGGGCAAGCGCGTCCTGGTCGAGGTGGCCCCGCAGCAGATCCGCGTCCAGGTCGAGAACGG
Organism: Streptomyces sp. NPDC042364; assembly: GCF_056437585.1. Lineage (NCBI taxonomy): Bacteria > Bacillati > Actinomycetota > Actinomycetes > Kitasatosporales > Streptomycetaceae > Streptomyces > Streptomyces sp. NPDC042364. The sequence goes on along the minus strand of NZ_JBWKAJ010000036.1, from coordinate 17,797 downwards.
CACCGCCGTCGCCGCTCTCGGCCGCGAGGTCGACCGCCAACTGGCCGCCACCGGCTTCCGCACCACCCGCAAGCCCGTGAACGCCGAGCGCACCGACGTCCGCCGGACGATCGTCCTCCACGACCCGCGCTGGGACCGCTCGGCCCGGTCCCTGGCGACGGCCCTGCCGGGCGCGGAGCTGCGGGAGGCCCCGGGGCAGGGCCCCGTCCTGAAGGTGATCGCCGGCACGGACTTCAAGAAGGTCCGCAAGGTACGGGCCGAGGACGCCGGCCAGGGAGAGTCCGGTGTGGTGAAGGGTGACGAGGTCGCCTGCTCCTGAGGGATTCCCGACGGAGCTTCACGAGCCCGGGGACACGCCCCGCCGCACGAGCCCTCCGCGAGGCCCCCGAGCCCTCGGGCCCCGGTCGGCCGGCGACGGCTCAGTCCCCCAGCCCGTCCGCGATCCTCTTCTCCCGCAGCTCCAGGATGGCCCTGCGCCGGGCCAGCCGGTGCGTCCGACGGATCTGTGCCTCCTGGTAGCGCCGCCGGTCCCGCTCCGTCTCCGGCAGCACCGGCGGCACCCGGCGCGGCTTGCCGTCGGCGTCGACCGCGGCGAACACCAGATACGCCGACCCCACCTGCTGCGGCGGCGTCGACTCGTTCCACCGCTCCGCCAGGACCCGGACACCGATCTCCATCGACGTCCGCCCCGTCCAGTTCACCTGCGCCTTCACATGGACCAGATCGCCCACGCGGACCGGCTCCAGGAAGGCCATCTCGTCCATGGAGGCGGTGACGGCGGGCCCACCGGAATGGCGCCCGGCCACCGCGCCCGCCGCGTCGTCGACCAGCTTCATGATGACGCCGCCGTGCACCGTCCCCAGCAGGTTGGTGTCGTTGTGGGTCATGATGTGGCTCAGGGTGGTCCGGGACGCCGAGGTCGGCTTGCCGGGTATACCGGATTCCGCTGCGGGGGCCTGCTCTGTCATGTCCTCCACCTTATGCGTGACCTCGTAAGGTCCGCTTTGCATCAGCTTGGCAACAGCACCGCTGCGAAATTCCGAGGACCCTTGTACGGCCCACGGGGGAGCCCGGCACACTGGGGCGCATGAACGATTGGCCCGAGGGATGGTCCGACAGCAACCGCGGCGGCGGGTACGGACAAGGAAGCGCCAGCGCACACCCCGACGGGCCGCGCGTGATGCGCCAGGTCCGTCGCGGCCCGTCGGCACCCCCTCAGGGCGGCGTGCCACAGCAGCCGGCGTACGGCGACGCGTACGACAACCACGGCGGCGGCCACGACCCGTACGGCAACGCGTACGACAGCGGCTACAACACCGGCCAGGTGTACGGCGGCGGCGGTGCGGGCGGTCCCGGCGGCTACGACGGCCGGGGTGAGCGCCCGGCGCCGAACTGGCGGCGCCGTATCAAGTGGACGGCGATCACCGTCACCGTCGTGCTGCTGGGCACGACGATCGGCACCTACTTCTGGGCCGACTCCAAGCTGAACCGCGAGGTCGACCTGTCGAAGGTCATCGAACGGCCGGAGGAGGGCGAGGGCACCAACTACCTGATCGTCGGCTCCGACAGCCGCGCTGGCCTGTCGGCCGAGCAGAAGAAGGAACTGCACACCGGGTCCGCCGACGGCAAGCGCACCGACTCGATGATGATCCTGCACACGGGCTCGGGCGGCCCGACGCTGATCTCGCTGCCCCGCGACTCCAATGTGGAGATCCCCACATTCGTCGGCTCCGAGTCCGGCAAGACCTACAAGGGCACCGGCCGCCAGGTGAAGCTGAACGCCGCGTACGCCGAGGACGGGCCGGAGCTGCTCGTGAGGACCGTCGAGGCCAACACGGGACTGCGCATCGACCACTACGTGGAGATCGGCTTCGCCGGCTTCGCCAACATCGTCGACGCGGTCGGCGGTGTGGAGATCGACATCCCCAAGGGCGGCCTGAAGGACACCAAGTCCGGTGCCGACTTCGAGGCGGGCAGGCAGACGCTGAACGGCGAGCAGTCCCTCGCCTTCGTCCGCACCCGCTACGCCCTCGCGGGCAGCGACCTCGACCGTACGAAGAACCAGCAGAAGTTCCTCGCGGCCCTCGCCAGCCAGACGGCGACGCCGAGCACGGTCCTGAACCCCTTCAAGCTGTACCCGACGATGAGCGCCGGCCTCGACACGCTGATCGTCGACGAGGACATGAGCCTGTTCGACCTGGCCGACATGTTCTGGGCGATGAAGGGCGTCACGGGCGGCGACGGCAAGTCCATGAACATGCCGATCTCGGGCAACGCCGCCAACGGCAACCTCCAGTGGGACACCGCGAAGGTGAAGAAGCTGGTGGAGGAGCTGAAGAGCGACGAGACGGTGACCGTGTCGGGCAACTGACCCACCGTCTCACGACACGACATGGCCGAGGGGCATCCCGTACGGGGTGCCCCTCGGTCGTGGGGGTCGTACCGGCCTCGTCTCAGGCCGTCGCGCCCGACATCGCCCGGCACATCTCGGAGCAGCGGCGACACGCCTCGGCACAGCGCATCATCTGCGGATCGTCGGGCATGGACATACACGCCTCGGCGCACATGTCACAGGCGCGGGCGCACATCGCGCACATCTCGGCGCTCATCGGGGAGCGGCGCATCATCATGTCCGCGCACATACGGGTCATCTCGGCGCAGTCCATCAGCGCGCGCATGATCTGCATCTGGGCCTGACCGCCGGCCTGCATGCAGGAGCTCATGGTCTCCTCGCACACGGTGTGGCAGGACATGCACGCGTTGACGCACTCCTGCATCTCCTTGCTCATCGCGGTCATGCTTCCGGTCTCCTGCATGGCTCCTCCAGGGGTGGGAGCGGGGTCCGGGGCGGACCCCGTGCACTTCCGTCCTACGCCTCCCCGCTCCCGCCCGCCATCGGGCGGACGCAAACAATCCGCACCATTCACCCCACATGTCAACGGCCCCCGGCAGGGTGCCGGGGGCCGTTCACAAGGTCGCGCCGCAGCCGTTACGGCAGGTTGCGGGCCATCACGATCCGCTGGACCTGGTTCGTGCCTTCGTAAATCTGGGTGCTTTACAGGTCATACGGCTCTGACCTGCACGAACACCCCTGCCAGAGGGCCCTACCCAGCATTTCCCCATGATCGTCTACGGTCTGCCCAGGTAGGGGCCGCGCTGGAGGCACCACCACCGGCCGCGCGGTAGATGAGCAAGCTCGGCGCAGGTTACGCGGTTTCCTGTTCCGTCAACCGTGATCGCTTGACCCGCGTGTCTCACCCTCGGGAGCATCAACCCAGATGCGAGGCACTGGCAGCGGCACGGGAGAGGGGAACCCGGACCATGAAGGTCACCAAGCTAGTCAGCACGTGCGACATCAAGGACTGTCCGACGATCTACGCGACGGATCGCGGCACCTTCCTGGTTCAGGGCGAGACACCGACCGACCACGGGCTTCAGATTCCCGCACACGAAACCCTGGTCGAGATCCCGATGGAACTGATCCAGAAGGCCATTCGTGACAACCTCATCTAAGACCCTCGGTGACCTCTTCGACTCGTTCGAGCGTGAGGCATTCCGCCTGGAAACCCTGGACGACTACAGCAAGTCCGGGAGCGTGGACGCTTATCACGCGTTCCTGGCCGGGCAGCCGCAGCCGGACGAGTACAACGCGGGCTGGGTCGAAGAACTCCGTTCACACACCGAAAACGGCAAGAGGGTCTACCGGGTCCACATTCTGACCCGCCCGCTCTCGGACTATCTTAGGTTCGAACTTGGGTGGGGGTACCGGAAGAACATGACCGGTGGCGAAGAGTTCTTCATTCTCGACATCACCGAGAAGCCCAACCCTCTGGAGAACGTCCCGGATTTCTGGTTCTTCGACTCGGCATCCGTCGCCGTGATGAACTACGACGGAAACGGGAAGTATCTCGGCTCGGAAGTGCTGCCGTCAGAACGAACGGCGGAATTCGCGCGGTACCGTGACGCGGCACTTGCCCACGCGGAGCCCTTTCCCGAATGGTGGGCCAAGTACGGGACGTGAACAGAGCACAGCTTGGGGCCGCACTGCGGGCGCTGCGAGTGGCATCCGGAAAGGAAGCCAAAGCGGTGGCCCGCAGCGCTCTCATGTCTCCGTCCAAGCTATCGAAGATCGAAAATGCCAAGCTGGCACCCAGCGCAACGGACGTTGAGCGCATCCTGACAGCCATCGGCGTATCGGATGAGGTCAAGGCCGAATACACCGAGGCGGCCCGAGCATCGGCAACCGAGGCGACAGCGTGGCGGCTCCTGAAGCGCATCGGGGTTCACAAGGGCCAGCAGGCCGCCAAGGCCCTGGAAGCCCAGATGTCGACGCTGCGGCTGTTCCAACCCGCACTCGTGCCTGGACTACTCCAGACGCCCGAATACATCCGGGCCATTCTGAAACGCCACGATCTGAGCGAGGACGCCCTCACGCGGACAATCAACGGACGACTTGAACGACAAGCGATTCTCTACGACAACGCCAAGTCGCTCCGGTTCGTTATCACGGAGCCAGTTCTACGCTGGCGAATCGTCCCGGCACAGATGATGGCTGCACAGCTGGACCGCATCGCTTCCATATCTCGACTACCCCATGTGGACATCCGTGTAGTTCCGCTGGCGATTCAGCAGCAGGACATCGCTAATCACGCGTTCGTCATCCGTGACGACCGAATGGTCACTATAGAAACGGTTCACGCAGAGGTGGTCGTCACAGACCCCCGGGATGTAAGTCTGTACGTTGATAAGTTCGAAAGATTCGAGCAGGTGGCGCTGGCCGGCGCGGATATGCGGAATCTGATCGAGGGTATCCGGAACGACTTTTTGAAGGAACAGGAAACAGGCTAGAGATGCATCCATGACCCGCCGAAGATGGCGGCATGGAGAGCGAAGAGAGAACGTCCGGTCCTGCGACCGAACCCACGGCGGGGACGTGCCTGTCGGAGCTGCCGCGCGAGCCGTCACCCGTGCCCGGCTGCCCCGCGTGCCTTTCTCACTCGGTCGCCCGCGAGAACGCCCGCTCGGGCGGTGACTACAGCGCCGTATCTGACGCCAACGTGAGGATGCGTCAGCACCAGAGAGACGAGCACGCGGGGAACCAGCCGTGAGCGTCACGGCCGAGGACATCGGTAAGCGGGTCCAGGACGCCTCCGGAAGGATCGGCATCCTCCGCGACGTGATGGGGGACTACGAGGACCCTGGGGAGCTGCCGGGCGAACGGCAGAAGCGCTCTGTTGCCTTCCTGTGGCCCGAGGGCGGCGGAAGAGAGTGGTTGGCCCCTCCGCAACAAGTAACGCGCGCCTGAAACCCCAGATCACTCGGGAGAACTCCGTGTCCGTTCAGGATCTGCTGAACCTGCTTGCACCCCGGACAGGTCAGGTGGACCCGGCGTCGTGCGTCCAATGCGCAACGCTCCGCAAGCGGGTTCGCGCGGCCAATCGATCCGGAAATCCGGCCAAGGCGCTGGAGACCGTCGAGGCGATGCGGCTGCACAAGCGTTACGGGCATCCCAACGACACGCGACAGCTCCCCATTGACCTCTCCGCGCACGGTCCCCAACTGACCTAGGGGAACAGACTCCCGTCCGGTATGGGCGGCGGCGGTCAGCCATGGCCGCGATTAGTTGAGCAGGAAGGTGCAGTGATGCAGAACGGAACCGACCTGTACGCGCTCGACATCAACGGGGCCGCGTTCGTCCAGGCGTGCGGCGGCCCCTGTTCCGAGGGGTGCGTGACGCTGGCCCGGATCGGCGAGGACGCCTGGGCCCTCGGTGACAGCAAGCGGCCGGACGCGCAGCCGCTGCGGTTCACCACGGAGGAGCTGGACGCGGCCGGTATCGACCCGGCGCGGTTCGGCCTGAACGTCTGATCCCCCTCCCCCGCCAGTCGGGCCCGACCGCTTTCTTGGGTCGGGCCCGGCTGGTCCTCCGACCGCTGACACCGAACGGGAACAACAGCTGCACCACCACGGCTATCTGTGGACCGGCCCGAAAGAGCGTTTCGACCAGGAAGCATTGCGACGGCCTGTCAAGCCCCGGGTTTCGTGGAGACTGCGTTAGCTGGTTTTCTGGAGTGACGTAGGGGGTTCGGCCGCGAGGTAGTGGGCGGCCTCGTGTTCGGCGGGGGTGATGTGGCCGAGCTCGCCGTGGAGGCGGCGCTGGTTGAACCAGTCGATGTACTCGGCGACCGCGATCTCGATGTCGTTGATGCCGGTCCACGGTCCCTTGTTGCGGATCAGCTCGGCCTTGAACAGGCTGTTGAACGCCTCGGCCAGGGCATTGTCGTACGAGTCGCCCTTGGAGCCGACCGAGGCCACGGCGGCCTCATGTTCGAGGCGTTCGGTGTAGCGCAGAGCTCGGTATTGGACTCCGCGGTCCGAGTGGTGCGTGAGGCCGGTGAGGTCGGCGCCGGTGTGCCGGCGGCGCCAGATCGCCATCTCCAGCGTGTCGAGGGCGAGGTCGGTGTAGAGGGAGGTGGCGACCTGCCAGCCGACGACCATGCGGGAGAAGACGTCGATGACGAAGGCGGCGTAGACCCAGCCGGAAAAGGTTCTGATGTAGGTGATGTCCGCGACCCATAGCTGGTTCGGCGCACTCGCGGTGAACTGCCGCTCGACCAGATCGGCGGGCCGGTCGGTCTCGGGTGCGGGGCGGGTGGTGCGTGGGCTCTTGGCCCGGATCACCCCACGCAGACCGGCCGCGCGCATGAGGCGCTCGACCGTGCAGCGAGCCACCTCGAATCCCTCGCGCCGGAGGGCGGCGTGGACCTTGCGGGCCCCGTAGACGCCGTAGTTGGCCTCGTGGACCCGGCGGATCTCCCTGGTGATCTCCTCGTCTCGCAGGCTGCGGGCCGAGGCCGGGCGGTTGCGTACGGCGTAGTAGGTGCTCGGCGCGATCGGCGCGTCCGTCTCGGCGAGGACATCGCAGATCGGCTGGACGCCGAACGTCTCCTTGTACTGGTCGATGTAGGCGACCTTCATCGCAGTGGACGGTCCAGCTCCGCGGCGAAGAAAGCTGAGGCGGACTTCAATATCGCGTTCGCCCGCCTCAGTTCCTTCACCTCCCGCTCCAGCTCCGCGATCCGGGCGGCATCCGTGCTGGTGGTGCCGGGAACGATGCCCTCGTCTGTCTCGGCGCGCTTGACCCAACCGCGCAGGGCCTCGGGGTGCACGTCCAGCTGATCGGCGATCCGCTTGATCGCACCGGCACGGCCGGCCGGATCCTTGCGGGCCTCGATCGCCAACCGCTTCGCACGCTCGCGCAGTTCGTCGGGGTACTTACGGGGAGCAGCCATGATCGGCATCCTTCCGGGTCTTCGATGTCTCCATCAAACCCGGGGCGGTTCACTCGACGCCGGGACCTACCTGGACGACCGGTTGGGCAAGCAGCCCGTGACGGCCGTGTGGGAGCAGTGGACGAATCAAAGGAAGCTGGAGAACAGCACCAAGAAGCAGTACCGGTCCATCCAGAAGACGACTCTTGAGCCGTTCTTCAAGGCCCGTTCCATCGTGTCCCTGAAGGTCGCTGACGTTGAGCAGTGGCTCTTGTGGATGGAGCAGGACCGGAAGCTGTCCGCTCGCACACGGCGTCAGCGGTTCTCGTTCTTCTCCGGGATGATGGACTGGGCTGTCGTCAACGAGATCATCGGCCGGAACCCTTGCAAGAAGGTCAAGGGCGCGGGCAGCCGCGCCAAGGAGATCCGGGAGCACAAGAGCACCGCGCGGCGACTCACGACGCGGGAAGTCCTGGCGATGCTCGATGCCGCTCCTCCGCGATACCGCGCGATGCTGTGGCTCATGGCCGGGTGCGGCCTGCGACTGGGTGAGGCCATGGCGGTGTCCCGCGATCAGATCGACTTCAAGGCCGAGACGCTTCGCGTCGACTTCCAGATTGCGGAGGACGGAGACACCGCATCGGGGAAGAACAGCGCCATCCAGCGTCGGCACATCAAGGCTCGTGACGAAGGCGAGCCAGGGCGTTCCGTCCCCCTCCCGCCAAACGTCGCCTTCGAGCTTCGGCGGCACATCAAGAACCACGGCGTATGGGGGCCGGAACGGCTTCTCTTCCCCAACGTGACGCGGACTGGGTACCTCTACGCGTCGTACTTCTACCCGAAGATCTGGATGGAGGCTCTGGGCAAGGGGCAGGTGAAGTACTGCAAGGCTCACTCGCTCCGGCACTACTACGGGTCGCGGCTGCTGTACGCCGGAGTCCCCGAGAACGACGTCGCCGACTGGATGGGCCACAGCAGTACTGACGTGCTCAGGGAGCACTACCACTACATCTTCGAAGGGGCCGAGCAGCGCGGCCGAGCAGCCATCGCAACCATGCTGACGCCCGGCGCGGACGACCCCACGGAGGCGACAGAGGTCGCCTGATCCACGTACGACAACAGCCCCCGGCAGCACGCCGGGGGCTGTGTTGTTTGTGCAGGTCAGTGGCTGTTTTCAGCCCGGCATCTGCCCAGGATTTCCCCAGCATGACGCCCAGGAACGGCCTTGATCGGGCCGCAACGGGCTGAAAGCCGAGGGGGCCCCTCCGGACGCTCGAAACAGCTCCTGACCTGCAAAAACCCTGCTAGGGAAGGTTCCTTGCCATCACGATCCGCTGAACTTGGTTCGTGCCCTCATAAATCTGTGTGATCTTCGCGTCGCGCATCATGCGCTCCACCGGGTAGTCGCGGGTGTAGCCGTAGCCGCCGAGGAGCTGGACGGCGTCCGTGGTGACCTCCATGGCGACGTCGGAGGCGAAGCACTTGGCGGCGGCGCCCTGGAAGGTGAGGTCGCTGTCGCCGCGTTCGGAGGCGGCGGCGGCCTGGTAGGTCAGGGCGCGGGCGGCGGCGATCTTCATGGCCATGTCGGCGAGCATGAACTGGATGCCCTGGAAGTCGGCGATGGGCTTGCCGAACTGCTTGCGCTCCTGGACGTAGCCCTTGGCGTAGTCGAGGGCGCCCTGGGCGACACCGAGGGCCTGGGCCGCGATGGTGATGCGGGTGTGGTCCAGGGTCTTCATCGCCGTGGCGAAGCCGGTGCCCTCCTCGCCGATCATGCGGTCGGCGGGGATGCGGACGTTGTCGAGGTAGACCTCGCGCGTCGGGGAGCCCTTGATGCCGAGCTTCTTCTCCGGGGCGCCGAAGGAGACGCCCTCGTCGGACTTCTCGACGACGAAGGCGGAGATGCCCTTGGAGCGCTTGGACGGGTCGGTGACGGCCATCACCGTGTAGTACTCGGACTCGCCGGCGTTGGTGATCCAGCGCTTCACGCCGTTGAGGATCCAGTGGTCGCCGTCGCGGACCGCCTTGGTCTTCATACCGGCCGCGTCGGAGCCCGCGTCGGGCTCGGAGAGGCAGTACGAGAACATGCCCTCGCCCTTGGCGAGCGGGGCCATGTACTTCTTCTTCAGCTCCTCGGAGCCGGAGAGGATCACCGGGAGCGAGCCGAGCTTGTTGACGGCCGGGATGAGGGAGGAGGAGACGCAGACGCGGGCCACCTCCTCGATCACGATGACCGTGGCGAGGGCGTCGGCGCCGGCGCCGCCGTACTCCTCGGGCACGTGCACGGCGTGCAGGTCGTTCGCGACGAGCGCTTCGAGCGCCTCGCGGGGAAAGCGGGCCTCCTCGTCGACCGCGGCCGCGTAGGGCGCGATCTTCGCCTCGGCGAGGGAACGGATGGCGTCGCGGAGCATGTCGTGCTCCTCGGACGGGCGGTACAGGTCGAAATCAGCCGATCCGGCCAAGGTCTCTCACGCTCCCGATGCTAACTACCGTTAAGTAACTCAAATTTTAAAGGGCTTGCCCACCCGAGAGATACGTGAGTTTGGCGACAGGTCCGGGGACGGGCGGGGCTGCCAGGGGGAATCTGCCCGGTGAGGGGCCCGGACACGCCCCGACTATGCTCAGGCAGCGCACTCGCCGTGCATTTTGCAGCGCCCCTACGGCCGTACATCCCAGGAGCATCCATGGCCCTCAAGATCACCGTGATCGGCACCGGCTATCTCGGCGCGACCCACGCCGCGGCCATGGCCGAGCTGGGATTCGAGGTCCTCGGGCTGGATGTCGTCGAAGAGAAGATCGACATGCTGCGCCGGGGCGAGGTCCCGATGTACGAGCCGGGTCTGGAGGAGCTGCTGCGCAGGCACGTCGCCGGGATCGAGGGCTCCACTGGGCGGCTGCGCTTCACGACGGACTACGCCGAGGTCGCGGCCTTCGGCGACGTCCACTTCGTGTGTGTGAACACCCCGCAGCGGCACGGCGAGTACGCCTGCGACATGTCGTACGTCGATGCCGCCTTCGCCTCGCTCGCCCCGCATCTGACGGGCCCGGCGCTGGTCGTGGGCAAGTCGACGGTGCCCGTGGGCTCCGCCGACCGGCTGGCCGCCTACCTCGCCGAGCACGCACCCGCGGGGGCGGACGCCGAGCTGGCCTGGAACCCGGAGTTCCTGCGTGAGGGCTTCGCGGTGAACGACACGCTGCACCCGGACCGGATCGTGGTGGGTGTGCGCAGCGAGAAGGCGGAGAAGCTGCTGCGCGAGGTGTACGCCACACCGGTCGCGGAGGGCTCTCCGTTCGTGGTCACGGACTTCCCGACCGCCGAGCTGGTGAAGACGTCCGCGAACTCCTTCCTCGCGACCAAGATCTCCTTCATCAACGCCATGGCCGAGGTGTGCGAGGCCGCCGGGGGCGATGTCGCCAAGCTGGCGGAGGCCATCGGGCACGACGACCGGATCGGGCGGAAGTTCCTGCGGGCCGGTATCGGGTTCGGCGGCGGCTGTCTGCCGAAGGACATCCGGGCGTTCATGGCGCGGGCGGGCGAGCTGGGCGCGGACCAGGCGCTGACGTTCCTGCGGGAGATCGACTCGATCAACATGCGCCAGCGCGGCCAGATGGTCGAGCTGGCCCGGCAGGCGCTGGGCGGCGGCCCCTTCCTGGGCAGGCGGGTCGCGGTGCTCGGCGCGACCTTCAAGCCGGACTCCGACGACGTGCGGGACTCCCCCGCGCTCAACGTGGCCGGGCAGATACACCTCCAGGGCGGGCAGGTCACGGTGTACGACCCGAAGGGCATGGACAACGCGCGCCGGCTGTTCCCGACGCTCGGGTACGCCGACTCGGCGCTGGAGGCGGTGCGGGGCGCCGACATCGTGCTGCACCTGACGGAGTGGCGTGAGTTCCGGGAGCTGGACCCGGAGGCGCTCGGCGAGGTCGCGGCGCGGCGGCTGGTGCTGGACGGGCGCAACGCGCTGGACCCGGAGCTGTGGCGGCGGGCCGGCTGGACGTACCGGGCGATGGGGCGGCCGACCGCCTGACGCGCGGGCCGGACGGCGGCGCGTCCCGGGTCGGCCGGTAGGGGGCGACGCCGTTCCGGGCCGGCCGGTAGCGGGCGACGCCGTCCCGAGCCGGTAGCGGGCGACGCCGTTCCGGCCGAGGCTCAGTCGGCCGGAACGGCGTCTGTCCTCATTCTCCACCGTTCGGGCCGCCGACGGGTGCGAAGCGCTTACTTCGCCGGTGGCTCAGGGGGTGATCTCCGGCTCATCCCGTTCACTTGGCGCGGTAGCGGCGCATCTTCGCGCGGGCTCCGCACACCTGCATGGAGCACCAGCGGCCGCGTCCGGCGGGGCTGCGGTCGTAGTAGGCCCAGTGGCAGTCGGCGGCCTCGCATGCCTTGAGGCGCTGCCAGGTGCCCGCCGTGAGGCCCTCGGCGACGGCCGCGGCCACCCGGGCGAGGAGCGGTGCCGGGTCGGCGGCGGGGCGCAGGGTGGCCGAGCCGTCGCCTGGGGAGACGTCGACGAGGAGCGGTGCCGCGGCCAGCAGGTCGCCGAGCGGGGTCACCGCTCGGTGCGGCGGGTGTCCCGCGTGCGCGAGGCAGACGGCCCGGAGGGACTCGCGCAGCTCCCGCACGTCCGCGAGGTCCTCTGCCGCCGTCAGGGCGAGACGTGCCCGGCCCTGCGGGGTGTCGAGGGCGTCGGCACCCGACTCCAGGTCCAGCGTGTTCACCAGGCTCTCGATGAGGGCCAGGCCGCCGGGGGCGGGTGCTCTCTCACTCATGGTTGCGACGTTACCGCCAATAGGGAAGCATGCAGTAACCGTTACTGGTTACCCGCCTCTACAGGTAACCAGGTCGCAGAGCGAAGGAGAGCGGTCATGGCCATCGCCAAGCTGGATGTCGTCGTCGTGGACTGTCCCGACCCGGCGGCGCTCGCCGGGTTCTACGCCGAGCTGGTCGGCGGGGAGGTCTCCGGTGAGGGCGACTGGGTGGATCTGAGGGTGCCGGACGGGGGTGTCCGGCTGGCGTTCCAGAAGGCGCCGGGCTTCGTGCCGCCTCAGTGGCCGTCGCCGTCGCGTTCGCAGCAGTTCCATCTCGATGTGAACGTGGAGGACATGGACGCGGCGGAGAAGGAGGTGCTGGCGCTCGGGGCGAAGCCGCTGGACGCGGCGGACCGGGAGCGGGGGTTCCGGGTGTACGCCGATCCGGCGGGGCATCCGTTCTGCCTGTGCCGGGCCTGAGCCCGCCGGCCGGGCCCGGGGTCAGCCGTCCAGGTCGGTGATCTTCGCCGTCGAGGCGGGGCGGCGTTCCCGGGCCGCCTTCGCCGTGAACTCGGCGCTGCGCAGGACGCGTTGGACGTTGCCCCAGGTGAGCAGGGCGAGGTCGGCGGCGGACCAGCCGCGGCGGAGGAGTTCGGCCACGAGGCGGGGGTAGCAGGAGGCGTCGGTGAGGTCCTCGGGGTGGACGGCGCCGGAGTCGTAGCTGCCGGAGAGGCCGACGCACTCGGGTCCGGCGATCGAGCGGACGTGGTCGAGGTGGTCGGCGACGTCTCGGACGGACGGACCGGTCTGTTCGGCGGTGAGCGGCACCATGCACAGGCCGTGGGCCTTCCCCAGCGCGGCGAGGAGTTCGTCGGTGAGGTTCGCGGGGTGGGGGCGCAGGGCGTGGGCCGCCGAGCGGGTGCACAGCACCGGGGCGCGGGAGACGACGAGGGTCCGGCGGACGGTCGGCTCGGAGGCGCCGGAGAGGTCGGCGAGGACGCCCACGCGGTTCATCTCGCGGACCACCTCCTCGCCGAACCTGCTGAGCCCGGTCTCGCCCGCCCAGGAGACCCCGGCGAGGGTGAGGGCGGTCAGGCCGAGCGTCCTCAGGGCGCGCAGGATGGCGAGGGAGTCGCCGAGGGCGGGGGCGCCGGCGGGGCCGAGCAGGATGGCGACGCGGCCGTGGTGGCGGGCGTCGGCGATCTCCCCCGCCGTGCGGGCGAGCCGCAGGCCTTCGGGGTGGTCGTGGACCACCGTCCGGGCCAGGTCGAGTTGTTCGAGGGTGACGCCCACGGCCCGGTCGCCCGTGAGCGGCTCGGAGAGGTGCAGGGACCAGAACAGGGCCCCGATGTGCCCCTTGCGCATGCGCGGCACATCCGTGTCCACGGCGTGCTCGCCGAGTTCCAGGTCGTACCAGGAAAGGTGGCGCAGCGCGCGGGGCAGCCCGCTGTAGCCGTCGGCCACGGGATGGTCGGTGAGCAGGGCGTGTGCCTGCTCCAGCCCGTCGGGCTCCGCGGGGCGCTCGGGGCGCTCGGGGCCCTCGGGACGCTCGGAGGTGCCCGGGCCCTCCGCGTCGGCGGTGTCGTGCGCCGTGGTGGCGTCCGGCCGGGTTATCGGTTCCGCCGGACGGAAGCGACGACTCGGCTTCGGCTTCCGCTTCGCGGGAGCGGCGGGCGGCCCGTCGAGCCGCCCCGCCTCCGTCGTCGCTTGCACTTCGTCCTGCAGGTCTGCCATGGCGGACCTCCGTAGCCGATCGGTGAACGCAGTACCGTCACCGTGCCACGGGGGCCGCCCGGATTCCTGGTGGGTGGCGCGTTCGGGGGTATGTCGCCCCGCCCCGCCGGACGGGGGCCGTACCGCCGGCCGGGTGTTACCCGTCCAGCTGCTCCAGGGTCGCGTTCGAGGGGGCCGTACGGGACTGCAGGTCGCGGGCGACGTCCTCCGCGGCGCCCAGGACGCGTACCGCGTTCTGCCAGGTGAGCTTGGCGAGGTCGGTCCGGGACCAGCCGCGGTCGAGGAGTTCGGCGATCAGGTTGGGGTAGCCGGAGACGTCGTTCAGGCCGTCCGGTGTGAAGGCGGTGCCGTCGTAGTCGCCGCCGATGCCGAGGTGGTCGATGCCGGCGGCCTCGCGCATGTGGTCCAGGTGGTCCGCGACCGTGGCGACCGTGGCGACGGGGCGCGGGTTGCGCTCCTCGAACTCGCGGTGGACCCGCATGGCCTCGGGGGTGGTGTCGAGGGGGTGGAGGCCGTGGGCGCGCATGTTCTCGTCGGCGGCGGCGGTCCAGTCGACGGCGGCCTGGAGCACGAACTTGGGCACGAAGGTCACCATGGCCACGCCCCCGTTGGCGGGGAGGCGTTCCAGGACGTCGTCCGGGATGTTGCGGGGGTGGTCGCAGACGGCCCGGGACGAGGAGTGGGAGAAGATCACCGGTGCGGCCGAGGCGTCCAGCGCGTCTCGCATCGTGGTCGCGGCCACATGGGAGAGGTCGACGAGCATGCCCTCGCGGTTCATCTCCCGGACGACGGCGCGGCCGAAGGCGGACAGGCCGCCGACCGCCGGTTCGTCGGTGGCGGAGTCCGCCCAGGCGATGTTGTCGTTGTGGGTGAGCGTCATGTAGCGGACGCCGAGCGCGTACAACGCGCGCAGCGTCGCGAGGGAGTTGTCGATGGAGTGACCGCCCTCGGCGCCCATCAGGGAGGCGATGCGGCCCTCCGCGCGGGCCGCTTCCATGTCCGCGGCGGTCAGCGCGGACCGCAGGTGCGCCGGGTAACGGTCGATCAGCTGCCGTACGCAGTCGATCTGTTCGAGCGTGGCGGGGACGGCGCCGGGGAGGAAGGCCGGGTCAGAGGGCACGTACACGGACCAGAACTGGGCGCCGACGCCGCCGGAGCGCAGCCGGGCGAGGTCGGTGTGCAGATGGGCGCTCTGGTCGGTGGCGATGTCGCGGGCGCCCAGGTCGTAGCGGACCTGCTTGCGCAGCGCCCACGGCAGGTCGTTGTGCCCGTCGGCGACCGGGAACTCGCGCAGCAGCTCCCGTGCCTCCTCCAGCGAAGCCGTCCCCGTCATCCCGGTCACTTCCTCTTCCCCCGTCGTCCCCGTCACTTGCCGTGCTCCCCCGTCCTCCCGGTCGCCCGGGTCGTCGCGGCTCTCGCGGTCACGCGCCCGTCACTTGCCGAAGCCGAAGCCGTTGCCCGAGCCCTCGACCTTGGTGCGCAGCCGCTTGCCCTTCTCGGTGGCCTGGTCGTTCAGCTCCTGCTGGAACTCCCGCATGCGGCCCAGAAGTTCCTCGTCCTGAGTGGCGAGGATGCGGGCGGCGAGCAGTCCGGCGTTGCGCGCGCCGGCCACGGACACGGTCGCGACGGGCACACCGGCCGGCATCTGCACGATCGACAGCAGCGAGTCCATGCCGTCGAGGTACTTCAGCGGTACGGGCACGCCGATGACCGGCAGCGGGGTCACGGACGCGAGCATGCCGGGCAGATGGGCGGCGCCGCCCGCGCCGGCGATGATCACCTTGAGGCCCCGGTCCGCGGCCTCCTCACCGTAGGCGACCATCTCGCGCGGCATGCGGTGCGCGGAGACCACGTCGACCTCGTAGTCGATCTCGAACTCGTCGAGGGCCTGCGCGGCGGCCTCCATGACGGGCCAGTCGGAGTCCGACCCCATGACAATGCCTACGACCGGGCTCATTCGGTGATCGTGCCTCTCAGGTATCCGGCGGCGTGACGGGCGCGCTCCAGCACGTCGTCGAGGTCGTCGCCGTAGGTGTTCACGTGACCGACCTTGCGGCCGGGCTTCACGTCCTTGCCGTACATGTGGATCTTGAGCTGGGGGTCGCGGGCCATGCAGTGCAGGTACGCGGAGTACATGTCCGGGTAGTCGCCGCCGAGGACGTTGACCATGGCGGTCCACTTCGCGCGGGGGCGCGGGTCGCCCAGCGGGAGGTCGAGGACGGCCCGTACGTGGTTGGCGAACTGCGAGGTGACGGCGCCGTCCTGGCTCCAGTGGCCGGAGTTGTGGGGGCGCATGGCCAGCTCGTTGACCAGGATGCGGCCGTCGCGGGTCTGGAACAGCTCGACGGCGAGGTGGCCGACGACGTCCAGTTCCTTGGCGATGCGCAGGGCCATCTCCTCCGCCTGGAGGGCGAGGGCCCGGTCGAGGCCGGGCGCCGGGGCGATCACGGTGTCGCAGACCCCGTCGACCTGCCGGGACTCGACGACCGGGTAGGCGACGGCCTGGCCGTGCGGCGACCGTACGACGTTGGCGGCGAGCTCCCGTACGAAGTCGACCTTCTCCTCGGCGAGGACCGGGACTCCGGCACGGAACGGCTCGGCGGCGTCCTCGGCGGAGCGGACGACCCACACGCCCTTGCCGTCGTAGCCGCCGCGGACGGTCTTGAGGATGACCGGAAACCCGCCCGCCCGTCGCCCCCCACCACCCTTGCCGGAGGGCCCTTCGGGCCCGCCCCTTTCGAGCTCCGCCGCGAAGGCCGCCACGTCCGCCGGGTCGGCGACGATGCGGTGCCGCGGGCAGGGCACGCCGATCGCGTCGAGCTTCGCCCGCATCACGCCCTTGTCCTGGGCGTGCACGAGGGCGTCCGGGCCCGGGCGGACGGGGATGCCGTCCGCCTCCAGCGCCCGTAGGTGCTCGGTGGGTACATGTTCGTGATCGAAGGTGATCACGTCGCAGCCCTGCGCGAACGCACGCAGCGTGTCCAGATCGCGGTAGTCGCCGACGACGACATCACCGACGACCTGGGCCGCGGAGTCCTGAGGGGTGTCACTGAGGAGCTTGAACCTGATGCCGAGCGGGATGCCAGCCTCGTGTGTCATACGAGCGAGCTGACCGCCGCCGACCATGCCGACTACCGGGAACGTCACACCCCCAGAGTATCGGCCACGGAATCGGCCACTCCCCGGTGTCCGGTTTCCGTACCCTTCTCCCGCCCCGGTCACGGCACGGGCCGCGCCGGAGACGTGCTGCACAGGCGATGGCCAGGGGCGCTGGTTAGCATGGCGGAACCAGTTGTTTTCGATCGAAGATCAACTGTTTTCGGACCGACAGCACCGACCTGGTACCGACCGAGGTACGAACAGACCACCGAGCGACGGGGGCCGGCAGACGATGGGAAGTACCACCTCGGGGCCTCACGCGAAGCCCCGCGGCGTCCTGCGCCGACGGATCGACCTCCTCGTCCGTGAGGTCGCCAAGTTCGGCGCGGTGGGCGGTGCGGGGCTGCTGGTGAACCTCGCCGTGTTCAACCTCGTCCGGCACCTCACCGACCTCCAGGTCGTCCGGGCCAGTGTGATCGCCACGGTCGTCGCCATCGCCTTCAACTACGTGGGGTTCCGCTACTTCACCTACCGGGACCGGGACAAGAGCGGCCGCACGAAGGAGCTGAGCCTGTTCCTGCTGTTCAGCGTGGTCGGGCTGGTCATCGAGAACGGCGTCCTCTACACCGCGACCTACGGTTTCGGCTGGGACAGCCCCCTGCAGAGCAACATCTTCAAGTTCCTCGGCATCGGCGTCGCGACCCTCTTCCGGTTCTGGTCGTACCGCACCTGGGTGTTCCGCGCCCTGCCCGCCCGGGAGGCGGTGGCGAGCGCGGAATCGTTCCTGGAGGCGGGTGCCGCCCACCCGCCCGCGCTGACCGGCGGCCCGGACAAGCGGCCGAACGGCCGCCGCTAGAAGGTCGATGAAGATCTTGGTGAGGGGCTGTCCGGCCGTCAGGCCGGACAGCCCCTCCAGTCATGTACTGGCCGGTGCGATGTGCCAGGTG
>NZ_JBWKAJ010000035.1:0-52431 GCF_056437585.1 Streptomyces sp. NPDC042364 | reverse complement strand
GCACCCAACGCACCCGTACCACCCGTGACCAGCACCGTCCCCCGCGGACGCCAACCAGCCCCCTCACCACCACCAGCACGCACCCGCACCAACCGACGCCCGAACACACCCGACGCCCGCACCGCCACCTGATCCTCGACACCCACACCCGCCAGCACAGCCACCAGCGCGTTCCCGGCGGTCCTGTCGACGGCGGCCGGGAGGTCGATCAGACCGCCCCAGCGGCCGGGTGCCTCCAGTGCCGCCACACGGCCGAGGCCCCAGACGGCGTTCCGGACCGGTTCGACCGCCGCATCCGCCCGGCCGACCGAGACGGCGCCCCGGGTCAGTACCCACAGCGGGGCGGTCACCTCCGCGTCGCCCAGGGCCTGCACCAGCGTCAACGAGCCCGCCACAGCGACCGGCACACCGTCCCCGGACACCTCGTCCGACAGGGCCAGCAACGACACCACACCCGCGACCGGGGGTATGCCCTTCAGTCCGGCGGCCAGCCGGGCACGGTCCGCGTGCGGGTCGCACGTCCAGCACTCGGCCTCGGCGCCCGCCACACCGAGGGCCTCCCTGACCGAGACCACCCAGGGGTCCGTCTGAAGGCCGTCGGGCACGACGACCAGCCATCGGCCCGTCAGTGCCGCATCGCGCGGGACATCGGTCACGGGCGCCCAGTGCACGCGGTACCGGTAGCCGTCCACCTCGGCCTGTTCCTGACTCTGCCGCCGCCAGGAGGTCAGAGCCGGCAGCACCGCCCCCACGACCTCCCGCTCCAACTCCAGCGTCCCCGCCAGGGCTTCGAGGTCCTCGCGCTCCACCGCCTCCCAGAAGCGCGCGTCGATCTCACCCCCGGTACCCGTGACCGGCTCCGGACGCACGACCTCCGGCCAGTACCGCCGGTGCTGGAACGCATACGTCGGCAGTTGCAGGGTGACGGCGCCGCCGTCACCCACGATCCGCGACCATTCGACGGTCCCGCCGGACACGAAGAGGCCGGCCAGCGCCGACAACACCGACCTCGTCTCCGGCCGGTCCTTGCGCAGCGCGGTCAGGAAGACGGACGGGTCACGCTCGACGCTGTTCTCCCCGTCCGCGACACCCTGCGCCAGCGCCGCGAGGGTGCCGTCCGGTCCGAGTTCGAGGAATCGACGGACGGTCTCCTGCCCGTCCAGGGTGCGTACGGCGGCGGCGAAGCGCACCGTCGCGCGGACGTGTTCCACCCAGTAGTCCGGCGAGGTCATCTCCTCGGCGGTGACGAGCGCGCCGGTCACCGTGGAGACGATGGGTGTCCGCGGCTGCTCGTAGACCAGGCTCTCCGCCACGGTCCGGAACTCGTCGAGCATCGGCTCCATCAACGGCGAGTGGAACGCGTGACTCACCCGCAGCGTGGTGACCTTGCGGTCCTGTCCGCGGAAGCGGTCCGCGATGTCCTCGACCGCCTGGGCCGCGCCCGAGACCACCACCGCCCGGGGACCGTTGACCGCGGCGATCCCCACCTCGTCACCCAGCAGCGGCAGCACCTCGTCCTCGGTGGCCTGGAGCGCGACCATCGCACCGCCCTCCGGCAGCGCCTGCATCAACCGGCCCCGCGCCACCACCAGACGACACGCATCCGCCAGCGACCACACCCCCGCCACATACGCCGCAGCGATCTCACCGATCGAATGCCCCGCCAGAACATCCGGGCGCACACCCCACGACTCCAGCAACCGGAACAACGCCACCTCCAGCGCGAACAACGCCGGCTGCGCGAACTCCGTACGGTTCAGCAGGTCCGCGTCCTCACCGAACACCACCTCACGCAGCGGCAGTCCGAGTTCGGTGTCGACATGGGCGCACACGGCGTCGAAGGCGTCCGCGAAGACCGGGAACTCCTCGTACAACTCCCGCCCCATACCAAGGCGTTGTGAGCCCTGCCCGGCGAAGAGGAAGGCCGTACGGCCGCCTTCCCCAACCTCACCGATGACCGCACCGGCGGCCGGCTCACCCGCCGCCACCGCCTCGAGACCGCCCAGCAGCTCCGCACGGTCCGCACCCAGCACCACCGCCCGGTGCTCGAACACCGACCGCGACCGCACCAAAGAACCACCGACACGGGCCGCGTCCAGCGTCTCGTCATCGGCCACGAACCCGGCAAGCCGACCGGCCTGCTCCCGCAACGCCCCCCGGCTGCGAGCCGACACCACCCACGGAACGACCGACGACACCACCGGGACGTCGGTACGAACGGTCTCGTGTTCCTCAACGTCGGGTTGTTCGAGAACGACATGGGCGTTGGTACCGCTCACACCGAAGGCAGACACCGCGGCGCGACGCGGCCTGCCCTCCTCCCCGGCCCACTCCTGTTCCCTTGTGAGCAACTCCACCGCACCCGCCGACCAGTCCACATGCGACGACGGCTCATCCACATGCAACGTCCGCGGCAGCACACCGTGCCGCATCGCCAGCACCATCTTGATCACACCCGCGACTCCCGCCGCGGCCTGCGTGTGGCCGATGTTCGACTTCACCGACCCCAACCACAACGGCCGTTCACGGTCCTGGCCGTAGGTGGCCAGCAGGGCCTGCGCCTCGATCGGGTCACCCAGCGCCGTCCCCGTGCCGTGCGCCTCCACCGCGTCCACATCCGACGGCTTCAGCCCCGCACCCGCCAGCGCCTGCCGGATCACCCGCTGCTGCGACGGACCGTTCGGCGCCGTCAGACCGTTCGACGCACCGTCCTGATTGACCGCACTCCCCCGCACCACCGCCAGCACCCGATGACCATGGCGCCGCGCGTCCGACAACCGCTCCACCACCACGACACCGACACCCTCACCCCACCCCGTACCGTCCGCACCCTCCGCGAACGCCTTGCACCGACCGTCCACCGCAAGCCCCCGCTGCCGCGAGAACTCCACGAACGCACCCGGCGTCGACATCACCGTCACACCACCGGCCAACGCCAGATCACACTCACCCGACCGCAACGCCTGCACCGCCAGATGCAACGCCACCAGCGACGACGAACACGCCGTGTCCACCGTCACCGCAGGCCCCTCCAAACCCAGCACGTACGACACCCGGCCCGACAACACCGACGCCGCGTTACCCGTGCCCACATGCCCCTCGAAGTCCTCACCCGAAGACAGCAGCAGACCCGTGTAATCCTGACCGTTCGTCCCCGCGAACACCCCCGTCCGGCTACCCCGCAACCCACCCGGAGCGATCCCCGCCCGCTCCAACGCCTCCCACGACGTCTCCAGCAACAACCGCTGCTGCGGATCCGTCGCCAACGCCTCCCGCGGACTCATCCCGAAGAACCCCGCGTCGAAACCACCCACACCCTCAAGGAACGCACCCACGTCCACGTACGTCGTGCCCCGCCGTTCGGCGTCGGGGTCGTACAGCGCGTCGAGGTCCCAGCCGCGGTCGGCCGGGAACGGGCCCACGGCATCGCCGCCCTCGGACAGCAGCCGCCACAGACCCTCCGGGTCCCGCACCCCACCCGGGAACCGGCACGCCATCCCGACGATCACCACCGGATCGTCACCGACGGCGACACCCGCGGCAGCCGGCACGACCGGCTCCGCCCCCGTCTCCCCGCCCATCAACTGCTCGCGCAGATGCCGGGTGAGGAGCACCGGCGTCGGATAGTCGAACACCAGGGTCGCGGTCAGGGGCACGCCGGTCGCCATGGCCAGCGTGCCGCGGAGTTCGACCGCGGTGAGGGAGTCCACGCCCAGGTCTCGGAAGGCACGCTCGGCCGGTACGGCGGACGCGCCCGCGTAGCCCAGGACGCCGGCCGCGCAGAAACGGACGACTTCGAGGAGGACGCGTTCCTGTTCGGCGGGGGTGAGCCCGATGAGCTGGTCCCGCAGGGCTGAGCCGTCGCCGCGGCCGAACCGTTCGGAGGCGGCGCCGGCGTTCTCGACGGCCGCTCGGGCCTCCGGTAGCGATTCGATCAGCGGACTGGGGCGTGTGACCGTGAAGGCGGGCGCGAACTCGGCCCAGTGGATGTCGGCGACCATGACGACCGGCCGGGACCCGGCGACGGCCCGGTGCAGGGCCAGTAGGCCGATGGCGGGCTGGAGCGGCAGCACTCCGCCGCGGTGCATGCGCCAGTGCACGACCTCCTCGTCGGCCATGCCGCCGTCGGCCCACGGCCCCCAGACGACGGAGGTGGCGGGCAGTCCGGCCGCCCGGCGCCGCTGGGCGAGGACGTCCAGGAAGGCGTTGGCGGACGCGTAGTTGCCCTGGCCGGTCGTGCCGAGGGTGCCGGAGATCGACGAGAAGAGGACGAAGGCGTCCAGGTCGCGGTCGCGGGTGAGTTCGTCCAGGTTGAGCGCGCCCAGCGCCTTCGACCGCAACACCGCCGTGAACCGCTCCGGCGTCAACGCATCGATCACACCGTCGTCCAGCACACCCGCCGTATGCACCACCGCATCCACCGGATACTCCGCCAGCACCCCCGCCAACGCACCACGATCAGCCGCGTCACACGCCACGACCGACACCCGCGCACCCAGCCCCGCCAACTCGTCCCGCAACACCACAGCCCCCGGAGCCTCAAGCCCACGACGGCTCACCAGCACCACATGCTCGGCACCCTCCGACACCGCCCACCGCGCCACCCGCGCACCCAGCGCACCCGTACCACCCGTGACCAGCACCGTCCCCCGCGGACGCCAGCCCACCTCACCGCCACCAGCACGCACCCGCTCCAACCGGCGACCCAGCACACCGGACGGCCTCACCGCCACCTGGTCCTCGATGCCGTCACCGAGCAGCACACCCATGAGACGGTTCACGGCACGCCGGTCCAACACCTCCGGCAGATCGACCAGACCACCCCACCGCTCCGGATACTCCAGCGCCGCCACCCGGCCCAGACCCCACACCGCACCCTGCACCGGATCGGCCGGACCGTCCGAGCGCCCCACCGACACACCACCACGCGTCAGCACCCACAACCGGCCACCCACACCCGCATCACCCAACGCCTGAAGCACCACCGCGACGGTGGAGGGGCCGAGCGGCAGGCCGTCGGTGTCGGTGCCGGCCAGTGCTGCGAAGAGCAGTACACCCGCGGCGGGGTGGGCGGCCGTGGCGTCGCGCAGTCGGCCGGCGAGCGTCGTGCGGTCGGCTCCGGCGACGGTGAGGGTGACGACGCGGTCGGGGCCGCCCAGAGCAGTGGTGAGGTCGGTGACCGTCGGGTCCTCACCGTCCAGGGCACCCGGAAGGACGAGCAGCCAGCGCGCGTCGGTGGCAGCGGGGGCGGCGGCCGGTTCGACGGCGGCGGGCTTCCACACCACCTCGTAGGAGAGTGCCTCGACGGCGGTCTCCTGCTGCTGCCGCCTGCGCCACGAGGCGAGCGCCGGTACGACCGCGCCGATCTCCTCGGCCCCCAGTCCCAGGGCCTGCGTCAGGGAGTCGACGTCCTCGCACTCGACGGCCTCCCAGAAGCGGTCGTCGGCGGTGTCCGCCGCGGTCCGGGCGGAATCCCCGGCCGCGCTCGCGGATGCGGTGCCGTGGTCGAGCCAGTAGCGCTGGTGCTGGAAGGCGTACGTCGGCAGGTCCACCGCCCGGGTGGCGGGGACGGCGCCGAGCACCGGGGACCAGTCGACGTCGACGCCGTGGACGTACAGCTGGGCCAGGGCGCCGTACAGGCCGGGAATCTCGGGGCGGTCCTTGCGCAGCGCGGGTACGAGCAGCGGGCCGGCGCCCGTGGACGGGTCGTCGGCGAGGCAGGTGCGGGCCAGGGCGGTGAGGGTGCCGTCGGCACCGAGTTCGAGGTAGCGGGTGACGCCCTGCTCGCTCAGCCGGCGTACGTCGTCGGCGAAGCGCACGGGCTGCCGGACGTGGGCCGCCCAATAGCCGGCCGCGCACAGTTCGCCGGGTTCGGCGAGGGTGCCGGTGACGTCGGAGACGATGGGGATCTGCGGGCGGTGGTAGGTGAGGCCTTCGGCGACGCGCAGGAAGTCCCGCAGCATCGGCTCCATCAGCGGCGAGTGGAAGGCATGGCTCACCCGCAACGCGGTGGTCCTGCGGCCAAGCGACCCGAAATGTCCGGCGATGCGTGACACGCATTCCTCGGTGCCGGAGATCACGAGGGACTGCGGGCCGTTGACGGCGGCGATGCCGGCCTCGGTCTCCTTCCCTGCGAGTAGGGGCAGCACCTCCTCCTCCGAGGCCTGCAGTGCGACCATGGCGCCGCCGGGCGGGAGGGCCTGCATGAGTCGGCCACGGGCCGCGACCAGGCGGCAGGCGTCGTCCAGGGACCACACGCCGGCGACGTAGGCCGCCGACAGTTCACCGATGGAGTGGCCGGCGAGCACGTCGGGGCGGACGCCCCACGACTCGAGCAACCGGAACAGCGCCACCTCGAAGGCGAAGAGCGCGGGCTGGGTGAACTCGGTTCGATTCAGGGCCGCTTCGTCGTTGCCGAAGACGATCTCCCGGAGTGAACGGCCGAGTTCGTTGTCCATGTGGGCGCAGACGGAGTCGAAGGCGTCGGCGAACGCCTGGAAGGTCTCGTACAGTTCACGGCCCATGCCGAGCCGCTGGGAGCCCTGCCCGGCGAAGAGGAAGGCGAGGCCGCCCTCGAAGTCGGCCGTGCCCACGGCCGCGGCGGGTGAGGGGCGGCCCAGGCCGACGGCCTTCAGGGCGGTGAGGAGGTCGTCGCGGCCCTCACCGACCACGATGGCGCGGTACTCGAAGGCGGACCGGGATGTGGCGAGCGCGTGAGCGACCGCGGCGGGGCTCAGTTCGGGGCGGGACTCGATGTGGCCGGCCAGTCGCGCGGCCTGCGCCCGCAGTGCTTCCTCGCTGCGGCCGGAGATCAGCCAGGGCACGGTGGCCGAGGGGGGCTGCGGGACCGTTGCCGGCTCCGGGGTGTCGGCCGGGAGCGGCTCCTCGAGGACCACATGGGCGTTGGTGCCGCTGAGTCCGAAGGCGGACACCGCGGCGCGACGCGGCCTGCCCTCCTCCCCGGCCCACTCCTGTTCCCTTGTGAGCAACTCCACCGCACCCGCCGACCAGTCCACATGCGACGTCGGCTCATCCACATGCAACGTGCGCGGCAGCACACCGTGCCGCATCGCCAGCACCATCTTGATGACGCCGGCGACTCCCGCCGCGGCCTGCGTGTGGCCGATGTTCGACTTCACCGACCCCAACCACAACGGCCGTTCACGGTCCTGGCCGTAGGTGGCGAGCAGGGCCTGCGCCTCGATCGGGTCACCCAGCGTCGTACCGGTGCCGTGCGCCTCCACCGCGTCCACGTCAGCCGGCTTCAGTCCCGCACCGGCCAGCGCCTGCCGGATCACCCGCTGCTGCGACGGACCGTTCGGCGCCGTCAGACCGTTCGACGCACCGTCCTGGTTGACCGCACTCCCCCGCACCACCGCCAGCACCCGATGACCATGGCGCCGCGCGTCCGACAACCGCTCCACCAGCAGCAGCCCCACACCCTCGGACCAGCCCGTACCGTCCGCGCCCTCCGCGAACGCCTTGCACCGACCGTCCACCGCAAGCCCCCGCTGCCGCGAGAACTCCACGAACACACCCGGCGTCGACATCACCGTCACACCACCGGCCAACGCCAGATCACACTCACCCGACCGCAGCGCCTGCACCGCCAGATGCAACGCCACCAGGGACGAGGAACAGGCGGTGTCGAGGGTGACGGCGGGCCCCTCCAGGCCCAGGGCGTACGACACCCGGCCCGAGGCCAGGCTCGCCGCACTGCCGGTGAGCAGATGGCCGCGTACGTCGTCCGGGACCTCGCCGAGGGTCGCGCCGTAACCCTGGTGGCCGCAGCCGACGAAGAGGCCGGTGCGGCTGCCGCGCAGTGAGCGCGGGTCGAGGCCGGCCCGTTCGACGGTCTCCCAGGCGACCTCCAGCAGCAGTCGCTGCTGTGGGTCGATGGCGACGGCCTCGCGCGGCGAGATACCGAAGAAGGCGGCGTCGAACGAGTCGGCGCCGGACAGGAAGCCACCCTCGTTGACGTAACTGGTGCCGGGGCGCAGCGAGTCGGGGTCGTACAGCGCGTCGAGGTCCCAGCCCCGGTCGGCGGGGAAGGAGCCGACTGCGTCACCGCCGCGGGTCAGCAGATCCCACAGTTCCTCCGGCGAGGTGATCCCACCCGGCAGCCGACAGGCCATCGCGACGATGGCGATCGGCTCGTCGTCGCCGCTGCCGCCCCCGGGGGCCGGGTCAGCGCCGGGTGCCAGGTGACCGGACGGCATGGTGCCGTCGTCGAGTTCACCCATGAGGTGATCGGCGAGGGCCAGGGGGGTCGGGTGGTCGAACACCAGGGTCGTGGGCAGGGTGAGCCCGGTGGCGGTGGCCAGCAGATTGCGCAGTTCGACGGCGGTGAGCGAGTCGAAGCCGCAGTCCTGGAAGGCGCGGGCCGGCTGGATGCTCTCCGGCGTCGGATGTCCGAGCGCGGTGGCCGCGCTGCGGCGGACCAGCTTCAGCATGAGCTGCCTGCGCTCCGCGGCGCCCAGCGGGGCGAGTTCGGCGCGCAGTCCGCCGCCGTGTCCGGCCGTGGCCTCGTGGGCCGCCGCCATACCGTGGACTGCCTCCGGGATACGGCTCAGCAGGGCGCCGCCCTGCAGTCCCCGCCGCCCGGCGGCGATCCGGGCCCAGTCGACGTCGGAGACCAGCGCCCAGGTGTCGTCGTGGGCGAGGAGGCTGCCGAGGGCGGTGAGCGCCGGTTCGACCTCCATCGGGGTCAGGCCGCCGCGCCGCAGCCGGGCCAGTACCGCGGGGTCGTCGGCCATGCCCCCGCCGGCCCAGGGTCCCCAGGCGACGGAGGTGGCCACGAGCCCGGCGGCGCGGCGGTGGCGGGCGAGGGCGTCGAGGTAGGCGTTGCCCGCCGCGTATCCGGCCTGTCCGGCCGATCCGAGCGCACCGGCGATCGAGGAGAAGAGCACGAAGGCGGTGAGGGGGGTGGCCAGGTCCCGGGTGGCCTCGTCCAGGTTGTCGGCCGCTCGCAGCTTGGCGCGCAGGACGGTGGCGTAGCGCGCGGGGTCCATCGAGTTGAGGGGTGCGTCGTCGAGGACTCCGGCGACGTGCAGCACCGCGGTGAGCGGCCGGTCGGCCGGGACGGTGGCGAGCAGTGCCCGCAGCGCGTGCCGGTCGGCGGGGTCACAGGCGGCGACGGTCACCTGGGTGCCCGTCTGCTCCAGTTCTCGGCGCAGTTCGTCGGCGCCTGGTGCCTCGGGGCCGCGGCGGCTGACGAGCAGGAGATGTTCGGCGCCCTCCCGGGCCAGGTGGCGCGCCACCTGGGAACCGATGATTCCGGTGCCGCCGGTGATGAGGGTCGTTCCGGTGAACCGCGGTGCGGGAGGCGTCTGGTCGGTGTCGCGGGTGACACGGGTCAGCCTGCGGGCGAAGACCGCCGAGTCGCGTACCGCGAGTTCGTTCTCCTCCCCCGGCTCCGCGACGAGCGCGACGAGCCGGGCGAGCGCCCGCTGGTCCGGCCGCTGCGGCAGGTCGAGGAGGCCGGCCCACAGGTCGGAGTGCTCGATGGCCGTGGTCCGCCCGAGGCCCCACGTGGTGGCCTGCACGGGCCGGGTCAGTCGGTCGGCGGCGCCGACGGACACGGCGGACCGCGTGGCCGCCCACAGCCGCGCGGGGGTGCCGGTCTCGGCCAGGGCCTGCACCAACAGCGTGTTGAGGTGCAGCCCCAGGGGCACGTCCGGGTGGGTCGCGTGGGGTGTCTCGGTGAGGGCGAGCAGCGACAGGAGCTGGAGCGGGGCGCCGTGGTCGGTCACGGCTCCGGAGATCGCCTCCGCGATCCGGGCGCGGTCCGCCGCGGCGGGCACGGGGAAGGGGCGCGCGTCGGCCCCGGCGGTGGTGAACGCCTCCGCCACTCCCTCGGCCGCCGCCGCGCTGTCCGGGTCGTCGGCGCAGAAGGGCACCAGCCAGACCCCGCTGGGGGAACCCGTGGGCGACGGCAGGGGTGTCCAGGTCTCCCGGTACTGCCAGGACTCGGCCGTGGCGCGTCGCACGCTGTCGTGGTGCCAGGACGTGAGGGCGGGCAGTACGGGTGCCAGGACGTCCGGGTCGAGCGCCAGTCGCTCCGCCAGGTCGCGGACATCGCCCCTGCGGACGGCGGCCCAGAACGCGGAGTCGACGGCCTGTCCCTGGCCGCCCCGCGGGTCGGCGGCCGATTCCACCGGCCAGTACCGGGCGCGTTGGAAGGCGTAGGTGGGCAGGTCGACGTGGCGGGCTCCGGGGTACAGGGCGGACCAGTCGGGGCTGTGCCCGTGCGCGTGCAGCGCGGCGACGGCGTGGAGCAGGGTTCCGGCTTCCGGCCCTTCCTTGCGCAGCGCGGGCACCACCACGCGCTGGGCCGGTCCTTCCGGGTGCTCCTCCGAGGGCAGCCCCGCCAGGGCGAGGGCGGAGAGGGTGCCGTCCGGGCCGAGCTCGAGACAGCGGGTGACGTTCTGGTCGACGAGGGTGTGAAGGGCGTCGGCGTAACGCACGCTCTGCCGGACCTGGCGCACCCAGTGGTCCGGGGACATCAGCTCCTCGGCGCTCGCCGACTCACCGGTCACCGTCGAGACAAGGGGCAGCCTCGGACGCTCATACGACAGACTCTCCGCCACGGCCCGGAACTCGTCGAGCATCGGCTCCATCAGCGGCGAGTGGAAGGCATGGCTCACCCGCAGCGCCGTCACCTTGCGGTCCTGTCCGCGGAAGCGGTCCGCGATCTCCTCGACCGCCTGGGCCGTGCCCGAGATCACGGTGGCCCGGGGTCCGTTGACCGCCGCGATGCCCACCTCGTCACCCAGCAGCGGCAGCACCTCCTCCTCGGTGGCCTGGAGCGCGACCATCGCACCACCCTCCGGCAGCGCCTGCATCAACCGGCCGCGGGCCACCACCAGACGACACGCGTCCGCCAGCGACCACACCCCCGCCACATACGCCGCAGCGATCTCACCGATCGAATGACCGGCCAGCACGTCCGGGCGCACACCCCACGACTCCAGCAACCGGAACAACGCCACCTCCAGCGCGAACAACGCCGGCTGCGCGAACTCCGTACGGTTCAGACGGTCGACATCCTCACCGAACACCACCCCCCGCAGATCGAAGGGCAGTTCCGCGTCCACCGCGTCGAAGGCCTCCGCGAACACCGGATACGCCTCGTACAACTCCCGGCCCATACCCAGGCGTTGCGAGCCCTGACCCGCGAACAGGAACGCCGTGCGGCCACGCAGTGCGCTGCCCCGCACCACCCGCGCGTCCGCCTCACCCGCGGCCAGCGCCGCCAGACCCGACCGCAGATCCCCGACATCCGAACCCACGACCACCGCACGGTCCTCGAACACCGACCGCGTCACCGCCAGCGACCAGCCCACATCGACGGCAGAACCCGCCACCGCCTCCACCAGCCGCGCCGCCTGCGCCCGAAGAGCCCCCTCCCCACGCGCCGACACCGGCCACAACACAACCCCGGCACCGGACCCGGACCCGGACGCCCCCGGCTCCTCGACCGCCCCGGCACCCCGCTCCTCACCCTCCTCCAGCACCACATGCGCATTGGTGCCGGAGATACCGAAGGACGACACACCTGCCCGGCGCGGGCGGCCCTCGGTTCGGGGCCAGTCCTGCGGCTCGTCGAGGAGGCTCACGTCGCCCGCCGACCAGTCGACGTGGGTGGACGGCGCGTCGACGTGCAGGGTGCGGGGCAGTGTGCCGTGGCGCAGCGCCAGCACCACCTTCATGACACCCGCGACCCCGGCGGCGGCCTGGGTGTGGCCGATGTTCGACTTCACCGAGCCCAGCCACAGCGGCCGTTCACGGTCCTGACCGTAGGTGGCGAGCAGTGCCTGCGCCTCGATCGGGTCGCCCAGCGTCGTACCCGTGCCGTGCGCCTCCACCGCGTCCACATCCGCGGCCGACAGCCCGGCACTCGCCAGCGCCGCCCGGATCACCCGCTGCTGCGAGGGACCGTTCGGGGCGGTCAGGCCGTTCGAGGCGCCGTCCTGGTTGACCGCGCTGCCCCGGATCACGGCCAGGACCCGGTGGCCGTTGCGCCGCGCGTCCGACAGCCGCTCCAGCAGCAGCAGACCCGCTCCCTCGCCCCACCCGGTGCCGTCCGCCGCGTCCGCGAAGGGCTTGCAGCGGCCGTCGCCGGCCATGCCGCCCTGGCGGCTGAACTCGACGAAGGCTCCGGGGGTGGCCATGACGGCGACCCCGCCCGCGAGCGCCAGTGAGCACTCGCCTGCCCTCAGGGCGTGTGCCGCCAGGTGCAGGGCGACCAGGGAGGAGGAGCAGGCCGTGTCCACGGTGATCGCGGGGCCCTCCAGACCGAGGGTGTAGGCGACCCGCCCGGAGACGACGCTGCCGGTGTTGCCGGTGAGGATGTGGCCCTCGACGCCTTCCGGGACATCGCGCAGCACGGAGCCGTACTCCTGGTTGCTGCAGCCGACGAAGACGCCGGTGTCGCTGCCGCGCAGTGCGGCGGGGGCGATGCCCGCCCGTTCCACGGTCTCCCAGGCGACCTCGAGCAGCAGTCGCTGCTGCGGGTCCATGGCCAGCGCCTCACGTGGTGAGATGCCGAAGAAGTCGGCGTCGAAGCGGTCGGCGCCATGGACGAAGCCGCCCTGGGCGGTGGCGCTGCCGCCGTCGGTGCCCTCGTGTGCGACCAGTGCGTCGAGGTCCCAGCCGCGGTCGGTGGGGAAGCCCGTCATGGCGTCGGTGCCGTCGTCGAGGAGCCGCCAGAACTCCTCGGGGGTGTCGGCCCCGCCCGGCCAGCGGCAGGCCATGGCGACGATGGCGACCGGCTCGGTCATCGCCTCCTGCAGCCGCTGGTTGTGCTTGCGCAGCCGTTCGTTCTCCCGGAGCGAGGCACGGAGGGCTTCGACGACTTTTTCGGAGGACATGCTCAGCTCCACACTTCGCGCTTCGATGCAGACAGGGGTCCAGCCGGGCTGGATGGTTCGGGGGCGGGGCGCTCAGTCGTCGGCGCCCAGGGCCATCCGGACGAGGTCGTCGACGTCCATGGCGTCGACGTCGAGGTGGGTGTCGTCGGCCGGGGCCGACGGCTCCTGGCCGGTGCGAACGGCGGGGGCGGGGGCCGTCGCGAGGTCCATCAGCGCGTCCAGCAGCCCGGAATCACGGAACCTGGTGATCGGGATGGACGTCAGCAGCCTGCGGATGGCCGCCTCGTCGGGTTCCCCCGCGCCCGCCGTGACCGGCGCGGCCGCGTCCCCCTGCGTTCCGGCCGCGAAGTGCTCGCGGCTCAGGTGGTCGGCGAGAGCCGCGGGAGTGGGGTAGTCGAAGACCAGGGTGGCGGGCAGCAGGACTCCGGTGGCGGCGTTCATCCGGTTGCGCAGTTCGACGGCGGTGAGCGAGTCGAACCCGAGTTCCTTGAAGGACTGGCCCGGGTCGATGCGCGCCGCGGAGGCGTGCCCCAGGACGGCGGCGACCTGACGGCAGACCTCCTCGGCCAGCCTGCGATGCCGCTCGGCGGCGTCGAGCGAGGTCAGTTCGGCGGCGAGGGCCCCGCTGTCGCCCGCCAGGGCGGCGGATGCGCGGTCCGTGACGGTGCGGCGGGTCCGGGCCAGGCCGGCCAGCAGCGGCGGTACCGGGCCCTCGGCCCCGAGCCGTGCCGTGTCCACCGCCATCGCCAGGCGTACGGCCCCGGGCTGGTCGAGGGCCTCCGTGAAGAGGGCCAGGCCCTCCTTGGGTGCGAGCGGCGGCAGGCCGGCGCGTTCCATGCGGCGGACGTCGGCGTCGCCGAGGCCGCTGGTCATGCCGGTGGTCTGGGACCAGGGACCCCAGGGCAGGGACAGTGCGGGCAGGCCGAGGGCGCGGCGGTGCTCGGCGAGGGCGTCGAGGAAGGCGTTGGCCGCGGCGTAGTTGGCCTGGCCGGGGGCGCCCAGGGTGCCGGCGACCGAGGAGAACAGGACGAAGGCGCTGAGGTCGAGGTGGCGGGTGAGGTCGTGGAGGTGGGCGGCG
Source organism: Streptomyces sp. NPDC042364 (assembly GCF_056437585.1). Lineage (NCBI taxonomy): Bacteria > Bacillati > Actinomycetota > Actinomycetes > Kitasatosporales > Streptomycetaceae > Streptomyces > Streptomyces sp. NPDC042364. The sequence continues at coordinate 38,481 of NZ_JBWKAJ010000035.1, read as the reverse complement.
GCGTCGAGCTTGGGGCGCAGTACGGCGTCCAGCCGCTCGGGGGTGAGGTGGTCCACGAGGGTGTCGTCGAGTACGCCGGCCGCGTGGACGACGGCGGTCAGCGGGTGCGCGGCGGGTACGGCGGCGAGCAGTGCGGCGGCCTGGTCGCGGTCGGCGACGTCCGCGGACCGCACGTGTACCTCGGCGCCGAGCTCCTCCAGTTCCGTGACGAGTTGGGCGGCCTCGGGGGCGGCGGGGCCGCGGCGTGAGGCGAGCAGCAGGTGCCGTACCCCGTGCTCGGTGACCAGGTGGCGGGCGAGCAGGGCGCCGAGGCCGCCCGTGCCGCCGGTGACGAGGACCGTGCCGTCGGGGTCGAGCGGTGCGGGGACGGTGAGGACGACCTTGCCGATGTGGCGGGCCTGCGACATGTGGCGGAAGGCGTCCGGCGCGCTGCGTACGTCCCAGGGGCTGACGGGTAGCGGGGTCAGCACTCCGGTCTCGAACAGGTCGAGGAGTGCGGTGAGCATCTCGCCGATACGGTCGGGTCCGGCCTCGATGAGGTCGAACGCCCGGTAGTGGACGCCGCGATGGCGGGCGGCGACGGCCTCGGGGTCGCGGACGTCCGTCTTGCCCATCTCCAGGAAACGTCCGCCCGGGGCGAGCAGCCGCAGGGAGGCGTCGACGAACTCGCCCGCGAGGGAGTCCAGGACGAGGTCGACGCCGCGGTCGCCGGTGGCGGCGCGGAAGGCGGTCTCGAAGGTCAGGTCGCGGGAGGACGCGATGTGTGTGTCGTCCAGTCCGGCGGCACGCAGGGCGCCCCACTTCGCGGGGCTCGCGGTGGCGTACACCTCGGCGCCGAGGTGGCGGGCGAGCTGGGTGGCGGCCATGCCGACGCCGCCGGCCGCCGCGTGGACGAGTACGGTCTGGCCCTCGGTCACACCGCCGAGGTCGACGAGGGCGTAGTAGGCGGTGAGGAAGACGATCGGTACGGTCGCGGCCTGGGCGAACGTCCAGCCGTCCGGGACGCGGGCGACGGTGCGGGCGTCGGCGACCGCCACGGGTCCGTAGGCGGCGGGGAACATGCCCATGACGCGGTCGCCGACGGCGAGGGCGGTGACGCCGGGGCCGACCTCGGTGACCACCCCGGCTCCCTCCAGTCCGAAGTCGCGGGCCGGGCCTGGGTACATGCCGAGGGCGTTGAGCACGTCACGGAAGTTGACTCCGGCGGCGCGGACGGCGATGCGTATCTCGCCGTCCGCGAGGGCGCGTTCGGCGTCCGGTGCGGCGACGAGTTCCAGGCCGTCGAGGGTGCCCTTGCGGACCATGTCCAGCCGCCAGGCCGTACCGGGGGTGGAGTGCGGGGGGCGCAGGGTGGCGGCCGGGTCGACGCGGGAGATGCGCGGGAGGTGCACGGACCCTTCGCGCAGGGCCAGTTGGGGGTCGGTGCGGGTGAGTGCGGCGGGCAGCGCGGCGAGTGAGGCGGCCGTGGTGTCGGTGTCGACGAGGACGAACCGCCCGGGGTGCTCGGACTGCGCCGAGCGGACGAGGCCCCAGGCCGGTGCCGCGGCCGGGTGGCGCACTCCGGGCCCGTCGGGTCCGGCGGGCATGAGCGCCTCAGGGGTGACCAGGACGAGCCGGGTCGCGTCCAGTCGGCGTTCGGCCAGCAGCTGACGTACGAGAGTGAGGGCGTGCTGTGCGGCGGCGTGGCCGGCCCGGTCGAGCGGGCCGTCGTCGTGGGGGACGACGGCCAGTACGGTGCGGGGCGCGGGGTCGGCCCCGGTCGCCGCCAGGGCGGCGAGGTCGGCGGTCGCCGTGACGTCGGCCAAGACCCCGGCGGTGGCGAGCCGCGCGGCGAACTCGCGGCCGGCGAGGTCACCGAGGACGGTGAGCCGGTCGGGGTGCGGCAGGTCGCCGGTGGCCGGCTGCGGCTGCCAGTCGAGCCGGAACATGTCGCCCGCGCCCCGGGCGGGCCGGGCGCGCAGCCGTTCGGGGTCGATCGTGCGCAGGGTGAGGGAGCCGACGGAGGCGACGGGCCGCCCGGAGGTGTCGGCCACGTCGAGGGCGACGGTGTCCTCGCCGCGCAGCGCGAGCCGGACCCGTACGGCGGTGGCGCCGGTGGCGTGCAGGGTGACGTCCCGCCAGGAGAACGGCAGCCGGCCGGGCGCGGTGGCCGCCAGCGGCAGGAAGGCGGTGGCGTGCAGAGCGGCGTCGAGCAGCGCGGGGTGCAGACCGTAGCGGGGGGCGTCGGCGTGGGCCTCGTCGGGCAGCGCGACCTCGGCGTACACGTCGCCGTCGAGGCGCCAGGCGGCGCGCAGCCCCTGGAAGACCGGCCCGTAGCCGAACCCGGCCGCGGCGAGGCGGTCGTAGGTGCCGTCGACGGGAAGTTCCTCGGCTCCCGCGGGCGGCCAGACGGCGAGCGGTGCGTCCTGCGGTTCGGGGCGGGCGCCGGGGGCGAGGACGCCGTCGGCGTGCAGGGTCCAGGGCCGGTCGGAGGGGGCGTCGGCGGGCCGGGAGTGGACGCCGAGCGGGCGATTGCCGTCCGGGCCGGGGGCGCCGACCCTCAGCTGGAGGGTGAGGGCCTGTCCGGGGGGCAGCAACAGGGGTTCCACGAGGGTCAGTTCGGTGACCCGGTCGCAGCCCACGCGTTCCGCGGCGAGCAGCGCCAGGTCGAGGTGGGCGGTGCCGGGCAGGACGGCGGTGCCGCCGACGGCGTGATCGGCGAGCCAGGGCTGGTCCGTCACGGAGAGCCGGCTGGTGAAGACGTGGCCGTCGGCGTCGGCGAGGTCGACGCGGGCGCCGAGCAGCGGGTGCCCGGCGTCGGCGAGACCCGCCGCGGCCAGGTCTCCCGCGTTCCGGCCGCCGGTGGCGGGCCAGTAGCGTTCGCGCTGGAAGGCGTAGGTGGGCAGTTCGACGATCTCGCCGGTGCCCGCGGTGGAGGCGTTCCAGTCGACGTCGACGCCGTGGGCGTGGGCGCGGGCGAGTCCGCTGAGCAGGCAGGTGGTCTCGTCCTGGCCGGGGCGCAGCAGGGCGACGGCGGCGGGGTCGGTGACGGCGTCGGCGACCAGGGCGGTCAGTGTGCCGTCGGGGCCGATCTCCAGGTAACGGCGGACGCCGGCCTCCTGGAGGGCGCGTACTCCGTCGTGGAAGCGGACGGGCCGGCGCACATGGCGGACCCAGTGGTCGGGTGAGGCGAGTTCCTCGTGGGTGGCGGGCCGGCCGGTGACGTCGGAGACCACGGGGATGAGGGGCTCGCGGTACTCCAGCGTGGCGGCCACCTCGCGGAAGTCCCGCAGCATGGGCTCCATCAGCGGCGAGTGGAAGGCGTGGCTGACGCGCAGCCGCTTGGTGCGCCGGCCCAGCTCCTCGATGCGGGTGGCGACCTCGCGTACGGCGTCCTCCTCGCCGGAGACCACCACGGAGCGGGGTCCGTTGACCGCGGCCAGGCCCACCTGGTGCTCCCGGCCGTCCAGCAGGGGCAGCACCTCCTCCTCGGTGGCCTGCAGTGCGACCATGGCGCCTCCGGCGGGGAGTGCGTCCATCAGCCGGCCGCGGGCCGCGACCAGGGCGCAGGCGTCGGTGAGGGAGAGGACTCCGGCGGCGTGCACGGCGGCCAGGGAGCCGATGGAGTGGCCGAACAGGTGGTCGGGGGTCACGCCGAGGCTGCGGACGAGCCGGTACAGGGCGGTTTCCAGCGCGAACAGGGCCGGCTGGGCGTAGCCGGTGCGGTCCAGCAGCGCTCCGGCGTCTCCGAGGACGGTCTCGCGCAGCGCGGTGCCGAGGACGTCGGCGCCGAAGTGGGCGCACACCTCGTCGAAGGCGTCGGCGAAGACCGGGAACGCGGCGTACAGGTCGCTTCCCATGCCGGGGCGTTGGGCGCCCTGACCGGTGAAGAGGAACGCGGTACGTCCGCCGCGCGCGGCGGTGGTGGTCCCGTCGGGCCCCGTCGCGCCCGAGGCGAGCCGGGCCAGGTCGGCGAGCAGCTCGTCGCGCGCGGTGCCGAGCAGCACCGCACGGTGTTCGAACAGGGGCCGGGTGGTGGCAAGGGACCGGCCGATGTCGGCGGCGGACAGTCCGGGGTGCCGGGCGGCGTGGTCGAGCAGTTTCCCGGCCTGGGCGCGCAGCGCCTCGGGGGTGCGGGCGGACAGCGGCCAGGCGGTCGTCGTGTGGGTGACCGGCCGTTCGGGAGCGGGCGGGATCTCGGCGCCGGTGTCCGCCGGGGCCCCGGCGGGCGGTGCCTCCTCCAGGACGACGTGCGCGTTGGTTCCGCTGAAGCCGAAGGAGGAGACGCCCGCGCGACGGCGGCGGCCCTCCTCGGGCTGCCACGGCCTGGCCTCGGTGAGCAGGCGTACCGCGCCCGAGGACCAGTCGACCCGGCTGGAGGGCAGGTCGGCGTGCAGGGTGCGCGGCAGTTCGCCGTGGCGCAGCGCCAGCACCGTCTTGATGACGCCGGCGACACCGGCGGCGGCCTGGGTGTGGCCGATGTTCGACTTCACCGACCCGAGCCACAGGGGCCGTTCCCGGTCCTGGCCGTAGGTGGCCAGCAGTGCCTGGGCCTCGATCGGGTCGCCGAGGACGGTGCCGGTGCCGTGTCCCTCGACCGCGTCGACGTCGGCGGGCGCGAGCCCGGCGTCGGCCAGCGCGGCCCGGATCACCCGTTCCTGGGAGGGGCCGTTGGGCGCGGTCAGCCCGTTGCTGGCGCCGTCGGAGTTGACGGCGCTGCCGCGCACGACGGCGAGGACCCGGTGGCCGTTGCGGCGGGCGTCGGACAGCCGCTCCACCAGCAGCATCCCGGCGCCCTCGCCCCAGCCGGTCCCGTCGGCGCCGTCCCCGTAGGCCTTGCAGCGTCCGTCCGGCGCGAGACCGCGCTGGCGGCTGAACTCCAGGAAGGCGGCCGGCGTCGACATCACGGTGACGCCGCCCGCGAGCGCCAGGTCGCACTCCCCCGCACGCAGCGCCCGTGCCGCCCAGTGCAGGGCGACCAGGGAGGACGAGCAGGCGGTGTCGACGGTGACGGCGGGGCCCTCCAGGCCGAGGGTGTAGGAGATGCGGCCGGAGACGACGCTGGCGGCGTTCCCGGTGCCGAGGTAGCCGTCCACGTCGTCCGCGGACGTGCGCAGCAGGGCCGTGTAGTCCTGCCCGTTGGTGCCTGCGAAGACGCCGGTGCGGGAGCCGCGCAGGGTTCGCGGGTCCACGCCGGCGCGTTCCACGGCCTCCCAGCACACCTCGAGGAGCAGCCGTTGCTGCGGGTCCATGGCCAGCGCCTCGCGCGGCGAGATGCCGAAGAAGGCGGGGTCGAACCGGTCCACGCCGGCCAGGAAGCCGCCGGTGCGGGTGTAACTGGTGCCCTCGTGGCCGGGGTCCGGGTGGTACAGCGAGGCGAGGTCCCAGCCCCGGTCCTCGGGGAACGGGGTCAGGCCGTCGCCGCCGGAGGCGAGGAGGTCCCACAGCCGCTCGGGCGTGTCGGCGCCGCCCGGCAGTCGGCAGGCCATGCCGACGATGGCGATGGGTTCGTCCGTGCCGCCGGGCGCGCGCCGGGGCGCGGTGGTGGCGGGCCGGGGGGACCCGTCTCCGGTGGGCAGCGAGCGCAGCAGATGCTCGGCGAGCGCGGCCGGGGTGGGGTGGTCGAAGGCGACGCTGGGCGCGAGCCGCAGACCGGTGCGGCGTTGCAGCGCGTTGCGCAGGTCGACGGCGGTCAGCGAGTCGAACCCGAGGTCGCGGAAGGCGCGTTCGGGATCGGCGGCCGGGGCGTCCGCGGGGTGGCCTAGCACGGTCGCGATCTCCGTCTGCAGGAGCCGGAGAACGGCGGCGGGCCGCTCGGACAGCGGCAGCGCGGCGAGGGAACGGGTCAGTCGCCCGCCGCGCCCGGAGGTCGGGGCGGTGCGCCGCGCGGTGGCGGCGGGGTCGCGCAGCAGGGCCGGGGTGGGAGTCGTGGCGGCTCGCGCGGCGGGCAGGTCCAGCCGGATCGGCAGGAGCACCGGTCGGTCCTGCGCCGAGGCGAGGTCGAGCAGGCGCAGGGCGTCGGCGGTGGGCAGCGGGGCGATGCCCGCCCGGGCCATTCGGGTGCGGTCGGCGTCGCCGAGGCCCGAGGTCATGCCGCTCTCCTCGGCCCACAGACCCCAGCCGAGGGCGAGCGCGGGCCGTCCCTGCGCCCGCAGGGTGGCGGCCAGGGCCTCCAGGAAGGTGTTGGCGGCGGCGTAGTTGCCCTGGCCGGGACCGCCGAAGGTGGCGGCGGCGGAGGAGAAGAGCACGAACGCCGTGAGGTCCATGTCCCGGGTCAGCCGCTCCAGGTGGACGGCGGCGTCCGCCTTGGGGCGCAGCACGGCCGAGAGCCGCTCCGGGGTCAGAGCGGTGATCACACCGTCGTCGATCACCCCGGCGGCGTGGAAGACCGCGCCCAGGGGGTGCCGCTCCGGTACGGCGTCCAGGAGTGCCGTCAGCGCGGCGGGGTCGGCGACGTCACAGGCGGCAAGGGTCACCTCGGCACCGGCCTGGCCGAGAGCGGCGACCAGCTCGGCGGCTCCCGGGGCCTCTCCGCCCCGGCGGCTCGCCAGCAGCAGATGCCGGGCGCCGTGGACGGTGACCAGGTGCCGGGCGACGGCGGCGGCGACGGTGCCGCCCGCTCCGGTGATCAGCACGGTCCGCTCGGGATCGAGGAGCGGCTTCGGGGAGCGGTCCGGGTGATGCCGGGTGAGGCGGGCGGCGAAGGTGCGGCCGGACCGCACCGCGATCTGTGTCTCTCCGCTGTTCACCGCCGCGCAGACGGCGGCGAGCAGGGTCTCCGGGTCGGTCTCCGGGTCGGTGTCCACGAGGAGGAAGGCCTCCGGGTTCTCCGACTGCGCGGAGCGCACCAGACCGCGTACGGCGGCTGCGGCGAGGTCGGCGACGGGCTCGCCGGGCAGCACGGCCACCGCGTTGCGGGTGAGCAGGACCAGCCGGGAGCCGGCCGTGCGTTCCTCGGTCTGCCAGCGCCGCAGGAGTTCCAGGGCGGCGGCGGCCGACTCGTGGACGGCGGCGGGCAGTTCCGCTTCACCGCCCTGCCAGGAGAGGAGGACGAGGTCCGGAACGGCCGCCTGGGGGTCGCCGAGCGCGGTGAACAGGGCGTCCGGGTCCGGGTGGTGGTCGGCGTCGGCCGGGGCCGGTCCGGCGCCCACGACGGCCACCGTCGGCCGGTCCGCGGGGACGGCGGCCGGGGGCAGCGCGGTCCAGTCGACCACGAACAGGTCCTCACCGGCCGGCGAGGGGACGGTCAGCGGCAGTTCGTCCACGGGAGCGAGGGAGACCGCGCCGACGGTGGCCACCGGCGCGCCGGACTCGTCGGCGAGGTCCAGTCGCAGTCCGCCGCCGGAACGGGGCCGGACCCTGACCCGCAGCGCCTCCGCGCCGGCCGCGTACAGGGTGCACTCACGCCAGTCCACGGCGAATCCGCCGGGACTGCCGAGCGCGGGAGCGGCGTGCAGCGCGGCGTCGAGCAGCGCCGGGTGCAGTGCCGTCCGCAGGGCGTCCGACCGGAACTCCTCCGATACGGCGACCTCCGCGTACACCTCGTCGCCGGCCGGCCACACCGCGGTGAGCCCGCGGAAGGCCGGGCCGTGGTCCAGCCCTCGGGCCGACGACGCCTCGTAGATCCCCTCGATGTCGTCGGCGTCCAGGGCCCGGACGCCGGGCGGCGGCCAGGTGCCGTCCGGTGCCTCCTGACCGGGTCGGCCGGGAGCGGTCCCGGCCGAGGCCAGGACACCGCGGGCGTTGCGGGTCCAGGGCCGCTCGGCCGCGCTCGGCTCGTCCTCCGCCCGGTCGGCGGCGACCGGCGCGGGCCGGGAGTGGCAGGCGAACGCCCTGACGCCGTCCTGGTCCGGGCCGTCGAGGACGACCTGGATCTCGACGGGCCGGTCACCGTCGAGGACGAGCGGCTGCTCCTGGACGAGTTCGACGACGTGGTGGCATCCGACGAGGCCACCGAGGTGCAGGGCGAAGTCGAGGTAGGCGGCCGTGGGCAGCACGGTGCGGCCCGCGGCGGTGTGGTCGGCCAGCCAGGGGTGGGAGCGGGTGGAGAGCACGGTGGTGGACAGCACGCAGGAGGAGTCCGCCAGCGTCACCGCGGCACCGAGCAGCGGATGTCCGCCGGCGCGCCGTCCACCGCCGGGAACCGGGTCGAGCCAGAAGCGTCGCTGCTGGAAGGCGTAGGTGGGCAGGTCGACGTGGCGGGCTCCGGGGTACAGGGCGGACCAGTCGGGGCTGTGCCCGTGCGCGTGCAGCGCGGCGACGGCGTGGAGCAGGGTCCCGGCTTCCGGCCCTTCCTTGCGCAGCGCCGGCGCCAGAACGCACGGGTGGTCGTCGAGGAGGATGCGGGCGAGCGCGGTGAGGGTGCCGTCCGGGCCGAGCTCGACGAAGCGTGCGGCCTTGAGCTGTACGAGGGTGCGCAGGGCGTCGGCGTAACGCACGCTCTGCCGGACCTGGCGCACCCAGTGATCCGGGGACATCAGCTCCTCGGCGCTCGCCGACTCACCGGTCACCGTCGAGACAAGGGGCAGCCTCGGACGCTCATACGACAGACTCTCCGCCACGGCCCGGAACTCGTCGAGCATCGGCTCCATCAGCGGCGAGTGGAAGGCATGGCTCACCCGCAGCGCGGTGACCTTGCGGTCCTGTCCGCGGAAGCGGTCCGCGATCTCCTCGACCGCCTGGGCCGTGCCCGAGATCACGGTGGCCCGGGGACCGTTGACCGCCGCGATCCCCACCTCGTCACCCAGCAGCGGCAGCACCTCCTCCTCGGTGGCCTGGAGCGCGACCATCGCACCGCCGGACGGCAGCGCCTGCATCAACCGGCCCCGAGCCACCACCAGACGACACGCGTCCCCCAGCGACCACACCCCCGCCACATACGCCGCAGCGATCTCACCGATCGAATGACCGGCCAGCACGTCCGGGCGCACACCCCACGACTCCAGCAACCGGAACAACGCCACCTCCAGCGCGAACAGCGCCGGCTGCGCGAACTCCGTACGGTTCAGCAGGGCCGCGTCCTCACCGAACACCACCCCCCGCAGATCGAAGGGCAGTTCCGCGTCCACGGCGTCGAAGGCCTCGGCGAACACCGGATACGCCTCGTACAACTCGCGCCCCATACCCAGGCGTTGCGAGCCCTGACCCGCGAACAGGAACGCCGTGCGGCCACGCAGTGCGCTGCCCCGCACCACCCGCGCGTCCGCCTCACCCGCGGCCAGCGCCGCCAGACCCGACCGCAGATCCCCGACATCCGAACCCACGACCACCGCACGGTCCTCGAACACCGACCGCGTCACCGCCAGCGACCAGCCCACATCGACGGCAGAACCCGCCACCGCCTCCACCAGCCGCGCCGCCTGCGCCCGAAGAGCCCCCTCCCCACGCGCCGACACCGGCCACAACACAACCCCGGCACCGGACCCGGACCCGGACGCCCCCGACTCCTCGACCGCCCCGGCACCCCGCTCCTCACCCTCCTCCAGCACCACATGCGCATTGGTGCCGGAGACGCCGAACGCGGAGACGCCGGTGCGGCGCGGCCGACCGTCCTCCGTACGCGGCCACTGCCGGGTCTCGGTCAGCAGGCTCACCCGGCCCGCCGACCAGTCGACGTGCCGGGACGGGGCGTCCACGTGCAGCGTGGCCGGGAGCGTTCCGTGTTGCATGGCCATGACCATCTTGATCACGCCGCCGACTCCGGCGGCGGCCTGGGTGTGGCCGATGTTCGACTTCAACGACCCCAGCCACAGCGGCCGTTCACGGTCCTGACCGTAGGTGGCGAGCAACGCCTGCGCCTCGATCGGGTCGCCCAGCGTCGTACCCGTGCCGTGCGCCTCCACCGCGTCCACATCCGCGGCCGACAGCCCCGCGCTCGCCAGCGCCGCCCGGATCACCCGCTGCTGTGAAGGACCGTTCGGGGCGGTCAGACCACTGCTGGCGCCGTCCTGGTTGACCGCGCTGCCCCGGATCACCGCCAGCACGCGGTGGCCGTTGCGCCGCGCGTCCGACAGCCGCTCCAGCAGCAGCAGACCCGCGCCCTCACCCCACCCGGTGCCGTCCGCCGCGTCCGCGAAGGACTTGCAGCGGCCGTCGGCGGAGAGTCCGCGCTGGCGGCTGAACTCGGTGAAGGTGACCGGTGTGGACATCACGGCCACACCGCCCGCCAGTGCCAGCGAGCACTCGCCCGCCCGCAGCGCCCGGCAGGCCAGGTGCAGGGCGACCAGGGAGGAGGAGCAGGCCGTGTCCACGGTGACCGCGGGGCCCTCCAGGCCCAGGGTGTAGGCGACGCGGCCCGAGGCGATGCTGCCCGCGCTGCCGTTGCCGATGAAGCCTTCCAGGCCGGGCGGCGGCACGTCGAACCGGGAGCCGTAGTCGTTGTACATGACGCCGACGAAGACGCCGGTGTCGCTGCCTCGCAGGGTGCCGGGTTCCAGTCCGGCCCGCTCCAGGGCCTCCCAGGAGATCTGCAGCAGCAGCCGCTGCTGCGGGTCGGTACCGAGGGCCTCGCGCGGCGACATGCCGAAGAAGTCGGGGTCGAAGTCGGCGGCGTCGTGCAGGAAGCCGCCCTCGCGGGTGTAGCAGGTGCCCGGGTGTTCGGGGTCGGGGTGGTACAGGGACGGGACGTCCCAGCCGCGGTCCTCGGGGAAGGGTGTGATGGCGTCGGTGCCGTCGGCGACCAGGCGCCACAGGTCCTCGGGAGTGCGTACGTCGCCCGGGTAGCGGCAGGCCATGGAGACGATCGCGATGGGCTCGCGGTCCTTGGTCTCCAGCTCCCGCAGGCGGCTGGACGTGCGGTGCAGGTCGGCGGTGACCCGCTTCAGATAGTCCCGCAGGCGGTCTTCGCTCACAGCTCGGCCCCCAGACCCGGGTCGCACACCACGGCGGAGACCGGTGACGGGCCCGCTGCGCTCGGAACGGTAGACAACACCGGTATCTCCTCAGGCTCGGACACCCACGCGCTCGGCATGGCTCCTCGAACACCTCGAACCCGGCCAAGTCTGGGGGCGTCCGGGCGGTCCACGGCCGATTGACCTCCGACACTGAAAAATCCCCTAGTGCCGCAACAGGCAACGTCCACCCCGTCGCGGCGCCCGGCACGCACTCTCGCCGCAGCGGGCACAAGCCCGAGTACGGTCCGGTACGAGGGCTTGCGCCCGGCACGCCGAGAGCACGCACCAGACGCCGCTCCTTGACGGGCAAACGTTGCCTGCCGCGGCACTAATTGCCCGCTGCACCGGTCCGGCGCGCCCCTGCTCCGGTCGGCCATGCGCCCCGCAGCGGCCCGGCACCCGTCGGCACCGGCAAATCCCTAGAGTTGCGCGGCTTTTCTGGCCTTCGTTTCGCCGGGCGTGCTGCGCTGAGGCGCTCCCGGCCCGCCGTCTCCTGTGCGGTCCGCGCTACGAGAGGGGTTCTCCGATGACAGCCGTGCCCGCTCCCGGCCCGGAGGTCGCCGCACCGCCCGAGGTCGGTCTCGACGGTGGTGCGACCCTGCTGGCCTGGCTCCGGCGCATGCGCGACGAACATCCGGTGTGGCGGGATCCGGCGGGCCGCTATCACGTGTTCCGCCACGAGGACGTGCAGCGGATCACCGCCGATCCGGCGGCCTTCTCCTCGGACACGGTGACCCGGCTGTCGGGCGGCGAGCGGCAACCGCCCGGCGGCACGCTGCTGTTGCTGGACCCGCCCCGGCACGGCAAGCTGCGGCGGCTGGTGAGCAAGGTCTTCACCGCGAAGATGATCAACGAGTTGAGCCCGCGCATCACCGAGGTGGCCACGGAGCTGCTCGACGGCCTGGACGGCGGCGACCGCTTCGACCTGATCGAGGCGTTCGCCAACCCGCTGCCGGTGATCGTGATCTCCTCCATGCTGGGTGTGCCGCCGTCGGACCGCCCGCTGTTCCAGGTATGGGCCGACAACCTGCTGACCGTGGACTGGGAGACGCCCGAGGGCGCCGAGGTCCTGGGCAGAACCGTGCAGGAGCTGGACGCCTATCTGCGCCGGCACGTCGCCGAGCGGCGGGCCCGCGAGTACGACGACCTGATGAGCCTGCTCGTGCGGGCCGAGGTCGACGGGGAGAGCCTGAACGACGACGACGTGGTGAGCTTCGCCGCGCTGCTGCTGCTCGCCGGGCATGTGACCACGTCCGTGCTGCTCGGGAACATGCTGCTGACCCTGGACCGGGAAGAGGGCGTGCTCCCCGACCTGCGTGCGGACCGCACGAGGATCACGCCGTTCACCGAAGAGGTACTGCGCTGCCGGCCACCGTTCCTGAAGATCGAACGGGTGCCCACGGCCCCGGTGGACATCGCCGGGGAGAAGGTGCCGGAGAACGCGATGGTGTACCTCTGGCTGCTGTCCGCCAACCGCGACGAGCGGGTGTTCCCCGAGCCGGACCGCTTCCTGCCGGGCCGGTCCAACGCCAAGCAGCTGGCCTTCGGACACGGCATCCACTACTGCCTGGGCGCCCCGCTGGCCCGCATGGAGGGGCAGATCGCGCTCAACCTGATGCTGGACCGCTACGCCGACATCCGGGTCGACGGTGACGCACCGCTGTCCTACTTCGACAACCGGGTCAACGTCTTCGGTCTTCGGCGGCTGTCTCTCACGGTCCGCCGGGCCTGAGCGGCGCTCCCGGCGGACGGAACCCACCAGACGGAGGACTCATGGCCTACGAGCCGAAACCACCTGTGATACCGACCGATCGCGTCTGCCCCTTCGACCCCGATCCGGAGTACCGCCGGCTGCGTGAGGAGGAGCCGATCAGCCCGGTCACCTTCGACATCGCGCCGGGCCGCGACGACGGATGGCTGGTCACCAGGCACGACCATGTGCGGGCCATCATGACCGACCCGCGCTTCAGCCACCGCGCGGAGCTGCTGGCGCTGGTGGCGTCACCGCCGTTCGAGGTGGAGAAGTACGACCCGCAGCCGTCGGGACCGGGTTCCTTCGTCCGGATGGACGCCCCGGACCACACGCGCTACCGGCGGCTGCTGACGGGCTTCTTCACGGTCCGCAAGATCCAGGAGTACGAGCCGACGCTGGCCGGGATCATCGACGAGGTGCTCGAGGAGATGGCCGGTCTCCAGCCGCCGGTGGACCTGCTGCCGGCGTTCGTCCAGAAGGTCGTGTACCGGTCGGTGCACTCGGTGATGGGTGTGCCGGAGGAGGACATCGCCGAGCTCGACCGGCACTTCTCGGCGATCATGCGGATCAACTACACGCTCGAGGAGTTCATCGAGCACAACACGGCGCTGGACCAGACGCTCGCCCGGGTCGTCAAGGAACTGTTCGCCGAGCCGAACGACAAGCTGCTCGGCAAGCTCGTCAAGACCGGTGAGCTGACCGAGGAGGAGCTGGCGAACATCGCCTGGATCACCATCGGCGGCGCACTGGACACCACACCGAACATGCTGGGGCTCGGCACCTTCGCACTGCTGGAGCATCCGGAGCAGCTGCAGAAGGTGCGCGAACAGCCCGAGTTGATGGAGCGGGCGGTCGAGGAGCTGCTGCGCTACCTGACGATCTCCCACATGGGCGCGAGCCGGGTGGCGCTGGAGGACGTGGAGGTCGGCGGGAAGACCATCGAGGCCGGACAGACCGTCGTTCTGTCCCTGCCCGCCGCGAACCGGGACCCGAGGCAGTTCGAGAACCCGGAGGTCTTCGACGTCACCCGCCCTTCCCGCCGGCATCTGGCGTTCGGTTTCGGCATACACCAGTGCCTGGGGCAGCATCTGGCCCGGGCCACCCTGCGCATCGGTTTCCAGAAGCTCTTCGACCGCTTCCCCGACCTCCGGCTGGCCGCCGACCCACAGGAGATCCCGCTGCGGGACAAGGCGATGCACTACGGGGTGTACGCGCTGCCCGTGACCTGGGGGTGATCCCACACCCGTACACCGGCCGCGGACCGTCCCGGACAGGGCCGGCCGCGGTCCCGGTCGCGGCGCGTGGGCTCGCAGCGCACGGCGTGCGGCCCGCGCCACGCGGCGCGGGCCGCACGCGGACTACGGCGTCACCGCGGAGAGGTGGGACATGCGGGGCCACGTCGTGCGCCAGGGCCGACGCAGGCCCTCACAGACCCAGATGGGGGCGCCCCGGTTGAGGTTGGGCACCTTGTGCGCGTTGGTGACCGTGCCGCGCCGGCGCACACTGGTGAAGAACTGACGTAGGTAGCGGGCGTCCGCGCCGACGAAGACCACGGGCGCGGTGTCGTCGGACGGGCGGCGCAGGTACCAGTAGCCGCGGTGACCGCTGTAGGGCCGTGGCAGGCCGAGGGCAGGGCCGAACCGGTCGAGGGCACCCGCCTGGTCGTACCGCTCGGTGATCAGCAGGGCTCGGTGGCGCCGGTCGGCGGGCAAGCCGCGCTGGACGCGGGCCACCGAGGCGGCCAGGTCGGGCCAGCCCACGCTCTCCATCGCCATGCGGTCGGCGGAGGACCGGGTGAGCCGCTGGACCGGGTACACCGGAAGCACCTGCACCGCCAGGCCCGCCGACACCGCGTAGACCACGGCCGTCGACCACAGGCGCGGGCGGGTGGCACCCAGCCGCTGCAGTGCCGTGGCACCCGCCGCCCACAGGACGGCGAACATCCCCGCGACGTAGTAGGGGCGTCCGTGGACGACGAGGTAGCAGGCGCACAGTCCGGTGAAGGCCGGCGCGAGGAACCGGTAGGGGCGGGCCTCGCGGGCGATCAGCAGCCGGCCCAGCCCGCAGAACAGGAGGACGGCGCCGACCAGTCCGGCGGCCGAGAGGACCGTGGGCAGGAACATGGCCCGGCCGCCCTCCTCGACGGCGACCTCCCGGGCGATGACCCTGGTCATCGCCAGCTGGGGCCAGCCGGCGCGGGCCTGCCAGCACAGGCCGGGCACGGCGGTGAGCAGGGCTCCCGCAGCCGAGGCCCACAGCAGCGGGCGGCGCAGCAGGTCCCGGGGCCCCACGAGCAGCAGGGCCACCAGCAGCACGGCCCAGAAGCCGACGCTGAGGAACTTGACCTGGAGGGAGACGGCGGCGGTGAGCCCGAGCAGGGGCAGCAGCCGGTCGCGCCTGGTGCGGACCCAGCGCACCAGCAGCCAGACGCTGACCGTCGTCAGGAAGATGTCCAGGGTGGCGGTGATGAGCAGATGGCCCATCTGCAGCATCACCGGCGAGACGGCGTACGCGCCGGCGGTGGCGAGCTGGGCGGCTCGTCCGCCGCCCAGCTCACGGGCGGTCAGGGCGGCGGTCAGCACCCCGAGTGCGGTGAGGGCCGCGGCCGGTGCGCGCAGTGCCGGCAGCGAACCGGGGAACACGGTGTCGAGGGCGTGGGCCAGCAGGGGCAGCAGAGGCGGCTGGTCGGCGTATCCCCAGGCGGGACTGCGGCCGGCGGCGAGGAAGTACAGCTCGTCGCCGAAGTAGCCGAAGCGGCCGGCGGTGAGCAGCAGCAGCGCCGCGGTGACGCAGGCGACGGCGCCCACCGGCAGCAGTGCGAGGCGTGGCAGGGGGGTTGCCGGCGGTTCGGTCGCGATGCGGCGGGCGGCGGGCGGCCGGTACCCGTCGGCGCGGTGGGTCGCGTCGGGCCGGGCTGTGGGGGGCATCGTCGCTTTCTCGATCCTGTCGGGTCCGGGGTGGAAGGGCACCGCGCGTCCGAGCGCTGCGACCGGCGAGGTCCACCGGCTCGCGGCGTCCGGCAGACCCTTGCGGTCGCAGCGCTTGGCGAGTCGAACCTACGGTCGGCAGCCGGTGCCGGAGCGGTGTGTTCCCCTTTCCCGGCGCGGGAGTAGGGGCGATTCCCTAGTCTTCGGTTCCCGTGGTGGCCGTGGCTGACGCGGCTGTGCTGGTGTGGAGATTCCGAACCGCCCTGGGGCCCGTGTGCTTTCGTCGCGGTTCGGCCCTGCCCGGCCGACCTGCGGTGGACGCGTGCGCAGCGCCCTGTCGTTCCCACGGCCCGGCTCCCGATCCCTCAACCGATCACGGAGAGACGACAGTCGAGTGATGGACCTTCAGTTCATGTGCGGCGGGGCCGGGTCCCGGCCCCGCACGGTC
This sequence comes from Streptomyces sp. NPDC042364, assembly GCF_056437585.1. Taxonomy (NCBI): domain Bacteria; kingdom Bacillati; phylum Actinomycetota; class Actinomycetes; order Kitasatosporales; family Streptomycetaceae; genus Streptomyces; species Streptomyces sp. NPDC042364. The sequence continues at coordinate 22,482 of NZ_JBWKAJ010000035.1, read as the reverse complement.
AGGGCGTGCGCGTCATGACGGCGGCGATCGTCGCGGACGGCGTCCGCAAGCGGTACGGGGACATCCAGGCCGTCGACGGAGTCTCGCTGAACATCGAGGCGGGCGAGTTCTACGGCATCCTGGGTCCCAACGGAGCGGGCAAGACGACCACTCTGGAGATCCTGGAGGGCGTCCGCGAGCCCGACGAGGGCCGGATCGAGCTGTTCGGCGAGAGCCCCTGGCCGCGCAATCCCAGGCTGTTGAAGCGGATCGGCGTGCAGTTCCAGGCGTCGTCGTTCTTCGACAAGCTGACCACACGGGAGACGATCTGCCTGTTCGCCTCCTTCTACCGGGTCGGGGTCCGGCAGGCCGAAGCGATGCTGGAGCGGGTCGGCCTCACGGAGTTCGGTGACGTGCCGGCCGACAAACTCTCCGGGGGCCAGGCCCAGCGGCTGTCGATCGCCTGCGGTCTGGTGCACGACCCGGAGATCGTCTTCCTGGACGAGCCCACGGCCGGCCTGGACCCGCAGGCCCGCCGCAACCTCTGGGACCTGCTGCGGGACGTCAACGAGGAGGGCCGCACGCTGGTCCTCACCACGCACTACCTGGACGAGGCCGAGATGCTGTGCGACCGGGTGTCGGTGATGGAGAAGGGCAAAGTGCTCAGGACGGGTGCGCCCGCGGCCCTGGTCCGTGAGCTGGACGACATGGTGCGGGTGAGCGTGGAGTCCGGGCTGGTCAAGGCGGACGTCCTGCGCGGGCTGCTGCTGTCGGCCGGGGTGGAGAACGCCGTGGTGGAGGACGACGGGATCACGCTGTCGATCGCCACCCACTCCCCCGGGCCGGTGCTGTCGGTGCTGGCCGACCACAGGGCGCTGCGCGGCCTGCAGGTCCGCGGCGCCACCCTGGAGGACGTCTTCCTCCAGCTGACCGGACGGGAGTACCGCGCGTGAGCATCGACGAGACGTCCGCTCGCTCCACCGGAGCGGCCGGCGACGGCCCCGCGGAACAGGAGAAGGCGGCGGACCGGGCCGGGCCGGGCCGCGGGAGCCCGGCCAGGGACCGGCGGCTGAACCCGGTGCGCGAGCTGGCCCGGGCGATGATCCTGAGCGTCCTGCGGGACAAGGGCACCATCTTCTTCCTGATGGTCTTCCCGATCCTGTTCCTGATGTTGTTCGGCTCGCTGTTCAAGAGTGACGGGACCTCGCACATCAAGGTGGCCCAGGTCGGCGAGGTGCAGGTGCTCGACTCGCTCACCGGCGCACAGCGCGACCAGTTGTCCAAGGCGGCCACGGTCACCAAGGTGAAGAGCGAGTCGGCCGCGCTGGAGAAGGTGCGCAAGGGCGACTACGACGCGTCGGTCCAGCAGGACGGTGACACCGTCGTGCTGCGCTACAGCCTCTCCGACCCGGTCAAGGGCGCTTCGGCCCGCGCGACGCTGAACGCGGTGCTGGAGCAGGCGAACCTGGCCGCGACCGGCATGCCCGCCAGGTACACGCTGAAGGCGAGTCAGGTCGAGGACGAGTCGGTCAAGCCCATCCAGTATCTGACCCCGGGTCTGATGGGCTTCGCCATCGCCACCAGTTCGGTGTTCAGCACCGCTCTGACGCTGGTGACCCTGCGCCGCAAGAAGATCCTCCAGCGGATGCAGCTGTCGCCCATCCGCCCCTGGGAGGTGGTGGCCGCCCGTATCTCCATGACCATGCTCATGGTGCTCACGCAGACGGCCCTGTTCCTGGTGGTGGCGACCCTGCCGTACTTCGGTCTCCAGCTCACCGGGAACTGGTGGCTGGTGGTGCCGTTGGTGATGTGCGGGACGCTGGCCCTGATGTCGCTGGGACTGCTCATCGGCTCCGTCACCAAGACCGAGGAGTCCGCCGGTGGTCTCGCCCAGCTGCTGGTGCTGCCGATGTCCCTCCTGTCGGGGTCGTTCTTCTCGCTGGACAGCGCCCCGGAGTGGGTCAGGGCGGTCTCGTACGTGATGCCGCTGCACTACCTCGTGGAGGGCGGCGAGTCGGTGCTCAGCAGGGGCGGCGGTCTGCTGGACGTCCTGCCGACGATGGGCGGCATGCTGGCCTTCGCCGCCGTGGTGACCGGGCTGACGCTGCGTTTCTTCAAGTGGAACGAAGGGTGAGGCGGCGCTGACGGAGGACGTCCGGGACCCTCTGCCGTGTCGGTGCGGCAGAGGGCCCCGGTCGTTTGCCGCGGATGAGGACGGCGGCGAGGACGGCCGCGGCGGCGAGAACCGTCTGCGCCGCCGTCCTCGCTGCTGGCCACCCGCCGCACCCGGCGGCGTCGACGGCGGAGGATTCCCGCTCCGGCGCGTCCCGCGCCCCGGTGCGGGCGTCAGGCCCGGTCGGCGCCCCGCCAACCGTCGTGGTGCAGGACCTCCTCGAGCGGTCGCCGCGGCCCCGGCCGGAAGGTGGTGCGCAACGGATACGCGGTCGGCAGCAGCGCGCCCTGGCGGACGGTGGGCGGCAGGCCCAGCAGGTCGGCGACCTCCCGCTCGCGGTCCAGGTGGACGGCCGTCCAGGCGGTGACCAGACCCCGGCTGCGGGCGGCCAGCGCGTAGCTCCAGGCGGCGGGCAGCAGCGACCCCCAGACGCCGGCCTGGTTGCCCTCGGGCAGCCCGTCGGGGAGTTCGAGGCAGGGTATGACCAGGACGGGCACCCGGTGCAGCCGCTCGGCGAGCAGCCGGGCGCCGGTGAGCACGGAGCGGGTCCCCTCGGGCTGCTCGTCCAGCCGTTCGAGGGCGGCGCCGTTGCGGTCGTGGAACGCGGCCCGGTAGACCTCGGCGACGCCGGCGCGGAGCCGCGGATCGGTGAGCAGCAGCCAGTGCCATCTCTGGCGGTTGTTGCCGTTGGGGGCCTGCAGGGCGATCCGCAGGCAGTCCTTGACCAGCTCCGGGTCCACCGGCCGCTCCAGGTCCAGGCCGCGTCGTACGGACCGCGTGGTGGTCAGGAGCTCCTCGCCCGACAGGGTGGGCAGTGTGTTCATGGCAGCAGCACCGCCCGGACGACCAGGGCGAGGTACGTCGTCACGACGAACCCCATCGCGGTGAGCAGGGGCCAGCCGCCGCGGCGCGCGCCGAGGAACCGCCGGGCGCCGAGAGCGGGCAGGACCGCCGTCAGACAGGGCAGCAGCCCGAGCGCGCCGTCCGGTGCGAACAGGACGACCTGGAAGACGACCGCCCCGGCCGCCAGGGCGACGGTGACGGCGGCGCTGCCCCGGGGGCCGAGGTCGGCCGAGTACAGGCGTGCGCCGGGCCCGGCCTCCCAGGCGGTCTTGCGGGCGAACTCGAAGTGCAGGAACACGCACGCGCACAGGCCGAGCAGCAGCGCGCCGCGCCGGTCGGCGGTGACGGTCCCGGCGGCGACCAGGGATCCGTACACGTAGACGCCGAGCAGGACCTGCACCGGGTAGGTGACCGCGAGGTTGAGCAGCTGCCGGTCGCGGACCGCCGCCGAGAAGCGTTCCAGGGCGGCGAGGAACAGTCCGTAGCCCAGGGCCACGAGGATCAGCAGGACGGCCGTGGCGGACAGCGCCGCGTTCAGGCCGGCCGCCACCGCGGTGAGGGCGGCCATCGCGCCGCGCAGCTCGGCGACGGTGATGGCGCCGGTGACCAGCGGCCGGTCCGGGTGGTGCACACGGTCGTACTCGAAGTCCTTCTGCTCGTCCAGCATCCGCAGGAACAGCAGCGCGAGGACGACACTGACGACCCGCACCCAGGTGGCCGCGGTCGGCCGCCAGGCCGCGCCGGTCAGGCCCACTGCGGAGCCCTCCAGGGCGAGGACCCAGAGCAGGCCGTAGGTGGCGTAGACGTGGGGCCGGAACATGCGCAGCACGAAGCGGCCCAGCCGGCCGGGGATGCGGGGCACGGCGACGGTGGTCACTGGCGGGTGTCCCTGTCTCGGGTGGGGGTTCGGGGGTCTTGCCCCGGGTCGGGCGCCTCACACACGGGCGGGGTGAGGCGCGGTGCTCGCGAGGACGCCCGTCGGGCCGGCCGTGTTCCGGTCGGCGAACCCGATACGGGCCTCGGCGACCAGGGTGCCGGGATGGTGCAGGGTGCACTCGATGTCGACGCCCGGGACCACGGGCGCGGTTCGGCAGTGCAGGGGGAGGTCCATCTCGGCGAAGCAGCGGAACCGGGCCCGCAGGCGCACCGGCATCGCCGTGGGCGCGCGTACCGCGCCCTCGACCACCGCGGCGGTCAGGGCCAGTTGCCGGAAGGCCTCCAGTTCCAGCATGCCGGGAACGTGGTCGACCCAGTGGTCGTAGAGGGTCGGATGGCTGGTGTCGGCGACCACGCGCGCCGTGCGGACGCCGTCGTGCGAGGTGTGCGGTCGGGTGATCACCGCGCTGGCCCGGTGGCGGCGGCCGACCCTGGCGGGGTCCAGGGTCTGTCCCGGCAGCGCCACGGGAGGGTCGTGGAGGCCGAGTGTGTGGCGCTGCCCGGACCGCAGGCGGGTCCAGTCCTCCGGCGGCATCCAGGAGTAGTCGATGCGGGCCCGCAGGGCCTCCTGTGCGTCGACGGCCACGGTGAAGCGCAGCCGCAGCCCGGTCACTCCGGTCCGGCCGCGGATCCGGTGCTCGACACGGACGCCGATGACGGCTTCCGTGGGGGTGTCGCCGCATGCCAGGGCGCCCGGGTCGGCCACCTCGTACTCGACCGTGCGCAGCAGGAACTTGTGGCCGAGGGGTACGTCGAGGTACCGGTGGGCCACCACGAAGATGCCCTGGCGGCAGGCTTCCAGCACCTGCAGGGGGTCATGGTGGGTGCGGGGACCCAGGACGTCGTCGTAGAAGGGGTGCAGGCGGGGGAGCTGCGCGGCCAGCCGCATCTCGTCCTCGCCGAGGCGCTCCGCGTCGGTCAGGAAGACCTCGGCGATCGCTGCCCGGTGCACCAGCTCCTTCGGGAGTGTCCGGGCGAACTGCATGGCTGCTCCCTCGTTCAGACCAGGGCGCCGCGGACGGCGTCCAGGTGGCGGCGCCAGTCGTCGACGCCGGCCCCGTCCAGTACCGGGGGACGGCCGGGCTGCCGCATGGGGAGCACCTTGGAGCCGACGATGACCGTGTCCCACGGATCGAGGTCGATGCCGTGCTCCCAGGCGTGTTCCAGGAGTTGACGCGGGTCGGCGCGGGGGTCGAGGCCGGGCCGGCCGGAGAGCGCGGCGCGCAGTCGTGCGGCGGCGGGCTCGAAGTCGAGGTCCCGGGGCTTGGTGCCGGCGTACAGCTGGTCCGCCAGGTCCAGTGCGTGCCGGGTGCGGTCCTCGTCCGCCAGCGCGGAGCGGAAGAGCCTCTCGCGCTGGTCGTGGTCGAAGTGCACGGCCAGCTCGCGCAGTACGTCGGCCGGTTCGTCGGGGGTGTGCACGAGGTTGAGCAGGTAGCTGTAGCGGCCGAGAAGGTGGCGCAGCTGGCCGGGCACCCGGGCTTCGGGGTCGGTGGGTCCCTTCAGCCGGGTGAGGCGGACCGAGGCCGGGATGTCGCTGTGGTGGCCGGGCCGGACGAGCAGGACGAGGGCGTCGGCGTCCTCCAGGAACAGCGCGGCGAGGCGCCTGCGGTAGGGGGTGGCGAGGTTCCACTGGAAGTACCACAGGGAGCGGATCATGGTCCGGGTCAGCCGGGTGACGGCCGCACCGACGATCCTGAAGTCCTGCTCGGTCAGCCACTCGACGGCCGCGTCCAGGGTCCGGGTCACCACGGCGTCGGGTTTCAGCAGCAGCGCGGCGTGGCGATGGGCGAAGCCGGTGACGTCGTCGGTGAGGGCGGCGAGCTGTTCGTGGCTCTCCTGGTAGTAGGTGTCCGCGCCGTACAGCCGCTGCTTCTCGGGGTGGCAGGTCAGGAGGGGCGAGACGGGGATGCCGTGGAGCGGTTCGGCGTGGTCGGATCGGGTCATCGGGAGGTGCTCCCTTCCGTTCGGGCCCCAGCCGGCACCCGGGGCGGGGGCGCGCCGAGGTAGCCGACCTTGAGGCAGTGGTCGAGGAGTCGGCGCAGGTAGGCACGTCCGCCCGTGGACGTGCGGCGACCGTGGAAGGCGGCGGCCCGGGTGGTGTCGAAGCGGATGCGCCGCTGGAGGTAGGTGTCGTAGAGGGAGACGACTCGGTCGTAGTAGGAGCGTTCGCGGTCGGGCAGGGCCGACGCGGAGAACGTGGTCGGCGGGACGAACCTCGTCACCTGGAAGGACGGGTACTCGGCGAGGACGTCGGAGAAGTCCCGCAGGGTCAGCAGGTGGCCGACCGCGTGGAGGGTGAGGCCCTCGGCGTCCTCGAAGCGGGTGGCGGCCTCCGTGACCAGGTCGGCGACGTGGTCGACCGGCACCAGGTCCAGGGCGGCGTCGTAGTGGCCGGGCATGGTGCGCACCAGCCCCCGGGTCATGATCTTGAGTACGGGATAGACGGTCTTGAAGTCGCGGCAACGGCCCGTGCGGGAGGCGCCGGTGACGATGCTGGGGCGCACCACGGCCACCGGCAGACCGTCCGCGGCGGCCTTGCGGACCAGGGTCTCCGCGGTCAGTTTGCTCTTCTCGTAAACGTTGCCGAACCGCTGGCCGACGTCGAGTTCGTCCTCCAGGGCCACGCCGTCGCGCATCCCGCACACGTAGGCCGTGCTCACCTGCACCAAGGGGATGCGGTGGGCCAGGGCGAGGTCCAGGACGTGCCGGGTGCCGTTGACGTTGACGCTCTCGTACCGCTCGTCGGGCAGTCCGAAGTCGGTGACGGCGGCGCAGTGCACGATCCGGTCGGCCCTCGCGGCGAGCCTGCGGTCGTCCTCGTTCAGCCCGAGGCCGGGACGGGTGATGTCACCGGTGATGCGGGTGAGGGTGCCGGGCCCGGGGGTGAGCTTCCTGCCGTCGTTGCGGACGACGTCGCCGTTGCGGTGCGTCAGGGTGAGCACGGTGTGGCCCGCGCCGGTGAGCCGGGCGGCCACCTCCGCGCCCACGAAGCCGCTGGCGCCGGTGACCAGCACCGTCATCGTGTCGGCCATCGATCAGTCCTCCAGGAGGGTGGGGCGGTGGGGATCAGACGGCCTGGTGGGGCTGGGCGCCGTTGCTGGCGACCAGGTCGCGGGCTTCCTCCAGGGGCAGTTCGGCGTCGAGGTGGGCGCCGATGCGCACCCAGTCGTGGCCGAGTTCCAGGGTGGCCCGCCAGGAGTCCGCCGAGTCGAAGGAGAGGGGGAAGGCGTCGGCGCCCGCGGCGCCTCGCACCTGGGCGATGTAGTCGCGCAGATCGGCGAGGAGGTCGTCGCCGCGCTCCGCGGAGTCGACGGTGCGGCGCAGCAGTTCCTCGGCGCGCGTCCGGATCGCGAGGGTGGCGGGCGGCAGCAGGTCGATACGGCGGACGAGGTCGGAGTCGGCGGGCAGCGGGTTGACCCCGTAGGCGCTGAACAGGCCGCGCAGCGCCGCGTGCACGGCTCGGCGGGCGGTGAGTTCGGCGACGCGCCACTGACTTCGCTGCAGCGCACCGGTCAGGTCCTCGATGGCGTTCTCGACGACGATGTTGGACCACACCAGGGCCATGGTGGCGGCGGCAAACCGTTCGGCGGGCAGCGGCACCAGGTCGATGGCGCCGGGGCCGCTGACGGCCGCGCCCCGCACCGACAGCAGCGGCCGGGTGGTCGACGGCGGCGGGGTGACGGGCCCCGGCGGCGCCGCGAGTGGCAGTGCGGGTGTGACGGTGCCGCCGCCCTTCCAGGAAAGCCGGATCAGTCCGTAGCGCACGAACGCGGCCAGCAGCGGGCCGGGTTCGGCGACACCGGTGTCCGCGGCCGCGGCCAGCACACGGGGCAGCGGCCGTCCCAGGACCAGGGAGCGCCAGACCGCTCCGGCGCGGTCGCCGAGAGCGAACACCTCGCGCCGCCCGCGGACGACGTGCACCCTCGCGTCGGTCTGCCAGGTGGTCACTCCCGGCACGCGTTCCACGGTGAGCCGCTCGGGCCGCATGGAGACGCCGGTGAGGCCCAGTTCCCCGGCGAAGGCGAGACAGTCGGTCAGGTACGTGCGGGCGGCGTCGGTGTCCCCGGGTGCGGGGGCGGTGGTCTCCAGCTCCCAGTACCTGTCGCGCACTTCGGGCCGGCCGGCCCGGTCGAGTTGCATGGAGAGCCACTTGGGTTCGAGGTAGGTCTCGCCCAGCCCGGCCGCCCAGGACTTGATCGTCTGGACGAGTCCGGCGCGGGTCCAGTCCACCGCCTCGTCCGTCTCGCCGAGGCACAGCAGGGCCGTCGCGTGCCGCAGGGACTGGCGGGCCTGGTACGCCCACCAGTCGGCGGCGATCCGGGCGAACCTGTCCGCCGGCAGCATCGCCTTGACTTCGTCCACGAGGGCGTGGCCGCGCAGCGGGTGGCTGTGCAGCAGCCGCTGGCAGCGGTTGAGCAGATCCTCGGAGAGCCGGCCGGGTCGCCTCGCCCCCTTCTCCAGGGTGCGGAACTGGTCGGCGAGCTGACGCACCGACCGGGTGCGTATCTCGACCCTGCGGCCGTCGACGAAGAGCAGCGTCGGCATGGTGGGCAGGTCTTCCTCGGACCGGGCGATGAGCAGGAAGTCGATGTCGGAGGAAGGGTTGCCGAAGCCCTCCGCGATGGAGCCTTCGAGCACCACGGCCCAGCCGGTACCCCGGGGCAGTTCGGCGAGCGACTTGTCGAGCAGGCCTTGCAGCTGCTCCTCGGTGAGGATCACGGATGTGTCTCCGTCCTGGGGGTGTCCGAAGTCTCGGCGGACGTGCCGGCGTCGGGTGGATCGGCGAGTACGGTGACCGTGCCGGCGGCGCCGTCGACGCGCAGCAGGGTGCCGGTGCGGATCTCGGTGGTGGCGTTCCTGACCTGGACCACCGTCGGGATGCCCAGCTCCCGGGCGACGACGGCGACATGGGTCAGCGGGCTGCCGCGTTCGATGACCAGCGCGGCAGCCGACGGCAGCGCCGCGACCCAGCCCGGGTCGGTGCGGTAGGTGAGGAGGATGCCGCCGCCGATGTCGCGTGGTGTGTCGGTGACCACCGCGGGTCCTTCGACGACTCCGGGGCAGCAGGGGGTGCCGCGCAGTTCGCGGGCGCCGCTGCGGGCGGCTGGTCCGCTGGTCCAGCCGGCCTGTTCCAGGTTGCCCGACCAGTACGGGGCGCCCCGGGTGGTGAAGCGGGCCGGGGCGTGCAGCTCGGCGTCCACGGCCAGGCGCGCGCGCCGCAGGGCGGCCAGCTCCTTCAGTTCGGTGTGGGCGATCATGCCCTCGTAGGCACCGCGGACCTCTTCCAGGCGCAGCATGAACACGTCGTCCCAGGCGCTGATGGCTCCGGCCCGGGCGAGGTCGCGGCCCAGGGCGCGCAGCATGCGTTTGGCGGCGCCGAAGGCGCGGGTGCGGCAGAACCTGAGCCGTTCGCGGTCCGTGAGGGCGGCGCGGGCCTTGTTCCGTACCCGCTCGTACACCCAGCGGCGGGGACCGCGCAGATGCCGGTCGAGGTAGTCGTCGGCCTCGCCGCCGTGCACGCCCGCGCCGCCGCCCTGGTTCTCGGGCAGGGCGTCGCGCAGCAGGGTGAACAGCCCGGCCGGGTTCTCGTACAGGTCGGGCACTTCGAGCTTGAGTTCGTCGGGGCTGCGGTAGCCGTAGGAGGCGACGTAGGCGTCGACGGCGGCCACGATGCCGGTGTGGCCGGCCCGGGCCAGCGCCTCGTAGGCGTCGGCGTCGGGCGTGTGCTCCAGCAGGTGGCGCGCCTTGTCGTCGGCGCGCACCTGCGCGGCCAGCTCGGCCAGCGCCCGGGCCGGTTCGGCGGACTCCACGTCGCCGCCGGGAGCGGCCGCGGCCCAGGTGAACCACTCCGGGGCGTCGGGCAGCCATCTGCGGGTGAGGAGCGCCAGCAGGCCGACGGAGAGCAGGATCGTGGCGTCCAGGGCCTGCATGGGGCCCCACTTCTCGATGAGTTCCTTCTGCAGCCGGCAGAAGCGGCGGTAGGTCTCGTCACCGGGCAGCGCGTCGTAGTCGACGTTGTTGAAGACCTCGTACGCCCGGTAGAAGTCCCGGTGGAAGGTCTCGACGGACCTGCCGATGGTCAGGAAGCGCCTGGTGAAGAGGGCGGTGCGGGCGAGCCGCGAGATCCGGCCGCGCAGCCCGGGCCGTGGTGTGAAGGGGTGGAGTGCGTCGGCGGTCTCGTCGGAGATGCTCTCCGCGACGCCCAGCGATTTCTCCAGCACCCGGCGGTTGAGCGGATACAGCGGCGCCAGGCGCACCATCCGGTACCAGTGGTACAGGTTGTAGTAGACCCGTCCGTGGACGTAGCCGAGCAGGTGCGGGGTCCATTCCCGTACCTCGCGCAGCTGGTCGCCCCGGACGCCGAGGGCGCGGGCGTAGCTCTCGTACACCTTGGCGTAGGTGTCGGCGGCGACGCTGTAGGTGAGGGGGGATACGACGCCGCTGAAGCTCTCGATGATGTTGGAGTTGTCCCAGATCCGCAGCTCTCCCCGCGGGTCGGGGACGCTGTCGGGGCTCTCGCCGAGCGTGGTGATGGGACGGCTCTGCAGCAGCCACAGGGTGCCGTCGGCGATGGCCCACTCGATGTCCTGCGGAGCGCCGTAGTGTTCGGTCGCGCGCACTCCGGCCTTGTGCAGCAGGGCCAGGTCGGCGGTGGTCAGGGACAGCGCCTCCCGCTCCTCGTCGGTGACCGGCGACACCGCGCAGCCCGGCCCCGCGCCGGCGTCGTAGCGTTCGTGCTTGTCTCCGATGACGGTGCTCAGCGGCTCGCCGGTGGTGGCGTCGAGGACGACGGTGTCGGCGTCGACCGCGCCGGAGACCAGCCCCTCCCCCAGTCCGTGGACCGCGCTGACCACATGGCGGTCCGTGCGGCCGGCCGTCGGGTCGGCCGTGAACAGTACGCCGCTGCGCTCCGCGGGCACCATGCGCTGGACGACGACGGCGACGCCGCCGGTGCCGGGCGGCAGTCCGCGCTGTGCGCGGTAGAGCAGGGACCGTTCGGAGAATCCGGAGGCCCAGCACCGGCGGACATGGGCGATGACCTGGTCGACGCCGCTGACGTTGAGGAAGCTGTCGAACTGGCCGGCGAAGGAGTGCTCGGTGCCGTCCTCCTCGTGTCCGGAGGAACGGACGGCCACGAGACCGCCGCCGGCCTGCCGGTAGGCCAGGGCGATGGCCTCGGCGACGGCGTCGTCGAGGGGTGCTTTCTCGATCAGGGCGGCGATCTCGGCGGCGACCTGCGCGGCCGCGGTGTCCCAGCCGTCGGCGAGCAGGTGCTCCAGAGGTCCGTCCAGTCCACTGCCGCGGGCGAAGGCGGCGAAGACGTCGAGGCCGATCACCGACCAGTCCGGCACCTGGAAACCGGCCGCCGTGAGAGTGTGCAGGTTGCGGCCCTTTCCCCCCGCGTACCGGGTGAACCGGGCCTCGTCACTGGCCGGCGACAGAATGCCGAGGGACGGCTGTTCGGATTCGGTGGTGAGTGACAACTCGATTCCTCCACATGGCTTGCGCTCGACCTCGTCGGAAGCCTCACGGCGGGACCGGCGAAGCCCTTCGAGCCAGGGCGCCGGGGCGACCCAGCGGGAAAGCGGCGGTCGTTCGCCGTCAGGTCAGGACGACCGGCAGGCTCTCGTGGCCGCGCAGCGCGAGCCGGTCGCGGCGCACCGGGCCGGCCTCGGCAGGGCGCAGGGCGGGGAACCTTGCCAGCAGCCGGCCGAAGGCGGTGGTCGCCTCGAGCCGGGCGAGCATCGCGCCGAGACAGTGGTGCGCTCCCCCGCCGAAGCTGAGCGGCTGGATGTCCCGGCGCAGGGGATCGAAGCGGTTCGGGTGCGCGTAGCGGGCGGGATCGCGGTTGGCGGCGCCCAACAGCAGCACCACATGGCTGCCTTTCGGCACCGGCACGCCCCCGATGGTGGCACCGTCGCTCAGCACGGCCCGGTTGCTCGTCTGCACCGGTGGGTCGTAGCGCAGTGTCTCCTCGACGAATCCCTGCAACGGAACGGTTCCGGCACGCAGGCCGGCCATCGCCTCGGGGTGCTCGAACAGCAACTGCAGCCCGTTGCCGAGAAGATAGGTGGTGGTCTCGAACCCGGCCAGCAGGACGGCGGCCAGGTTCGCCACCAGCTCGTCGTCGCTCAGTTCCCCCTCGTCGCACGCCGCCACCATGGCGCTCACCAGGTCCTCACGTGGCTCGGCCCGTCGCTCGGCGGCCAGCTCGGTGAAGTACTCGTGGACCTCCAGTGCCGCGCGGTCGGCGGCTGCGAGCCCGGAGGGGTCGATGAGGAGTTCCAGGGTGGCGCTCAGGGCCACGGCATAGTGCCGGAAGCGTTCCCGGTCCTCGACGGGGACTCCGAGCATGTCGCAGATGACGTGGGCGGGCAGGGGGAAGGCGAAGGCGTCCATGAAGTCCACCGGCGCGGAACCGGCCTCGGCCAGGGTGTCCAGCAGGGCGTCGGTGAGGGCGGTGATCCCGGCTTCCATGGCCGCCACCCGCCGGGCGGTGAACACCTGCGCCATCGGCGAACGCATCCGCCCGTGCAAGGGCGGGTTGGCGACGAAGAGGGACCGGCCGAGCATGGCCAGCGAGGGGTGTTCGGCGGGGTCGGCGCCCCAGGTCACCAGATTGACGTCGGCTCCCAGGCCGGGGCTGCGCAGCGCCTGGCGGCAGGCGTCGTAGCCGCTGACCAGCAGCAGGCCGTCACCGGCCGGTACGGCGGGCCCCAGTTCGAGGGCACGCTCGTACAGCGGGTACGGATCGGCCCGCCCCTCGGTCGTCAGTAAGTGGGCGACTATCGATTCCGCGTCCAACACTCCTCCTCATGACGGGCGTCACAGGCCCTCGGGACGTCCGCGTGGTGGTCACGCCGCGCCGGCGTCCGTCCCCGCGAAGAAGGCCGCGGGCTCCGGTGACACCGTGCGGCGCGCTGTGAGGTCGGGCCAGACCAGAGCCATCGAGCCCCAGGTGAGGCCGCCGCCGAAGCCGGCCAGCACCACCTTGTGCCCGGGGCGCAGCTCACCGGAGACGACCCCGTCGACCAGGGCCAGGGGAATCGAGGCGGCCACCGTGTTGCCGCGTACCTCGATGTCGGACAGGAACCGCTCCGGCGGCAGTTTCAGCCGCCGGGCGACCGAGGCCAGGATCCGGGCGTTGGCCTGGTGCAGCACGAAGGAGTCGATGTCCGCCAGGTCCCATCCCGTGCGCATGGCGGTCTCCCGCACGGATTCCGCCATGCGCTGCACCGCCTGGGCGTAGACGGCCTGCCCCTGCATCGAGAAGTAGGTGTCCTCGGTCTTGGCGGGCACCCCGGTGGACCGCTGCCGTGACCCGCCGGCCGGCACCTCGATCAGATCGCTGAGGCTGCCGTCGCTGCCGAGGTTCAGCCCGGTGAGTGCGCCGGGGTCGGTCGGCGACCCGGCGCGCAGCACCACCGCGCCGCCGCCGTCGCCGAAGATGACCCGGGTCGTGCGGTCGTCCGGTGCGAGGAGCGTGGAGAAGGCGTCCGCGCCCACGACCAGCACGCTCTCGGCTGCCCCGAGCGCGACCATGCCGGCCCCCGTCGCGAGGGCGTACACGAATCCCGTGCACACCGCCGCCACGTCGAACGCCGGGACCGGTCCGAGTCCGAGCCGGGTGGCCACCTCGGGCGCGGTCGCGGGACAGTGCCGGTCCGGGGAACTGGTGGCGAGTACCACCGCGTCCACGCCGTCCAGCCCGGCGGACGTCAGCGCCCGCCGGCCGGCCTCCACGGCCAGGTCGCCGGTGGACTGCCCCGGCGAGACCCAGCGCCGCTCCCGGATGCCGGTACGGCGGCGGATCCACTCGTCACTGGTGTCGAGGACCTCCGCCAGCTGGTGGTTGGTGACCACGGTGGGGGGTATCCAGCCCCCCAGTCCGGCCACGACTGCAGCTCGTTCCATGGCTTCCAGTTCCTTTCACGCCCCGACGGCCGCACCGGGACCGCAGCGCGGCCCCTGCTCAACGATCCACCGAGCACCACCTCATAAGAGCGGATCTCGTCACCTATTAGGTGAAGCCCTACATCTCGGGCCCCGCCGACGCCCCGCGGGCGGGACGAAGAGGTGTCGCGGGCGACCCTCGCAGCCCGACTCGGCCTCGGTGAGGCGAGGTTCGGAGTCACCGCGTGCCCGGGCCCTGCCCGGCGGCGCGCGCCCGCGGTGCCCGGTCTTCACCCACCGCACCGGTGCCGACGACACGCGTGCCGCCGGCACCGTCCGAGCACGGCCGGGTCACCCCGCCGGAATCCGCTCAGGCGGACCCGAACTGCTTGTCGATGAAGTCGAAGAGGTCGTCGTCGCTCGCCGCGTCGATCTGCTCCTCGACCGCCACCGCCGGGCCCCCTCCGTGGTCGGCGGGCCCGCCCGCGGCGGATGTCACCACGCTGCCGACGGTTCCGGCCGAGTCCAGCGAGGACAGCAGCCCCCGCAACCGGTCGGCCAGCGCGGAGCGCACCCTCTCGTCTCCGGCTATCTCCCCCAGCGCGCCCTCCAGCCGGTCGAGTTCGGCCAGCATCGGCTGTACGGCCGCCGCGGCTCCGGGGGCCGTCTCGGCCCGCAGATGACGGGCCAGCCCGAGGGGCGTCGGATAGTCGAACAGCAGGGTGGCCGGCAGCCTGAGCCCGGTGGCGGTGTTGAGCCGGTTGCGCAGTTCGACGGCGGTCAGCGAGTCGAAACCCATCTCGAGGAAGCCGCGTTCGGGGTCCACCGCTTCGGAGTCGGCGTAACCGAGGACGGCCGCCGCGTGGTCGCGGACGAGGTCTCCCAGTACCGCGAGGCGTGCCTCGGCGTCCAGTTCCGCGAGCCTGCGGCGCAGCCGCTCGGCGGGCGCGGCGCCGTCGGCGGGGCCGGCGGCCGCACGACGGCCGGGGGCGGGCTTGACGAGGGACCGCAGCAGGGCCGGGACCTCCCCGTCGGACGTCCGCAGCCCGGCCGTGTCGAAGCGGGCCGGGACCAGCACCGCCCGGTCGGCGGACACGGCGGCGTCGAACAGACCGAGGGCCTGCTCGGACGGCATCGGGACGACTCCGCCGCGCGCCATCCGCACCAGGTCGGCCTGGTCCAGCTTGCCGGTCATGGCCGACCGTTCCTCCCACAGGCCCCACGCCAGTGACTGGGCGGGCAGGCCGTGGGCGCGCCGCTGCCGGGCGAAGGCGTCGAGGAAGGCGTTGGCCGCCGCGTAGTTGCCCTGCCCCGAGCCGCCGAGCACGCCGGCCAGCGAGGAGTAGAGCACGAAGGAGCGCAGCCCGCTGTCCCGGGTCAGTTCGTGCAGGTGCAGCGCGGTGTCGACCTTGGCGGCGAGGACCGTGTCGAGTCGTTCCTGGGTGAGGGAGCCGATGACGCCGTCGTCGAGGACGCCCGCGGTGTGCACCACCGCGGTCAGCGGGTGCGCCGCGGGGACCGTCGCGAGCAGCGCGGCCAGCGCCTCCCGGTCGGAGGTGTCGCAGGCGACGAGTTCGGCGCGGGCGCCGAGCGCGGTCAGGTCGTCGAGGAGTTCCCGGGCGCCGGGCGCGTCGGGGCCGCGGCGGCCGACGAGCAGCAGGTGTCGGGCGCCGTGCCGGCCGGCCAGGTGCCGGGCGACGAGCCCGCCGAGCGCGCCGGTGGCCCCGGTGACCAGGACGGTGCCGTCCGGGTCGAGCGGCGTACGGGTGTCGCCTTCCGCGGTCTGCGCGAGTCGCGCACGGACCAGCCTCGGCACCCGTGTCTCTCCCTTGCGCAGGGTGATCTGTGGTTCCTCGTGGCGGGCCGCGGCGGGCAGCGCCCGGTACGACTCCTGGGCGCCGTCCCAGTCGAGAAGCGCGAACCGGTCGGGGTTCTCCGTCTGCGCGGTGCGCACCAGACCCCATACGGCCGCGGCGACCGGGTCGGGCGCCCGGTCGCCGTCGTGCAGGCTGACGGCGTGCCGGGTGACCAGCACCAGGCGGGTGGCGTTGAAGGTGTCGTCGGCGAGCCAGCCCTGGAGCAGCCGGAGCACACGGCCGGTCACCCGGCGGACGGCGGCGGCCGGGTCGCCGTCCGGGAGCCCGGCCTCGGTGTCACCGAGGCCGGGCACGGCGGCCAGCACCGTGCCGGGTACCGGATGGCCGGCCGCGGCGACCGCGCGGGCGAGGCCGTCGAGGTCGGCGTGGGACGCGGCGGCGAGCCCACCGGCCGTCAGTGCCTCGCCGAGGGCGGGGTCGCCCTCGGCGTCCAGGACGGCGAAGCCCGTGGAGGCGGGCCGGGCGGGGGCGGCGGCCGGGGTCACCCACTCCAGTTCGTACAGATGACGGGCGGCGGCGCGGGCGTCCCCGAGCTGCCCGGCGGGCAGGGGGCGCAGGGTCAGCCCGGCCACCGTGGCGACGGGGCCGCTCAAGGGATCGGTGACGGTCAGCGCGACCGTGTCGGGGCCGGCCGGGGCGAGACGCACCCGCAGCGCGCCGGCTCCGTGCGTGTGCAGGCGTACGCCGGTCCAGCTGAACGGCATGAGCGCGGGGCCGGACGCGGCGCCGGTGGTCAGTCCGACGGTCTGCAGGGCGGCGTCCATGAGGGCCGGGTGCAGCCCGTAGGCGGCTGCGTCGGCGGCGACCCCGGCGGGAGGCTCGACCTCGGCGTACACCTCCTCGCCGAGCCTCCAGGCGGCGGCCAGCCCCTGGAACGCCGGGCCGTAGTGGAACCCGCCCGCGGCGAAGCGGTCGTACAGCCCGTCCAGCGCGATCTCATCGGCGCCCGGCGGCGGCCACTCCGCTCGCGGGGCGTGGTCGGCGGGGTCGGCCGTGGCGCTGAGCTGTCCGACGGCGTGACGCGTCCAGGGTTCGTCGTCGGCCGCGTCGTCGGGGCGGGAGTGGACGGTCACACCGCGCGTTCCCCGCTCGCCGGGCTCGCCGACGGTGACCTGGAGATGGACGGCACCCTGCTCGGGCAGCACCAGGGGCGCCTCCAGGGTGAGTTCGTCGACGACGGTGCAGCCGACCCGGTCGGCGGCCAGCAGTGCCAGCTCCAGGAAGGCGGTGCCGGGCAGGACGGCCGTGCCGGAGACCGCGTGGTCGGCCAGCCAGGGGTGGCTGCTGAGCGACAGCCTTCCGGTGAGCAGGTAGCCGTCGCCGCCCGCCAGGGCCGTGCCGGCGGCGAGCAGCGGATGCTCTCCGGCGGCGAGCCCGGCCGCGGCGAGGTCCGGGACGCCGGGGTCGGCGTCGAGCCAGTAGCGGGCGCGCTGGAAGGCGTACGTCGGCAGTTCGGCCCGGCGGGCCGGACGGCCGGCGAAGTACCCGGCCCAGTCGGGGCCCGCGCCGTGCACATGGAGCGTGGCGAGGGCGGTCGTGACCGCCGTCTCCTCGGGCCGGTCGCGGCGCAGCAGCGGTGCGACGACGGCGGCCTGCGGATCGGCGAGACAGTCGCGCGTCATGGCGGTGAGCACCGCGTCGGGGCCCAGTTCGAGGTACGTGGTCACTCCCTGCCGTTCCAGGGTGGCGACGGAGTCCGCCCAGCGGACCGTGGCGCGCACATGGCGCACCCAGTAGTCGAGGCTCTCCAGCTGTCCGGAGTCGGCGAGTTCACCGGTGAGGTCGCAGACCACGGGCACGGTCGGGGAGGTGTACGCCGTCTCGCGGGCGACGGCCGCGAATCGGGCCTGCATCGGTTCCATCCGCGGCGAGTGGAAGGCGTGCGAGACCGTCAGCCGCTTGGTGCGCAGCCCGGCCTCGCGCCAGGCCTCGGCCAGTTCCTCGACGGCGTCCTCGTCACCGGAGACGACCACGGAGGCCGGGCCGTTGACGGCGGCGAGGGACACCCGGTCCTCGTAGGTGCGCAGCGCTTCGGCGATCTCCGCCTCACCCGCCTGTACGGCCAGCATGGCGCCGTCGTCCGGCAGTTCCTGCATCAGCCGGCCGCGGGCGGCAACCAGGCGGCAGGCGTCGGCGAGGTCGAACACCCCGGCGACGTGGGCGGCGGCCAGCTCGCCGATGGAGTGGCCGACCACGATGTCCGGTCGCAGCCCCCAGTGTTCGAGCAGCCGGAACTGGGCGACTTCCAGGGCGAACAGCGCCGCCTGGGTGTAGGCGGTGCGGTCCAGCAGTTCGGCGTCGGGAGTACCGGCCGGGGCGAACATCACGTCCTTGAGGGGCCGTTCGAGTTCGCGGTCCAGTTCGGCGCAGACGGCGTCGAGGGCGTCGGCGAACACCGGGTGGGCGGCGTACAGCTCGCGTCCCGTGCCCGGTCGCTGGCTGCCCTGGCCGCTGAAGAGGAACGCGGTGCGTCCGCCGCGGCGCCGCACGCCGCGCACCAGCCCGGGAGCCTCCCGGTCCTCGGCCAACGCCCTTACGGCCGCCATCAGTTCGTCCTGGTCACGGCCGACGGCGACCGCCCGGTGGTCGAACGCGGCCCGTCCCAGTGCGAGCGTGTGGGCGATGTCGACGGGTGAGGCACCGTCCTGCCGCTCCGGGTCCTCAAGCCGGTCGAGCAGACGGATCGCCTGAGCGCGCAGCGCGTCGGCGCCGCGGGCGGAGAGCACCCAGGGGAGCACGCCCACGGGGGCGGCGGCGTCGGGTGCGCCCTCGGCGGCCGACGGGCGCGCCAGGGCGGTCGCCGACGGCTCGGCGGACTCCACGGGCGACGCGGGGGGCTCGGCGGGCGGCTGCTCGAGGATGACGTGGGCGTTGGTGCCGCTGATGCCGAACGCCGACACGCCCGCCCGGCGCGGACGCCCCTCGGTCTCCGGCCAGTCGACGGCCTCGGTCAGCAGGGACACCGCCCCCTCGGTCCAGTCGATCCGGGTGGAGGGGCGGTCGACGTGCAGGGTGCGTGGCAGCACACCGTGCCGCATCGCCAGCACCATCTTGATCACACCGCCGACACCGGCGGCGGCCTGGGTGTGCCCGATGTTGGACTTCAGCGCGCCGAGCAGCAACGGCCGGTCCTGGGGCCGGTCCTGGCCGTACGTCGCCATCAGCGCCTGTGCCTCGATGGGGTCCCCGAGCAGGGTGCCGGTACCGTGCGACTCGACGGCGTCCACATCGGCCGGGGAAAGCCCGGCGGCGGCCAGCGCCTGCCGGATCACCCGCTGCTGCGCGGGACCGCTCGGTGCGGTGAGGCCGTTGCTGGCACCGTCCTGGTTGACCGCCGATCCGGCCAGCACCGCGAGCACGGGGTGACCGTTGCGCCGGGCGTCGGAGAGCCGCTCCAGCAGCACCACACCGACGCCCTCGGCCCAGCCCGCGCCGTCGGCGTCGTCGGAGAACGCCTTGCAGCGGCCGTCCGCGGACAGCGCCCGCTGCCGGCTGAACTCGACGAAGGTGTCCAGCGAGGAGATCACCGTGACGCCGCCGGCCAGCGCCATGGTGCACTCACCGGCGCGCAGCGCCTGGGCGGCCATGTGCAGGGCCACCAGGGACGAGGAGCAGGCGGTGTCGACGGTGACGGCGGGGCCCTCCAGTCCGAAGGTGTAGGAGATCCGCCCCGAGGCCACGCTGCCGGCGCTTCCGGTGGCCAGGTAGCCCTCGAAGTCCTTCGGGGTGTGCTGCAGCCGGGAGCCGTAGTCGTGGTAGTTGGAGCCGACGAACACCCCGGTGCTGCTGCCTCGCAGGGTCCTGGGGTCGATACCGGCCCGCTCGAACGCCTCCCACGACGTCTCGAGCAGCAGCCGCTGCTGCGGGTCCACGGCCAGCGCCTCACGCGGGCTCATGCCGAAGAACTCCGGGTCGAAGTGGTGGGCGTCGTAGAGGAATCCGCCGCCGCGGGCGTAGAAGGTGCCCGGCCGGTCCGGGTCGGGGTCGTAGGCGCCCTTGAGGTCCCAGCCTCGGTCCTCCGGGAAGGCGGCCACGGCGTCGCCGCCGCGCGCGAGCAGCCGCCACAGCTCTTCCGGGCCGTCCGCCCCGCCCGGGTAGCGGCAGCCCATCGACACGATCACCACGGGGTCGTCGTCCGTGGCGACCTGCGGGAACGGGACGGCCGGTGCCGGGTCGGCGGATGTGCCGGCCGTGCCGAAGAGGTCGTCGTGCAGCTTGGCCGCGAGGGCGACGGCGGTCGGGTGGTCGAAGACCAGGGTGACCGGAAGCCGCAGCCCGGTGGTCTCGGCGATGGTGTTGCGCAGGGCAACCGCGGTGAGGGAGTCGAAGCCGAGGTCGCGGAAGGCCCGCTCCTCGTCGACCTGGTCGGCGCCGGGGTACCCGAGCGCCGCAGCGGCCAAGGTCCGCACCAGGGTGAGGAGTTCACGCCGCTGCTCGTCGTACGGAAGGCCGGCGAGACGCGCGGTGAGCGCGTTGCCGTCGCCGCCGTCCGCCGCGGGCGCGGTGCGCGCCGCCAGGGCCTCCCGCACCTCGGGCAGCTCGGCGAGCACCCGGGGGGCACGGTCGGTGTGGGCGAACGCGTACCGCTCCCACCGTACGTCGGCCAGGGCAAGCACGGGTTCCCCACCTGCCACGGCCTGCTGAAGCCCCGTCAGGGCGGCTTCCGGGTCCATGGCGGGCATACCGGAGCGGGCCAGCCGCTCACCGGTCTCGCCGGATGCCAGACCGCCGCCGCCCCAGGCGCCCCAGGCCACCGATGTGGCGGGCAGCCCGTCGGCGTGGCGCTGCCGGGCGAGCGCGTCGAGGAAGGCGTTGGCGGCGGCGTAGCTGCCCTGGCCGGGGCCGCCGAGGGTGCCCGCGAGCGAGGAGAACAGCACGAACGCGTCCAGTTCCAGGTCCCGGGTCAGCTCGTGCAGGTGCAGGGCGGCCGCCACCTTGGGCCGCAGCACCGTCTCGGCACGCTCGGGGGTGAGGCCGTCCAGCACTCCGTCGTCGAGCACGCCGGCCGCGTGCACGACGGCGGTGAGCGGCGCGTCCTCGGGTACGGCGGCCAGCAGCGCGGACACCTGGTCGCGGTCGGCGGCGTCGCAGGCGGCGAGCGTGACGCGAGCGCCGAGTCCGGTCAGTTCGGCGGCCAGTTCCTCCGCGCCGGGAGTGTCCGGGCCCCGGCGGCCGGCCAGCAGCAGGTGGTCGGCGCCATGACGGGCCAGCCAGCGGGCCACCTGCGCACCGACGCCCCCGGTGCCGCCGGTCACCAGCACGGTGCCGGTCGGCTGCCAGCCGGCGGGCGCGGGGTCGGGCAGCGCGGCCCGCACCAGCCGCCGCGTGAACAGTCCGGAGCCCCGTACGGCCACCTGCTCTTCCTCCGCGGCTCCGGACAGGGCGGCCACCAACCGGGGGAGGGTGCGGTCGTCCAGCTCCGGCGGCAGGTCCACCAGACCGCCGAAGCGGTGCGGGTACTCCAGAGCGGCGATCCGGCCGAGCCCCCACGCCTGCGCCTGGACGGGCGCGGCCGTCCGGTCGGCACGGCCCGTGGAGACCGCGCCCCGGGTGGCGATCCACAGCGGCGCGGCGACCGCCGCGTCGCCGAGCGCCTGCACCAGGGCGGTGTTGAGGGCGAGCCCGTTGTCGAGAGTGCTGCCAGGAGCGTACGGCGACTCGTCCAGCGCCAGCAGGGACAGCACGCCCGCCGGTTGCCGGGTGCCGTCGTCGCCCACGACGGAGCGGAGCAGCTCGGTCAGCCGCTCCCGGTCCGTACCGGCGGCCACCTCCAGGGTGGTGACCTCGGCGCCGTGGGCCGTCAGACCGCTGGAGAGGGAGGTGATGAGTGCGGTGTCGGGGTGTGTCCGCGGGACGACGAGCAGCCAGGTACCGCTCAGGACCGCGGCCCGCGTGTCCCGCCCGACCGGCCGCCACACCACCTTGTACCGCCAGCCGTCCACCACCGACCGCGCCGCCTGCTCCCGACGCCACCCCGACAACGCGGGCAGCACCCCGGCCAGCGCCTCACTGTCCGACACCCGCAACGTCTCGGCCAGCGCCTGCAGATCCTCCCGCTCGACCGCCTCCCAGAACCGGGCGTCCACCGCCCCCTGCCCGGAACCCGCAGCCCCCACGGAAGCCGTCTTCTCCAGCCAGTACCGCCGACGCTGGAACGCATACGTCGGCAGCGGGATGGTGCGACCGTCCTGACCGGCCAGAACCGCCGTCCAGTCCACACCGATACCCCGCACCCACGCCTCCGCAAGCGACGTCAGGAACCGGGCGGCATCACCCCTGTCACGCCGCAAAGTCCCAGTCACGACCGCATCCGGGGCGGCCTCCTGGACCGCCATCCCCAGCACCGGATGCGAGCTGACCTCGACGAACGCACCGTACCCCTGCGCGACCAACTCACCGACCGCGTCGGCGAAACGCACCCGCTGACGCAGATTCCGATACCAGTACCCCCCGTCCAACCGAGCCGTGTCCACGACCTCCGCCTCGGTCGTCGAGAAGAACGGCACCCCACCCGAACGCGGAACCACCGGCGCGAGCTCCCGCGCCAACTCCTCCTCGATCTCCTCCACATGCCAGGTGTGCGAGGCGTAGTCCACCGGGATACGGCGGGCCCGGATGTCGTCGTCCGCGCAGTGCGCCATCAACTCGTCCAGCGCGTCCGCATCCCCGGCCACCACGACCGAAGCAGGACCGTTCACCGCGGCCACATCGATCCGGCCCACCCAAGCCCCGAGCAGCTCCTCCACCTCAGCCGGTGCCAGGGGGACGGAGACCATACCG
>NZ_JBWKAJ010000034.1:0-54247 GCF_056437585.1 Streptomyces sp. NPDC042364 | reverse complement strand
CCCCGCCGCCCCGCTCGCCGACCCATGAAAACGCTTGCACCACCCTCGTGGTGAGACGCGGGCAACCCCCGCTTCACCTCACAGCCACCCGTGTTCGGGGTGCGTCCCCCGTTGAGGGGGAGCCGGCGGTGGATCAGCGCGCTCGCCGGCGGCATGCCGGCGCGGAATCCCGTCGATCATCTGCCGGGTGATCCCGCCACCTGCCACAACGCCTGTGGCCGAGCGGCAGGAACGGCCGCAGTCGTGCCCACTCGGCATCCGCCGGATCACCCCGCCCCATGTCCACATCAACGATCCGAACGCGCAGTACTCACATGATCGACCGGTCACGTCCTAGCTGCGCATCAGGTCGACCTGCTGTGCGGTGAGGAAGACATCGGACCCGTTGCCCATGCCGCTCGCGATGTGGTCGGCGATGGTGCGGAACCGGGAGGCCTCGGTGATGGCGATGATGTAGCGCAGCATGCCGCGCGCCTGTGCGGTGCGGTCGATGCCTCGGATGCCGAGGTCCCTGAGGCTGTTCTCGAGGCTGGACTCGCTCAGATTGACGGCGGTCAGCGGCAGGTTCGCGATGCGGGTGAGGGCGTCGTAGCCCTCCTTGCCGAGGAACCAGTTGTCGTCGGTGGCGCCGTCCTTGTGAGGGACGTCGGAGGTGAGGTTCAGGGCGAAGTCGTGTGAGGTGTCGCTGGAGAAGAACCGCACCACGGAGAAGTCGCTGTGCCGTACGGTCGCATGGACCGTGGGGATTCGGTTGTCGCTGCTGATCACGATGTCGGCGAAACGTCGGCTCTCTGCGGTGCCGGTGACGGAGAGGTTCATCCCGGTGTCGGCATTGGTTGTGTGGCCGCTGTCGGCGGGGGTTTCGGCGAGGTTCCGCAGCTGGTCGAGCATGGTCAGGTAGGCGCCCGGACCGCGGCTGATGTTCCAGTGGGCCTGCGGGGAGCCGACGTGCTTCGTGCCGGCGGCGGTCTCGGTGCCGGCCGTCGTATCGTCCGCCGCCGCCGAGTCCGGCCCGTGGCTGTCCACCCAGTGCAAGATGATCACCAGGAAGCCGAGGAGGACGGAAAGGGCGACCACGGCCAGGACACTGGGGGGCAAGGTGTGCTCCGGAACTGTTCGACGTGCAGCGATGTCACGACCGACGCTCACAGCCGGGAAGTTGTTTGGCAGCCCCCTTTCGCCACGGCAGACAATTCCGCCAGGGTCGACTTGCACGCACATCCCGTGTCCGGGCGCGGGGTCGTCGGCGCTCCCGTGTCTCCCTCACCCGGCGTTCACCCCCGTGACCACGGCGATGCACGCGAGCAGCGCGCGCAAGCGACGGGTCGCGGAACTCGTCGCGAGGCCTTTCCCTGCGTCTGCGGGCGCACCCGGATGTGGACCGGTGATGGCGTTCGAGGCTGCCCCGGCCGAACTGCCACCTCGGTGTAGTGGGCAGCCGACCCGGCACTTTCATGATCCTTGAACATGGTCAAGGGCAGACCCGCTGGTACGGCCGGTCCGGAACGTAGGTGCGCCACTGCGCCCGGGTCAGCTCCGTGTTCCCTGCCCGGGAGCA
Source organism: Streptomyces sp. NPDC042364 (assembly GCF_056437585.1). Taxonomy (NCBI): domain Bacteria; kingdom Bacillati; phylum Actinomycetota; class Actinomycetes; order Kitasatosporales; family Streptomycetaceae; genus Streptomyces; species Streptomyces sp. NPDC042364. The sequence continues at coordinate 52,689 of NZ_JBWKAJ010000034.1, read as the reverse complement.
GACGAGGGATACCGCTCGGTCAGGATCCACGACGTACCGCTGGAGCGGGACGTGCTTGCCGCCCGCGTACAGCAGGGTGCTGTCCGGGCTGAAGGCGAGCGTGTCGATGCTGCCACCGGGGGTGGGCAGAGGAGGGCCGAGCGGTTGCTGGGTCGCGATGTCCCAGAGTTGGACCGTGCCCGCGTCGCCGCCCACGGCGAGCGTGCTGCCGTCCGGACTGAACGCGAGAGCCGTGATCGTCTCGGCCAGGTCGGAGACCGGATCGACGGGAGCCAGAAAGACGTTCCTGAGGATGCCCGCCCGGTGCCGGAGGCCGCCGTCCCAGAGTGCCACTCGGCCTGTCCCGTCGCCGGCCGCCAGTCGGGAGCCGTCGGGAGCGAAGGCGACTTCTTCGATCATGTCGCGCTGGACGAGGTCATGGGCGTGGGACCGGCCCGCTCGGACGACGCGGTTGCCGGTCACGAGGAGCTTGCCGTCCGGGCTGACGGCCAGCCGACCGCCGCCCGGGCCGGGCAGGAACGCCGTCCTCCGCCGCCGCAGGGTGTCCCATGCCTCATTGGCGAGGCCGCCGTCGGTCACACGCGCGGTGAGGAGCGTACGGCCGCCCGGTCCCAGGGCGATCGCCTCCGTCGGCGCCGCGGACGCCGCCGCCAGGTCCACCGTGGTCTTCGCACGTCCGGCGGTCACGTCCCACACCGTCAGAGGCTGAGTCACCGCGTCCCTGATGGGGACGGAAACTCCGTAGGCGAACATGCCTCCGTCGGGGCTGAAGGACAGCAAGGGCTCAGTGACCTCTGCGGGGACCGCCTCTATACCGGTGCGGAGATCCGGAAGCGACGGGGCCGGCAGGGTTCGCAGCAGACGGCCGTCGCGTGTGTTCCGCAGCCGGAAGACGTAGCGGTAACCGACGCGTTCGGCGGTGGCCAGCGTCCTGCCGTCGGGGCTGAGCCGGACACCGGTGAGCGGAGTGGTGCGCCAGGCGCGGGTGAGCGTCGTGGTGAGGTCGAGCGTGTGGACCGTGCCCCCTTCGAGGTACCGCAGCAGGGGCCGCGAGGAGTCCCAGGCGAGACCGGAGAGCGACGCGTTGGCCAGGGGGCGCCGGAAAACGGGGGCGCCGCCGGTGGGCAGACGCCACACTCTGATCTCCTGGCTTCCGCCGGTCGCCAGAAACGAGCCGTCCGCGCTCACGACGGCGTGACCCGGGTCGGCGACGTCGGCGAGTTCCCGTCCCGACGTGGTGTCCCACACCCGCGCCCGGTCCGCGGTGAGAGCGAGGAGCCGGCCGCCGGTGAAGCCCAGCAGGACGACACCGCAGACGCCGCGGGCGCTGCTCCAGGCACCGCGCCGCACGCTGCGCGTGGAGGTGTCCCAGACCTGTGGGGCCCGGCCGCGCGGGCAGACGGCCAGCAGCCGGTCGTCGTCGGCCGCCGCGTGGGCGAGCTCTCCCTTGCCCGCCGACGGGGTCCGGAAGACAAGACGGCCGTCAGCGAGGGAGTAGAGCCGAGCCCGGTCGTCATCCGCGCTCTGCACCAGGTAGTTGCGGCCCCGCGCCCCGAAGCTCACGGTGTCCCTGAACGGCACAGGGGCCCCGATCCAGCGTCGCGTTCGGGTGTCCCACAGCCGCTGGGTCCTCGCATCGGTCTGGATGACGAGCACCCGGCCGCCCGGACCCGCGGCGAGCACCACCCCCTGAGGTACCGGCCCCGAGGCGATACGGCGGTGCGTGCCCACATCCCACCTCCGCCAGGTGCCGTCGCTGATGCTGAGCAGTGTGCGCCCGGAGACGTCCAGGAACCGGTCCGGGGTGTCACCGGGCGCCGGATCGGTGAAGCTGCCCAGTTCGGACTGGGCCAGCGCACCCAGCAGGGCCCGACGGGACTCCGGCAGCGGAGAGAGGCGCCACGCGGCGACGCCGAGCAACATCGCGGTGCGCGGGTCGGTGCCACGCAGCGCGTCGGCGACCGCGGCCACCCGGCGGGCCGCCGTGTCCGTGGTTTGCTTCTCGCCGTCCTGACGCAGTCGCACAGCGGCCAGGCCGACCACCAGAGCCACCGCCAGCACGGCGCAGAGCGAAGCCGCGAGCGTCCGGCTCCGGCGCCGGGCCCGGGTAGCGGCCCGCCCCTCCGCCGCCCGCTGCTCCACCGCGGTGACCAGGAAGGCCCGCTCCTCGGACGTCAGACCGTCGTAACCGCCGCCGTCGCCCGCGAACAGTTCCTCGGCCCGCGCCAGGCGGGTGCCCCGGTAGAGCGTGCCCGGGTCACGGTCATGCTCCAGCCAGGTGCGGGCGGCGTCGGTCAGCTGCCGGTGGTGGCGCAGCCGCTCCCGGTCCGCCTCGATCCACCCCCGCAGTCGCGGCCAGCAGGTGATGAGCGCCTCGTGGGCGACCTGTACCCCGTCGTCGTCGCTGGTCAGCAGCCGGGCCCGGGTCAGCCGCGCGGCGACCGCCCGCACGTCGGGGTCGTCCCACCCGGCCATCTCCTCCCAGCTGAGCGGGCGGCGTGTGTCGGCGTTGCCCTGGCCGGGCTCGACCATCCGCAGGAACAGGTGCCGGGCGGCGTGCGCCTGCGCCGGTGAGAGTTCCCCGTACGCCTTCTCGGCGCTTGCCGCGATCGCGCCGCGCACCCCGCCGGCCGCTTCGTACGCGGCCAGGGTCAGCATCCGTCCCTTGCGCCTCCGCCAGGTCTCCAACAGGGCGTGGGACAGCATCGGCAGTCCGCCGGGCGCGTCGAGCACCTCCTCGACGATCCGCGCCGTCAGGGTCCGCTCCACGATGAGCCCGGCCGCCTGCGCGGGTCGGACCACCGCCTCGCGCAGTTCATCCGCGGTCATGGGCCTGACCAGCAGCCCGCTCCCGTGCAGCGCCTCCGCCAGTCGCGGATGCTCGGCACAGCGCGCATAGAAGTCGGACCGTACGGCGATGAGCACACGCAGTCGGCTTCCCGGATCACGCGCGGCCAGCAGCAAGTCGAGGAAGCGGTCCCGCTCGGCGCGCTCACGGCAGAGGGTGAAGACCTCCTCGAACTGATCCACCACCACCCAGCACTCCGGGTCATCGGCTTCCGGCGCCAGCAGATGTCCGTAGGTGGTGGCGGGCCGGGCCCCCGGAGTGAATATCCGAAGCACCGCCGTACATCCCTGCTGCGCGATCTTCTCCCGCAGCAGGGGAATCAGCCCGGCCCGCAGCAGCGAGGACTTGCCGCTGCCGGACGCCCCGAAGACCACGGTGAACGGGGCCCGGTACGCCAGCTCGCTCAGCTCGTCGACCATGCGGTCCCGGCCGAAGAACAGCTCACGGTCGTCCGGCTCGAAGCGCGCGAGGCCCCGGTAGGGCGGAGCGGCGTCCGCATCCTCCTGCATCTCCTCCCCGGCCAGCGCCTCGGCCTCCGCCCACCGCGCCTCCCACGGAGCGGGGTCGGCGCCGCATGCCTGGACGTACGCCCGGAACACGGCCAACGACGGCAGCCGCTCGCCGCTCGCGGCTTTCGCCAGGGTCGTCACCGAGAAGCCGGCCCTCTTCGCCATGGTCCGGTACGACACGCCACCCGCCGAGCGGCGCAGCTCCCGAAGATCATGGGCGAGTCGCTGCACCGGACCGGCCGCCGGGTCGACCGGCAGTTCGGGACGTCCCATCGGCGAAGCCTCTTTCGCGCACAAGAAGAACAGGTTGATCAGAAGCACAAGGTACTTTTCGATTCCTGCGGGCGAAAACTTTTCCGACTGTGATGTTCCCCAGTTGCTCACGGAGCCGGTGACGCTCGGAGGACGTCTGTCATCGACCACCTGCCGCGCACCCGCAGGACCGGCCTCGGCCGGGTGAGCGAGACGTGTGACTCGTTTCTGGGCACCGGAGGTCGGAGACGGCGTACTACGTGGTGAGGCAGAGGAGTGTCCAGGGTCCGGGTGCACCGCCCCGGAGATTTTTCGCGCGGGCCGCTTCGGGCTGTGCGGCGAACGCGATGCCGAGGAACAGTGCCACGCCGGTCAGATTGGCCCACAGCAGCAGGGCGACGAAGGCCGTCAGCGGCCCGTACACAGCTACACAGCGCCGAAGGTCCGCTCTTTCCCCGGCGGCGTCCCCCGCGATGAGCACGAGCGACGCCGCTGCCGACACCGGAACCGGCGCTGCGTTCAGCAGCATCGAGGGCCTCCTCCTCCACGAAGTGTGCGCTGCCGCGCGGCACGATCCGGCCGAGGGTGAGTTCGGTGATCCGTCCACGCTCTCCGTGTGCACGGTGGTGCCCACGCCCACGCCCACGCCCACCAGGCTGGGGCTGAAGGGCGCCATGCCCAGAACTGACTTGACCGTGCGCCAGGGCAGCTGTCGTAGGGCTGGGGTTCAGTCGGATTCGGAGAGGAAAGTGGTGACCGCGTTGGCGAATTGTCGCGGAGCGTCGTGATGTACGACGTGACCGGCGGGCAGTTCGGCCAGAAGGACCCTGTCGGCGCAGCGGGCGGCCATGTCTTCGGCGTGATCGGCCGCCAGTTCGTCGCTGCGCGTTCCGCGGATCAGCAGCGTGGGGCACGACACCGATATCCAGTCGTCCCAGTGATCACCGTTGAGGTCCTTCTGCGACGCCACGGTGTCGTCGATGTCGAAGGAGAACCCCCAGCCCTTGTCCTTCTGCCGGAAGGCACACTCGAGGTAGGGGGCCGTTGCGCCCAGAGCCGCGACCAGGGCTTTGCGGGAGGGTGCGGTTTCGGGGAGGCGTGTGGTGAACGACCAGTCGCAGTCCACCACAGCACCGATGTCCTCCACGATCAGCGCGCTGACCCTGTCCGGGTGCCGGGCCGCGAACTGGTAGGCGTTCACTCCGCCCAGTGAGTGACCCAGTACCGGGACGGGGCCGACTCCCAGGTGTTGGTGAAAGTCGGCCACATCGGCGACGTACTCGTCCCGCTCGTAGGTGAGGGCGCGGTCGGACTCGCCATGCCCTCGCTGATCGAGCGCGATCACTCTCCACAGCGGGGTCAGTGCCGCGGCCAACGGCGCGTACGCCGACGCTTCGTTGTAATGACCGTGCAGGGCCAGCAGCGGCGTTCCCGGACCCCCGAAGTCCAGGTACGACAGCTTCCGCCCACTCACCGTGAAGAACCTCCGCATGATGCGGATGGTAGGAGACGGCACTGACATCGAGGGGCCGTACAGAGGTCGCCGCAACAGCCGTGCCTTCCGCGTGGACGGGTCGAGGGCCGTCATCCACTGCTCGCCCGGAGCAAAGGGACGGACGTCCGTCGGTCCGTTGGTTCCCGGCCGCCTCTCTGCGGCCGGGGTGAGGGCGTCTCCGGGCTGTTCACGACGCGATCTCGAATGGGGGTGCCTGGAGCCCGCCAGACAGCGGGTGTTCGGGCGGGTCGGGGTCCTGAAGAAGGATGTCGTGAGGGATCGTGCGCACGGGGAGTCGGCGAAGACGACGTGGGCGACGTGGGCGATGTAGGGGACCGTCACGGCGGTGGAGCGGCTCAGGGTGCGGGCGGCGTATGCCCCGTTGCTCGGTGCGGTCTGGGCGTCGAAGCCGCCGGACAGGAGCAGGGTCGGGATGTCGCTGCGGGTGACGCCCCGGATCGAGGGCGGTGCCGCGGGGACGTGCCAGGCCCGCCAGTCGTCGTGGAGCCAGGCGAACTGCGGGGCGTTGGCCGGCATTGAGCGGGGGAACGTCGGGAACGCCTGTCGTCGGGGATCCCAGACCACCGCGGCGAAGGGGGCAGCCTGCGTCGGCACACGCCGATGACGTGCCAGGAGTTCACCGCGATCGCGCGGGCCCGGCGTCGGTACAGGGCGCGCAGCCATCTCGGCTGGCGCATCTCCGGGCGCGCCCGTCCCAACGCCGGTCACCGTGCCGTGTCCGCGTTCGGGCGGCACGGTCTGCTCGCGGGTGCGATCACCCGGAACGCCGACGGCTGAGGACGGGGCGGGGTGCCCCATTGCCCCCGTCCGGCCAGGTGGTCGGCGCCGGGGTCCGGCCGGTGTGGGACGCGGTGGGCGCTTGAGACCGCCGGTGCGGCTTGGCGGCGAAGCCGATGCGGTCGGGGACGGCGGCGTGCCGACAGCGCGCCGGGTCGGTCGGCAGTGGCGTCTGGGACGGGAGGGTGGCTGCGGTGCGGCGGTGTACGGGCACCCGGCTGGACGCGCTGTACGTGGTGGGACTGGTGCGGGCGTTGCTTTCGGAGGGCCTCGGCTGAGCCCGGGGGCTCGGCCCGCATTGTCCTCAGGCACTCCGGCGTGGAATTCACCTACATGCGGTCTCTATTGGTCTTTATAGGTGAAAAGTGACTATGCGGCACTTTAGTGATGAATCGCCTGGTCATCTTCGGAGCAACAGCATCAGAGGCACCGTTGCGGGTCCGCCCGAGGAAGGCTCTTCACCATGGGAGACATGTTCACCACCCGGCGGCGGATCGCGGCGGCCATCGCCGTGATGGCCGCCGCCGCAGTCATCGGGTCCGGTACGGCCCTACCCGCTGAAGCCAACCCGGCCGCAGGGAGGGTCCTGTACGAGGACTCCGTCAACGCCGTGGACGGCAGCTTCATCGTCACGCTGAAGAACTCCGCCGGGTTCAGGGCGGACTCGAAGGAAGGCGGCCGGCTGGCAGCCGAGTATGGCGCCACCGTGGAGACGACGTACACCTCCGCGCTCAACGGCTATTCCATCCGTGTGGGCGCCGCCGGAGCGAGGAGCTTCGCGGCAGACCCGGCCGTCGCGTCCGTCGAGCAGAACCAGAAGTTCCATCTCGACGCCACCCAGGTCAACCCGCCATGGGGCCTGGACCGGATCGACCAGGCCCGCCGACCCCTCAGCCGGTCCTACACCTATCCGGACACGGCGGGCGGCGGCGCGACCGTGTACGTGCTCGACACGGGCGTACGCATCACTCACACGCAGGTCGCCGGGCGAGCCGTGTACGGCTACGACGCGATCGACGATGACCTCATCGCCGCCGACGGCAACGGTCACGGAACGCACGTCGCCACCACGGTCGCCGGCACCACGTACGGCGTGGCCAAGGCCGCCAAGATCGTGGCGGTACGGGTCCTCAACAACGAGGGGGCCGGCACGACCGCCGACGTCATCGAGGGCGTCGACTGGGTGACCACGCACCGCGTCGGGCCCTCGGTGGCCAACATGTCGCTGGGCGGGGCCACCAGCACGGCGATGGACACCGCCGTGCAGAACTCCATCGCCTCCGGTGTCACGTATGCCGTCGCCGCCGGCAACTCCAGCGTGAACGCCGCCTTCTCCTCACCGGCCCGGGTGGGCGCCGCCCTCACCGTGGGAGCCAGCACGAGCACGGACTACCGGGCCACTTACTCCAACTACGGTTCCGTGCTCGACCTGTTCGCCCCCGGCTCGTCCATCCCCGCCGGCTGGCACACCAGTGACACGGCGACAGCCGTCCTCTCCGGCACCTCGATGGCTGCGCCGCATGTCGCGGGGGCCGCGGCCATCTACCTCACCTCGCACCCCACGGCAAGCCCGGCCACCGTCCGTAGCGCCCTCGTCAACGGGGCGACGACCGGAGTCCTGCTGAACATCGGGTCGGGCTCACCCAACAGGCTCCTCAGGCTCGTTCCCTGACTTGGTCTTAAACCTGCGGCGTCGAATCGTGCGTCGAACTTGATCACTCGGTCCGGTAACTGCCGTACACAGAAGCGGCCTTCGTCTGGACTTGTGCTCCGACCAAGGAACACACACCTCCAGCACGAAGGCCGTGGCAGGGGATCGGGACTGTCAAACGAGTGCTGCAACTGCGGTAGGGCGGCCTCCTCGGTCGGCGCCGTGTGGACGGGCTTGAGGAGACGCGCGATCGCAGCCAGTGGTCAGGCCCTTCGCGGCCAGCGAGATGACCATCTCGTCGACGCCGTTCAGGCGCTTCCGCCTCCGCTTCTTGACGATCTCCGGTTCGAAGGAGCCGTCCCTGTCGCGCGGCACCGTTGTCCCCACTGGGCCGACGTCGGTCAGCACGGCCTTGGAGCGTTTGCCGTTGCGGGAGTTGCCGTCGTTCTTGCCGACCGGGTCGTGCTTGTCATAGCCGAGATGGTCCGTGATCTCGCCTTCCAGGGCGGACTCCAGCAGCCGCTTGGTCAACTGCTGCAGCAGCCCGCCCTCTCCGGTCGGCTGCAGCCCCTCCGCCTGGGCCCGGTGCACGAGCTCGTCGATCAACTGGTCGTCCACGGCCTTCGTCGACGCAGCCTTCGAGGGCGCGACGGTCCCCGACTCGGACACGTTCTCACAGGTCATCGATGCATCTTCCATGATCGGGAGTTACACCGAACGTCTGGCCCTGTCTCACATTCGGTGGTGACGGAGGGTGGCCAAGGTCATTGACATTCACGTGCGAGATGTCAACGAGCTTGTAGATGTGGTGTTCTCGGGGCTGTTACCGCTGGTCATCGAGGACGTGACCGACGAAGGCGAGCGGATCCTGGTGCGAGCACGGACGCCCGCGGACATGGTGCCGTGCCCGAGTTGCGGGGCGCCGTCCGGACGGGTGCATGGCTTTCATCTGCGGACGGTGGCCGACGTACCGGTGGACGGGCGACGGGCAGTAGTCCGTGTGCGGGTGCGGAGGCTGGTGTGTCCCACGCGAGGCTGTCGGCACACCTTCCGTGAGCAGGTGCCTGGGGTACTGGAGCGATACCAGCGACGCACGGCCCGTCTGACCAGGCAAGTCAAGGCCGTGGTCAAGGAGTTAGCGGGCCGGGCCGGGGCTCGTTTGCCGGCGATACTCGCGGTGGGCGTCTCGCGGCACACCGCCCTGCGGACCCTGCTGCGTATCCCACTGCCCACCGGCCGAATACCCCGCGTGATCGGCGTTGACGACTTCGCTCTGCGCCGGCGCCACCGCTATGCCACCGTGATCATCGATGCCGAGACCCACGAGCGGATCGACGTGCTGCCCGACCGCACGGCCGACACCCTGGAAGCATGGTTACGCGCTCATCCGGGCGTCCAGGTCGTCTGCCGCGACGGCTCCGCGACTTACGCCGAGGCCATCCGTCGTGCTCTGCCCGACGCGGTGCAGGTTGGTGATCGCTGGCATTTGTGGCACAACCTGTGCGAAGCCGCGCTGAGCGAGGTCAAGGCCCACAGCACCTGCTGGGCCACCGTCCTGGACGCGCCCCTCTACGACGGCCCCCGTGCACAGACCACCCTGGAACGCTGGCACCAGATCCACGACCTGCTCGACCAGGGCGTGGGCCTGCTCGAATGCGCCCGCCGTCTGCAGTTGGCCCTGAAGACCGTCAAACGCTACGCCCGCGCCGATCGGCCCGAGCGGATGCTCCGCGTCCCCAAATACCGCGCGAGCCTTGTTGATCCCTACCGCGAGCACCTGCGCAAACGCCGGGCCGAAGACCCCGCCGTCCCGGTCAAGCACCTCTTCGAAGAGATCAAAGACCAAGGGTTCACCGGCTGCCTCAACCTCTTGCACAAGTACATCAACCAAGGCCGCGCGGACGCCGACCGCAGCCACATCTCCCCGCGCAGACTCGCCCGCATGCTTCTCACCATGCCCGACAACCTCAAGGCCGAACATCAGCGCCTACTGGACCGGCTCATCGCGGCCTGCCCCGAGATGACCCAACTCACCGTCTGCATCAGGGACTTCGCCCAGCTCCTGAAGCCTCACCCAGACAATGCCGACGCGCTCGAGCTCTGGATCACCCAGGTCCGCGCTGCCGATCTGCCGCACCTGCATGCCTTCACCCGAGGGCTGGAGCGAGACCTCGACGCCGTGATCGCCGCGTTCACACTCCGCTACAGCAACGGCCCCACCGAGGGCGTCAACACCAAGACCAAGCGGATCGCCCGCCAGATGCACGGACGAGCAGGCTTCACCCTCCTTCGCCACCGCATCCGCCTCGGATAAGCGACACCCTCCGTCACCACCGAATGTGAGACAGGGCCGAACGTCTTACAGTCCCGGGGGTCCTTCCTTGCCCGCGCAGCGGAAGCCGCTGTGCGGGCGTTGGGGGCATGGTCATGTGCTCGGGATGACGCGCGCCCGGTCAGCGCTGCAGGGTGAGCAGGCCCGGCCGGTACGGCAGTTTCAGGTAGTCGGGGTTGTTCGCGCCGGGGTCCCTGCCCTGGTAGAGGAACTGCAGGTTGCAGGGGTCGATGGTCATGGTCTGGTCGGCGTTGACGCGGATCAGGTCACCGTGGCTGATGTCGTTGGTCCAGGTGGCACCGCTGTTGGCCTTGCCCGCGAAGGGGTTGCTCTCGGTGCCGGCCTGCTCGGTCCACGGTCCGTTCAGGCTGGAGGCGGTGAACGAGCGGAAGTAGCGCCCGCCCGCGCCCTTTGCCTCGACGATCATGAGGTACTGGTTCCGGCCCTGGACCTTGTAGACCTCCGGCGCCTCGAACAGCTTGTCCTCCGTGTCCTTCATGACCGTCGTGTACGACGAGCCGAAGCTGCTCGGGAAGTTCCCGAGCGGCATGGTCGACCGGTAGATGCTGCCGAGGTCGTCGGCGAAGAACAGGTACATGTTCTGGTCGTCGGCGATCAGGGTCGGGTCGATCGGGCCGCCCACGGGGAGGCTGCCGGTGAACAGCGGCTGCGGGGCGGACCAGCCGTTGGGGTTGGTGGGGTCGCTGGAGGTGCGGTAGGTGAAGGGCCATGCGGTGCCCCAGCCGTTCGAGGCGAGCACCCAGATGTTCTTGGTCGAGAGGTAGAACAGCTTCGGCGCCACCGCCAAGCCCTCGCCCATCCCGGTCTGGGTGGCCGTCGCCATGTCCGACCAGTTCGTGAAGGGACGGAACGCCATCGAGTCCCACGACGATCCGTCAGAGGTGGTCGCGTAGACCAGGTTCTGGCCGTTGTACTTCGCGGTGGTGAAGTCCTTGAGCGCGACCCACCCGTTCGCCGGCTGCGCCAGCGGACCCGTCGATGTCCAGCGGTACGTCGACGGAAGCGAGCACGTGCTGCCCGTCCCGGACAGGCCGGTCCACTTCTGGTTGTTGCTGCCGGTGCAGTTCCAGAGCTGCACCGCCGTTCCGTTGGCCGTGGCGCCGCCGCTGACGTCCAGGCACAGCCCGGACTCCACAGCGAGGACCGTGCCGTCGGGGTTCACCCGCCACTGCTGGTTCGTACCGCCGTTGCAGGACCAGATGACCGGCTTGGTCCCGGCCGTGGTGGCGTGGCCCGGGACGTCCAGGCACTTGTTGCCGTAGACGGTCAGCTGGTTGTTGTCCGTCAGCGTCCACTGCTGATTGGTCCCGCCATGGCAGTCCCAGATCTGCACATTCGTGCCGTCGGTCTGGTTGGCGCCCGGCACATCGAGGCACCGGCCGGAGCCCACACCGCGCAGGGCGCCGGTGCTGGCCGCCTGAGCCGGGCTGGGGTTGGCGACGATCGTCGCCACCGAGGCGACCAGGGCCGCGAGCACCACGGACAGGTGCCTGCGGCTGAACGTACGTGTGAGCACGTGAACCTCATTCTTTCTGGGGAGCGGATCCGGACGGCCCGCTGACGGGCCGTCCGGACGGATGGGGCTGCGACCAGGGGATGATGTTCGGAATCCCGAACAATGGTCGGAGTGTTGGGCGGGTGATGAGGGGGGGGGAGCGATGGAGATCTGGTTCCGTGGCGGACTCAGTTCCGCACGATGCGCCACCGGTTGTCGGCGGTGCCGTCGTCCGCGTCCTGGATCGCGAACGCGCCGACAGCGTTGGAGTTGTTCGCGATGGCGAGCAGCTTGCCGCTGTTCACGTTGCGGATTTTGTATGTCCCGTCCCCCTGGTCGAGCAGAGTCCACCGGTGGTCGGCGGTGCCGGTGTCCGACCACTGCAGCACTGTCGCGCCGTCCGCGGTGGACATGTTCAGGACACCGAGCACCTTGCCGCTGTGGGCGTTGCGGAAGCGGACCGCGCTTCCGTCGGTGATCATGTACCAGTCGTGGTCGGCGGTGCCGTTGTCCGACCACTGCAGGGCGCGGCCGCCGTCGGCCGTGGACATGTTCTGGATGCCCAGCAGCAGCCCACTGGCCACGTTGACCAGACGGACGCTGCCGGTGGTGTTCCAGTACACCGTGTAGTTGTGACCGTGCGCGTCGTGGAACGGGCCGAGGTTGACGGTGGAACCGTTGGCGGTGGCGGTGAAGGCGAGCGCATTGCTACCGGTCCGCGTGATCGAGGACGTGTTCAGCGTCGGGAGCGAACTGAGCGCGGTGTCGCCGTAGTTGCCGGACAGGACGACCGGGCCGTAGGTGATCGCGGCGACGTTCGCGTCGTCGTTGGCCGCTCGCATCACGACCCGCATGGGCAGGCGGACGGTGACCGTGTCGCCGGACGTCCAGGAGCGGGTCAGGGTGGCGTAGCTGCCGGGCGTGGTCGCGATGTTCTGCGCCGTGCCGTTGACGCTGACGGTGGCCCCTGTGGTCCAGCTCGGGATGCGGATGCGCATCGCCCAGGTTCCGCTGACGCTGCCGGTGACCCGCAGGGTCGTGGTGTCGCTGGTCGGGTACGACGTGGTCTGGGTGACCGTGATGCCGCGCTCCGTCCAGGTGAGCACCGAGGGCACGAACATGTTCACGATGAGCGTGGTGTCCGTGCGGAAGTAGATGGAGTCCATCAACCTGGTGTGCATCTCCAGGCCCGTGCCCTGGCAGCACCAGAAGGTGCCGTAGTCGGTGCTCCAGGTGCCCCCGCCCCACGCCGGGCCCACACCGCGGCGGCCGCCCGGCTTGAGCGGGGTGAAGTAGGTGACGTGGCCGTGGTCGTCGGCCGGGTTCTGCTGGCCGATCATCTGGTTCAGCCACGCCCGCTCGTAGTAGTCGAAGAGCGCGGCCCGGTTCGGGTCCAGCGCGAACAGCTCACGGGTGAGGGTGAGCATGTTGAAGGTGTTGCAGCTCTCGCACGTGTCGTTGTTCAGGAAGCCGGCGATGGCGTTCGGGGCGCGGAAGTGCTCCGCCTGGCTGTTGCCGCCGATGGCATAGGTGTGCGCGTTGACGGTGAGGTTCCAGGCGTTGGTGGCTATGTCCCGGTAGCGGGTCGTACCGGTGGCCTTGTACTCCCTCGCCGCCCCGATCCACTTGGGCACCTGGGTGTTGGCGTGCAGTCCGTTGAGCCGGTCCTGGTTGGCCGCCAGCGGGTCGAACACCGCGGCGTGGTCGAACCGCTGGGCCACGGTGAGCCACCGCGCGTCGCCCGTCTGCTGGTAGAGATCGGTCAGCACGGTGTTCATGCCGCCGAACTCGGTCTGGAGCATGGCCTGCATCTGCTGGCCGGTCAGCCGGCCGGTGCGCAGGTCGACCCATCCGGCCAGGGCGAGCAGCACGTCACGGGCCTGGGTGCTGCCGATGAGGCGCCACACGTCCAGCAGTCCCGCGAGGGTCTTGTGGATGGTGTAGTACGGCACGTTGCCGTTGGTCAGGGTCCGCTGCTCGACAGCGGTGAAGTCGGACTCGGGGTAGCCGGACAGGTACCCGGCGTTGAAGCCGGCGGCGCTGTTGTTGGCCTGGCACTTGGCCAGCTCCGCGACCATGTACGTGGCCTTGTCCCGGCAGGTGGTGTCCCCGGTCACGGCGTACAGCTGAGCCCACGCCGTGAGGAAGTGGCCTTGGACGTGGGTGCGGAAGGGGAAGTTCGGGGCGTCCCAACCGCCGGTGGCGGCCGCGCCGTTGGTCGACAGCTTGTGGTTGGCGCGGAAGTTGTACAGCAGCCGGTCCACATCGACGAACCGCAGGTAGTTCTGGGTGCGGTTCTGGTTGTCCAGCCAGCGGCTCGCGGTCAGCCGGACCTGGCCGAGCTCGAACGGGTGGGCGGAGACCCCGATGTCGGCCCTTGCGGGAGGGACGACCGCATGGGCGGAGGATGCGCCGACGAGGGACCCGGTGGCAGAGGCGACGACGGTGGCCCCGGCCGCTTGCAGGAGGCGCCGTCTGCTGAGGGAGGAAGACATCTCGAACCTTTCGGTAAGGAGAAGTGGTCAGGCTCAGGGGGTGACCACTGTGGAGGAACTGTCGGCGCGGAACGTGTCGGTGTTCTGGTAGAGGTCCACACGCAGCGCGTGGTCGTAGTGGCGCGGGTAGCGGCCGGAGGAGTCGCGGAAGGAGTAGCAGCCGGCGTCGGCGAGGCCGGGCACGACGGTGAGAGTGGCGCTCTGGTTGACGGCGATGTGGCTGGAGGTGGTCACCGGGTCGATGCAGCCGAGGCTGTCGGAGCGGACGACGGCGTAACGATCGGGGCAGTTGACCGAACGCAGCGACCTGGTGGTGTTCATGGGCAGGGTGACACCGCCGGGGACCGTCTCCTTGAGGACCGTCAGATGGCGCGCGAAGCCGGTCAGGCCGGGCAGCTCCGTCGAGAGCGTCCAGGTGGCGAAGTGGTCGCAGCTGTCGCTGTACCAGTAATTCCCGGCGCTGTAGCCGTCGTAGTAGATGCGCCGGCCGCCGTTGTCGAGCGGCACCAGGGCCGGACCTTCGACCCAGCTGCGGAATCCTGCCCAGTCGCCCGCCTCCCGCATGGGGTAGGGGCCGGTGAGGCTGGAGGCGGTGGCGTACTCGGTGTAGTTCGTCGTCTCGTTCCTGGTGAACGCGTGGTACGTGGAGACGACCTTGACGATGATGGTGTCGATGTAGTTCGGGCCGATGCAGGACAGTTGGGTGGGTGCCGGCCAGGTGGTCAGCGCGGAGTTGGTCGCCGTGATCTTGTGGGCGGTGAACTGGGTGGCGGTGCCCGCCGACGTCAGGGACACGATGATGTTGACGCTGCCGTCGGCGTCGATGAGCCACTCGGGCGCCCAGGTCGGGTCAGCCCACTGATCGGGATCGTGTGGTTGTGCAGGAACGTCCGGTTCACCCGGTCGGTGCTCAGGGCGAACCCGATCGTGTTCCCGGTCCAGTTGGTGGTGTACGCGTGGTAGTGGAAGCCGTCGGTGTGCTTGAAGATGCTGGGGTCACGGATCAGACCGGACGGCGGGGTGTACGCAGGGACCTCCCGCAGGGTGAGGCCGGTGGCGTCCGGCGAGTTGTACGCGTACATGTTCGACACGCTGCTGTTGGTGAACGCCGTCATCGTGCAGCGCGTGGCCTGCCCGGCCGGAGGGGCGGCGGCAGAAGCCGTGCCCTGAAGGGCGGGGGCGCCCACCGGGGCGAGCAGGAGCGGCCCCCGCAGGGCGAGCAGTGTTCTCACGGGTCTCTTCAACTCTTCCTCCGGGCCGACCGGTCCGCTAGGCCGATCGCGGTATCGAGACTCCTCATTGTTCGAAATTGCGAACAATGTGCGGTAGTTCGAGCAGAAGATAGATTTGGGGCGTGGTGACGTCAATGTTTCTGACGGGTACGCCTTCGGTTTCGTCAGACATGGCATGTCTGTTCGGAGAGCAAGGGGGATATAGCCACCCAGAGTGCCGATACCGCTGTCGGTGGAGTCGCTTTCATCCTCTGACCAGCGGTGGCACCATCAGCCCCTTCGGACTGCGCCGAGTTGGGCCCGGTGCAGGTCCGGGACAGTGAAGCGCCGCGCCACCGAGCGCAGGACGCCGGCCATCGCCTGTGCGGGCGCGGCGTGGTGTGCCGCGGCGCGCGCGAGGGGGTGCGCTGGGTCGGTGCCGGGACATCGGAGGCGAACGGCAGGAGACGTACGTCGCTGCGCCGGCTGGTGAGAGCCAGACGTGGCGGCCCTGACCTCCGCCGTCGCCGTCGCGCTCGCCGCGCTGCTGGAGGAGTCCGTGGTCTCCCGGACCACGCGCGGCCTCGACCTCGCGGTCGTCCTCAAGTCCGTCAGCGCCCAACAGCGGGAGGGTTACGTACGGCAGCTGGAGCCCTTCGCCGAAGCCAACCGTGGACGCCTCAGGCAGCTGTACGGGAAGTACGGGCCGGGCGGGACGCTCGCGGACGAGCACCACCGCTACCTGACCCATCAGCCCGCGAGCGTCGCCGCTCTCCACACGTCCACGGCCGACGCCCCGACCCCGTGATCGCCCGCGCTGACACCTGCGGGTTCACCACCGAGCCGTGGGACGTGACCGCGTACCGCCGCCAGCATCACCAGCACGGAGGTGTGGCCGCGCATCCTCAACGCTGAGCAAGGCGACCACCTCATCGCGGGTCAGACGGCGGCCCGTCGACGCTGGTTGACCGGGTGTTCACTGATGTTGTGTCAGCAGGCGTCGTACTTCCAGTCACCGATCTCGATCTCGAACACCCACCGCTGCGGGGACTTCGCGTGAGGGGAAGCCGGTTGCGGCCGACGCGATGGTCCCCCAGGATGCAGCAGAGCAGCTTGGACTGCTCCTCTTACCTGTGGAACTACGCCCGGACCCGGGCCGAGACCCTGCCGCGCGCTCTGACCGGCGCTGGAGGATTCCGACGGCGCCGGCGTTGTCGGTCCCCGGTGCTAGCGTCGCCAACCATGGCGAACCGTTCATACCTCTACTCTGCGGACTCGATGCCGAACGAGGCGGAGATCCCCAAGCGGATCCGATGCATATCCGAGCACAACTGGGACATCCCGCTCGCGCACAAGCTCATGGTGGGGCGCGGAACCAAGGTCGTTCCGTCCATGATCTGGAACCCTCCGATCGGCATCGCCGCGGACTATGCCGACGGGGCGGCTCTGCTGCGCGGCCTCCTGCGCGCGGTCGGCGAGGGCCTGGAGGGCGACGCCGAGTTCGCCGAATGCGTTGCCACGACCACGGCCCATCTCGACAAGCAGCAGGCGAAGTACTTCGTCCTGGAGACCGGGGAGATCGTCTCGATGACGGGCGAGGATCCGGCAGCGAGCGTGCGGCGTCTGGCGTCCGAGGACATCCCCGACGCCGTCGCCAAGGCCGAGGCGGCGATCGCCGGCCAGAACGACGACTGGCTGGCCTTGGTCCGAGCCGACTGGCAGAGGCACTTCGGGTCCTTCTACAGCGAGGCGCTCTACTTCTCCTTCCCCAACTGATGGGGCCCGCGCGGCGGGGTGCCGGGCCTTCCCACCCGATTCGGAAGACACGACCCAGCCTGGGCGGATCCCAAGGCGGCCTGCAGGGATGGACGCGGCGCTGCGTCGGCCGGAACTCGTCATCTGACGCACCGTTCGCCGTCGTTCTCTGACGCGCCCCCTCACCGGCTCGACGCTGAGAGGTGAGCCTTCATCGACGCTGTTGGCCTGGAGCAAGGGCAGGCAGAGGGGCGAACCGGACCGGGGCGATGGATGTCGGAAACGGGCTACGTGGAGGGCGGGTGAGGCGCGAAGATGCTGCCGTGAGTGTCTCGGGGGAGCTGTTGCAGGCGTTGGTGGCTGTGCTGGCTGCTGCGGCGGCGTACGCGGCCGGTCGTGCGCAGGCGAGCGGCGCGAGACGCGGCCCGGTGGATGCGGTACGGCGACAGCACCAACGCGACGCCTACGCGGCGTTCCTGAAAGCCGCCCGGCAGTACGAGCGAGCGACACGGTTCGCGGATCTGGCGCGCGCTGTCGAGGCCGACAACAACGGCTTGGAGCTCGACCGGCAGGCCCTGCTTCGCGAGGTTGTGCGCCGTCGCGCGGCGATCTCCCTTGAACCCATAGCCGAAACGCTGCCAGCCGTGCAGTTGGAAGGCCCCAAGATGCTCGCGGTGTACGCGCAGGAAGCTGCGGACGCAGCGGAAAGACTGGCGCAGGTCGCTCGGACGCTGCTGCCGGCCTTCGCCTTCGGGGACGTTCAAAAGGAGTTTGAGCAGGACACCGCCAACCTCAATACGAGGATCACCCACTTCACGGTCGAAGCTCGTGCCTTCCTAGACGATTCGGCGTGACGGCGCACTCGACGGTTCGTGCTGCCCGGCCCCCATCAGTGACTGCAGGCGCTGGATCTCGTTGCAGGGGAGCGGAATGAGGGCATCGGGTGCGGGGCGGGCGTGCTCGTCTGCGCGCACGACGGCGAGGAAAGCGTGCGCGAGCATGGCGAGGGTGACCCAGCGGGGCCAGGAGGTACAGCGGCAGACCTGGTGCTCGTCGAGTGCGGCCAGGCCCTTGCCCGACTGGAAGAACTCCTCCTCCCACCATCTTGATCCGGCGACTCTGACCAGCACGGTCAGCGGCACGGACACGGGCGAGTGGCAGCGGTAGTAGGCGAGTTCGCCGGTGCTGCGGTTACGGCGGATCAGTAGCTGACGACTCCCGGGCGGAGGCCGGGGAGGTCGATGACTGCCCAGGTGTAGACGGGGTGGCCCTCGGCCCCGGCCCCTGCGGAGAGCTTCTTCCAGGCCCGCTTGGGTACCTTCTTGGCCAAGATGTCCGCACCGAACTTCCCTGCACCGGTGGTGACTTCGAGCGAGCAGGCCACCGCGAGGACGTAGCCGGTGCCGCGTTCCTCCAGGGCGCTTCGCAGCTTCGGGTTGCCGCCGTGGACGCGGTCGGGGTCGGAGGTCCAGGAGCGCGGAACGCAGAGTTCCCGGTCCACTGCGGCGTGGCCGCGCTTGCCTGCGTAGACCAGGTAGACGGCGACTTGGGAGTACTCGATCCGGCCGGCAGTGCCGGTGTATTGGCGCTGGACGCCGACCGTGCCCGTGCCCTTCCTCACATCGCCGGTCTCGTCGACGACCAGCGCCGCCCGGTCGTCGTGCAGGTGCTCCACCACGTACGCGCACACGTCGTCGCGGACCTGATCGGCATCCCACTTGGCCCTGCCCGACAGGTCCTGCATGTCGTCCGGAGTGGTCTCACCAGCCCACTCGGCGATGGTCCACCAACCGCGCCGCCCTGCGTCGGGGTTCGACCCGGGCGAAGCGCCCCGCGATCCCGGCCCATCAGGCCCTCGAACGCGTCCCGCCCACGGGCGGGTTCTATGCTGTGACCTGCGGCCACCGTCTCTTCGTCAGTCCACACAACTCATGATGATCAACAGCGGTCGCACCCGTCTCCACTACGCGTCAGGGTCGCGCAGTTCCGCCTGCCGTCCTGAGTCAGGAGGACATGTGCAGCGTGGCGAAGTCTGGTGGGTGGAGTTCGACGAGCGGCGGCTGGTCGTGCTGCCGGCGGCAGACGACGCGTCCAGGATCCGGGCGATGCAGGTCGTCACTCCTGCGGGCGTCGACATCAGCGGTCGGGGCGTCGAAGTGCAAGTAGGTGCCGTGGAAGGACTGCCCTTTGAAGGCGTGCTGCGGTTCGCGTTCCCGCGCCCGGGCTTTACCCCCTGCACGTGGCTGACCACCGTGTCCCGGGATGACCTGATCGAGCGGGCGGGCGTCCTGTCCTCCGCGAAGCTCAGCGAGATTGAGGACGCCTTGCGTCTCGGCCAACAGGCGAAGGAACGGACCGCGCCGACAACCGCGAAGCTCAGCGAGATAAGGGACGCCCTCCGTCTCGGTGAACTCGGGTAGGCGGAGAGGCGCCGCTCACCATCGAGATCGCGATCGACGGCTGGAGTAGTAGACGCGGAAGGGGCGCGGCGACCGGCATTGGGGGCGTCGACGGCGGGCTCAAGAACATTATCGTCGCCTCCACTGGCTACAAACCAGAGGCGTCGAGGCACGCTGCGTCCTGGCCGAGGCCGACGGAC
Source organism: Streptomyces sp. NPDC042364 (assembly GCF_056437585.1). Classification (NCBI taxonomy): domain Bacteria; kingdom Bacillati; phylum Actinomycetota; class Actinomycetes; order Kitasatosporales; family Streptomycetaceae; genus Streptomyces; species Streptomyces sp. NPDC042364. Next base: position 33,228 of record NZ_JBWKAJ010000034.1, on the reverse strand, counting down.
GCTGGACATCACCTGGCATCTCCACCTTGGGTTCAAGGGGTCGTCTCCCACCTCGTTGCGCAGGGCGCAGCGGACGAGGTCACCGGCGAGATCGGCCTGCCCGTATCGGCACCCGGCGCGAAGCGGTATGAGTCCAGGTTCTACGAAGTAATGCCTTCTGGCATGAGTTGGTTGGGTGGGCCGTCCCGCCCCGTACGCGGGCGGTGGTCTCGGTCATGGGCGGCCGATGCCGGCGGCCGTACACGAACGGGCGGGCCGGGTTCCGGCGTCCGTACGCCGACGGCGATGGACAAGCCGCACCTGCTCTCAGGTCGCGTTGAGCGCGGTGGTCGGGTCGAGGCGGGAGGCGCGGATGGCGGGGTAGAGGCCGGCCAGGGCTCCGATGAGCAGGGTTGCACCGAGCCCGCCCGCCAGGCTCCAGGGCGAGACGACAGTCGTCCAGTCCTGGAAGAGCGCGAAGCCGTACGTCGCGGCCGTGCCCAGTACCGCACCCGCCAGGCCGCCGAGGGCGGACATGAGCAGGGATCCGGTGAGGAACTGGAGCCGGATGGCGCCCCGGGTGGCGCCGAGCGCGCGGCGCAGACCGATTTCCTGGCGGCGTTCCAGCACCGAGATGACCATGGTGTTGGCGACGCCGACGCCGCCGACGAGGAGGGCCACAGCGCCGAGCCCGAGCATGAGGGCGGTGAGCCCCTTGTCGGTCGCGGCCTTCGCGGCGAGGGCGTCGGAGGGGCGGGAGACCTTGACCCCGGCCGGGTTACCGGGGTGACGGTGTTGGCGAGGACAGCGCGCACGTCCTGGACAGAGGCGTCGGTGGAGCGCTCGAAGACGGTCGTGGGGTGGCCGTCGAAGTCGAAGTGGCGTTCGGCGGCGGGGAATCCGACGAGGGCGACGCGGTCCAGGTTGGGGACCAGCTCGATCGGCTTGAGGATGCCGACTACCACGACGTACTCGCCGTTCATCATGATCTTCTCGCCGGGTTCGGTGATGCCCAGCCGCCCGGCGGCGACCGAGCCGAGGACCGTGGCCGGCAGACGTTCGCTCGCCGTGTCGAGCCAGACTCCCTTGTCCACCTCGGCGCCCAGGGCGGTCAGCAGGTCGGTGCGGGCCGCCTGGGTGGTGGCGCCCGCCGTCTGTTCCTCGGGTACGACATCGCTGCGGCGGATCCGGGCGTCGACGTTGGCGGTGGCCGTCGCGTGCCGGACGGGGCCGATGCGCTCGACCATGGCGACGGCGGCTTTGGGCAGCTTGACTTCCTGCCCGAAGGAGTCCTTGCCCGCCTCGGCGGTCAGCAGGTTCGTGCCCAGCCGGTCGAGCTGATTCATCAGATCTGCGCGGCTGGAGGTGGACAGGCCGACGACCGCGACCATGGTGGCGATGCCGATCGCGATGCCGAGTGCGGACAGGACGACCCGAGCACGGCGGGCACGCAGTCCGACCGCACCGACGCGCAGGATGTCGCCGGGGGCGAGGCGAGCCGGACGCAGTGCCGAGGTCATGTGATCACCTCGGGGCGGGAAGCGGCGCGGACCGGCGCCCTGTGGTCGGAGACCACCTCGCCGTCGCGGAAGTGGACCCGGCGGGGCAGCGAGCCGGCGATCTCGGTGTCATGGGTGATGACGCAGATGGTGGTGCCTGCCGCGTTCAGCTCGTGCAGCAGCTCCATCACGACCTCGCCGGACGCGGTGTCCAGGGCGCCGGTCGGCTCGTCGGCGAGCAGCAGGTCCGGGGCGCCCACGAGCGCACGGGCGATGGCGACGCGTTGCCTCAGAGCCCTGGGCAAACACCTTCCACCCCCGCACCGTGAAGCGCCCTGGTGGACCCTCAACGCCGAATCCTTTTGGCGCGTGACGCTCGCATGGACCCAGGCCCTCCACCTCGACCACTACGTCATCTGCCGTGCCCACCGCATCACCGAACGCCACCTCGAGTACCTCATGGCCCTGCGCGAACGCACCCGCACCCGCTTGACCCTTGTCATCAGTGGCCCACCACCGGCCGCACTGGCCACCGTCCTCAGCGCCGTCCGCCACCATGAGATTGACTCCCTCGAAGCCGCCCGCCAGCACCTCAACACCGGCGCGCAGCCCCGTTCACACGCCTCCAACTACCCTGGCTGGCACCACGCCGCCCCCTTCCCCGCCCCAGACGACGAACCCTGGTACGCGCTGCCCCCACGCTCCCGGCGCCCCGGCAGGAGACCCGCCACCACCACTCCCACCTCCCGCGGCACCGTCAACCTGCTGCCCGGCCGCGCCACGGTGCCGCCCCCCGTCGCGCTACCGGCGCTCACCGACCTTGCTGCCCCCAGCCCTCGCCACGAGGCCGTGGCTCAGCGCATCCACACCCGCATCGCCCACCCCGTCCATGCTGCAGCCGTCGCCGTCCGCGCACTGGCCGGCTACGGCATCGACCAGCTGGCCCACCTCACACGCCCCACACCGCAACGCCCACAGGCCGACCTTCCCGCCGATCTCCCCAGATGGGCCGAACTCCTTCTCGAAGCCGCCCACGACCACACTGAGCTCGAGAACTACGCCCGCCCAGGACTGCCCGCCCATCTCACGGACGCCAACAAGCCCTTCCGGCTCACGCGCGGGGAAGAAGAAGAGATCGCCCACGCCACGGAGACCTGCCGCCTCCTCGCCGCAAACCCCGCCCCCCGAACGTCCCAGCACACGCAGAAGGAACCCATGACGAGCAGCTACCGAGCCATCGAGGTGCTCCTGGCCGAGCAAACCCCGCTGCCCCCACCCGCCGAACGCAGCCGCCTGCGCAACAGCCTCGGCCTCACACCGACCCGACTCGCCCGGGCCATCGGCGTTGACACCACCACACTCCAAGCATGGGAAGAAGGTCTCACCGAACCAGAAGCTCCGCTGCGCGCCGCCTACGCCTACTTCCTCGCCCGGGCCCACACCCTCGGCACCTACTACGCCCAAGCCATCGCAGAGCCCCACCCCACCGCACCTGCTGACGCAACCGACACCGCGCAAGAATCCCTGCCCCTCCTGAGCCCGTGCCACCCCTCTGCAGCCCGAGTGAACCCCAACGCCGGCAAGAGCCTGCAGCCCAGCCCTTCATGAACCCGCGCAGTCCCGCGCCCCGCTGAAACGAGCCCCCGGCCAGGAGGCCCCACGGACCTTTCGCGTACTCACTGGAGAAAACGGGGCGTTGTCAGTGCCAGCCGCTAGAGTTCCCGCTTGTCCGGCGCGGACTGCTTTGTGAAGATCTGGAGCTGCCCATGAAGCGTGAGCGGGCGACCGCAACTCTCCACGAGATGCTCGACCGTCTTGAGCAGAACATCTGGCCACTGGACCTCATCACCGAAGTACACCTCTTCGGCTCCTACATCCGCGGCGCCTTGGAAGTCGGCGACATCGACGTCGTGATCCAGCACACCACCGACGAGCGTTGGACCCAGCACTCTCTCAGCGCGCTCTTCAGCGGCCGCGACGGCTACGCACCGATGCGACAGGCTCTGCGCGGCAACCGCCGCGGCGTCAGCTTCCAGTTCCAGGAACGCCAAGCCCTGGAGAAGGAAGGGATCGAACTGCTCCTGCTGTGGCGGCAGGGCGAGCCGATCACTATCGCCCGGCAGCGGCTGGCCGCGATCACCCCCGATGCGGCCGCCGGCCGTGCGCCGCGCGATCATGTCCTGCCGACCTACGAGGCGATCGCCGACCAGCTCCCGCGTCCGGTCCGTATCGACCTGCACCGCTGGAGCACCGAAGGCACGGCCACCGTCGCCGCGTTTGCTCTGAGCGACGCCCAGCCCCGCTCTGCCGCAGCGCTGGAGCACATGGACGACCGGTGGACCTCGAACAGCCCTCTGCGCCGCGCAGCCGCCGCAGCGCTGGCTCACCTGGAGAACACCGGCCTCGAACTGGGCCGCGCCGAGGTGCACGACCGGTACATGACGCCGGGCGCGAGCGATCACATGATCGACTGCTTCGTCGACCTGGGCTGGCGCTACTGGAGCAAGGCGCAGTGCTATCTGGACGACGGTCAGGCGTGGTTCGAGGTCCTGCCCGCAACTGCCCGGCAGCCTCTTCAGGCCCTGCACATCACACCCGTTCCTCGCGCCTGAAAACTCGGCATCCCGAGCGCTGACGGGCCCGGTGAGTTCAGGGATGCCGCTGCGTGCCGGTCCCGCCGAACAGATCATCGATCGAGAACGCGAAGGAACCGGCGCTTGCGGCTGAGCTTCGGTGTCCCTGCGCCTCGGTGGCCAGCCGGGTGATGAGCGCCTCCCAGCATGACGGGCAGCCACACCTGCCGCCGTCACGGTGCTCGGCGCCACTGCGGCCCACCGCTGCCTGAACCTGGCCGGCCAAAGCCTCGAACGCAGCCTTCCACCGGTCAGCCGACGCCTGGTGGGCCACAGCCTGGCCGGCAGCCGAGCGCGCCGCTTCCTCGGCTCGGCGCCTAGCCTGGATCATCGGCCAGTCCGGCCCGCCGCCATATCCGTACGACATGCTTGTTCCTCTCGTGTCGAACCGCTGTCTCCAACCGCACACCGGCACGAAAGGACACGAGGGTGGCGTCAGTTCAGGTCGCGTGTCTGCCAGCCCGGCGGGAGCTTGGGCAGGCCGATCAGAGCGTCGATGCCGAGATGCTCCAGCAGCAGGGCTTTGAGATGCCGGCCGTCGATGAGTTCGACGCGGTTACGGGGAGCGAAGTCCCAGCTCGCCTTGCCGAACCACGCGGTGGTGACCACGATGCCCTTCGAAGCGTTCTTATCGTTCACGATGCCCGCGACCGACCGCACCGTCTCGGCGGAGACCACGTTCTTCGAGCGCTTGGCCTGGATGATGCACAGCCCGCCGATGAGGGGTTCCTCATTGACCGCGACAGCGTCGATGCCGTCGTCCCTAGACGCCTGGGTCACCCACGACTTGAGCCCGATCTTCTCGAACAGGCGCCGGATGAGATGCTCGAAATCGATCGGGTCCGTCGCGACGAGGTCGGGCCGGCTGTCGAGGCCGGCGACGACGTCCCGCTCCGGGGCGATCTTGTACCGGGTCAGGTCGAACGTGACAACGGGCGGAACCGGTTCAAGGTCGTAAGGGTGCTGGGAGACGATCGCGTTGAGATGGTGCAGGCTCTGCACCGGGGCGAGTTCCGGCTCGTCCAGCACGAGTTCACCGAATGTCTCCCGGCTGACCCGCACACTGATCAGACACGGCTCGATCGACTTGCCGGTGGCACGGTCCTTGGCGTGCACCTTCCCGTTGAACGCAACTCCGTCCACGAGCGACGGCGGCGTCACAGCGAAGGCCTCGTCGATCGCCCGTAGCGCGAGTCTGGCCACCAAATCCCTGTACAACGCCTTGCACTCACTCTCCTTGCGTGGCTGCGGAACCACAGCCGGGGGAGCAGAGGCTTTGAACCGATACTGCGTGACCGAGGGAACCACCGCCTGGACGGGGAGCTCGATCTCCAAAATCAGCTCCCGGGACTCAGGAGCGAACGCCGCCCGCCGAGCGCCACCAAGGCCTTCCGGATACCTGATGGAGCCCAGCGCCCTCTCCACTGCGACCGCGAACCCTTCGAAGTCTCCTTCACCGAGCGCCTGCTCCGCCTCTAGCCGCAGCCCGGGCAACCCACCGGGGCGGTCAATCAGGACAGCAGTCAGCTCCTCGAGCCGTTCTTCAACCTGGGCCGTCCGCCCTGCAGCCTCCCGGCGTAAATTCTCAACGCTCTCCTGCTTCGCGCGCCGCTCCGCCGCAGCCTTCTCGCGGGCCTCCGCGCGACGCTTCTGCTCGAGTTCCTTCGCCCGCGCAGCCTGACGCTTCTCAAGATCCCGCACGATCTGCTCGGCCTTACGTGACTCGGCAGTCCGCTGTGCCTGCTTCTCCTTCTGTGCGCGCATCCACGCCTGCGCCTGCTCGCGTTCTCGACGTGCTTCCTGCTTTACCCGCTCGGCGGCCTCGCGCTCCGCGGCCCGCGCCTGACGCGCCTGCTCCGCCTCAGCCCCCCTGGCCGCTGCGGCCTTGGCCTTCTGGCTGTCCCGGTACGCCTGCAACAACTGCGCCGCCAACGACTTTCTACGCGCCATTCGCCGCTCCCCGACCACAGGTGAAAGTAAAAGAGCTGCCCCGTTCGCGGGCAGGGCAATCTCCAGCGTCCGCCCATGGCCTGCCTCGCTCGGAGGACGACGGCTTTTCACACGCACCGCTTGGACCGCCCGCGGCAGCGTGGAGGGGGTGTTCCAGGCGTCGTCGCTGATCCATGGCTTGCAACACCGGTGCCCGCCGGGCAAAGCCAGCAACTCGGCGGCCAGATGCTGCCGCTCGAGCTGGCGCAGCGGCCGCCGGGACCGAGGGGACCGGCCGGCCTCTCGGTACTCCCGGCCTGCTTCGCTCAGCCAGCGTGGACGGGGGCGTGATCGAAGAACCGGTGCTCGTCGTTGATGTGGATCTCCCGCACACCAGGGTAAGGACGGGGGAGCGGGTCGTTGGTTGCGGCGATGACCTGACAGGCGTAACCGTCGGCCGAGGGGTCATCGGCGATGGAGATCAGCGTGTCGATCAGACGCAGACTAGTGTCCTGGTCGAGACCTGTCGCGCCCAGGCCAGCCAGAGGCGAGTCGATGATCAGCAGCGGAGGGACCCGGGCCAGGGGATCCACGCGGCCGAGGTCACGCAGGGCCAGTAGCAGCGCGACGTTCGTGGCAGCCCTCGGGCTGCCTCCGACCGAGCTGTCGGCGAACGTCTTGTCGACATCGCCGTGCTCCTTGACCCGTGTGGTGAAGTCCAACGGATCGATGGAGGCGGCCTCGACAGCCGGGTTGATCTGACGCAGCCGCTCCAGGAAGAACTGCGACCAGCGACCGGTAACCGCCTTTCGGCGTACCTCCTGGGTGCTCTTCACGGCGTCGCGGGCGGCCTGCGCCTGCTCCATCGCTTCCTTCGCCGCCGCGACGGCCGTCTCCTGGGCGCTGATGTAGTCGGCGTCCTGAAGACGCCGCTTGAGCTGGGCCACGTCCCGGCCCGGACCATGGGCCTCCTTCTCCGCCGACTGAGCAAGCGTGCGGGCTGAAGCGACATGGTTCCGGTCGTAGGCATCACGCGCGGCAAGCGCATCTGCTGCGGCCGTTTCCGCCTCCTGCGCTGCCTGCGCCACGGTCGTCATATCCTCCTGCAGCGCCTTAACCTTCCGAGCCAGCCGCTCCGATCGCGTCCGCGCGGTGGCGATCTGCCGTTCACGCCGGTCCTGGCCGCCGGGGTGGACCAGGCCGCACTGCGGGCACAGGCCGGGCGCCCGCTCGGGCAACACCTGCCCGCAGTGAGAGCAGTCCTGCGCCACCGGGTTGAGTAGCGCGGCGAGCTCGCCCTCCGTCCGGCCTGATCCGCCATGACCCGGCTCAGCTTGCCCTGGACCACCTCGGCCTGCCACGCAGCCTTCCTGCGCTGCTGGTCCGCCGCCTTGTGCAGGGCAACCAAGCGCCCGTGTTCCCCCACCGCAGCGGTCAGCGCACCGGCTGCCTTCTGCCAGCGACCGGCGGCAGCCTGGTGCTCATGCTGCTTTTGCTCACACTCGGCGCGCACACTGTCCGGATCGGCCAGAGCGCCGGTGTCACGGAGCTTCTTGAACTGCCTCAGCGCAGATTGGGCAGCCCGAAATCGGCTTTCAGTCTCGGACGCGTTCTTCTCCAGACCCGCGAGCTCCTCGTTCCACAGCCCGAGCACCACTTCCAGCGCAAGCACGCGCGATGCGTCCTTGCCCCCGCCGAGGAACTCCGAGGCGATGGTGTTCTGCCGCAACGCCATCACAGTGGTGTAGAACTCATCCAGCCCAGCACGTGACGTGCCGCGGACCGCGGCCGACAAGCCGAGCAGGTCCTGCACGAACGCGCCCGCCGTCATCTCCGTGGCTTTCGACGACGTGACCGCAAGCGAAAGCTCGATCGCGCGGGGATCGTCGAGATTTTTCAGTGACACCCGCGCCCGCGGATCCGATCCGTTGCGCGTTGCCTGCCAGCGCACCCCGGCGACGCGGAACACCAGGCGCAGATACTGACAGCTGCGCACCTCCGGCATGACCGTCGCGGTCGTCAGCCCCAGCGGATACAGCAGAGCCTCCACAGCGGTCGACTTTCCCGCTTTCGAATGCCCGACCATGAAGGTCACCAGCCCCTTGAAGTAGCGGGCATACCAGACCCCGCCGCGCTGGAACTCAAACCGTTCGATCACCAACGACGGGCCCACCGGCGCTCCTTTGTCCACACGTATACGTCGGTAGAGGAAACGAACGCCTGCCGACTGGGCGACGCACGCACACTGCTGCTTTCCACCAGCGACCAGCCAGTGCCCGGCAGCCCGCCGCACTACGTCAGAGCAGACCCTGGACCGCCAGTAGGGCAAATCCGCAACGATGCAGCCGGTAGCGGGCGCCGCCCCGCAGGCCAGGGTGCAGTTGCTGCCAGCCCCCGGCCGGGCAGGCCCAGCTGCTGTCACCCGCAGACCCCCGGCTCCGCGATCACGATGCGGCGAAGCTGCCCGCTGTCGTCGCCCGGTCTTTCTGCGCTGTTGTTGTGCGTGTGCACTGCGGTTTCTCATTTCTTCTGGGTGCTCTTGTGGTGGCTGGGGTGCTCGGAGTGTGGGGTTGGGCGGAGGACATCGACTGTCTGACCTGCTTGTACACAGGTTGATCGAGCGCAGTGCAGTTTCTCTGGGCGGCTACTTGAGGTGTCGTGTGGTGCGGCGTCAGGTGATCGTTTGTGGTGTCGGGCTAAAACCCGGGGCCCGGGTCACCGCCGCGCTGTCGGCATTCGGTCGCGGCGTCGAGCCAGTCGCCTGCTGGTTCGATGGCTTGCTCGCGCTCGATGCCGGAGTCGACCCTTCCGTCGGCGGGGCGGGCGTCATCGGCGATGTCGCGGGCCCGCTGGCACGGGTCTGATGATGGGCTGGACAGCTCAGCGAGACCGCCGATGACGCTGAACGAGAGGGCGATGACCGCCGCCGCGGCCATCATCAGGCCTGCGCTCCGGTCCTGTATGAGGCGCGGCAAGTGGCGCTGCCAGCGGAAGTACGGGATGCGGTCCCGGCTGTTCACAGTGCTCCCCGTCGAAATGGCTGAGGCATGGATTCTGTACCTGCTGAGTCGGACGTCAGGCGGCGTCCGGGTTGGTGAGGTTCTCCTTGGTGAGGGTGACGCGGGAGGCTTTGCCGGCTTTGCTGGCGGTGGTGGTGGGTGGCAGGACGCGGACGTGGATGAAGTAGACGCGGACGCCGGAGATTTCGGTGTAGGGGGGCCAGGCTCCGGGGGTGCCGTCGGTGGGGAGTTCGAGGAGCTTGTCGGTGATGTTGTAGATGACGAGGTAGGCGGTGTGCTGCCCGTAGTCGTGGGCGTACTTGATGACTTGGTGCACGCCTTTGGCGAGGTAGCTCTTGCTACGGCTCTTGCCGTCGAAGATCTTGCCGTCGCAGACGAGGGGGTCGCGGCCGTCGAGGTCGCCGATGAGGTCGGCTTCGCCAGAAGCTGAGCGGGGCTTGGCGTGGGTGATGTGGTCGCCTTCGAGGAAGAGGAAGCGCTGCAGGTCGAGGTTGTAGACCTCTTCGCCGTTGGTGCGGTCGGCGTCGAAGCGGGTGTAGAGCTCTTCGCGGTCGAACCACTCGATGCGGGTGCGGTAGCGCTCGAGGGTGTGCAGGATGCTGCTTTCGGCGCCGACGCGTTCGCTGAGAAAGTCGAACAGGGGCTGCAGGATGTCCTCGGCGAACTCTCGCCAACTGTCCTGATGGCGTTTTTGCATGCTGTAACCGATCGCGGTCCGCAGCCCGACGTCGGGGTTGCTCGCTTCCTTGGAAGCGATGTCCTGCATCAGCTCCCAGATGAGAGCGGCTCGCCCTTGTTCGGTTCGGCTGGGCCAGACGAACCGGCCGCTGCGGGTCAGTCCGGTGCGGAATCGCTCCCGGTCTACACCTGGCTCTGCCCGGGACGCTTCTTCGAGGAGGCCTTTGAGGGCTGGTTGGCTGTTGATCCAGGTGACGGCGAGGTGGACTTCGTGGCTGGCGCTGGAGTAGGGCGCGGTCATGAGTTTGCGCAGGCGTTCGCGTACGGCGACCTGGAGGCGCTGCTGGTACTTCACCGGAAGAGGCCTTTCAGAGCTTGTGCGATCTGCTGCTGGACGGCGTCGCCCGCGTTCTGCGCGCTGCCGGTCTCGTCGACCAGCCAGATGTGGGTGTAGCAGCAGGGGCAGGTCACGGCGGTCTGGGCCACGATCTCTGAGTAGCGGACCCACATCAGGTAGCCGCAGGCGGGGCAGGCCGTTTCGAGGTCCGCGCTCAGGAACTGTGTCGCGAGGGAATCTCCCATGGCGGGATTGTTCCGTATGGGTCTGACAGTGGTGGTGTTGTCGGTTCTATCCGGGGTGGATGCCGATGGTGGTGAGGAGCTCCTGTTGGGTGGGGTGGAGGGTGTTCCAGCGGGTGCGTTGCCGCTCGGCCCACCTTTGGAGGGTGGGGGAGTGGTCCTGGCCGGTGTGGTGGTGCAGCTTGGCTTGGTGGTAGGTGCGTTGCCAGGTGTGGGGCCAGGGTGGGTTCCACCAGGGGTCGAGGTTTTCAAGGGCGTGAGCGGTGGTGGGGGAGAGGCGGCCTTGTCGGGCGGCGCGGCGTTTTTGTGTCAGCCAGTCGCCCAGCGCGAAACCGTCGTGGCGGGTGTCTTTGCTGCAGGAGAGGTGGCGGTTCAGGGCGGCGTAGGCGCGGGCGTGGGCGAGTCCGGGGCTTGCGGGGTAGACGCGGCTGGTCCGGCGGCGGCCGACGGCTTCGGGGGTGATGTCCAGGTCGGTCAGGAGTTTCTGCTGTTGGGGGCGTAGACCATCCCAGGCGGCGTGTTGTGCTCTGATCCAGCTTCGTACGTCGGCCGGCAAGCCGGTGGGGCGGCTTTGTGTGGTGCGGGCGCGGGTGTAGGCGCGCTGCCACGCCAGGTCCCAGGGTGGGTTCCACCACGGGTCGATCGTGGTGAGGGCCTGGTGGCGGGCGTTTGTGGTGGTGTCGCGTCGGGCTTGTTGGCGTTGGTCGTTGAGCCAGCGGCCGAGGGGGAAACCGTCGTGGATGGTGGAGTAGGCCACGGCCAGGGTGTGGTGGGCGGCGGCGTAGGCGCGGGCGTGCGCGAGCGCGGTTTCGGCGTAGGGGTTGAGGGGCCGGGTGCGGGCGGTTTCGCTGGTGAGGCCGATGTCGGCGAGGAGGCTCTGTTGGTCGGGGTGGAGGTCGTCGTAGTGGTTGCGTTGTGTGCGTAGCCAGGTGCGCTGGGCGGGGGCGAAGCTGCGGAAGTGGTGGTCGGCGTCGAGGTGATGGCCTGCCTTGATCTGGTCGTGGATGTGCTGCCAGGCGCGCTGCCACGCCAGGCTCCAGGGCGGACACCACCACGGATCCACGGCGGTCAGCGCCTTCGCCGCAGCAGACTGAGGCGCGCCCCTGTCGGCGTCGGTTCGGGCGTGCTGGCGTTGCCGGCGCAGCCACCGCCCCAGTTCGAACCCGTCGTGGACGGTACTGATCGCGGCGGCGAGGGTGCCGTGTGTGGAGTGGTAGGAGCGCGCGTAGCCGAGGCCGACAGCAACGTCGGTCTCGCGCTCGGCGGGCCGTGCGGCAGCGCCGCGAGCCCGGTCTGCGGTCAGCCCGATGTGGGCGAGGAGGTCCTGCTGGTCGGGCTGGAGGGTGTCGTACTGGGCGCACTGGGTGGTCAGCCACGTGGCCAGCGCGCTGCTGGTGCCGGGGAACCCGGACGCGGCGTCCAGGACGTGACCGTCTTGGACGTGGGTGCGTGCCTGGTGCCAGGAACGCTGCCATTCCAGGGTCCAGGGCGGGTTCCACCAGGGGTCGATCGCCGACAGCGCCAGCGCCCGGGGTGAGGGGGTGCTGTGATTCCGGGGTTCGTAGTTGGTGTGGTGAGGGTGGCTTGAGCTGGGATGTTGTGGATTCTCTGATAACTATTTCGGCGCTTGCGGACGCTGAAGGAAGTGGTGATGGGGCGTCTGGGCTGCGGTTGTTCGGGATTCGTTGATAACAGCGGTGTGGTGTTGGTGATGGTTCCTGGCATCTAAAGAGCTGGTGCGGGTTTGTGCTGGTCAGCGGCTTGTTGCGTGGTCAGGGCTTGTGTGGGGTGGGCCTACACCGGCACCGGCTGGAGCGGGTTGCCGCCGGTCCAGAACAGGGCGGTGTCGATGTCGCGTGCACTCCAGCCGTCGGCGCGTGCTCCGCCGTGGTGGAGGAGATCGTCGAGGAGCTGGAGGTAGCGGCCGTAGCGTCCCGGTGCGGGGGTGAGGGGGAGGCGGAGGGTGTCGAGGGCGTGTTGGACGCGGCGGTCGTAGACGGCCATTCGCTGGGGTGCTGCTGCGGTGAGGACGGCTGAGGCGAGGGCGTCGCCGGTGCGGAAGCCGGGCAGTTCGGCGATGATGCTGCGTCCGGTGCTGGCGGCTTCGCTGCGGGTGAGGGTGGTGTCGCAGACGGCGGTGACGGCCCGCTCGGTGACGGCTCGTACGTGGGTGTCGGGCAGGGACATGAGGGCGGTCACCCAGCGGGTTTGTGCGGAGAGCCGTTTCCAGACGACGAGGGCTGCGATGTCCGTCTTGCCGAGGCTGCCGGTGTACTCGGTTCGCTGCGCGACGTCGTGGAAGACCTCGTCGTAGTGAGGTGAGACGTCGGCGAGGTAGCCGGCGCGGGCGGGGATCAGGGTGTCCCAGGCATGCCGGCATAGGGCAGCGAACTCGTTGCTGCCCGGTGTCTCGGTGGTCGTCTTCATGTCCGCATCATGCCGTTCTGGCGGGTTGGCGGGTTCGGGGGCGGCTTGCTTCTTCGGCGAGGTGGTCGAGCTGGATGGCTTCGAGCGCCTTCTTGGTGATGCGTTCGGTGCCGTCGCAGATGGCGGTGATGGCTGCTTGGCGGATGAGGCGGGCGAGGCTTCCGATGCGGCCGGCGGTGCGCTGGTGGAGGTAGGAGGCGTGGCGGGGGAGTGTGCCGGGGGTGTGCTGGGTGAGGTCGAGGGCGGTTTCCATGTCGGTGACGAGGTCGGTGAAGGGGCGGGTGTTTCCGTGGCGGGCGGGGAGAGGGCCGCAGGTGATGAGACTGGCGCGGCCGGCGAGCTGGGCGCCGCGTATGCCGCTGAACAGAGGGGTGGCGGCGACGTCGATGCCGCTGTAGACGAAGGTCGCTTTGATGCGTTCGGTGAGGTCTTTCAGCAGGTCGGCGGCTTCGGCGCCGGTGGTGGTGCGCGGGTTGAGGCGGTGGATCTCGTCGATGAGGACCAGGCGGACGCCGGCTTGGGTGTAGGTGTGGCAGACGGCGCTGGTGATCTGGGCCTGGGTCATGCGGTTGGTGACGGGGATGCCGAGGTAGCGGGCGAATTCGATGGCGAGGGTCTTGGCGGTGGCGCCGGGCGGCACCAGCAGGTACGCGACCGGCACCTGCTCGTGGGCACGTCCGGGCGGGGCCGGGTTCTTGCGGGTGTGGGCAAGGTGGCAGGTGCGCCCGACTTCGAGGAGCGCGGTGGTTTTACCGGCTGCGGCGGGGCCGGTGACGATCAGTGAGGGGCGGGCGGTGGTCTGCTGGTGGCGGCCGAGCAGCATCAGGGTGCGGACCTGGGTGGCGAGGGTGTTGATGGCGGGGGTGCGGACGGTGACGAACGCGGAGTGGTAGGCGAGGCGTTCTTCCGTGCCGCGGGGCGTATCGCCGGGCTGGGGCGGGGCGAGGGGCGGGGTGGTGGCGAAGTGCTGCCAGCCCTGCCAGGTGGTGATCGGCCACTCCGGTTCTGCTGCGTGCGTGCCGGGCAGCGGTGCCCTGGTGTCGGTGGTGGCGTGGTGGTTGCGTGCGGGGCTGGTCACCAGTTGAGGGCTTCCTGGGCGGGGTCGTAGAGGCCGAGTCCGGTGTACGGGACGGGCGCGTCGCCGTTGTCGACGGTTTCCTCCTCGCCGTCAGCCTGCTCTGGGTCGTCAGGCAGGTCGTCGAGGTCGTCGAGACTGTCGTCGTCCCATCCGTCGGCCTGCGGCTCCGGGGCGTGGGGCGTGCGGGTGCCGGCCGTGGGCGGGGGTGTTTTCAGCGGTGCGGTGCGGGTGATCAGGCGTTGCTCGCCTGTGGTGGCGGTGCCGGTGTGGGCGCGGCGCATGAGCTGGTCGAGGGCGTCGGCGAGGTCGGTTTCGTGGGTGTCGCGGTCGCCGTGGCGGGTGGTGATGGTTTTGATGTGCTGCCAGGTGGCGTTGTTGAACGGGGCGTGGATGTGGTCGCGGTGGATCCACGGGATCTCTGTCAGGTGTCCGTCGGGCAGGCGGATCCAGACCTGGCGGGCGTCGTGGGGGTTGGTGTGGATCTCCCATTTGCCGCCGCGCGCGGTGACGGGGGAGGGCTGGCCGCGGTAGGGGGCGAGGACGTCCGCGTCGTAGGTGCGGTGGTCGATGCGGATGCCGCGTTCGGTGATGGCTTGCCAGCGCACCGGTAGCAGTTCGAGGTAGTCGCTGCCGCTGAGGGGGAGGGGCACGTGGCCGGCGACGGCGATGAGGGCGGCCCACATCTGGTTCGGGGTGAGGGCCTTCTTGGGCAGGGTGGGGTGGCGCAGGCCTTCGTGGGGGCGGTGGTGGTAGTGGATCAGCCATTCGTCGAGCAGGTCCTGCAGCTGGGCGACACTGAAGCAGGCCTCGGTTTCGGCGTCGGGTCCGCGGCGGGTGACGTCGGAGCCGGTGTAGCCGGGCAGGTGCTGGCACAGCAGGGCGTTGATGGTGCCGAAGGTGCGCTCGACGATGCCTTTGGCGGCGGGGGCGTGGGGCGGGGTGGGCTGGACACTGATGCCGAGACTCTCGCAGGCGGCGCTGAAAGCCGTGGACAGGTAGATCTTGCCCCGGTCGACGACGATCGTCTCGGGCACCACGACCGGCCGGGCGGCTGCGCCCTGAAGGCGTTCGTCCAGACCCATCAGCCGCTTTAGCTGGGGGAGTTGGGTGTGGGCGAGGCGCAGTGCGTCGGGCCAGGTGGGGCGGGCGGGGTGGGGGACGGCCATCTCGGCGAGCAGCAGGGCGGCGTCGACGGCCTTGGTGCCGGCGGGGCGCAGGACGGCGGCGAGGATGGCGCGGGTGGCCACGTCGACGGCGATGGTGAGTTCGGGCCGGCCGGTGGTGCCGTCGTCGAAGACGGCCAGAACGTCCAGCCGCGTGGTGTCGACCTGCACCTGCTCGCCCGGCCGCAGCGCCACGGTCGGCGTGAACGCCCGCCTGCCGGCCGGGGAGGGGAGCGTCCGGGCGGGGCGGTGGGGGTGTTCGGCGGGACCGGCGAGCTGGTGGACGAGCCGGTAGAAGGTGGCCTGAGAGGGCATGGTCACCGTGCCGCGCCCATGCCGGTCGGAGAGGATCTGGGTGACCAGGGGCATCAGGCCCTTGACGGTGCCCTTGGAGCGGCCTCGCTGGCGCCGCAGCGCCTCCTCGATGGCGGTGATGACGCGTTCGTCGGTGCGCCCGGTAGGCACGGGCCGGCGGGTGGTGCGGTGGTCGACCAGCCCCCACAAGCCCTGTTTGCGGTAAGCCAGGCGCATGCGCTGCACCGTGGTCCGGGAGACCGGTCCGAAGCCGATCGCGGTCAGCTCTGCCGCCTTGGCCTCCTCGCGCTGCGCGAGCGTGAACCGGTCGGGGTCGTACTCGGCCCGGGGCACCCCGCCGCTGTCCGTCCCGCCGGGCAGGCCGGACTCCACCTCGCGGATGTGCCGCTGCCAGGCCAGCGCCTTGCGCCGCGCGTCCTCGGGCGCGGTTTCGAACAGCCCCCACTGCGTCACGGCCTGGGGCATCTCGGCGCCCACGATGGCGAAGGACGGGTCGGCGAACAGATGCCCGGCCACGACCGTCTCGTCTTCACCTGTCTCACCGGCGAGGTGGACCTGCTGCCCCGCCACAGCGATGACCTGCCAGGTGCTCTCACGGAAACGGACGTGCGCTCCGACCTGCAGCACCGGCCGCCCGCCACGCCGCCCGCTCACCGCCCGTCCCAGCTGCCCGGGCCGCCGCGGCCGTTCGCACCACCGGCGCCGGTGCTGACGAGGACCCGCTCGTGCAGCGGTATGTCCAGGGGCGTGGTGAGGTGTCCGTGCCACAGGGCGTGGAAGACAGCGGGCAGGACTTCGATCGGGTCGCCCACCGCTTCGGCCCCCTCGATCAGCGGCCGCGGCTGTGCGAACGCCTCACGAACGGCGGCCGCGAGACGGGGACGCCCGGCGTTGCGGGGGTGGCGGTAGCCGGCCAGCCATTTCAGATTCGCGGCCAGGATCTTCTCCAGTGGCTCAAGGCGCCGGTAGCTCCAGCCAGCCTGCACGCACGCCGCTTCCAGGACCCTCGCAGCCCGCTGCGCCCGCTCGCCGCCGACCTCCGGGTGGCTGGGACAGTCGGCCAGCACAGCGGTGCCGTCGCGGCGGCGGGCGAAAAGCTGCGGCACCCACGAGCGCACCTGGCCGCGCGCCTCCCGCCACAGCAGACGGACCGGCCGCCCGGCCAGGCCGACCACCTCAGGGTCGCGGTCCAGCACCATCAGCTGCGCCCGCATCGCGGCCGACCCGCAGGCCACATGCCGGCCGGTCGTGGCCGACCACCACTGGCCGGGCCCCCACCGCCGCCCCGGCACCACCGGGAACGCCGACACCGGCTCCAGCTCCTCGAAGGCCACCGCGAGAACCGCGTCCGCCCACCGCTGCTGCACCACCTGCCCGACGGGGTCGACGAAGACCGCCTCCCACTCAGATCCGGTGTCCCTCTGCATGTGCTGTGAGCGGCTGCCTGCTGCGGCCGCTGCGTCCTTGCTGCCCACGCGCCCCAGTCAAGCCCGTCCCGCCCCGCTGGCGGGCGGCTTCACGGATTCTGATCACGAGTGCCGGGCGATGAGGTATGCCCTGCAGATCACGATCCGTGCACACCCTGCCTGCCTCCTGACACTTGCTCACCGCTCCTTTCCCGGCTGCCTGTTGCGGTGGTGGTCCGGGAGTGCTTCGGCCAGGACATCGGCCGGCAGGCGGGCCCAGCGCGCCAGATCCTCCAGTGCCATCCCGGCCCCGAGGGCTGCCGCTGCGGTCTCCTGTACGGCCTGCTCGATCAGCGTGGCGGCATGGCCGAGGTTGCCCAGCAACTGCTGAGCGGCGTCGGCGGTCTTGCCGTACTGGGCACCGCGCAGCTGGGTCAGCTGCTCTTCGGCGTCGTTGACCAGGCTGGTGATCCGTGCCCGCTGCTCGGCCGGCACCGCAGAGCGCCACGTGGTGCCCGAGCCGGGCGCGCTGCGTTCCTTGGACAGGACACGCAGCTGGGCGGCCATGGACGCGGGCTGGTGCTCCTGCCTCAGCCACCACGGATCGTTGCCGTAGCCGGGCGGGCCCCCGGCGCCGCGGCGGATGCGGATGACGGCGCCCATCCACGAGGTCAGCGGGCCGCCGTAGTCGGTGGCGGCCAGCGGCCCCAGCCACCCCCGCCCGACCCGCTCACCCAGCCGGCGGCAGAACGCCCCGTCAGCGGGCAGCGGCCGCGGCTGCCCGGCCCCGCTGTCCCGCCACGCCAGCTCGGCCATGACCGGGTCCAGCAGCGCGTCGGCGACGGCCACCACCTCGGGGAAGACGACCGAGTCCCGGCCCACGATCCGCCACCACTCCAGCTCCGTCCCGGCGTTGCCGCCCGCGACCTGGTGCAGCCGCCGCGGCCAGACCGCCTCGCGCTCCCAGTGCAGGGCCTGCTCCCACCACCGGGCCACCACCGCATAACCCAGAGCGAACACCCTCTCCGGCTCCGCACCGGCCCGCACCGCCCGCCGCGCCACCGAGGGCCACCGCCGCTGCGCCGCCACCACCTCCGGCAGGTCGCGCAGGTCGAGGTGCTCCAGCGGCTGGTTGGCGTCCGCGTCCAGCAGCCACCGTCCGTGCCGCACGCACACCCGCTCCCACCGCGGCGCGTACCGCACCGCCCGGAGAGCAGTCCCCGTGCGCCGGGCCGTGCACAGTCGGCAGCTGAACGCCACCGGACCGACCACCGCGCCACCGATCCGCCACAGCCCCACCGGATCGCCATCCTCGGCGCGTAGCTTGGTGTCCCCTTCCTCCCAGGACGGCAACGCCCTTGCCAGCACGTCCTCCTCCACGCCGCACATGCCCGCCAGGAGCTGGCGTCCGGCTGCGTTCAGCAGCACCTCGGCGTCGGCACGTGCGCCTCCGCCCTCGTGCCCAGGCGGGTAGTTGCGCCACTTCCAGCAGGCCCGCAGCACCTTCGCTTCCATCCCATATCGGCTGGCGATGCGGCAGATCAGCGACGAGGTCGTCTCCCCCTGCAGGGGAGCTGTCCGCAATGGGCGGGGAAGATGAGTCACTCCACCACGGTCTCGTGTTCACCGCTCTGGGCGGGGGATTTCGCAGCAGCCGGCCGGTCCTCGGTCCCGTTATCGGTCTACTTCCCCGGGCCATGAGTCTCCCTTTCAGGGACTGCAGGCGTCGGTGCGGCGGCGGATTGGCCCGTTCAAGCGCACCGTGATGATCTGATCGCACTAAGCTACGCACGTGGTGGTTGGCGAAGATGCTCAGGTGAAGGGCTTCTCGGGGGCCCGCAGAGCCAAGCAGTGGCTCGAGGGCACGATGCGTATCTTCGGCGCGTACGCGAACACGGACTCGGAGTCCTGCGGCCGCCGGCTGACGCTGTCCTGGCCGTACGGAGGCCGGACGTTCTCCTTCGATCTGGGTGGCGCCATGCGGGGCGACCCCTACCAGAACGACATGTTCTGCGCGGAGGTCAAGAACTACGCGCAACCCAGCGATCAGGGAACCCAGTTCGACGAGTTCCTCGCCAAGTGCTACGTCGCAGCCCAGGCCCAGCACCACCTCAGCGACCACTTCATGTGGATCACCTGGGCACCCTTCCGCGCGAACTCCTGGTCCACCCTCAACTCACCCAGCCAGGTGGAGACCGCGGTCCTTCAGCACAGCAGCCGCGTTTTCGGCACCAGCGACACCGAGGAAGCCCGAAAACTCCTGGACGTTGAACTCGCCCAGTCGGTCGCCGCACGCCTGTGGCTGATCGTGCTCTCGGACAAGCAGGAAACCCTTCTGCCGCTCAAGGACTGGGCAGCCATCGTCGCCGCCGAACTCACCCGCAGAGAGGGCTCGTGGTGAACCTCGTCGAACAGTCGATCTCCCAGGCCATGGACGAGCCCGACGACCGGATGATGTTCACCCGGGTCAAAGACATCGTCGCCCGCCACCTGCGCCGCATGGACCCCGGCGCCACCATCACCAAGACCGAGTTCTTCAACCACACCCATGTCCCCGACATGGTCCTCGAATGGCCCGGCAGACCCCGCACACCGCGCCGGTTCATCTACCTGCGCACCACATCCGACCAGCGCGAGCTCGAGGACGACCTGCAGCGCCTTCCCCGTGCCGACCGGCCGGTGCTCCTGGCGCTCGGTCAACTGCCCACCGAACGGCAGCAAGGAGATTTTCCCTCGCTGCCCGGCAGCAGCACCGCGCTGCTCCTCGACGCTTCCGCACTCGGCGCACTCCAACCGGCCGACGACTCTCCCGGCATCCCCCGTCTGGTGTCCCGCTCCGTTCTCGAAGGCGGCCGCGGCACCCTCGACAAAGCGGCGACCGAGGAGTTCCTGAACACGGTCGTTCAGGGAGCCGAGGCCGCCCGTGCGGGAGAACGCGTTCCCACCCGCGACGCCGTCGACGCCCTCACCGCACGGATGACCACCGACGTCGCCGACCGGATGTCGACCTTCCTCGCCGCGCTCTGGCAGGGCGGCGGATCCACGCTCGCCAGCTTCCCAGCGCCCCAGCGAGGCGTCGGCCATCTCGACGAGACGGCCCTGATGTACCTGCTGGAATCCGAGGACATCACCGACTCCGCATTCTGGAACCGGGTCGTCCGCATGATCAGCCTCCCTATCCTGCTGCGCACCCCGGCCGCCGGCACCGGCAACCTTCAGCACCTGATGCGTGAGGCGATCCAGCTCTGGACCAGCCGCGTCTGCATGATCGTGCCCGGCATGGCTGACGCGAACATCAGCCCGTGGCGCTGGGCGGTGAAGGCCGGCCAGCTGATCCTGCAGACCCCGCGTTTCCATGTGCTTGTTGCCCAGTCCCGGCGCCAGCTCCCGCAGGGACAGGAGCACGATCTGCCCCGCCTCGACGAGGTGAGGAACAGGGCCGACCGCTTCGGCATCCCGTTGACCTCTCTTCGCATGGTCGTCACGGACCGCCACGTCGGATACGGCGGCCCCGGAGACGACATCTCCCACGACGCCCAACTCGACGGCATCAGCGACGCGCTGGGACAGGCCGAGGGAGTCATCGAGGCCGATGCCCGCATCCCTTCCGGCGAGACTCTCCAGTGCCTGTTCGGCACCGGCATCGCCAGCGCTCGCGGCGCACGTACCCAGGTACCGCTGGACGCCCTCCTCGGCACAACGACACGCTTGCTCTCTGATCTCTCAAGCGACGAAGCCGAGAAGATCACCCAGCTCCTCGGCGCCCAAGGCCCACCCCCCGACCAGCCATGGAGTCAGCCCAGCTTCGACGACGTATAGGACATGCGAGGGGCCGTCGGCAGCGCTGTAGGCAATGGCAGAACCCGGTGAGGGCAGGCAACGGCACCGAAGCTCCTCCGGGAAGCTGACCGTCAGACACAAGGCGAGGCCACCTCACCGCCCTGCGTTGATCGGCCGGCGGCCGTGTCTTCACCCACGAGCCGCCCAAGACCCTCAATAGGGCGGATCGGACTTCCTGCTGAAGCCGCTGAAGACGACCGAGGCCGTGGCCCAGAAACTCGGGATCACTCAGCGGTCTGTGGAGCGCTACCGCACCGGCGAGCGCAAACAGCCGTCCAGGGCCATCGCTGGCCGTGTCGACGTGGCGGTTCGAGCTCCGTTGGCAGCACCGCGTCCGCGACCGGCGCCGCAAGCAGGCTGTGATCCGTAACGGGAGCACCGGGGAGGCCCGCGCTCGCTTCGGCTGCATCACGTCCGTCGGCACCACCGACGACGGACGTCTGCGCCGCATCACCGTCCGCCTGTCGGCCGAGTACGCCCGGCGCCCATTCGACGCCCAGCGGGGGCAACGCTGCTCAGATCACATATGAGGTCATTGCTGAGGGTATCCAGGAGGTGTCCTTCAAGGACCACGGGAACCGTGCTGAACAGCTTGAGGTCGAGTTCACCGACATCGACTACTGATCTCTCAGGGGAGCGGTGTTCGGTCTGCGGCATACGGTCTGGAGGCGTCGCGCGGGGGGCTGGTTGTTTCCGGGCGGTACCAGCTTGCTGGGGCTCTGCTCCCGCTCTGCCGATTGTCAGTGCTGCGTGGGACTCTTTGAGTAGGTCACCGGCACAACGAGCGGAGAGTACTGAGGTGCATGCTATGGCTGTCCGTGTTCGCCATTCAGGCCCCCCTGCGCCGTCTGGATGCCGGTGGTGCGGTGAGGAGAAGAGCCGGCATGGTCGGCGCTGGGCGTCGTCTGTGGGTGTGCACTCATGGGAGGAGCCCACCCGAGAGCAGCGTCTGAGCCGGATGCGAGCCCGCCGTGCACTGCGCCTGACTCAGCTTTCCTCGGGCCAGTAGGCCAGTCCGGCTTCACGGGCTACCTTGATTGCGTCCTCGAACGACTTCACTAGCGCGGGCGGGACGTCGGAGGGCTTGCGCAGCCGACGAGTCAACTCGACGACCATGCTCTCCTTCTTACGCGGAGCCTGCTCGGAGTGCTGGTACAGCAGGCTGTGAAGCGACTTGCTGAACTTGCCGCTGCTGCGCAGGTCTGCGACATCCTTGGGTGTCCACTGCTGCTCGTCCTTGCGAGGCCATTCGGCGTTCATGGTGTCGGCCCACTGATCGTCGCTGAAGACGTCCTCCAGTTCGTTCGGGTCTCCGAGGAAGAGGCAGTCTTTCTCGGAGAAACCGTACTTCTCCAAACGATTGAGGCTGAACTCCTTTTCCTTGTCGCGGATAGAGTCGCCGTCGACCAGGAACACGACGGTGCGCTTGTGCTTCTTGAGGAATTTGGCGAAGTTGAGGGCGCCGTCGTTGCCGCCGCAGTCCCACAGTGCGATGCCCGCGGACTGGATCGGGTAGCCGAACGCCAGCTTGAACAGTGCCGGCAGAGCCGCGTACTCGGTGGGGCCCTCGACACCGACGAAACACCGTTCGTGCAGGAGGACACTGTTGCGGAAGCCCAGGGAAACCGCCATGTTCGACAGAAAGCGCCGGGTGTCCTCGTCGGTGTCCTCTGCGCCGAGCGACTGTACGTAGGCTCGTCCGTCCCTGCTATTGAGATGCACGATGTCCTGGATGTCGACACCGTCGATCAGGTTCAGGGAATGGGTGGCAACGATCACGGTGGACTGAGCGGCGGACGCCGACACCTTGATCATGTCCATGATGCGACGCTGGTGCTCATAGTCGAGGTGCGTGTCGGGCTCGTCATAAGCGATGATCACACCGCCTGTGACGCCGTCTTCCGCTGCTTCCGACAGAAGCTGCTGGCTGGCCTCCCAGAGCGCCAGCGAAATCCGGCGGGACCGGCCGGCCCCGGCCGCAGCCAGTGACACGGCCCGCTGACCCGGTGCCGCAGCGGTCATTGAGACGCCACTGACAGTCGGCCGGAACTGCACGGTCGGCTCCAGCGAGAAGGAGTCGAAGCCGCATCGTTCCTCGACCAATTTCTGCAGGCGGGCGGCATCGTCCTTGAGCAGGCCGGAAAAATCGGTTTCCAGATCGGTGATCTTCTGCCGGGTCTCCTCGCGCAGGGTGTACTCGCGCAACTTCGCCGTCAGGATGCTGCGGACCACGGTGTCGGGAGTCTCCGCAGCATCGCCCCGGAAATAGAGGAGCTGAGGCAGGGCGCTGACGACGTGCTCGGGCGCCTGCGCCCAACCGGCAACCGTCGGGGCTGAGGCCGCATGCTCCTCGAGAACCTCGGTCCAGCTCGCTTTGACGTTCGGCTGGCCCTCACGCAACTTGACGCCTACATCGGAGGCGAGGCTGCGGAGCTCGGACGCCTTCAGGGAGGAGATGTTCCGTAGCGCGGGGTTCTGCGGCACCTGCGCCAGCCACTCAAGTGAGACGCCTTCGCCTTCCACGTGCCGACGGCGCACCTGGATGGAAGAGGGGAGACCCAGGGCCTTCTTCTCGGCGTCGGACAGGTCGAACCGGCCTTCCACCGTCACCGCGATCGGCTCCGCGGCGTCCTCGTCCGATGGCAGGGCAGCGCGCGCGGGTTCACTCTCGGCAAACTGAGAGATGTCACTGTCCGCGAGAGGGCGCTCGCCGAGCAGGAAAGCGATGGCGTCCAGAGTCGCTGTCTTCCCGCAGTCGTTGTGCCCCGTCAGGATGGTCTGTTTGTGGATCGGGATGCCCTGGACGTCGCCCAGCGAGCGGAAGTTGGTGACGCTGAGTTCGACGAGTCGCACAATGCTCCCTTGCTGTACGGCACGGACACGCGGGTGGCCAGCAGCCGTCAACGCGCCGTTGAAACACACCACTTCGGGACGAGGTGGGAAAACTCTAGCGTCTGGTGAGGCATGGGAGAGCTGGGATCCCAACGTTGCAGAGGGCGCGTCAACGTAGGAGAGCGACCGAAGATCCCATCCCGGCCGACGGGAGCGTCTCCGGCCGTGATGGGAGGGCTGGTCTGATGCTTTTGGCAGCGGTGCGGCCCGGGAATCGAGGCGAAACGTCGCGCCCAGAAGCCTCTGGGGGCGTGGAGCAGTCCATCCTCAGGCGGCCTTTCCGGGAACGGCGATGGTGTGACTGCCTGAGGATGGAACTGGTGCTCGGGTGTGGTTGCTCAGTCCTGGTCGCCGTTCAGGCCGCTGCGATTGGTGATGGCCGCGACGATGGCGCGAGCGTGGTTGGTGATGGCGCGCAGGTGGTCGGTGACCGTGGTGGCGGCTTTCTTGGCGCGGGTGCCGCAGGGCGCGGTTGCGTTCGAGGCGAGCGCGATGAGTCCGAGGCATCCGAGGAGCGTGGGCAGGAGGCTGCCGATGGTGTTGAGCACAGGGGTTTTCCCCTCCAGCTTGACGTGATGTTGAGGCGTGCCGGGCGCCGCGGCACGCCGTCAAGACTGGTGGGAACTCGTGGAGGCGGGCAACTTGCATTCCTGCAGGTCATGCCCTTAACGCGAGGGGTGGGCCGGTAGGTTGCCCACCAAGAATTGGTGGGCAACCTACCGGCCCACCCCTGCGGCCAGGGCATGGGCACGCCGTGCTCAAAAATGTGTGATGCAGCTCACGTCGTGAGTTGATGGTTCGTCACGCATGGTCGCTGACCGGCTTGTTGGACACCCGATCTCATCCAGTGACGCCGGTGTCAGTGAGCAGTTGTTGTTGGCCGGGGTGGAGAGTGCTCCATTGACTACGTTGGGCGTTGGCCCACCGTTGGAGTGTGTCGGGGAGGGGCTCGTTGCCCCTGATCGTGGCGCGGTATTGCTGCCAGGTGCGGTGCCAGGTGTAGGGCCAGGGTGGGTTCCACCACGGGTCCAGGCTGGTGAGAGCGGCTACGGTGGTGGCGGAGAGGGTGCCGGCGCGGGCTTTGCGGCGTTGCTGGCTCAGCCATTGGCCGAGGGGGAAGCCAGCTTGTCGGGTGTGCTTGTCGGGGGTGAGGTGGCCGTGCTGGGCGGCGTAGGCGTGTGCGTGGTGGAGTCCGGGGCTGGCGGGGTAGGAGCGTGTGGCCGGGGCGGGTCGTTTGCCTACGACGGTGTGGGGTGTGATGCCGAGGGTGGTCAGGAGGTCCTGCTGGCCTGGGTGGAGATGTTCCCAGGAATCCTGCTGGACACGGATCCAGTGGCAAAGACCTCGGGGGAGGTTCGTGGTCGGTACGCCGTCGGCACCTGTAGCTGCTGTGCGGAGGCGGTGGTAGGCCTGCTGCCATTGCAGGGGCCAGGGCGGGTTCCACCACGGATCGATCATGGTCAGGGCTTCGGCACGGGTGGGGGAGAGGCGGCCCTGGCGGGCGCGTCGTCGTTGCCAGGCCAGCCACTTCCCCAGCTCGAACCCGTCCAGGACGGTGCTGGCGGGCGCGGCGATATGGCCGTACGCGGCGGCGTAGACGCGAGCTTGCGCGAGAGCGGTGTCCAGGAGACCGGGCTCGGTGCGGGAAGCTGGTGGTTGGGCGGCTCGGGCTGTTTCGGCGGTGATGCCGATCTTGGTCAGCAGGCGGTGCTGTTCGGGGTGGAGTCTGCTGTAGTCGGTGCACTGGCGCCTCAGCCAGCTGGCCAGCTCCTTCTCAAGATCCTCAATGCCGATACCACCACTGCTGTCGGCTGCGGACGCGGACTCTGACCGCTTCCGTACGCGGCTCCAATTGCGTTGCCACTCCAAGGACCAGGTCGGGTTCCACCAGGGGTGGAGCGCTGCGAGGAGTGTGCTGACCGGCCATGTCCCGCCTGTACTGCGACGGTGCTCCCGCGCCTGGCGGCGCTGTTCGCTCAGCCACCGGCCCAGCGGAAACCCCTCAAGGCAAGCCTTTTGGGGCGTGGCGAGGTGGCCGTGTGCGGCGGCGTACGTGCGTGCGTGGGCCAGCCCGGGGCCCGTACCGCAGAGCCGGGCGATGATCTCGTGGGGGCGAGCGGCGGCGGTCTCGGCGGTGATGCCGATCTCCGCCAGCAGATGCTGCTGCGGGGGATGCAACTGCTTGTAGCCGGTGCACTGTACGGACAGCCACGTGGCCCAGCCGTCACTGCCGTCCGGCCAGCCCTCTTCTGCAGCCCCTTGGTGCCGGTCTTGGGCATGAGTGCGGATCCGGTGCCAGGTTCGCTGCCACGCCAAGGGCCACGGCGGGTTCCACCACACGTCGATTGCGTCGAGCATCTGAAGGTGCGCTGGTTCGTCCTGGCGGCGGGTGAGGCAACGCTGGGCAGCGAGCCACTTCCCGAGCAAAAACCCCTGGTACGAGACGTTCTTGGTGGCCAGGGCCAGGCATCCGTGTTCGGCGACGAAGGCACGCGCACAGGCAACAGCCGTATCGATGCCCGCGGTCCGGCTCGTTCGGCGCGGGCGTGCGCTGCCGGCGGCCTGGGCCGTGATGCCGATGTCGGCCAGCAGACGGCGCTGTTCGGGGTGGAGTGAGTTGTAGTCGGTGCACTGCAGGTACAGCCACTCCCCGGTCAGCACGTGGGTGTCGGGGAAGCCGTCGGCGGCGTTGAGGGGGCCGTGGCGTCTGACGTGGTCGCGGGCGCGGTAGTAGGAGCGCTGCCACTTCACCGACCAGGGGATGTTCCACCACGGATCCACCTCCTTCAGGGCAGCGGCCTTTTCTTCAGGCAGGGCCAAGGCGTGGGACTGCTGGTTGTGCACCCATTTCCCCAGGGAGAAGGAACCGACTCGCGTGTCGCGTCGGGTGGCGAGGTGGCCGTGCTGGGCGGCGTAGGTACGCGCGTGGGCCAGGCCGGCGGCGAAGGCCCCGTCGGCGTGCACGCTGTGGCCCCGCAGCCGTTTCTGAGCCGGCAGACCCTCTGTGCCCGCGGTCTGCCGACGCTGGTAGCCCGCGAGAACGTCGGCGAGAGGCCGGGGCCGGAGCGCCAAGGGGACCTGCCACAGCCGCTGTTCGGCGTCTCCACGGCCGCCCTTGGTACGGATGCACTGGTACGTCCAGGCAAACAGCGGTCCGTGGGTGCAGGCGGCCAGACGCTCGGTGAGCCACGATCGCCGCAGGCGATGGCCCAGCTCGCTGGGCACGCAGGGCACATCAGCCAACCGGTAGGGGAGGTGACCATCACCGTCAGCCGCGACACGGAGCCGCCAGGCCCGGCTGGCCAGAAGCGTGGCGAGGGCGACGGTCTCGGGGTAGGTGACCAGATCCCGCGCCAGGATCCGCCACCGCTGCGGATCCTCGCCCGCAGGCATGGCCGCCTCCAGCCGCATCGCCCACAGGCGTTCCTCGGGCCACTTCTGCGCCCACCACGAGGCGGTGACCGCCTCAGCAACCTCGAATGCCGAAGCAGCGACGGGGGAGCGGCGCAGCAGCCTGCGGTGATCGGCCTGCGCCTGGACCACCTCCGGGCATCCGGCCAGCCCCACGACACGGCCCCCGCTGCCAGGCACGCCCATCAGCCAGCACCGGTGGCGTGGGCAGACTCGCTGGTGCGTCGCCAGGTACAGCCGGGCTGGTGCAACGCGGCCGGTCCGTGCAGCCACACAGCCCGGGCACGCCGGACCCCAGGCAGCAACCGTCTCCACCCCGTTGTGGAGCCGCGCCGCCGGTCTCTCCGTCGAGGGGCCCAGCGGCTCCTCCCGCGTCCAGGCCGGCAGCGCACGGCGTATGTCCACCTGCGGCACACGGCACAGCGCCGCGACCCGGTCCCGGGCCGCGGCGTTCAAGAACACCTCACTGTCGCCCTGCAGAGCCCCGACGACGCTCTGCTGGCCGGCCACTTCGGTGACCGACGACAGCAGACTCCGCACCGTCAGCCCGTACCTGTCCGCGATCCGCCCCAGGAACGACAGCGTCATCTCACCCTGCAGGGGAGCCACCCGAAAGGCACCCGAGGCCAGCAACAGCTTCCCCACCCATCCCGTCGCGTGTGACAGCTATCGTGCTTCGGCTCACCCGAGCCGGGGCCGGGCCTGCGAGCCGGGGCTGGGTCAGTAGTCGAGGTCGAGGTAGTCGATGTCGTTGAGGGTGACGTCGGAGAGTCCCATGGCGCGGTTTCCGCCGTCTTGGAAGTAGATGTCTTTGAAGCCTTCGGCGATGATCTGGCGCATCTGCTGGTCGGTGGCTCCGGCGTCGCGGGCGTCGAACAGACGTTGCGCGTAGTGCGCGGGGAGGCGGACGGTGAGGCGGCGGAAGCGTCCGTCGTCTGTCGTGCCGATCGGCGCGGTGTAGCCGAACCGGGCGCGGGTCTCGACCGTGATCCCGGTCGTGGCGGCCTGCTTGCGCCGGCGTTTGCGGACCTGGGGCTGCCAGCGCCGCCGCACGGCATCGTCGATCCTCGCGGCGATGCCCTTCGGCGGGTGCTTACGTTCGCCCTTGCGGTAACGCTCCACCGACCGCTGGCTGACCCCGATCTCCGCCGCGACGGCTTTGGTGGTCTTGAGTTGCTTGATCAGGAAGTTGATGCGGGCCTGGAGGGTCTTGGGTGGCTGGCGGGTGAAGGCTTCCCGGTCGGCGCGTTCGATGGCGTCGTCGATCTCTCCCACAGCGCCTACTCGCCTTCGTCCAGGACAGCGTCGCCGCCCTTGATGTGACGGGCCGGGTTGAGGCCCTGTTCCATGAGGTCGACCGCCCACAGCATCGACTGAACGCCCTCCAGCTTTGCCAGGCCAGGTGTGGGCCCGAGGCGGAAGGCACCGGGCTGGGGCTTGCCGGAGGCGGCGTAGGGCAGGAAGTCGAGCGGGCTGTCGCCCGGTGAGGGGTAGACGACGCAGTCGGACAGCACGGCGAGCGGGTACAGACCCGTCATCGTGGCCATGTTGCGCATCTTGCGGTGCATGTTGACCCGGGCCTTGGAGATGACGGCGGCGCGGATGTCGGGGCGCCAGGTGGGGCGCTGCAGGGCCGGCCACCGCTCGCCCTCCTTGTAGCGCTTGCCCTGCGGGCGTTCGCGGAGTTTGCCGATGCCGCCCTTGATGGTGGCCTTGATGGCAGCCAGTACCGCCGCCAGGGCCGGGTCGACGTCCTTGTGCCGCTCCATCGCCGCCAGGAACTCCGCGTCGGTCAGGTCCTTGGTGACGCCGAGGTCGGCGAGGGTGTCGACGTAGGCGGTCTTGAGGCGGTCGTGCCACGGGTCCAGGTAGGCGCCGGTCTCGCGGCGCAGGTACGCCTCCATAGGCTGGACGTTGTAGCCGAGTTCCTGGGCGTAGGCGACGGTGTGTGTCTGGTACCAGGCCGGGCCCGTGGGCCGGGTGCCGTCCGGTGTGAACGGTGAGGGCAGGCGCGGGTCCACCTCGATGTGCGAGAGGTCGACCAGCCAGCTCCCGGGGATCTTTGGGTTGAAGGCCGGGGCGTGGAAGTGGTCGGGGGCGGACAGGCCGACGACCAGGCGGGCCGCGGCGGCGAGGAAGGCGGTGTTGAGGTCCAGGCCGACCGCGTACGGCAGCGTGCACTCCTCATCCGTCAGCAGGCTGACCTCGCGCACCCACTGATACGCCTCCTCATTGAGGAAGCCACCGGTCCAGCCGCTGTCCACGACCACGGGGTGCTCAGCGGTTGCCTCCGGCGGCGCGGGGTCCATCGGCTCCGTCCCGAGGCTGCCGGGGTTGTGGCCGGGCACCCAATTCCCGGTCGCTTCGTCGCGCACCGCGCGGGTGGGCGGGCGCAGCGCCGTCATCAGCTCCAGTCCGGACACGGCCGCCGACCCGCGCGGGGTGATGACCCGGGTGGCGTACACACCGAGGACGCGCGCGACGTCGGCCGGCTCCATCTCCGTAACGCCGGGCCACGACCGGGGGTCGAGCGCGTCCCAGGACAGGATCGCCAGCTGCACGCACTGCCGCTCGCGGCCCTGGGCCTTGCGGTAGATCCTTGCCCAGGGGCCGAACCCGCGCTGGGTGAGCCGCCACTTGGCTTTCACCACCTGCTTGACCACAGGGTGGTCCTCCGGCAGGCGCAGAGAGCGGCGCTGTTCGTGGCCTTCCAGGCGCTCGGGCAGCCCGAGCTTCACGGCGGCCGCGGCGGTGAGGACGATCAGCGGGTCGCTGTCCTTGCCGTTGCGGTGCAGGCGCGGTGCTCCGAGGCCGGACTCGCGCAGCGTCCACTCCACCAGCTCGGGCACGGTGGTCGCGGGGCAGTCCAGCACGATTCCGTCCACGCCGTACGCGCAGCCGTCGCCGTCCAGCACCGCGAGGGGCCCGTGCGGGAAGCGCAGGTCGGCTGCGGGCTGCGCCGCCTTCTTCGTGGCCGGACGCCGCGATGCCGCAGCGGGCCGGACGGCGGGGCGCGCCGGCGCCGCAGCCGGAACGGCGGGAGCCTGCAGGGCATCTGCCGTCTCCACCCTGGACGCACCCGCTTCGGTAGACGCCGCGGCAACCGAGACTGTCGGAGCTGCGCCAGGGGCGGGGTACTTCGCCGCCCACCCGTTCAGCAGCCGCTGGTATGCCTCCAGGCGTGGCGACTTCGGCTCGCTACGGCCGTTCTCCCAGTTCTTCACTGACTGGGTCGTGGTCTTCAACGCGGTGGCGAGGCGGGCCTGGGTGATACCGGCGGCCTCACGCAGCCGGGCACGCTCCGCCGGAGGCGGCAGGTGCGGCTCCTCGTTCAACAGAGCGTCGACGGACGCGAACAGCTCTTCCTCAGAGGCCATGACCCTGTACCCTCACTTCAGGCAGGCATTGCTTAACCACAAATTTATCCCGTTCCTTAGCCTTCATGGGCCCACTCCAGCCCTTGCGCGGCGAGTGCAGAGAGCTTGTCGGTGGTGAGCTTCGCGCGGCGGCTTTTCTGGTTCATGATCCACACTCCAAGCCGGACCTCGGCCCCGTCCTCCAGTAGCTCTACATGGGGCCTGGGGACCTTCACAGAGCCTGTGCGGGCTCTGTACTGCGCGAGGGCCGCCACGCCCCGCTCGAACGTCGTGGAAGCCCTTGTGGGCTCCTCCGGCGCTGGGGCGAGCGGTGTGATGCCGAGCTGCTCCAGGCGCTCGCGCTGTCCGTCGGTCAGGGCCTGCCAGACCTTCGGTGTCCGCTGCCGGGCCAGCCACTTGCCGATGTCCATGCCGTGGACCGTGACGCCAGGCAGGACTTCCGCCTGGCCCTCTTCCTCGGCCACCAGTCCGCGCAGTGCGGCGTAGTGCCGCTGCCAGTCGGCCGGCCACGGCGGGTTCCAGTCCTCGTCGACCTCCTTGAGCGCTGTCGCCCACGCGGGGTGGCCGTCCAACGCACCCGCGCGGCGCAAATTGCTCAACCACTGTCCTACCGGTCTGGACAGGGCCACTGCGGACCTCGGAGCGCAGAGAGTCCAGCGCTGGTCGTAGTACGCCTTCGCGGCCTCCAGGTTCTCCTGGAACCGCTCATCGGCCAGGGACCAGACCATGCCCAGCTTCTCCAGCCGCCGGGCACGCAGGCCGCTTATCTGCCCCGCGCCGTAGGCCCGTCGCTGTTCCGCCACCCATGATCCAAGAGGGTATGCGCCCTCTTTATGACCATATGGGACTCTGGCATGCTGCTCACGCTCCGTGAACTTCTTCAGCGCCGCCCAGCCCCTCGCCCAGTCTTGCTTCTCCGTGTCGATCACATTGAAGCTGACCCAGTCCGCGACCATCACTGGGTCACGCGGAGCCGCGAAACGGAGCAACAGACGAGATTCTTCCTCGCCTTCCTCGGGCGCAGAGCCGATGTTCACGGACGGCTGCGCCACGTCCTTCTGCGGCTCCTGCGGAATCGCTAGCAATTCCACGGCCTCTTCATCATGAGCCCGAAGACCTTCGAGTACCTTCACCAAAGGCCGATACGATGCCGAGGTGAACATGTCTTCCGGCTTCTCTCCCGGCTGGAGAAAAACCGGCACGATCAAAGAAGCCAATTTCCCCTGCCCCGGCTTCTGCCGCAAAGCACGTCCGATGGCCTGCACGATGTCGTGAGGCGCCCCCTTCGGGTCCAACAGGGCCACACTGTCCACGGCCCTGATATCGACACCCTCACCCAGGACACGACAGTTCGACAGCACCGCACGCCAGGCGGTGGAGCCGAACTCACCCAACACGCCGCGCCGGCGCTCCGGGACGTGCTCCCCGCACAGCCAGTCCGCCCAGATCTTCGCCGGGTACTTCTCCGGCTGATCGGCGTGCAGCTTCGCCGCCACACGCTCCAGGCCCTCCGCATACGCCTGTGCCTCCATCGTCCGATGGTGGAAGGTGATGCACGTCTGAAGGCTGTGCTGCGCCATCGTGTGCAGCAGCGCGGCCTGCAAGGCTCCCAGCCGCTGCCCCCGCACTTCCTCGCTGCGCCGCTCCTCACCCATCAGCTTCTCCGGGGTGACGACCGGGTCCTGGAGCTCCAGCACGATGATTTGGTACCGCGCCAGCAGACCGCGCGAGACAGCCGACGCCAGGCTGAGCTTGTACAGGACGGGCCCGAAGACCTTCTCGTCGTCCATCGAGGCCGCCATCTCGCGCGGCAGCGGATCCCGCACCCCCTCGGCAACCTCCCAGTTGGGCCGCTCCTGCCAGATCCGCGGCGTCGCCGTCAGATACAGGCGACGGTGCGCCGGGATGACGGTCTGGTCGTGGATGTCCGCCCACGCCTTACCCATCGAGCCACTTGTCCGGTGCGCCTCATCGACCACGGCGAGGTCCACCGGGGCCAACTGCTGGCCGTAGACGCCCTCGAAAGCCTCCGCCAGCACGCCCAGCGACGCGTACGTCGCGTAGATGGTGACGGGCCCCTGGCCGTGCCACAGCGCCAGCTGCACAGGGTTAGTGGTGGAGCGCACCTTCAGGTTCCACAGCTCTGGGTCGTCCTGGAGCGAGCACACGGCAACCGCCGGCCCCTTGTGCCCGGCCTCGTGCCACGCCTTCACCGTCTGCGCCAGGAGATCCAGCGTCGGCACCAAGACGAGAATGCGCCCCTTCGGCGCAAGCCGTTTAGCCGACGCGGCAGCAATAATCGTCTTTCCGGTGCCGCACGCAGCGTGCACCTGCCCGCGCAAGCCATTCCAGGGAATACCGCCCGGCGGGATATCGAGACCGCGCACGATGGCGGCAACGGCTTCGATCTGGTGGTCACGCAGCTTCACGGCCATGCCCCGTGGTCTCCTTCTCGCGGAATGTGGCGCATATGAAAGGGATTCCCCGCGCGGTGGCTGCGTCCCGGGGGTGTGGTGTCTGTCCCCAGACTCTACACAGTGCATCACAGTGATGCACCATCCTTGAGACAACTTCCACCACCAGAGTGATGCATGGCCGATTCTCACTCTGTAGCGGCCGGTTGTCCTGTATGCTGGTGGAGCGTTGTGTAGGTTTCCTGTTCGGGTCTTGCGAGTTGAGGAGGGGTTAGGGTGGAGCGCAGCGGAGCCCGTTACTGCGGTAGGGCCGGCACATGTCGAGCCGACGACCCGTCACCTCCGTTATAGAGGTAGCGGCTGGGATTTCCAGTAGCTACACAGTCCCGCGCGTGATGCACCCCCTCTTGCTGCCAGCCTCGGCACCCGCGCTTGCGCGGGTGCGCTCAATTCGCGCGTGCGCGAATTGACGTCCTGTCAAATTCCGCTTGCGGAATTTAATTCCCGCGCTTGCGCGGGAATTTGGCGAAGCGTCAGCGGAGCCGTTCCCTATGCAGCGCGCCAGCGCTGCATATCCCGCTCCGCGGG
>NZ_JBWKAJ010000033.1:0-57912 GCF_056437585.1 Streptomyces sp. NPDC042364 | reverse complement strand
GGGCGAAGCCCGGCAAGCACGACACGAGCACCGACGACAGCACCCCGCAAACCGCCGCAACCGATCCACGCAACCCCGTCCACGGCTGACCCCCAACCGACCCACAGGTCGTACGTGGCACCGTCCCTGGTGTCGTTCGCGGCGATGAGCCGGGGCTCCCACCGCCAGCCGGTGCTCGGTTTGCGGTGGTGGAAGTCCACCACGATTGGCTGACACATCCAGTACGGCTGAACCGCGCGCGTCGGCGCCTCTTGCCGGCCACGGACCACGGCCTCGTGAGCCGGCGGAAGAGCATGAGGGATCGGACAACAGCTGTTTCCTCGTCTGAGGCCGTCAGCGGGCCGCGTCCCGACCGCGCGGGGGTTCATGGGGCAAGCGGTGCATTGACATGGCGCGGTCGATCAGCCCCTGGGCGTCCTGATCGCAGTGCACCGGTTGCCGCCCGAGGCGGATGGTTCCGGTGATGAACCGATGGGTGCGTTCTGCCAGGTGTGGGTACGCCCCACGTGCCAGAGCTGAGGGGCCTGGAGGGGCGCTTGAACCCCCAGTCGCGGGCCAGGCAGGCCATGGCCAAAGTACCGAGGGCCACGCGGCCGCGCGGGTCGCCGGAGCCCTTCCAGTAGGTGTCGTGGCAGTTCAGCGCATCGTCGAGTCCGGTGGCGAAGGCGCCCGGGTCAATGTGCGTGTCGCGACCTCGGGGTGGGAGGTACGCATCGTGCGGATCAGCTGTCGGCGATGTTGTGCATGCGCACGAGTGGCCTTGCTGATGTATGGGTGTGGGTCCGCGTCCTCCGGACTCGGTTTCACGCTTCGTCGCGGTGCATGAGATGGCCGTCGACGAGGGTCCAGTAGTGCTGGTGGTCGGTCGATTGCCAGGTCTCGTCGGCTGTTATCGCCTGCGTGATCCATTCGTGGAGTCGCGGGAGGGCGTGCGCTCGTAGAAGAGCGCGGGTGGCAGCACGATCAGTGGCATCGACCGGGTGTACGTCTATGCGGAAGCCGACCATGTCCGGGTGGATGCCGCGGCCGTAGTTACGGGGGTCAGGAGCAACCCATGCCGTTCCCAGGACGATGGACCCGCTGTCATGCCCCGTGAGGAACCGCAGGTCCGTGACGCGGCTCATGTAAGAGCCGAGACACTCGTTGATGTCGGTGGTGGTCAGAGGCCACGCACGGTGGCGGGGCAGTCTTCGATTTCGTGCGGGCATGGCAAGCAGAATCGCAGAAGTGCGCTGCCGGCTCTCACAGGCTCGTTCAGCGGCCTGCTCCAGCAGTGCCCGGCGGACAGCCGCGGCGGAGCCGGTGAACCGCGATCGGGCGGCCCGCCCGAGTCGCGGGTCTCCCCTTCGCGTGCGAGCCTGAATCCATGATCGGTACGTCCCCTGTGCGGCTGGAGGCCTCTCTCGACCCTCGGCTGTCAAGATGGCTGTGGCTGGTGAAGTGGCTGCTCGCGATCCCGCACTACATCGTGCTGTTCTTCCTGTGGATCGCGTTCGCCGTCGTGACGGTGATCGCGTTCTTCGCCATCCTCTTCACCGGCCGATATCCCCGGTCCCTCTTCGACTTCAGCGTCGGTGTCCTGCGCTGGAACTGGCGGGTCAACTTCTACGCCCACACCGCGCTCGGCACCGACCGGTACCCGCCGTTCACCCTCGCGGACGTGCCAGATTATCCGGCGCGTTTCGACGTCGCGTATCCCGAGCGTCTCTCCCGCGGGCTGGTCCTGGTGAAGTGGTGGCTGCTGGCGATCCCGCAGTACGTCGTCGTCGGGATCCTCGTCGGCCACGGGGGGTGGGGAGGAGAGGACGACGGCTGGGGTGGCGGCGGGCTGATTCCCTTCCTCTCCCTGGTCGCCGTGGTCGTCCTGGCGTTCACCGCCCGCTACCCGGTGCACCTCTTCGACTTCCTGCTGGGCCTGGCGCGCTGGGTCGCCCGGGTGGCCGCCTACGCCGCGTTGCTGACGGACCAGTACCCGCCGTTCCGTCTCGACATGGGCGGTCAGGAGTCCCCGCCGACGGACCTGACGAAGCATCCAGTGCAGTAGGACCGCGAGCGCGCCGTACCGGGTGTTACGCGGCTGCGCTGTGCCGATTCGTCGGTGTGCCGACCAGGTGGCCTCGGGTGGAGGCGCTCACGGCAGCCTGCCGCTCGGAGGACCGGGGCTGCTGAACCGGATCGAGTGGGGCGCCGACGAGGTCTGGACGACGTGCGCGACTATGTTGGACAACGCCGACTTGGACACGGAGGGCGGCGCGATCATCCAGTGCAGTGTGCTGATCGCGCGCGCCACCCCGTTGGCTGCTGCTCGAAGGGAAGGTCAGCCGGCGGTCAGCGTGGTCCACTTCTGGTTGGTGCCGCCATGGCAGTCCCACAGGTGGAGCTGTGTGCCGTCGGTCGTGGAGAAGCCCGGTACGTCGAGGCAGCGGCCGGAGGCGGGGTTGCGGTAGCCGCCGTCGTATGCCTGCCACACCTGGTTGGCGCCGCCGTGGCAGGTCCACATCTGCACCTTGGTGCCGTTGGCGGTCCCGCCGCCGGAGACATCGAGGCACTTACCCATGGAACGCAGGGTGCCGTCGGTATAGGCGGACCAGTACTGGTTGGCGCCGTTACCGCAGCTCCAGATCTGGACGGCGGTCCCGTCGGCGGTGCTCGCGCCGTTGACGTCCAGACACTTCCCGGACATCCCGGACTGCACGCGCGCGGGGGCGGGGGCGGGGTTCCTCAACCATCCGGAGTTGTCCGCGGCCTGGACGCCGCGGTGGAAGGCGTCCGCCATCTTCTGGTAGCCCGAGTCGTTGGGGTGCAGGGCGTCGGCCAGATCTGCCGTGGTCAGACCGCTCATGTCGACGTGGGCGACATGCTTGCCCGCGGCCTGCGCGTCCCGCACGATCTGGGTGATGCCCTGGTTGTACGCGGCCCGGTACTGCTCCTCCGAGCCGCTGGTGGACACGACCAGGGACGCCACCAGGACGGTCGCGTCGGGGGCGGCGGCCGTGACCCGGTCGACCAGCGACTTCAGCCGGGCGGTGGCGGTGGACACCTGATAGCTCTCGTTGAGGTCGTTGGTGCCTATGTGCAGAGTGACGACGTTGGGCCGGTACCGGGTCAGCGAGGCGTCGGTGAGTGCGGCGATCTGATGGATCTTGTATCCGGAGTGGCCCTCGTTGTCGGGGTCGGACATCGAACCACCCCGCCCCGTGCCCACGAAGTCCAGCGGATGGCCGTCCGCCGCGAGCTTGTTCCACAACGGCCCCCGGTAGCCGTTGCCCGTACTGCTGCCCACACCCCAGGTGATGGAGTCACCCAACGGCATGACCCGCAAAGGCGTGTTGGGGGCGGCGGAGGCCGGGGCCACACCCGCCGCCGTCACTCCGAACGTGGCGGCGACCAGTGTGATCAGGGGAAGAATCCAGGACCTTCTCATGCGGGCGTCCTCTTCTGGGGGTGACTGCCGAATCGACGAGGCGGATCTCGGTTCGAGCCCCCGTATAGATACCACGCGATCACGTCCATGACATCCCATGAATGAAAGAAACAACTCAGGGATCGGTGAGGCTCCAGAGAGCCTGCAGGATCTGTGCTTCGTCGCACGGCCCGTTAACATCCCATGTATGAAGGGTCGTGGCGCATCCGGCGCCCGTAGATGTTCCACCCCAGAAGGTTCCGGGCGCTGCCACCGTCCCTCGTGACGTCGTCGTCGACGGCGCCAACGTAGGCCGCGTCCTTGATGGTGCCCCAGGGGCGCGGGTTGTGGGGCACGCGAGCGGTCAGCCGGAACACCGTCACAAAGCAGCGGCGCGACAGGCAGGCCCAGCCGCATTGCGGGGCGATGCGGCCCACACGCCCGCGAAACCGGGTGAGGTGCGGGCGCCGTACGAACGGGTCAGGGTCGCACCGGTCTCGGTGATCGCCAGGTTGCAGTCGTTCCACTGCCGACATCCCAGGGCGCCGAGGCTGCCGCGCTGTGGGTGCGGTCGACAAGCCCGGCTCCGGCGTCGAGCGAGCGGGCGTCCAGCAGGTCTGGCTGAACGCGGTCGGCCGGGGTGCAGCGGCAGCACCCCGGCACCGCCGGGCGCCGCCCCACCGCCCCTTCCGGCGGGCGGTCGGGCTCGGCGGCCCGAAACCCTGTGTCGGCGGAGAAGTCCGGCGAGGGGAACTTCAGATGGCCTGACGCCGTTTCACCTGTTCCAGCGCCTTGGTGTATTGCTGCACAGGGTCTCCTGACATCTCCCACGGCCACGGCGTCACCACACCGTCGAGAGCCTCGAAGACAGCTGCCGCATCCGAATGCCGTCCCGCCTCGACCAACGCGTAGGCAAGTGTGTTCAGGTCGGCGAGCGCGGACGCGTGCCGAAGAAATCCAGGTCTGAGCCATAGTTGTGAGGCGCGTTCCAGCGCTGCGGACTCCCATGGTTGTGACCATGTGGAGCGGGCCGCCATCAATCCCTGCACGCCGCCGCGCATGACTGCCTTCACATGACGCCTTACCACCGCGGTGAGTTCAAGCCCCGCGGTGGGCGCATCGGCCGGCGCGCGATTCTTGATGGTATCGATGAATTCCATCCACTGCAGATACGAGCCGCATTCCTCGGGCGAGAGATAATCAAGCATCTCCCGGTAGGCCCAGCGATTCCAGGGGTCTCGATTGACTACCTCGTTCCAGACGCCGACCATTTCCGGTGTCGGACGCCGGAGCAGACGCAGCAAGGCCAGCAGTACCGTCCACGGCGTGGGGTCGTCGGGGTTGTCCGCTGCTGCTTGGCGACAGGACTCCGCGATCCCCGCGCCTGCCACGGAGCCGGTTTGACTGCCTCGTATCACGTCCACCCAGGCCTTGAAAAGACGCGCCTCCCCGTCATCCGGCTGACGCCTCAGCCACCGCTCGGACATCTGACCGTCGGCCACGGCCTGTCCCAGGATCACGAGACGGTGAGCCTTTCGGTCCCAGTCTTCTCGTGCGTCGGCGTCCCGGAGAGTGGCTGCGATGGCATCGACCTGGATATCGACCATGTTCGGCGTCGGCAGCCGGTACAGCAGCTTCAGGGTCTTGCCAAGGTATTTGTCATCAAGCTCGGGGGCCAGGCGCGGCTTTGAACGGCGGGAGAGAATAGACACCCACGCATCGTATGGTTCTTCACCAGGAAGAAAATGGCGGTCTGGAAACTGTTATCACTTGATGCTCTACTGGTCCGTAGCGTGAGACGCCGATATCAGTGACTCCCCGTCAGCAGGCTGTCGGCCCGGTGGTGTGCCGGCGACGTGGGACGACGTCATCGAAGTCCCTGCCTGCCGGATCGGTCCCGGACCCTGCCCCGGCGTACCAGTCCAGTCTCAGCAGCAGCCACTCGGCAGGGCCGTGGCTGCGCTGCCGCGGGTCGCCTGCGACACCTGTAGGCGGGGACTCCCCGCCGCAGACGTCGCCCCTCGGGCCCACCGAGGCCATCACGGCCCACGCACCATACGTGGCGAAACGTGCGATGGATGAATCGCGTCGCCCTTGCTGCGCTGCCCCTGCACGTCAGGGCACACAGGTTGTTCGTGGCACCGCGCGAACAGGACAGAGCGGGAGAAGAAGAGTGAATGCGCTCGACACACTGAATGTGCTGGCCCTCGTATTGGCGGCCGTGTTCCTTGCCATGGCGTGTGTCAAAGCGGATTGGGTGCGCGGGTGGCGTGAGAGGCTCAACCCGGGCGCCGAGGAAGTCCCCGATGCCGCCTTCACTGCCGCCCGCATCATGTTCGTTGTCATGGCTGGCCTGTTCGTGTACATGGCCGTGACCGGATTCAGCGTTTCTGCTGGCCGGCCCTGACAGTTCGCCTGCGCTTGGCGGCGCCGCATGCCTTCGTCGCGACGGAGAGGGCGGCATCCTCGTCTTCTTTCCCTGGTAGGAGTGGAAGCCGCCCAACTGTCCCGGTCACCCTGCCAGTGCTCGCGGGTGAGTTCGGCGACCGGTTCCATTGGCTGCAGCGCGGGCCGCGGGCAGAACGCGGCGACGCTGCCAGGCGCCCGCGTGGTCATGGCATACAGCGCGGCCATGGCCACCACCATGGAGACCGGCCGGATCGGCGACCTGCCGCTCCGGCCCGCACAAAGAGCGGGGCGTTCTTGACGGCTTCCCCCGGCTCCCGGTGGACGGTTCGTCACCGGGCCGGTTCCGCCGTACCGCGGTGGAGCCGGGTCGGGGGCGCTTCGGCTCCTCCGCGTCGGCAGCGCGCCGGACCGGCCCGCTCGATGCGGTCGATGGTCGTCCGCCCACTGCGTGGTTCACGGCTTCCGGATCAGGGGTGCGTCGGTGCGGGCGGCGATGTCCTCGGCGGTGACACCCGGCGCGCATTCCACGAGGGCGAGGCCCTCGGGTGTGACGTCGAGGACGCCGAGGTCGGTGATGATGCGGTGGACGCACCGCTCCCCCGTGAGCGGGAGGGTGCACTCCTTGAGGATCTTCGGGCTGCCGTCCTTGGCGGTGTGTTCCATCAGGACGATGACGCGCCGGGCGCCGTGGACGAGGTCCATCGCGCCGCCCATGCCCTTGACCATCTTGCCGGGGATCATCCAGTTGGCCAGGTCGCCGGCGGCGGAGACCTGCATGGCGCCGAGGACGGCGGTGTCTATGTGGCCGCCTCGGATCATGCCGAAGGACAGGGCCGAGTCGAAGAAGGAGGCCCCGGGCCGCACCGTGACGGTCTCCTTTCCCGCGTTGATCAGGTCGGGGTCGACCTCGTCTTCGGCCGGGTACGGGCCGGTGCCCAGGATGCCGTTCTCGGAGTGCAGGACGACATGGACGTCGGGGGGTAGGTGGCCGGGGATGAGGGTGGGCAGGCCGATCCCGAGGTTGACGTACGAACCGTCGGTGAGTTCGGCGGCGGCGCGGGCGGCCATCCGGTCACGGGTCCAGCCCAGCTGCGTTCCGAGGGGGGTTCTCATGCGCGTACGGTCTCTCGTGTCGAAGCCGCGGAAAGGGAAAGGTGCTCGATCTGCTTGTCGGCGGCCTCGGCCGGAGTGAGGACCACGATCCGCTGGACGAAGACGCCCGGCAGGTGGATCTCGTCCGGGCTGAGCTCGCCCGGCTCGACGAGTTCCTCCACCTCGGCGACGGTGATGCTGCCCGCCATCGCGGCCAGCGGGTTGAAGTTGCGGGCGGACTTGCGGAAGACCAGGTTTCCGTGGCGGTCGCCGCGCCAGGCCCGTACGAGGGCGAAGTCGGTGGTGATGCCGTGCTCCAGGACGTACGCGCGGCCCGCGAAGTCGCGGGTCTCCTTGGGCGGGGAGGCCACCGCGACGGTGCCGTCTGGCCGGTAGCGCCAGGGCAGCCCTCCCTCGGCGACCTGGGTGCCCACCCCTGCCGGGGTGTAGAAGGCGGGGATGCCGGCTCCGCCGGCGCGCAGCCGTTCGGCCAGCGTGCCCTGTGGCACCAGCTCCACCTCCAGCTCGCCCGCCAGGTACTGACGGGCGAACTCCTTGTTCTCGCCGACGTAACTGCCCGTGACACGGGTGATCCGCCCGTCGGCCAGCAGGACTCCCAGTCCGCGCCCGTCCACACCGCAGTTGTTCGACACGACCTCCAGGCCGGTGGTGCCCTGGGCGTGGAGGGCCTGGATGAGCACGCCGGGGATGCCGCTGAGGCCGAAGCCGCCGACGGCCAGCGACGCGCCGTCGGGGATGTCGGCGACCGCCTCGGCGGCGCTCGCGCGGACCTTGTCCATGGGAGGGAGGCCTTTCTGATCGTGTCTGTCGTGCGCGGTCGCCGGCTCAGGCGTTCACGCTCAGGGCGTCCGAGATCGACTTGGCGCCGCCGTGCGCGGTGAGTCCGCCGTCGACCGGGATCTCGGCACCCGTGATGAAGGACGCCTCGTCTGAGAGAAGGAAGGCGACGACCGGGGTGATCTCGTCGACGGTTCCGGTGCGGCCGAGGGGTGTCTCGCGGACGTTCGCCTCCCGGAACGCGGGCGCCGCGGAGGCGGTCATGTCCGTCTCGATGAAGCCGGGGTGGACGATGTTCACACGGATGCCGACGGGCCCCAGTTCCATGGCGGCGGTCCGCGACAGACCGCGCAGTGCCCACTTGCTGGCCGTGTAGGCGACCGGGTAGTGGCCGGTGAGCGCGGCGGACGAGCCGACGTTCACGATCGAGGAGCCGGGCGGCATCAGCGGGGCCAGGTGCTGGATTCCCAGCAGTGGGCCGGTGACGTTGACCGCGTGGACCCGGGCCATGTCCTCGGGGCGTACGTCGTCGATCCGGGCCCGCCATGTGACGCCCGCGTTGTTGACCAGGCCGTGCACCCGCCCATACGTCTCACGCAGGTCGGCGGCGAGTTCCGCCCAGTCCTTCTCGCTGGTGACGTCGAGTCGGCGGCAGCCGGGTGCCTGTGTGACGTCGGTGGCGATCACCCGGGCGCCCTCGCGGGTCAGCGCATCGGCCTCGGCGGCGCCCTGGCCCCCGGCCGCGCCCGTGACCACGATGACCCTGCCGAGGAGCCGCTGGGGAGGGAGTTCGGTCACGGTCGTTCCCTCGTGCGGCGTCGGGCGACGGGGACGGTCATGGGGGCCGGGCCGGCCACGACGGTGTTGGAGACGGAGCCGATGCCTTCGACGGTGAGGGTGACCGTGTCGCCGGGCTTCAGGGGAGGCGGGGACTGTTCACCCCGTACACCCCACAGCTCGGCGAGGCAGCCGCCGTTGCCGCAGGTTCCGGAACCGAGGACGTCGCCGGGGCGGACGACGGTGCCGCGTGAGGCGTAGGCGACCATCTCCTCGAAGGTCCAGCTCATGTTGGACAGCAGATCCCTGCCCACGACCTCGCCGTTGATCTCGGCTGTGAGCGCCAGGCGCAGGAAGCCGTCCGCGTCGCGGTACTTCCCCAGCTCGTCGGCGGTGACCAGGTAGGGGCCCAGCGTCGTGGCGGTGTCCTTGCCCTTGCAGGGGCCGAGGCCGACCTTCATTTCGGCGGACTGCAGGTCCCGGGCCGACCAGTCGTTGAAGACGGTGTAGCCGACGATGTGGTCGCGGGCCTGCTCGGGGGTGAGGTCGCGGCCCTCCTTTCCGATCACGGCGGCGACCTCGAGTTCGAAGTCGAGCACGCTCGACCCCGGCGGCATCGGGATGTCGTCGTGCGGCCCGTACATCGCGTAGGGGTTGCCGAAGTAGAACGTCGGGGCCGCGTACCACCGCTCGGGCACGCCGGCGGCCCCGTCCACGGACCGCCGTACGCCCTCGACGTGTTCCTCGAAGGTGACGAAGTCCCGCACGGTGGGCGGCTGGAGCGGCGCCACGAGTCGTACGTCGGACACGTGGGGGCCGGCCGGCCCTCCGAGCATCGCGGAGCCCGCGTCGAGCAGTTCGGGCAGGCCACCGCCCTCGGCGAGCAGGCCGGTCAGCGAGGTGACGCCGGGAAGGGGGTGGAGCGTGCCGTCCTCCTCGACGACGGCCACCTGGCGTCGGTTGCGGTACTCGTACGTGGCGAAACGCATGGCGGTTTCCTGTCGGCTGACGGCGTGAGGGTGGGCACGAGGGCCGGGGGCGCGGCGGCGAAGTCAGGGCGGTTGACAGGCGATCGCGCCCCCGGGAGGACTCGGGGCTTCGCCGATCAGACCGGCGGGGCGACGAAGACGCCGCGGTCGACGTCGTTGAAGGACTCCTTGGTGACCAGTTCGTTCATGGGGTTGGCGGTGCCCCACTGGTCGGTGACCTCGGGCTGGGAGAAGTCGTAGACGTGCGGGTGCCAGGTGTCCTCGTCCAGCAGCTCCAACTCCGTCGTGTACTCGACCGTGTTGCCGTGCGGGTCGAGGAAGTAGGTGAAGGTGTTGTCGCCGGCCATGTGCCGTCCCGGGCCCCAGATCTTGCGGGCGCCGGAGCGGATGACACGGCCGGAGCCGCGCATGTACTCGTCGATGCCGCGCATCTCGAAGGAGATGTGGTGCAGGGAGGTGTGCGGGCCCTTGGCGATGGCCATGGAGTGGTGCTGGTTGCTGATCCGCATGAAGTGCATGACGTCGCCGATGTGCGGGTGGCCGAGCGTGTCGGACAGCCGGAAGCCGAGGTGCTCCTCGTACCACGCCTTGGTCCTGTCCAGGTCCGGCGAGTTGAGGACGACGTGCGACAGCTTGACCGGGATCGACTCCTTCTCCTCGATCCTGCGGTGCTGCCGCGCCTCGACGTCGGCGGAGACCTCGATGGTGCGGCCGTCGACGTCGAAGAAACGGAAGCCGTACCCGCCGCCGGGGGTGTCCACCTTGCCCGGCTGGGAGATCAACTGGACGCCTCCGGCGAGGAGTTGTTCGGCGAGTGTGTCCACGTCGGCCGGGCTCGCGGCGCCGTACGAGACGAGGTCGAGGCGCTTCTCGTCGGCCTTGCGCAGCCGGACGACGTACTGCTCCGGGGAGCCC
The DNA here is from genome assembly GCF_056437585.1 of Streptomyces sp. NPDC042364. Classification (NCBI taxonomy): domain Bacteria; kingdom Bacillati; phylum Actinomycetota; class Actinomycetes; order Kitasatosporales; family Streptomycetaceae; genus Streptomyces; species Streptomyces sp. NPDC042364. The sequence continues at coordinate 47,529 of NZ_JBWKAJ010000033.1, read as the reverse complement.
TCGGCGGCGAGGAAGGAGATGCCGGAGTCCTCGGCGACCTTGGTCAGGCCCCAGACGCCGGCGTAGAAGTCGAGTTGCTTGTCGTAGTCCGGCACGGCGAGGTCGACGTGGCGGAGGTGGGTGAGCAGGCGGTTACTCATGGGGGGGGTTACTCCTCGGAGAGGTTGAGCAGAGCGGCGGCGTTACCGCCACGGACGGAGTGGAAGTCGGTGTCGGGCAGGTCCGCGGCGCGCAGCGCGCCGAGCGGGTCGTCGGTGCCCATGTCGAACGGGAAGTCGGAGCCGAGCAGGACCCGTTCCCGGCCGGCCGCTCGCAGCAGCTCCCGCAGCACCTGAGGGTCGTGGACGAGGGAGTCGAAGTACAGCTGCTTCAGATAGCTGCTCGGTTCCCGCTCACAGCCCCGGGCGTCGGGACGGGCCCGCCAGGCGTGGTCGGAGCGGCCGATGTGGGTGGGCAGGTATCCGCCGCCGTGCGCGGCGATCAGCTTCAGGCCCGGATGACGGTCCAGGACGCCGGAGAAGATCAGATGGGAGAGGGCGACCGCGTTCTCGGTGGGCTGGCCGACGGTGTTGGACAGGTACCACTGGTCCAGGCGCTCGTCGAGGGTGCAGCCGAACGGGTGCAGGAAGAGGAAGGCGCCCGTCTCCTCCGCACGGGACCAGAGCGCTTCGTACGCCGGGTCCGACAGTTCGTGGCCGGGCGCGTGCGAGGAGATCTCCACGCCTCTCAGCCCCTGGTCGAGGGCGTGGTCGAGCAGGCCGACCGCGAGGTCGGGATGCTGGAGCGGGACCAGGCCCAGGCCGTGCAGGCGGTTGGGGGCCTTCGCACAGTGTGCGGCGGTGCCCTCGTTGGCCAGTCGGCAGACCTTCTCGGCCAGTTGGGGCTCGGCCCAGTAGTGGTAGTGGGACGGCGAGGGGCTCACCAGCTGTATGTCCACGCCCTGCGCGTCCATGGCCGCCAGGCGTACCGCGGCGTCCGTCAGCCTCGGGATGCGGGCTCCGACCATCGGACCGTTCACGGTCAGGGCGGCCGGGCCGTTGCGGCGTGCGTCGAGGGCACGGGCCTCGGCGAGTCCGGGATGACCGGCCACGGCCTCCTCGACCTCCGGGAGCAGGAGGTGCGCGTGGACGTCGATCGTCGGCGCGGACGACGCGGTGGCGGTCACGGGCGCTCCTTGAGGACGTTCATGGTGCGGCCGATCAGCCCGGCCATGTCGGCGTCGCGCACGCCGTCCAGCTGCCACTGGCCGATCTGCACGGACGCCTCGACGACGGTGCGCACCCGGGGGATGCGGCGGTCGTGGTAGGCCTGCAGCAGCTCGTCGTCCCAGGCCCGGCCGTCGGCCACGGCCCCGGTGAGCAGCTCGGCGAGCACGGAGGCGTCCTCCAGGGACATGGCCGCGCCCTGGGCGATGGTGGGCGGGCAGCAGTGGGCGGCGTCGCCGATGAGCACGACCCGGCCCCGGTGCCAGGAGCCCTCGACCAGCAGGCGGTCGAACCAGGTGTAGTTGACCTTCTTCGGGTCGGTGATGTGCTCGGTGATCTCCGGCCAGACTCCGCCGTAGGCCCGCGCCAGGCGGCGCATCTCGTCGGCATGGGTGGCCGGGTCGATGGAGGCGCGATCGCGGCATGCCTCGACGACGTAGGCGTAGATGGTGTTCTCGCTGGTGGGGCAGTAGCCGGCGATGTAGGCGGGGCCGCCGTAGGCGAGGTCGGTGCGGGTCACGCTCTCGGGCCGTGGGGCGGCGACGCGCCAGATGGCCATGCCGGTCGGCTCCGGTTTGTCCGTGATGCCGATCGCGGCGCGGGTGGCGGAGTTGAGACCGTCGGCGGCGATCACCAGGTCGTAGCGGCCCGCACTGCCGTCGTTGAAGCGCACCGACACGCCCTCGGCGTCCTGCTCCAGCGCTTCGGCGGTGGTGCCGAGGCGAACGTCGGCGCCGGAGGCGCGCACCGCGTCGATGAGGATCTGCTGCAGCTGGGGGCGCTGCATGCCGAGGGTGGCGGGCAGGTCCTCCCCGCCGGTCTGGATGTCCTCGGCGACGAACAGGACGGTGCCGTCCGGGGCGGTCACCCCCAGCGAGCCGAAGGCGTATCCGGAGGCCTCCACCTGTTCCCATACGCCCAGTTCGCGCAGCACCCGCAGGGCGTTGCCCTGGAGGGTGATGCCGGAGCCGGTGGTGGCGTTCCAGTCCGGCTTGGCCTCGATCAGGTCGACGGCGATGCCGGCGCGGCGCAGCAGGATGGTGACGGCGTTGCCGGAGGCGCCCCCGCCGATGACCAGGACGGTGGGTGTGCCCCCGGCCGGAGGCTGGGGGAGAGTGCGGCTGTCAGCCATGTCGGGGATACCTCCCGGGGTTGGGCCGCGCGACGTCGGGCGGCGGGGGCTGCGGCTCGCCCGCTCGGGTGCGGGCTTGGGGTGTGACGGGTCACCCGGCGAAGCGGGGGGCGGGCGGACCGGGTGGAGCGGTGGGGGCCGGGTGGAGCGGTGGGGGCCGGATGCGCCGCTGCTGTCCGGGGAGGGCGCATCCGGCAGTTGTGCGGCCTATTTGACGGCGATGGGGTTGACGGGGGAGCCGACGGCGCCGGTGATGGGGAGGGGAGCGGCGGTGAGCCAGAACTCGTACACGCCGTCGTCGGCGCAGTCGGCGGCGAGTGTGTCGGGGTCCCACATCTCGCCGATCAGCAAACCCGTGTTGGGGATGACGACCTGGTGCAGCGGCTGGAAGGCGTTGTCGAACTCGTTGGGGCGGACCTCGAAGCCCCAGGTGTCGGTGGCGATGGCGGCGATCTCGGTGCCGTGCAGCCAACCGGCGGTGGTGAACGACAGGCCGGGCGCGGGGCCGCCCGCGTAGTCGCCCCAGCCGCCCCGCCGGGCGCGGGCGAGATGTCCGGTGCGGACCAGGACGATGTCGCCGCGGCCGACGGTCACCCCGTGGGCCTCGGCGGTCTGCCGGAGGTGTTCCTCGGTGATGGCGAACCCGTCGGGCAGCTCGCCGTCCGTGCCGACGACCAGGCCCACGTCGAGCAGCACGCCGCGGCCGGCGACGTACGGGGCCATGTGCTCGATGCCGGTGACGAGGTCTCCGTCGGAGGTGACCACCTTCTCGGCGGCCCGTCCGTTCCACGCCTTGCCGTGGTCGAAGATGTGCCCGAGGCCGTCCCATTGGGTGGAGCACTGAAGCGGCATCGCGATCACGTCGTCGGCGCCGCCGATACCGTGCGGGAAGCCCTGGTTGCCCAGCGCCGCGTCGGTGCCGGTGTCGAGCATGGTGTGCACCGGGTTGGTCCGCCGGCGCCAGCCCTTCTGCGGGCCGTTCATGTCGAACCGCTGCGACAGCGAGAAGCTGACGCCTCGGCGTACGAGCGCCGCGCCCTCGCACCGCTTGGCCTCGTCGAGGAAGTTCAGTGTGCCGAGCACGTCGTCCTCACCCCAACGCCCCCAGTTGGAGTACGCCTTGGCGGCCTCGGCGATCGCGCCCTCCGGGTCGCGGCGGTCCAGGTTCATGCCGTTCCCTCCGCGACACAGCGGGTGCGCTGCACACCGAGCCCGGTGATGGAACCCTCCATGACGTCGCCGTCGCGCAGCAGGCGTCCCCAGTGGATGCCGTTGCCTGCCGGGCTGCCGGTCAGCACCAGGTCGCCGGGCAGGAGCCGGGACGTCTGGGAGGCGTACGACACCAACCGGGCGACTCCGAAGAGCATGTCCTTGGTGGACTCGTCCTGCATGGTCTCGCCGTTCAGCTTGAGCGTGACCCGCAGGTCGCCGGGGTCGGCGATCGACTCGGCGGGCACGATCCACGGACCCAGCGGGGTGAAGCCGGGCGCGTTCTTGCAGCGCAGCCAGTCGGTGCCGATGGCGGGCATGTCCCGGCGGAAGACGCCGGCGCGGTCGGTGAGGTCGTTGGCGATGGTGTACCCGGCGACGTACCCCAGTGCCTCCTCGACCGTCACCTGGTAGGCGGGCTTGGCGATGACGGCCGCCAACTCCAGTTCCCAGTCGGGCTTCTCGGCCCATGCGGGCAGGACCACGTCGTCGTAAGGGCCCGTGATCGCGCTCGGCAGACCGATGAAGACGTACGGCAGGTCCTCGGCGGCCCGGCGGTCCATGACCGCGGCGATCTCCTCGCGCGCCTCCTCGACGGTGCGGGGGTCGTCGGGAGAACGGTGGGCGACCTCCAGGTCGATCACGTGCTGCCGGTAGTTGGCACCGGACTGGAAGACCTGCCGTGGCTCGATGGGGGCGTGCACCCGCAGGCCTTCCAGCGGCCGCCAAGCGAGGTCGTCGTCGTCCGCCAGGGCGTGCAGGATGGGGAGGGTCTCCTCCCACCGCGCCACCACGGCGCGCAGATCCGATGGCGCCCAGTCCAGGGCGCTGCGCAGATCGAGCACCCGGTCTTCGGCCAGGAGGCCGGGAAAGGTCTGCCCGTCCTGAGCGGAGAAGGTGCCGAGCGCGAACGGGCCGGCAGGTTGCGCGAGCGTTGCCATCAGATTTCCTCCTGCTGGGTTGCGGTCTACTCTGGCCCCGATCGGTCAATCACGGAAATCAATTCTGTGAATGAGTCGAATCCATGAAACGAATGGCTCTGCTGTGAGGTGGTCGCCCGGTGAACCTGTCCCGACTGGACCTCAATCTGGTCGTCGCCCTTCGTGCGCTGCTGGAGGAGCGCAATGTCACCCGGGCCGGCGAACGCATCGGCCTGAGCCAGCCCGCCATGAGCGCTGCGCTGTCCCGGCTGCGCCGCCATTTCGACGACGAGTTGCTCGCCCGGACCGGCAACGCCTACGAGCTGACTCCCCTCGGCGCCGCCCTGCGCGACCGCAGTGCCACCGCGTGTGACCTGCTGGAGCGGGTCTTCGCCAGCCAGGCCGACTTCGATCCGGCCGCGGAGAGCCGAGAGTTCACCCTCCTCGCCTCCGACTACGGGGCGGCCGTGTTCGGTGCCGCACTCGCCCGCACCCTGCACGAGGAGGCGCCCGGCATCCGGCTCACGTTCCAGCACCCGGCACCGTCCGTCGTGGAGAACACCGCGGCGGCGCTGAGCACCGTGGACGGGCTGCTGATGCCGCACGGCGTCATCGACGGCTTCCCCGCCGTCGACCTGCACCAGGACCGCTGGCTGTGCCTGGTCGCCGATGATCACCCCGAGGTCGGCGACGAGCTCACCCTGGACCAGCTGGGGCGTCTGCCCTGGGCCGTCTACCAGCGTCCCTACGACGCCCCGGCCGCCCGCCAGCTCAGCATGATAGGGATCAGTCCCCAGGTGGAGGTGTCCGTGCAGACCTTCCAGCTGCTGCCCCTCATGGTCGAGGGCACCCGCCGGGTCGCGATGATGCAGGAGCGCCTGGCGCGCAAGGCGGTCCGTTCCGCGGCGGTGCGCGTCCTGCCCTGCCCGTTCGAGGCGGTACCGGTGCGGGAGGCGATGTGGTGGCACCCGGTGCACGCTCAGGACGCGGGCCACATCTGGCTGCGGCAGAAGGCCGCGGAGGTGGGGGCGACGCTGACGGGCGACAGCCACGGCAGTGGCAGGGGCCAAGGACGGGGCGTCCCCGCCTGACCGAGCGCGGGGCTGCCACCGGGCCGGCTCTGACCGGGTCCGGTGACAGCCCGTCAACGGCGCGCTTTCGGCGGGCGGCCTGCGCGATCTCAGGCCAACTGCTCCGGCAACGGCCGGGGGTCGACGGCGCCCACACGGCGGCGGGCCGTCCACAGCCCCGCCGCGACGAGGCCGGCGGCGAGTCCCAGCACGCCCACCGCGCCGGCGAGACTGCCGACCGCGGACTCCCCGGCGAGCAGCACCAGCGGGCAGACGAACTCACCGCCGAAGAAGGCCGCCATCCACAGCCCCGTGCCACGGCCGCGGTCCTCGAACGCCAGGCGGGACATGGCACTGGTGAGAAGGGCGGGCAGCAGCATGCCGGTGCCCACACAGTTGACGACCGCCCCGATGACCAGCAGTGGGGCGTTGCCCGCGAGGAACATCACCCCGAAGCCGACCGCGCAGACCGCGAGAACGGCGGGCAGCATCGGGTCGGGGGAACGCTTGAGCCGGGCGAAGGCGACCGCTCCGCCCACGGTGGCGGCACTGGCGATCGCGGTGGCCGGCCCGATCACGCCCGGGTTCTCCACCCCGAGGTCGTCGAGCAGGTACGACATCTCCACCGGGACGGTGTAGAAGACCATCGCCCCGAAGAAGGTGAGGGCGCAGATGCCCGCCAGTTGCCGCCAGGGGAACGAGCGGCGGGCCTCCGCGTCGGCCGGGGTTTCGTCGCCGGCCGCGCGGGCCGCCGGGTCGGGCAGGGCGGTTGCCATCAGCGGGGCGAGCGCGAGGCTCACGGCGTAGACCCAGAAGGGCACACGCCAGCCCGCCGATCCGGCGGCGCCGCCGAGCACGAAGAAGAAGGTGGCCGACGCGGAGGCGCACATGGTCTGCAGGGCGAGGTACTTCACGCGCCGGTGACCGCTGTAGTAGTCGCCGATCAGGGTCGTGCAGCAGGTCATGATCGCGGCCTCGGCGACTCCCACCAGGGCGCGGCTGGCGATGATGCCGCCCAGCGAGTCCAGCCAGAGCGGGGCCGTGCCGAACACGGCGTACAGGATGGTCGCCACGATCAGCAGGCGCTTGCGGCCCAGCCGATCGACGATCACACCGGCGAACGGGGCCAGCAGCGCCAGCGCCAGGGCCGGGACGGTCAGCGCGAGGGGAACCAGCGCCTTGGCCCCCGGGACCGACGCGAAGTGGTCCTGCATCTTCGGCAGCACGGGGGCGATCAGCACCGCCCCCAGGATCGGCAGACAGCTGCCCGCCATCAGAAGGGTCACCCGCAGCCGATGGGCCGGGCCCGACACGGTGACGGCTGACGGGGCGGTGGCATCGACCGCGGCGGGAGGCGGCGGGGACACGGAACCGGGCATGACGACTCCAGGGGACGGCGTAAGGGAGCGGGCATGCCTCACGGGCGCCGACGGCGCACGGCATGCTCGGGGAGTTCGCACGCCGGCAGCATCCGGACAGCGGCGTGCGGTAGCGACGACTATGGGGGGCGACACGGCGCCGGTGCCATCCCCGGGGCAATCCGAATCCCGTATCCGGGTTATCCACGCGGTGGATGGGATGGGCAGTGGTCACGCGGCCGGAACACGTGCACGGCCGTTCCTGCGCGCGGGCAGCGGTATCCCGGTCGACGACCCAGCAGCGCTGTCCCGGTCGACGACCCACCGTCCCCCGCGAGGCGACCGCCGTCGTCAAGGGTTACATCCGCCACGGCCTCCACGTCCAGCGGATTGCGCCGACTTCCCGCGCCCGGCCGGCATCCGCGCACCGGTTCCCTGCCTTGGGGTCAGTGGGGGCGGCCCCCGTCCCTCGACCGCTTCCCCGGCAAGCTCGGACGGTCCGGCCGGCTAAGAGCTCCGAACAAAAGTGGAGCCCGGCTCGCGACGCCTGGCACGCACGCTCGCCGCGTTGCCGAAAGCCCCTGGTAGCCCCGCTACAAGGAGCTTCCGGCGCCTTGCGATCGCACGCACCAGACGCCGCGAGCCGATCGGACTCCACTTTTGTTCGGAGCTCTAAGGCATCAGGTCGCGCTGATACCACGTTCCCGGCTCACCGCAGAGGTGGGCCGGGTCCGCCGGGCCGACGGGGATGAACCCGGCTTTGGTCAACACCTTGTGGGACGCCACGTTCTGGCGGGCGCTGGCCGCCCGCAGTGTGCGCAGCCCGTGCTCGGCCGTCGCCAGTCGGCACAGCTCCCGGACCGTTGCGGTCGCCAGGCCACGGCCGGCAGCATGCTGCGCGACCCGGTAGCCGAGCTCCGCAGTGTGGTCTTCGATGTCGATCAGATTGAACCTGCCGAGTACCGAGCCGTCCTCGGCGACGAGCACGTGGAAGGCGCAGGTGCCGGCCTCCTGCTCGGCGAGCAAGGCGTCGTACCGGTCGGTGAACCGGTCGAAGAAGTCATCGCCTCGATCGGGGACCGAGGCAGCGAAGTAGGCGCGGTTGGCCAGCTCGAAGGCCAGGACCGCCGGGGCATGGCCGGCATGCAGCCGTCTCAGCTCGGGCATTGCCCGACTTTACCGAGATCGCGCGCCGTGGCCACCTGGGTTTCCGTGGCATCCCTTGTCGTGGTGCAGCCGATCAAGGTGAGGAAGTGGAGTGCGCCGGGGCAGGTGCCGGAGGGGGCTTTCACCTCCCGCCCGCACGGTGGCCACGGCGGGAAAGCCGATGCGACGCGACGGACGCCCCGCACCCCGCGCGAAGGTCAACGACTCGGCCGGCGGCGTGACGTTCGTGATCGCCTTCGACAAGGCGGGCCCGCTGCATCGTTCGTCCGGCAGACCCTCTGCTGGCCGCACCCCACACCTGCGCGCCGCCGTCGACCGTGTCGTACCGACCGCGGGGATGCCCCCCGGCCCCTCGGAGGGCGTCCCTCGGCTTTTCACGCCGGTGCCCTGTCCCGGTCGGGACAGGGCACCGGCGTGGGAGCCGCTCCGCCGTCAGCGGGTGCTTGTGGTGTTGATGTCGCTGATGTGGTTGTACCGCTCCACCAGCACGAAGAACTTGGTCTTCTGCGCCGTCTCTCCGCTGCCGAAGGTCAGGGTGACCATGACCTCATGGCTGTGCCCCATGGCACCGTTGTCGGTCACCGTCCACCGCGCCGGGATGTTTTGGGCCCGCAGGACGCCGTCCGCCTGGTTCTTCTTCTCCCAGGCTGCCAGCCGCTCGGCGAAGTCGGGCGTCAGGTAGTGCTTGCGGAGCGCCTTGGCCAACGTGGTGTCCGGGTCCGGGTAGTCGCCCTTCGCGTCGATGTACGCGCCGTAGAAGTCGGCGACCCGGGTCACCGCGTGACCGGGCGTGCCGCTGACCGACTTCGGTGCGGCGATGGACGCCTTCGCGGGGGCCTGCTCGGAACGCGGGGTTCCGGCGGAGGCCTGGACGGTGGCGCCGATGCCGAGGGCTACTGCAAGGACGCCGGCGGTGAGGACGGTGCGGGTGGTGCGGATCCTGCTCTTCATGTGTGGTCTCCGTTTTCGAGTGGTCGAATGGTCGAGTAGTGATCAGGTGGTCGGATCGTCGGGTGGTCGTGGTCGGACTGTGCTGTGGTCGCCGGGTGGATGGCCGACCCAGCGACCTGTGTGGCGGGAGGGCAGCCCTGGGCGGCTCCGTCAGTGGAGCTGGTGCGCGGCCTTGCTGGTCGTCTGCTTGAAGGCCTTCACAGAGCGCCCTGGAAGCCGCCGGACTGCGCCCGGTGCACGGTCGTGCTCGGAGCGGCCGTCCCGGCCGAGCGGCATCAGGCGGAGGTCGCTCACGCTGCCGCGCCGAACGGGTGTCGGGCAGGACCACGGTGATCCACCGGGCGTTCGCGTCGAGGGCGATGCGGAAGTCGCGGTGCGCCGGGCGGACTCGATGCCCGGCGGCGGCCGCAGGCATGTGTCCCAGTCCCTCCCTGCGGTACGTCGGCGGTTACCCTGCCGGCCGCCCGAGGCGAAGTGGGTTGCGGCCGCGGGTCCGTGGCCGCGAGGAAGCGGGGCGCTGCCTCGGCGGCGGTGGCTGGTGTGGCGAGCACGGCCAGACCCGTGACGATGACTGCGAGGAGCGCGCCTGCTCGGGTGCGCTGGGCATGGGTGTCCCCCGTGAATGAGTGCGGTGAATGCATGAATGCAGTGCCTGTGTGTCGGACGTCGCCCGACGCCAGTTGGTCGGTCCGGCTCTGGTCGGTGCGACACCAAGAGCATCGGCGGTCACCGGACTCCGGCGCAACGACTGCCGCCCTTTCGACGATGGTGGAACCATCCCAGCCCGTCTGACGTGCAGGGATGTGAGTGCCTGGGATACGGGATCGCGGGCGGACGACGGGGGAACGGTGTCGATGCGGGACGATGTCGAGGAGTTCGCGGCGCTGCTGCGCCGGCTGAAGGACCGCACGGACCGCAGCTACGGCTCCCTGGCCCGCCGCCTCAACATGAACACCTCCACGCTGCACCGGTACTGCGCGGGGGAAGCGGTGCCGCAGGACTTCGCGCCCGTGGAGCGGCTCGCGGCCTTCTGTGGAGCGACACCGAAGGAGCGGCTCGAACTGCACCGGCTGTGGTTGGCGGCGGTGGCGGCCAGGCAGGGGGTGCGTACGGCCGATTCAGCGGAGGTGGTGGTTCCGGCACCGGCGCCGGCGCCGGACGCGAACGGCGGGCTCGTCGTGGACGGCGGCCCCGCGGAGCAGCCCGGGGGCGGCCCCGCGGAGCTGCCGGGGGGCGGCCCCGGCCCGGACGAGCCCGCACCCTCCCCCGCTGCCCGCTCGTGGTACCGCCGCCCACGCATCCTGGCGTCCACCGCTGTCGCCTGCGCGCTGCTCGCCGCCTTGGGCGGCGCGGCCGCCCTGTCGGACGACCACTCCTCCGAGGTGGGTGCCTCCCGCTCCCCGGGCCCGCGGACGACCGCCCCAGGCTCACCCCACCGTTCGGCGAAACCGCCGGCCACCGCCTCCCCCTCCCCGGGTTCCGCGGCGCCCGGCTCCCGGCAGCGGACCCCCGTCCCGTCCACCGGCAGCGGTCGCGCCTCGCCCGCGAAGCCGGCCACCGGCCTGCCCCTCACCTGGAGCACCGACTCACTGGTCTGGAACAAGGGCTGCGACCACGACTACGTCATCGACAAGCGGCCCACGCAGGTGCCCCCGCCACCGATGGAGCAGGACGCCGGGGTGTGGGCGGCGACGCAGGGCGCGGTGCACGGGCGGCAGACGATGGTGCGGATCTCGGTGCAGGGGCGGTCGTCCACAGCCGTGGTCCTGGAGGCGCTCCACGTCCGTATCGTCAGCCGCGGCACCCCGGCCGCCGGGAGCGCGTACGCCATGGACCAGGGCTGCGGCGGCGAGCTCACGCCCCGCCGTTTCACCGTGAATCTCGATGCCGACCGCCCCATCGCCCGCCCGAAGGACGGCGCCGACCTCGAACGCACCATCCCGGCCGTGCACTTCCCGTACCGCGTCTCCGCCGAGGACCCGGAGGTGCTGCTGGTCGCCGCCACGACGGAGACCTACGACGCCCGCTGGTACCTCGAACTCGACTGGTCATCCCAGGGCCGCACCGGCACGATCCGCATCGACGACCAGGGTCGCCCGTTCCACACCACCAGCGTCAAGGGGATGCCGCACTACTGGTACGGAACGAACGACACAGGAGAGCGTGCCTGGGTCCCGTACGAGAGGTAGGGCCCGCCGGTCAGCGGCACCCGCACCGGGGTGCCGTGTGCGTCGGCCGGCACCTGGTGCTGCTTCGATCCCGGTCGTGTCGGGAACGGTCTTACCGGCGTCGTCGCCGAACGCGACCGTTCCGGCACATGTGACAGGGTGAACGAATGGCGACGAACCGCGGGCACTCTCCCGATCTCCACCCCACCGGATTCAAACCGTGGTCGGACACCACCCCGGTCCACGGAGATCTCCTCGCGGTGAAAGCACTCGTCTACGACCCCTGCGGGTTCACATGCTCGCAGCCGGCCCCAGAACCCGAGAGTGCCGCATACGCCGCCCACGTCTTCACCCTTGACGGACTAGCCATCCGATTCCGCGCCGCCAAGACGACCCCGACCAAGGTCGGCCAGTTCGTCACCGTATGGAAGAGGTCCCCGGGCGGGCCCATCCAGCCTTTCGACGCCACCGACCCCGTCGACCTCTTCGTCATCAGCACCCGCGACCATCATCACTTCGGCCAGTTCGTCTTTCCCATGGACGCCCTCTGCCAACACGGTGTCGCATCAGTAGCCGGCGCCGGTGGGAAACGAGCCTTCCGCGTCTACCCGCCCTGGGTGACCACCACCAACCGCCAGGCCGGCACTGCGCAGGCATGGCAGCTGGACTACTTCCTCCACCTGCCCCAGGACCGACCCGTCGATTCCGCCCGCGCCCAGGAGCTGTACCACCCATGGGACGGCGACCAGCCCGGGTGACACGATCGCCTACCCTGCGGAGGGCCCAGGCAGTGCGCACCGCACCGGGCCGGCCGGTGCGGTGCGGTGCGGTGCGGGTACTGCGGACCCGGTGCGCACCCCGGCGGGCCCGGTGGTGCGCACCGGGCCCGCACGACGCCGTGCACCGCACGTGATGCGCACCGGATCCGGCGTTTCCCGCTACGTCGTCTGCTGGCCGTCGAGTTCCCGCCGGGCGGCCAGAGCCCTCGCCAGTACCTTGGACCGGTAGGGATTCGCGGCGTCGAGGGCCGTCGCCACCGCCACCGCCTCGTCCAAGAGGGCCAGCCGTTGCCCGGGCAGTTCCCGCACCAGCGGCGAGGCACTGGCCTCCACCAGGACGTACGCCAGCTTCGACCCGTACACCTCCGGCTCTACCTGCGTCAGCACGCGGTAGATCCACAGCCCTTCCAGGCCGCGCACCACCCGCCGGTTGGCGCCGAGCAGCTTGACCTTCGCCCGCAGAACCATGTCCTGATCCATCGCTCCCCCTTCGTTCCCTCACCCCCGGCCCGTCTTCGTCAGGCGACGAGACAGCACAGCGAACGCGTCGGCACCCGGGAACGGATGCCGACACGGACGTCGGGGAGTGGATGACGTTGAGTCTGCGGGCGGACCACCACCTGCGACAAGTACGAACGGACGTGCTCTCCGTCCTACCGAAACCGCCTCCGAACAGGCATGATGGATCTGACACTCGCTGAGGACCGAGTCCGCGCCCCGGGGCGCGAGCGGCGCGGAATCCACGCATCATGCGTGGCGCCGACGACAGCGATGCCGCCGCGGGCAGTTCACTCGCCGGCGGTACCCGCCCAGCAACAGGCAGGCACCCGGCCCCGACGGCTCAGCGGCTGCCGGGGCGCAGCAGCGTGGCGGCCGCGGCGATGAAGGCGACGGATGCTTCTTTGGCCGCATGCCGCCGTGCGTCCAGCTCGGTCTGGTCGACGGCCGTGCGCAGCGCGTACGTGGCATCTGCGGCCTGCTGTGCGGGGACGGCCAGCTCGGGGACCAGGATCTGAAGGCGGATCTGGGGTGCGGTGACTGCCGCCCGGGTGTCATGAGACCTCGTCTGGGCCTCCAGCTGATGCTCGGTGCCTGCCTCGGCCAGGGCCAGACGCTCCCGATGGAACATCGCCGAGCGGTGCGCGTCCAGGGCGGCCGCGAAGTCGGTGACGGCACTGAGCTGGTCCTGGCGGTGGCTGTCGGCGCGCTGCTCGGCGCGTGCGGTGCGGTCCGAACGGTGCTGGAGGAGGCCGGCGGTCACGGCGCCGGCGAGGGTACCGAGTACGGCGACGATCGAAGGCCATATGGACATCAGGTGTCTGGTCCTCTCGGGCGATGGTTGGGGTGAGGGTCGGCGGACAGGGAAGTACGCGGCGGCACCTCCGGTGGCTGGCCCGCCTGCGTGATCGATGCCCTAAGCGTGAAGGCCTCCACCCCGTCCCCGCCGGGCCGGATACGGACGCGGCGAGGAAGGCCGTCGGCCGCCAACGGGGCATCGTCACCGACCTCCTCAGACTGCTGCTCACGTTGCCGGCCACGGCCGCGAGCGTGCAGGACGCGATGGCCGGTACCCGTCCGGCCGGCCGGCCGGCCGCCGGATGCCACGACCGATCTGATGCGCTGAAAAAGATCTTCCCGAAGACCGTGGGCCCGAGAAGGCGTTGCCCTGTCCCACTTGACGGGGCATCAGGGCCCTTAGAGCTCCGAACAAAAGTGGAGCCCGGCTCGCGACGCCTGGCACGCACGCTCGCCGCGTTGCCGAAAGCCCCTGGTAGCCCCGCTACAAGGAGCTTCCGGCGCCTTGCGATCGCACGCACCAGACGCCGCGAGCTGATCGGACTCCACTTTCGTTCGGAACTCTTAGGAGCGACGCGGCGGGGCACTCGGGTCCGGTCCGTGCCATCCCCTGGCGCAAAGGAGCCGACTCATGGTGATCGCCGCCGTCATAGCCGTATGCGTGGTCCTGGCCGCGCTGGCGTTTCTCGTCCCCCGCATCTCGCGCCATCCCGAACGCGGCACCCAGCGTTCGCTCGGCGTCGGCGCGCGCGCCGGCGGCAAGGCGCCCGGTGTTCTGGGCAGGCTCTTCAGCAAGCCGTTCCACAGCGGTTCCCGCGCAGTGGGCCGCAGTGGCTCGGCCGGCCGCCGCGCCCGCGGCCGCATGCCCTTCTGACCACCACGGGCATCGCACCTGACTGGGTATCATGCGCAGTCTGCTTCGCGTATCGGCCACGTCGGACAGGGTGCCGAGGCGGTCGGCGCACCTGACGCCCCCATGGTCGGTGCCGCCGACGCCGTCCTCGACCCGGCAAGGCGGAAGCCACCCCCGCCCTCTCCCCCACTGCTCTGTTTCCGCGCACCGGCAGCCCCGGCACCACCCACCGTCCGTCCGTCCGAAGGGAGAAGACGTTCTCGATGGGGACCGCTGTGCACGTCCCGCAGACGCGGGACATGATCGGGGACGAGCTCTCCGGCGACGAGGCGCTCACCGCGCTCAGACGTTACGGAGGCCGGCGGCTGCTCCTGGACGCCTTCGCCCGGTTCCGCTACGGCGACGGCTTCAGCAGCTCCCGGTCGCTGGCCTTCCAAGCAGTCCTGGGCATGGTGCCCTTCACCATCGCCCTGGTCGGAGTGGCCACCACGGTGCACACGGAGAGCGTGGGACGGATCATCGAACTCACCCTCGGCCGGATCGTGCCGGGCGCCAGCGCACACTTCGTGGAGGACGCCCTCGCCGCCGCGGAACGCAGCGCCGGTTCCGGCGTCGGCAGCGCCGTCGCGATGTGGCTGGGGCTCGCCTTCGCCCTGCTCAACCTGGCCTCGGCGATGGGCCAGGTCGAGCGCGGCGCCAACCGCATCTACGGCATCGAGCGCGACCGGCCGTTCCCGGCCAAGTACGGGCGGTCCCTGCTGCTCGCCCTCGCCGCGGGCATGCCGATGGTGCTGGGGTTTCTCGTGCTCGTCGCGGGGGACGCCGTCGGGAGCGCGGTGGTGGAGGCCTTCGGCCGGCCCCGGGCGTGGCTCGACTGGTGGGGAGTCCTCCAGGTGCCTTTGGGCGTGGCCCTCGCCTGGGTCGGCTCGGCGGTGATCTTCCGCTGGTCCCCCCGCAGGGACCAGCCGGGCTACACCTGGCTGGCGTTCGGCTCGGCGGTCCATCTGGTCCTGTGGGTCGCGGCCACGTGGCTGCTGGCGCTCTACGTCGCCGAGAGCGGGTCCTTCGGCGCGGTGTACGGGCCGCTGACGGCCTTCGTCGCCCTGCTGCTGTGGGCCAACCTGACCGGCGTGGCGCTGTTCCTCGGCATCGCGTTCGCCGCACAGCTCGAAGCGGCCCGCGCGGGAATCACCGAGGCGGTGCACCCGGACCCTGGACCGGGGCCGTGACCTCCGCTCGAAGGTTCGCCACTCCGGCCTCCTCGTCACGCGCCAGCTCCTGCGACCGCAGCGCGGACATCGTCGTCGATCTCGGGCCCTTCGCGCGGCGTCGGGGCGCGAAGGGCCCGATGGGCGCGGACGCGGTGCTCGACGTACCGCTTCGCGGCGTCGTTGCCGCAGTCCGAGCGGGAGAGCGCCGACGTCGGTAGCCGGACGAACCGTCCCGTGGCGGGGTCCTGCTCCCCGCTACCGCCGCTTGCCGACAGTCGGCTGCCCTGTCCGGTGCGGTGCGGTGCGGTGCGGTGCGGTGTCATCGAAGCGCTGTCCAGGCGATATCCGCGACAGGGGGTGGGTAATTGGGTGGGCTGTCTGGTCCCGCGTTCGAGGGTGCCGAGGCCCGGCGGGTGCGGTGTCTTCCGACGTATTCATGCGTCGGGGATTACGGGAGAACCCTTAGGTTGGCGGGCATGACCATGCGCGGGCGGAGCTATCGGTATGTCGGGCCGGCCGGATTGAGGAGTCTGGTCCGGCCGGACGGCGAGGGTCACGGCATGCGTTCGCCGGCGGACTTCGACGAGTGGGTGTCCGCTCGGACGGTGGAGGAGTTGGCCGAGCCCTTCACCTTCGTTGTCGATCAGGCTGGTGTCCTGCGTGTCGCGCCGCGCCGCAGTGAGCACGTGGTGTGCGCTGGTGGCGAGGCGGTCCTGGGCGCCGGCGAGATCAGCTTCCGCGAGGTGTCAGGGCGGTGGGCGGTCGAGGAGGTCAGCAATCAGTCGACCGGCTACTGCCCGGACATCAGCTCCTGGCCGGCCGTCGCCGAGGCTCTGGACCGGGCCGGGATCGTTCGCCCGACAGGTTTCACTCACGAGGTGGTGTTCCGACGCTGCTCCTCCTGCCAGCAGCTCAACATCGTGCGTGAGGAGGACTTCGTCTGCGTCTTCTGTGAGGAGGACCTGCCGAGGGAGTGGAACGTCGACCAGCGCCGACGCCGTCCGGCGGCCCCATCCGGGTGCTGACCGAGCAAGTGGAATCGAACAGCGTCGCCATCGCCTCCCACGAGTCCTTCAGCGCGCACCGGCGCGCCGCCGCTGCCGCCGGGCCGCGCTGGACGAAGACGTTCATGTCGTCGGCGAGGCTGCCGACAGTTGTAGATCATGGTTCGAGGAGTCGGAGCACATGTGGCCAGCTGTCCGCCTTCGCTCGGGCGTTCGCTGTGCGGGTTCCGCCCAGGTGGCTGCCTCCGCCGCCGGGGAGGTAGGGGAAGTCCGCGACGTCGTGTCCGGCCTTCGGATACAGCAGGGCCTGGTGCTTGTGTCTGGTCGCGTTGCGTTCCTGTGCGATCGATTCGGCGGACGGGAGCGAGCTCCACACCGGGTCGTCGCCGCCGGCGATGGCCAGCACGGTGCCTCGTACGTGGTCGAGCGGGATGGGGATGAGCTGCAGGCCCTTGCCGTTCTTGGTCCATGCGGCCTGTCCTCGCCCGCAGCCGAAGCAGTCGCGGTAATAGGCTTGGTTGGTGTTGCGGCTAGGCATGTAGACCACGGCATCGCGGACGAGGTCCGGATAGTACTGGGCCATCAGCTGGGCTGCTTCGGAGCCGCGGGAAACGCCGATCACCACGAGACGCTGATCGTCGGCCTGCGGCTGGTTGTGCAGAAGCCGGGCGGCGGTGGCGAAGTACTCCAGAGAGATGGCGGCGAGGTTCTTGGGCCGTCCCTCGCAGTCGAAGTAGCACAGGGTTAGGGCGGGGTGGCCGCGGGAGGCCAGCAGGGTCGCGGTGAGCGGGGGGCCGAGGCCGCCCTCCGAGCCGCCGAGGAGCAGGACCGGCGCGCGCCGGGGCCCGTGCGGGGGAGGTAGGAAGAGCTGCCCGCGCAGCTTGTCGTGGGCCACGGTGAGCTCCTTGCGGCGCACTCCGCCAACAGCCCAGGTGCGGGTGACTTGTCGCTCCGCGATGGTGCGGTTTCCTGCTTGGACCGCGAGGTGTACCTGGTAGGAGGACGCCTTTCGCGGGTCGTTCGGGCGGAACCAGCTCTTGTCGGGATCGTTCTTGGCGGGGGTCATGGACCAGAACAGGCCCATGCCGTCGGCTCCCCGATAAGTTCCGGCCTTGGGCTCGGCATGATCCAGATCCACGACGCCCTTCTCGTCGGCGTTGAAGACGGCGCGCCCCGTCCAGGTCATGCCGTCGGCGTCGGTGGCGCGTGCCGTGACGGTGATCTCCTCGCCGGAGGCAAGCCCACCGATCCGAGTGCGTACCGGCTCGTCCGCCAGGCCCACCGGCTTGTCCAGGTGAAGGGTGGCCACCCGGCTGTGTGGGACGTCCGGTTCGCGGCTCCCGGAGCAGCCTGCGGTGGCCAGCAGGATCAATGCTGCCATGTAAGCCGCGGTTCGCCTTCTCGCCCTCTGCATACGTGCAGTGTGTTCGTCCGATGTCTCTGCGGGGAAGGGGAAGTTCAGTTCACGACGGCATGATGGGCTCGGGCCGCCCCGGGCTGGGCAGGCCCGCCGCCGGCCGGGAGGAGGAGCCGGGAGGAGAGGCGGGTGCCTGCGCGGTCTCTTCGACCGCGCAAGCACCTTTCATGCGCCGGTAGTTCCGTCGACCTGCTCGCGGATGAGGTCGGCATGACCGTTGTGACGGGCGTATTCCTCGATCATGTGCACCATGATCCAGCGCAGGGAGACTCCCTGATCTCCGACGTGAACCGCTTCCTGTTCGGACAGGCGGCCGGAGTCGTCCAGCGATGCGTCGGCGATCAGCTCGCGGCCTCGGACGACCTCCGCCTGCCACGTGGCCATCGCCTCGTCGAGCCCTCGGTCCGGTTGAAGGGCAAACCCGTCGAGGTTGCCCTCTCCGAAGACCGGCGGCACGTCCTGGCCTGCGAATACACGCTGGAACCAGATGCGCTCCACCTCAGCCAAGTGCTGAACGAGACCGAGCAAGGTCATCGACGAGGATGACACTGGGGCAAGCCGTAATTGATCGTCTTTCAGGCCCGAGCACTTCAGGGCGAGAGTCGCGCGATGAAAGTCCAGCCATGCTTCCAGCATGGCCCGCTCGTGTGCATGGGCGGGTGGGACAGGCCGTCCGTCTGGTGTCGTATTCATGAGCGAACCCTGGCAGCAACAGCTGTGCATCACGAGCGTCTTCGCCAGGGACGAACGCCTGTCTCGCCTCTCTCGCAGACGAGCCACCGACTTCGAGGCTCACTGGCGCCGAGGGACGAAACGAGGATGGTGCCCGGCAGAGGAGCGAGAGATGAGTGACGGATGAGTGACGAGGCAGGACGGGGTCGGGAAAGCGTTCCGGTTCACTACCACCGGTTCGACATCAGCGACGAGGACGGGCCGAGCGGACCTGAACCGGTCCGCGAGCTCGACGGACTGCTGTGAGTGGTCGATGGGGTCATCGTCGTCATGACCGGATTCCACACCGGTGATGTCGACGTCACTGTCATTCTTCACCGGGCCGAGGCGCCCTTCGTCCAACCCGAGGCTGACCCACAGGTCTTGAGCATTGCTCCCCGCGCCTGACGGCGGTGACTGGCAGGAAGTCGTGGAGATCTCCGCGCACTCCGCCTCTGGTGAACTCATGGTCCGCGCCATGATGGACGGTCTGGACGACGACCTTCCCGTCCTGTCGTTCAACGGCCCCGGCACCTACCGGCTGGACGCCGCGTCGGCGCGAACTCCCAGAGTCCTCCTCGTCACAGTTCGGCAGCACAGTCGCAGATCGATCGCCCGTCCCGGTTCGTGACCCTTCGGCAGCACCGCGCTGCTCGGCCGTCCTTGACCGTGTTCTCGCTCGGCAGGCAGATCCGGCGTGCCCAAAGCCCCAGCAGTGCCATCCCGCCGGCCAACAGGGGTACCGGGTCGCTGGCAGAAGGCGCCAACGCGTATCCCAATGCTGTGACCGTGCAGACGGTGAGTGGAATGAACGCCGCGGCACCTTCCATTCCCGATCGCAGCGTCGGCCGACAAGCGCCCAGCACGCTGGACCCGCCGGGGACCCAAGGGCCGACGGCGACGATCAGCAGCCCTGCGGTGCCGCAGACGTCGGCCAGTTGGGAAGACATCGCTTCGTGCCCCTGTGAACCGACCCTCAGCAGACGCAGGGTGTCGCCGATCAACATGACGAACACTCCAACGATCGCTGACCACACGGTGGCCTGATGGTCCCCCTGCACGAGACGTCGCAGGGCGAGCAGAAATCCGAGGAACACGACTTCCGAGGTCCAAAGGACGCCGAGCATTCCCGTCTCCGGCCGCCAGCCGTCACCGGCCCCGCCGAGGAGCACCCATGCCGCCATGAATCCGGCCCCGGCCATGACAGCCCCATCAAGCACGCGCCGCAGCCACGCCCGCCAGCCCGTACCGGCATCGGCGGCGACCAACAGACCCGCCATTCCCAGCCCGACCGTGATGGTCACTCCGGTGACCACCGCCGAACCGGCCAACCCCCATGCCCCCGGGGCCCGTGCCGGTCGGGCCGACAGCGCGGCAACGGAGGCCCGATAGACGCCCCCGGCGGCCGCGGAACCCGCCACCAGCAGCAGACGCGTGCGCACCCGCCCAGGCGCGCCCCGGACTCGCAACAACAAGGAGAGGGCCAATACCCAGCAGCCGAAGGACGGTCCGAGGGACAACATCATCTGTGCCATCAGTCTCCCGCCCGGCCTTGGCGCGAGGCAGTCGGCACTGCTCCGGCGGGACACGCCACACCCGCCTCGCCCCGGATACACGCGCTGTGCCGACCGCATCGGCTCGTCCGGACCCTGAGCGCGTCCGGAGACTCTCCCAACCTCACCATGCAGGTGCCCCTTCAACCGGTAGCCGCCGTCAGGGCCTCCCCCCACGGCCGCCGGATCCGTGCACAGACCGTACGAAACTCGCACCAGCGGCGAGCCGCGAATCCAGCTGATTCACTCGTGTTACGTAAGGAGAGATCAGTTGCGGTCGGGTCGCGGCGCTACCGGACCCCAGACCGTGCTAGGTCCTGTCCGGCGGATCATTGCCTGCGGCGGCGAGCCTCGGGCAGTGATCCGCAGCGCGCGACTTGGAACAGCGCGTCAGGGCAGGGAGAACTTGGCAACGTACTCGTCGAAGGGCTCGATCCCGACTTCTGCGCGGAGTTCGTTCATGCGCTCGGGCTCTGCACAGGGCCACGGAATCGGTACCCCGTCCTTCACGCCGGCGATTTGAGTGCCGTAGACCTGCTTGCAGCCCTCATTGACCAGCGTGCGGTCGTGCAGGAAGGCCAGCTCGCGCGGGCTGGCCGAGCCTGCCGACACCGCCTGCTGCATTAGATGGAGGGCGCGCCGCTGAACATCGAGTTGCCGGTCGGCGTGCTGGGCGATCAGCCATGCTGCGCGTGCGGCCTCCTCACCAACCAGTTCTGCCGTCGGCCAGCCGTATTCGTCCATGATCTCGCCCAGCCGGTCACCGTGCCGGGCGGTCAGCCGCCGCCAGGCCAGCTGCTCGGCAGGGTCATCGCTGTTCGCGCGGACTGCGGACTGGTGATCGGCTGCAGCCATGTTCGCGAGCTCCACGGCCAGCGCGGCAACATCGTGCGCCACCCTCAACTCCCAGGTTGGATTCCTGCGTTGTGCCCGTTGCCCGCAAGCCTAAAGGCGCAAAGCAGGTGTAAAGATCATTCCGGAGAACGGTGACAGGCACCTCCCCACATGGGGATAATGGATCTACCCCCGAAGCCAGAGCCGGATCGCTACGACAGTCACGGTGCCCTGGAAGACATAGCCACGCTTGTCGAACCTCGGGGCTACGGCCCGGAAGTGCTTGAGGGCGTTGATCGTCCGCTCAACTTCATTCCTTCGCTTGTAGATCGTCTTGTCGAAGCCGGTCGGCCGCCGCGACGCTTTCGGTTGGTCCGCTGGTTGCCCGGTTCGGGGATGGTGTGCTTGATCTGCCGTCGGCGCAGGTAGCGGCGGTTACGGCGCGAGGAGTACGCCTTGTCACCGCCGAGATGATCCGGGCGGGTGCGGGGACGCCCGCCGTCGAGGCGGACAACACGGATACGTTCCATGACGGGGATGAGCTGTGGGGCATCGCCCCACTGGCCCGCAGTGATCAGCAGGGCCAGCGGACGGCGCCCGCCCTCTCCGGCGAGATGAATCTTGCAGGTGAGACCGCCCCGGGATCGCCCGAGCCCCTCATCGGGCCGGTGCTGCCGGGGCGTGCGTCTTTTCCCGGCACTCGCGGGGGTCTCCCGCGCGCTCCGGCGGCATGCTGGTGGGCCGGCAGGAGGTGGAGTACACACTCACCATGGACCAGTCGATACGGCCTTCCTCGTCAGCGTCGGCCAGGACGGCCGCGAAAACCGTGTCCCACGTGCCGTCCGCCGGCCAGCGCCTGTGTCGCTCAGACACGGTCTTCCACTTGCCGAAACGCGCAGGCAGATCCCCCCACGGCACCCCGGTGCGCTGCCGGAAGAGGAGGAGATCTCCCTGCCCCATGAACATGCCAACGACTCGAATCCGAGGCAGTCACATGATCCGTCGGACAGGGCATAACCCACTCCCGCCACGCCTCCGTCCGCTCCCTTGAGCGATACCCCCGCCCCGGAGTCGACTCGGTCGCCCGACACGTCGAGGACGCGACCCCGCCGCACGTCGTCGGACGTGACCCTCGCCGTTTGCAGCCGACGACAGCTGTCGGCGCCCCGAAAACCCTACCCGTCCGCCTCTGATCGGTCGGAGGAACGGACCCCGTCGGCCGTCCCTCCGTCCGTATGGCACCCAGCGATCAGGCGGAGGTGAACTCGGCCACGAGCCCGTCACTCAGCGTCAGGTGGGCGCCGTTGAAGCGGGATCGCATCCGCCGGTCGTGGGTGACGACGACCACCGTGCCCTGATAGCCGGTCAGCGCCTCCTCCAGTTCCTCGACGAGCGCGGGCGAGAGGTGGTTGGTTGGCTCGTCCAGCAGCAGCAGGTCCACCGGCTCGGTCACCAGCCGGGCCAGTTCGATGCGGCGTCGCTGCCCGTACGACAGCTCCTCCACCCGCTGCCGCAGGTCGTCCGGGCTGAACAGCCCGACCGAGAGCAGCGCCTCGGTGTGCTCGTCGATGTCGCCAACCCGTCCACTGCTGAAGGCCTGAAGCACTGTCATCCTCGTTGGCCATGAGGCCTGTTCCTGCCTCAGATGCCCGACCCGGCCCGACACCCGCACCGATCCGCTGTCGGGTGTCAGCTCCCCGGAGAGCACCCGCAGCAGCGTCGTCTTGCCAGCCCCGTTGGGGCCGGTGATCAGCAGCCGTTCACCGGGCCCAAGGCGCAGGGAGTCGATGCCGAGCCGGTCGCCCACCCGTACGCCGGTGAGTTCGGCCACCGTCTCCTCCGGTTTCGCGGCCTCGGTGGTGATCTCCGCGGTGAAGGTGAGCGGTTCGGGCGGCGGCGCGACGGGGTTCTCGGTCAGCCGTGCGACCCGTTCCTTGGCGTTGCGGATCCGCACCATCGCGCCGTGGCCCCGCCCACGCATCCGGAACTGCCCGGCGCCGAAGACGGCGAAGGGCAGCTTGCGCGGGATGGCGTCCAACCGTGCCACGTTGGACGTGATCAGCTCGCGACTGCGGTCCAGTTCGGCGCGCCACTGCTCGTACTCCAGCAGCCGACGCTGTCGTTCGGCCGCCTTGGCCGCCAGATAGCCCTCGTAGCCGTTGCCGTAGCGCGCCACCGTGCCGGAGTCGACCTCCAGGATCGTGGTCGTGAGCCGGTCGAGGAACAGCCGGTCGTGTGTGACTGCGACGACGGTGCCCTTGTGGCTCCGCAGGTGTTCCTCCAGCCAGCCCACGGCCCGGTCGTCCAGGTCGTTGGTCGGCTCGTCCAGCAGCAGCAATTCAGGTTCCGAGGCCAGAGTCGCGGCCAGGGCGAGACGCGACCGCTCGCCGCCGGAAAGGGTGCCCAGCTTCCGGCCGCGGTCCAGCCTGGGCAGCCCGAGTCCGTGCAGCGCGATCTCCACCCGGGAGTCGGCCTCGTAGCCGCCCCGGGCCTGGTACCGGTCCACCAGCACGGCGTAGCCCTCCAGGAGGGTGGCGAGTTCGGTAACCTGCTCTTCCTGGTGCGGCCTTTCGGCCAGCTCGGCCTCGGCCCGGCGCATGCCCTCCTCGAGTTCCCGCAGGTCGGCCAAGGCCAGATCGACGGCGTCCTGGACCGTGGCGTCCAGCGGCAGCTCCAGTGTCTGGGCCAGATAGCCGACTCCACCGGGCGCGACCACGGTGAGCGCACCGTTGTCGGGCTGTTCCTGCCCGGCGATGAGTTTGATCAGCGTGGACTTGCCGGATCCGTTGTCCCCGATGACACCTACCTTCTCGCCCGGCTTGATCGTGACGCCGATCCGGTCGAGTACGACGTGGTCCTGGTAACGCTTGGTGATGTCATGCAGGGCGAGTTGCGCTGTCGACACGCAGGAGTCCTCCTGATCGTCACTGGGTTGAGTGATGTCGCCGCGCACACAGCAGACCGTCGGGAGGGGATCCGTTCGGTGGGAATACCACATGGCGAAGGATCGCGGTGCGGTTGTTTCCTCAGGGGTGCACGGCGGGGCGCGGTGACGGAGCCAGGCTCGACGTCCCACGCCTTCGCGGACCACACGTACCGATCACAGGGAACCCATGCCGTCAGCGTAGGCGGTACGAGGCTGCACCGGCAACCGGTCTGGCCGGAGCACAGGGTGGGGGTAGGCCCGTAGCACGGACGCCAGTTCCGGCCCCACCTTCGCCTTGAGCAGGGTCCCTTGCTCGGTGTGCTCGGCCGACAGCACCTCGCCCTCCTGGTGGCCTGCGCGACCAAACTGCCCTGGGTGTAGGGGACATGGCCTCGATCTCCACCTCGGGGTGCGGCAGAAGGGCGTCGACAAGGTCCCGCAGGGCCTCGATACCGTCTCCGGTGCGCGCGGAGACGGTATCGAGCCTGGTTCCGCCTCCACAGGCGGAAGAGCACGT
The DNA here is from genome assembly GCF_056437585.1 of Streptomyces sp. NPDC042364. Lineage (NCBI taxonomy): Bacteria > Bacillati > Actinomycetota > Actinomycetes > Kitasatosporales > Streptomycetaceae > Streptomyces > Streptomyces sp. NPDC042364. The sequence continues at coordinate 23,248 of NZ_JBWKAJ010000033.1, read as the reverse complement.
CCGTCGGCGGCGTCTGCCTTGTTGACGACCACGACCTCCCTGATCCCGCCCGCGCCGACGTCCGCCAGGACCTCCCGGACGGGGGCGAGTTGCGCCTCCGGTTCCGGGTGCGAGCCGTCCACCACGTGCAGCACCAGGTCCGCGTCCGCCACCTCTTCGATCGTGGAGCGGAACGCCTCGACGAGGTGGTGCGGAAGGTGCCGTACGAAACCGACGGTGTCGGCGATGGTGTAGGTGCGGCCGCTCGGGGTCTCCGCGCGGCGCACCGTCGTGTCCAGAGTGGCGAACAGCGCGTTCTCCACCAGCACTCCGGCGCCGGTGAGCCGGTTCAGCAAGGAGGACTCGCCGGCGTTCGTGTACCCCGCGAGGGCGACCGACTGCACCTTGTTGCGCCGCCGCTCGTCGCGCTTGATGTCCCGTCCGGTCTTCAACTGGGCGATCCCCCGGCGGAGTTTGGCCATCCGCTCGTGAATCTGCCGCCGGTCGGTCTCGATCTTCGTCTCGCCGGGTTCGCGGGTCGCCATGCCGCCCCCGGCCCCTGCCGCCCATCTGCCGGGACATCGACTGACCCCATCCACGCAGCCTGGGGAGCATGTACTGCATCTGGGCCAGTGCCACCTGAGCCTTGCCCTCGCGGGACTTGGCGTGCTGAGCGAAGATGTCCAGGATCAGCGCGGTACGGTCCACGACCTTGACGCGTACGACGTCCTCAAGATGGACCTGCTGGCTGGGGCTCAGTTCCCCGTCGCAGACGACCGAGTCCCTCGTCGGGGCGGTGGTACCGGGGCGTCGTTCTTTTTTCGGGATCCGCGGCTTGGCCGTGCGGGCGCCAGCCGCGTGCTGGTGGGACCGGCAGGACGTCGAAGTCGACGCCGATCATGCCCCAGTCGATCCGCCCGGCAAGGTCGGCGTCGGCCTGGACCGCCTGCAGGGTCCGGTCCCAGGTACCGTCCGCCGACCAGCGACGATGCCGCTCGTAGACGGTTTTCCAGGAGCCGTAGCGTTCCGGCAGATCACGCCACGGGACACCGCTACGTATCCGGAACAGGATCCCGTTGAGCACCGTGCGGTGATCGCTCCACCGGCCGCCTCGGCCACCTGGAGGCGGCAGACGCGGCTCCAGCAGCAACCACTCGCGATTCGTCAGATCCCCCCGACCCATGACCCGACCAACGAGCGACCAGAAAGTCACATGATCCGCCGGACAGAACCTAAGACACCGTTTCTAATGGCGTGATCACTCGTTGAGCCGTGCATGACTGATCTGGTGGAGCGGTTGGTGCCGGACGAGTTGTGGACGCTGTTCCGGCGGGTGGTCCCGTCGACGGAGGTCATACGCCCGCAAGGCGGCGGGAGACGGCGGGCGGGTGACCGTGAATGTCTGGCAGCGATTATCTTCGTGGCCACCTCGGGCTGCACGTGGCGGCAGCTTCCGCCGGTGTTCGGGCCGGCCTGGCCCACCGTCTACCGGCGTTTCGCCCAGTGGAGTCGGGACCGAGTCTGGGCTCGGCTCCACCGCGTCATCCTCGACGAGCTCGGCGCTCGGGGCGAGCTGGACTGGTCGCGGTGCGCGATCGACTCGGTCAGCCTGAGGGCCGCAAAAGGGGGCCACTGACCGGACCGAATCCGACCGACCGCGGCAAGCCGGGATCGAAAATCCACCTGATCACCGTCCGGAACGGACTGCCGATCTCGCTGGGTATCTCGGGCGCCAACATGCATGACAGCCTCGGCCTTGAGCCGCTCGTACGCGGGATCCCACCCATCCGGTCCCGCCGCGGCCCACGGCGACGAAGGCCGGCGAAGCTGCACGCGGACAAGGGCTACGACTACGACCACCTGCGCCGATGGCTCCGCAAACGCGGCATCCGCCACCGCATCGCACGCAAGGGCATCGAGTCCTCAAAGCGGCTCGGCCGACACCGCTGGGTCGTCGAGAGAACCGTGTCCTGGCTCGCCGGCTGCCGTCGTCTGCACCGCCGTTACGAGCGCAAGGCCGAACACTTCCTCGCCTTCATCGGCATAGCCGCAGCCCTCATCCGTCACCGTCGCTTCACCAAATGAAACGGCGTCTAAGGGCGGCTACCCGCTCCGGCCTCGCTCCGGCCCGCCGTGAAACCGGCCCCGTCCCCCACTCCCGTGGTTTCGTCCTGGACCGATCGGCGTGAACGCCCGGACGACATGGGCGACGCCTTCGACGGGCGCAGGGGCTGCGAGAGCGAGTACGTCGAGTGGCAGGCCGTGCCAAGGAACTCGTCCGCCCTCACCACGCCGAACACGCTCGTGGTCGGCCCGTCGGGTGATCCGCGGGTGGACACGGTCGCTACGAGCCTCGCACGGGGAACGATCTTCCGACATCCACCGGGCAAGAAGGAGCGACCACCATGGGCACAGCATCGTTCCCGGTGACTGCTGATGAGCCCGAGCGCCTGCGTCTCCTTGAGCGGTACGGCATCCTGACGGCGCCGGCCCCGCCGGACCTGGCGTCGATCGTTGACCTTGCCGCCTACACCTGCGATGTCCCGCACGCGGTGATCAACATCATCTCCGCCGAGCACGCCAACCTGGTCGCCGCCATCGGCTTCGAACCGGCGCAGTGCGCCCGCAGCGACTCCATGTGCGCGGTCACCATCGTCGAACCGGCCCCGGTGTGCGTCCCGGACGCCAGCCTGGACCCGCGCTTCGCCGACAACCCCTACGTCAGCGGCGCCCTTGGCGACATCCGCTTCTACGCCGCATCCCAGCTTCGCACTCCGGAAGGACCGGTCCTCGGCACCCTCTGCGTCTTCGACACCCGGGTGCGCCGACTGACCACCCCCCAACGCGACGCACTGGACAAGCTGGCCCGCATGGTCGTCGACGTCCTCGATTTGCACCGTCACCAGCGGCTGCTGCGTCAGGCCCTGCAGGCCGCGGACGAAGCACGCGCGGAGCTGCAACGCTCGAACCACGCCCTGCAGCAGTTCGCCGGGCAGGTCAGCCACGACCTGAAGAACCCGCTGACCGGCATCCTGGGTCACGCCGCCAACCTGTACGACATCCCGGCGATCGCCAACGACCCGGACGCCTCGTTCTGCGCCCAACGGGTCGTCAGATCCGCGAACCGCATGCGCGCGATGATCGAGGACGTGCTCGCCCTGGCCGGTGCGGGCGGACATCTCCACCTCGAACCGGTTGACCTGAACGCCCTCGCACACGCCGTCATCGAGGACCTCGACGGCCCCATTCGCACGTACCGCGCGCGCGTCACCGTCGAAAGCCTGCCCATCGTGGTCGCCGACCCGACCCAGCTGCGCGTGCTCCTGCAGAACCTGGTCAGCAACGCCCTCAAGTTCCGCCATCCCGAGCGACGCTGCCAGATCGCCATCACCGCCGATACGAACCGGCCGGGTACGGAGATCGCTGTCATCGACAACGGACGCGGCATCCCAGCTCGGGACCGTCAGCGTGTGATGGAGATGTTCACCCGGCTGGACCAGCGCGTCGAGGGCTCCGGTATCGGACTGGCCACCTGCCAGCGCGTCGCCGCAGCCCACGGCGGCAGCCTCCGACTCGAAGGGACACCGGGCGGCGGCACCACCGCCGTGCTCACCCTGCCCGGCGATCCCGCACCGAACTGACGGGCTTGTGCGTGGCGGCGGGCCGGCGGGACCCGGATCACGGTGCCGTCGATGATCCCGGTCCTGTCGCCGGCTCCGAGGTGGCCGACGACCTCGGCCGGGTTACGCAACCCATGAACCCCATGCCCGGACTGACGGTGTGGCCAAGCTGGTTGGTGGGGGCGTTCACGGTCTGGGCGCGTAGCAGGCGAGTCCCGGCTCGTGCCGGAGCGGCGGACCCGCTCCGGCACTCGCGGGGTCGATCAGGGCCCTGAGTGCCGGTCGGCGGCGCTCCGTACCCTCCCTACTTCTTGACCGCCCACTCCAGCGGCGGGTTGTAGAAGCCCTGTGCCAGTTCGACGGCGGCGGGCTTCTGGCCCGCGGGGATGAGGAAGGCGGTGCACACCGTCTCGGACTGTCCGGCGCTCAGCTGCTTCTCGGTGTCCGCCGCCGGGCAGTTGGGCCACGTGGCCTGTCCCAGAAGAACGATGAGGGCCTTGGTGCGCTGGTTGCCACTGGTCTTGACGACCAGATCGTCATCCATGTCCCCCAGCGGCATGGCCTTGCCGCTCTCGTGGGCGTACTTGACCGTCACGTACACAGGCACCTGAGGGCCGTCGCTCTCATCCAGTTTCAGACCGGAGTTCGCCACGTCGGCCTTCGTGCCGGTCTCCACCTTCAGCGGGGTGACCGTGAACGTGCTGCCTTTCGACCGCTTCATGCTGGACTCCTGGGGCGGACTGGCCTCGCCCAGACGGTAGACCGTCTTCGCGCTCGTGGCCTTGCCGTTCGCCTCCGGCGTCCCAGAGCCCTTGTCCTTGCCCGTCGCCGAGTCGTTGCAGCCTGTCAGCGCCACCACGAGCGCCAGGGCGCCCACGGCCGACGGCGCCACGCGAGTCTTCCACGTATTCATGCTCTACCCCGTTGATTCGTCCTACTGACTGCCCAGGCCCTCGTAGGGCAGGGCACTGTACGAGGGGACGGAACATATCCGTCGATCCCTCCGCTTCGATCTTGCCCTACTGGTCTTACGCGAGGGCCGCCGGGTCGGCTCCGGTGGCCCTCGGGCGCTGCTCCGCGACCCTGATGGCTGCGTGCGCCGCTCCGTCCGGCGACTTGTCCGATCCGGCTGTATTGATCACGAGCGTGGTGGACACCGGCCGCGCCTGGCCGACGTCCGTGCGCGAGGCCGAAGCGGGAGCCGCGTGTGACGCAGAGGGCAAAGTGCCGGTCGCGGTTGTCCGACTCCAGCACGATCCACTCCAACTCCCCGTCCGTCCACGGTGGGAGAAACACTGCCCTGTAGAAGGATCAATCCGCGTCCCGTGCGAGGCAGGGTGGGTGCGTCCCATACGCATCGACCCAAGGACCCAACACGCGTGCGCAACAGTCGAACAGCTCTCTTCGTGGCGGTCAGCGCGGTCGCCACACTGGTCCCCGCGTTGACCCCCGCCACGGCGTCCGCCGCGGAGAACCCGCTGCGCCCCTACCTTCAGCAGAAGCCGGCCTGGCACCGCTGCGACAAGTCGCTGCCCGCCTCCCTGCAGTGCGCCACGATCAAGGTGCCGCTCGATTACGCCAGACCGGGCGGGAAGAAGCTCGACCTCGCGATATCCAGGATGAGGACGAGCACCAAGAAGGAACGGCGCGGTGTGCTTCTGCTCAACCCGGGTGGTCCGGGCGGCACGGGCGTCGAGATGCCGCACTACCTGGCCGGTGAACTGCCGAAGGCGGTGAAGAACAAGTACGACCTCGTCGGCTTCGACCCGCGGGGCATCGGGCGGAGTTCACCCGTCAGCTGTGGCCTGACGTCCGGCGAGCGGAACTGGGAACGGCCGTACAAGGCGGAGACGTTCACCAAGGACGTGAAGTGGGCCCGGACCGTCGCGGAGAAATGCGACAAGAAGCAGGGCGACAAGCTGCGCCACATCACCACCCGCAACACCGCCCGGGACATGGACGTCATCCGCGCCGTGCTCGGTGAGAAGAAGATCTCCTACCTCGGGTACTCCTACGGCACCTACCTCGGCGCCGTCTACACGCAGATGTTCCCGAAGCGTTCCGACCGTTTCGTGCTGGACAGTGCCGTCGACCCGGCCCGGATCTGGCGCGGAATGATCCAGGTGTGGGCGGAGGGCGCCGAGCCGGCTTTCACCCGCTGGACCGAGTGGACCGCCCGTCGGAACTCCAAGTACAAGCTGGGTGACACTCCCGAGGCGGTCCGCAAGACGTTCTACGACCTGGTCGCCCAGGCCGACCGCAAGCCCATCGACCTCGACGGCATACTGCTGACCGGTGACGACATCCGCGGTGGCCTCCGGGGCATCTTCTTCGGCACGCGAGACGCCGCGGAAGCGGTCGTGGAGTTGAAGAAGGCCGCCGCCGGCGCTCCCTCGTCCGCCGACCGGGAGCCCAGGAAGCCCGAGCCCGTCCCCCCGTCCTTCGGTGGGAAGGTGCCCGGGGACAACAGCGACGCAGGCTTCTGGACCGTCGTCTGCGCCGACACCCGCGCCTGGCCGCGCGATCCCGAGCAGTACCGCGAGGAGGCGATCCGGGACAAGGCCAGGTACCCGCTGTACGGCGACTTCGCCTCCCACATCAAGCCGTGCGCCTTCTGGAAGAAGCAGGGCAGCGAGCCCGCCACGAAGATCGGCAACAAGGTGGGCGCGCTGATCCTCCAGAACGAGTGGGATTCCCAGACGCCGCTGACCAGCGGCCAGGGCCTGCGCCGCGTCATGAAGGGTTCAAGGATGGTCACGGTCGCCGGAGGTGTCGGGCACGGCATCTACGGCACCAAGTCGTGCGCCGACAAGACGGCCACCACCTACCTGACCACCGGCAAGCTCCCCGCGAAGGACATCACCTGCAAGGCCGCTCCGTCCGCGGGCGAACGCAGCACCCCCAGCCCGCTGCCGCTGCCGACGCCGCCGGGCATCCCGGGGATGGTCAGCCGCTTCTGATCGCCACGAGTCCCTGGGAGGCCGTCCGCCCGCGGGAGGCCTCAAGCCTCGTCACCATCCGGGCAGGCCGACAAAGGGTCAGCGGCAGGATGTCGACAGCTGTGTATGAATTCGCGTCGGCGGGGTAGACGGCTGGCGCTGGCCGGGGAAGGGCCGTGACCTGGGGAGGTCACACGGTCCTTCCCCGTTCCGCGTTCCCCGTCCCCCGTGCCCGGTTGGCGGTTGGCGGTTGGCGGTTGGCGGTTGGCGGTTGGCGAGCGTGATCGCGGTGACCCGGCAAGCGGCCGGTCACCGCGCTCGTGCATCAGCCGGCCCGCCGCCGTCGGCTCACAGCGTTCGCACCGGCCGGAGCACCGGCTGAAGCCGGCACGTTTGTTCTGGCGCATTTGGTGCAGACGATGAGCTGACACAGCCTTTACACGACGAAGCGGAGAGGCACCATGGGCATCATCGCGTGGATCATCATCGGCCTGCTCGCCGGCGCCATTGCCAAGGCACTGATGCCGGGCAAGGACCCCGGCGGCATCATCATCACCATGCTCATCGGCATCGCCGGCGGCCTCCTCGGCGGCTGGCTCGGCAAGGCCATATTCGGCGTCGACTCCATCGACGGGTTCTTCGACCTCTCCACCTGGATCGCCGCCATCGTCGGCTCCGTCATCCTGCTCGCCCTCTACCGCCTCATCGTCGGTAACCGGCACACGCACCGTCACGCATGACCTGCTGAAGGCAGAACGCCTCCGGACACCCCTGGACGGCTCCCCTCCCGGCACACGGGACGGGAGCCGTCAGCATGTACGGCCGGATCACCCCGCGGCCCACCTGGCAGGCGAAGTCGCCCGTCCCTGCCATGACCTGGAGTCCGGAAGCCGAATGACGGCTGACCTGAAGCGACGGTGGCGGGAGCTGGTCTCGCTGGAGATCGAGTGTGGAACGGCGTCGAAGGGCGGTTGCTCGGGGTGCTGCACCTGCTGCTGCGTCGGCCGGGGCCGCGGATCCCGGACATCGCCGAGGAGTTCTCGATCACGGTCGGCGGGACGAGCAAGATGGTGGACCAAGATGGTGGACCCCGCCTGGAGGTGGCGGGCGGTCCTCGGCACACGGCGGACAGGCGGGCGCGCTCTGGACGAGAAGCGGAAGTCCTCGGGGCGGAACCCGGCGCCGGCGATGCCGTCGAAGGCAGTGGCGTTGTCGATCGGCCAGGGACGAGGAGGTTGCCGGGGCATCCGCTGGGGGCGGCGTACTTCTGGGAGCGGTCTTCGCCCGGTTGCGGGTCCTGGGAGACCGCACCGGCGCGGCATCTCCTCATGGTTCTCGGGGGTCTCGGCCCCGTCCATGGGCCCTCCGGGGCCGGCCGGTCCCGGAGGGCAGCGGCGGCTTTCAGCTGCCCCGGAAGGCGTCCTCGGCGCTCTGGTCGCCGACCGGGGAAGAGCCACATCTCGGTGATCTTGCCGCTCTGGACACGCAGGAGGCCGACGCCCTCCGTGGCCGTGGAGGAACCTTCGCCGAGTATGCGAGGCCGGCGGGCCCGGAGGCCACCGGCGTGATCAGCCGTCCGCCGCGGCGGTCACCGTCGCGGGATCCACTCCGGTCAGTTCGACGATGCGGTGGGGTGGTACGCCGGCGGCCAGCGCGCGTCCGATCAAGCCGTCCCGGCCCTCCGTGCAGTCGCGGTAGGCGAGCAGCTCCTCCTCGACCCTGGCGAGCGGTTCGGGTGCCAACCGGTGTCGGAGCCGACTCATTTCCTCGTCACTCAGCGGGACGGGCAGTCGTTCCGCCCCGTCGGGGATCGCCGCCGTGTCCTCCGGTGGCAGCAGACGCAGGTGTGGCGAGGTCGGTGTGATGTGGTGGGCGTCCAGCCATGCGCGTACTGCCGGGGTCTCCATGCAAGCGAGGTCGCCCACCGCGGCGGGGGCGACGCCGAACGACGGGGAGCCGTCGTCGAGCAGGAACAGGTAGGCGTCATCGGTCATCCTCGTTCTCCTCCTCCAGCGGGGTCGGATGACGTCCCGTTACCCCGTCGGTGCCGGATCGGATCAGGGTGTCTCAAGAGGTCGGCTCACTGCTGAATGGAGGTCATGCGCCGCGCGTCTCCGGGCGCCGTCCGGCGCGAGGCGTGCCGGAACACCGCCGCCGCGTGCCGGGAGGACCCGTCGGCCCGTCAGGCACCATCGCGCGAGCAGCACCACGGCCACGGCCACGAATGCGCCGGCCGCGTAGACCTCATGACCAGCCACCGACTCCTCCTGCCGGACACCCGTATGGACTGTGCCGCGTTCGTCTGCCCCGTATCGCAACGTCGATGTCACCGCTTCGCGGGGAAACCGCTCATGTCCCCTGTGCCTGGCAGCCGGCCGCGGGGTGGACGGGCATCCGGCAGGGGGACAGCGGCCGCACCGGAGGTAACGCAGCCGAACCGGCGAGGCGGTGCCCGTCCGGGACGACGTGCCTTCAGGTGTACGGAGGACCGCCTCCCCGACGTCGGTCGCGCCTGGCCACGTCGGTGTCGGCGTCTGCGTCTGCGTCTGCGTCTGCGTCTGCGTCTGCGGGACCTTTCGCGGGGGGAACGCCGGTGGCAGCGTGTTCCGTACCCTGGGCGGCATGCGGATGCGCCCCACCCTGAGCTGGTCCCCTGCCGAGGACCTGCCGCCGGGCACCACGGACCTCGGACCCGTCGCCCGTGCCCTGGGCTCCGGCGGTGTGCTGGTGCTCAGCGGGGCGGGCATCTCCACGGAGTCGGGCATCCCCGACTACCGGGGCGAGGGCGGGAGCCTCAGCCGGCACACCCCGATGACGTACCAGGACTTCACCGCGAGCGCCCACGCCCGGCGCCGTTACTGGGCGCGCAGCCATCTCGGCCGGCGCACCTTCGGCCGCGCCCGACCCAACGCCGGACACCGTGCCGTCGCCGCGTTCGGGCGGCACGGTCTGCTCGCGGGTGTGATCACCCAGAACGTCGACGGGCTGCACCAGGCCGCCGGCAGCGAGGGCGTCGTGGAACTCCACGGAAGCCTGGAGCGGGTCGTCTGTCTTTCCTGCGGCGCGTTCAGCCCGCGCCGGGAACTGGCCCGGCGGCTGGAGGAGGCCAACGAGGGCTTCGAGCCGGTGGCCGCCGGAATCAACCCGGACGGCGACGCCGACCTCACCGACGAGCAGGTCGCGGACTTCCACGTGGTGCCCTGCGCGGCCTGTGGCGGCATCCTCAAACCGGACGTGGTGTTCTTCGGTGAAGCCGTTCCGCCGCGGCGGGTCGAGCACTGCCGCTCCCTGGTCCGCCAGGCGGCCTCGCTGCTGGTCCTGGGCTCCTCGCTGACCGTGATGTCAGGGCTTCGATTCGTCCGCCAGGCAGCCGAGGCCGGGACGCCGGTGCTGATCGTCAACCGGGACGCCACCCGCGGCGACCGGCACGCCGTCACCCGAGTAGCGCTGCCGCTGGGAACGGCCCTCACCACTGTGGCCGGCCGGCTGGGTCTTCCCGTCGACGCCGAGGTGACGCCGAGGACGAAGTAGGGCTCAGGCGAAGGCCGGTGCGCCGCCGTTCCGCGTGGCCCTGTGGCCCACTTCGGCGTGCCGCCGCGGCGGTCCTCAGAAGTCCACCTAAGGGTGACTCATGCTCCACCTGATCGCCCTGGTCAGGACATGGCCGGTGAGCGGTACCGCGACGTCCTCCAGGCCGGGGAGACGGGGAAGGCCCAGCAGCCGGCGGGCCCAGTCCGGGAGGGACGTCACCGCGTTGGCGGCGAGCAGGGCATAGGCAGGCCGGGCGACAAGCGGCAGCGGTGGGTGTACCAGCAGGAAGCGCGCGGCCGCCCTGCTGTCCGGGGTGGCACGGAGTTCCGGACGGTACGCGGCCAGGCGCGAGTCGAGTTCCGCCCGTGTCCGGGGCGGGTCGGGCACCCCGAGGGCCGTCGCCACCCTCGCCGTGTCCGCCACATAGGCGTCGTAGTCTCCGGAGGCGAGGGGCTGGGCGCCGAAGCGCTCGTGGGCGCGCAGGAAGCTGTCCGTCTCGGTGATGTGCACCCATTCGAGCAGGTGGGGGTCGGCGGCCCGGTAGTGCTCGCCCTCCGTCGTCGTCCCGCTGACCCGCTCGTGGATCGCGCGGACCCGTTCGACGGCGCCGAGGGCGTCGTCGGCGGTTCCGAACGTCGTCACGGCGAGGAACGTACTGGTGCGCTGCAGCCGCCCCCAGGGATCACCGCGGTACCCCGAGTGAGCGGCCACGGCGGCCATGGCCAGCGGGTGCAGGGATTGCAGCAGCAGGGCACGCAGTCCGCCGATGAACATGGACGCGTCCCCGTGCACCACGCGGATGGGCCGTTCGGGGCCGAACCAGCGCGGCCCAGGAGTGTCGTGGATGCGAGCACGGTTGGCGGGACCGTCCGGTCCCGCGACGCGGCGGAAGAGCGCCTTGCCGAGCCTGTCCCGCACGCCGGAGACCGTGAGGACGTCCATGTCCATAGACCCATTCTGCGGCCTCGTCCTCCGCGGCGGAAACGGCGGCGGCATGGCCGTCGGGGCGTCCGCCGAATGCCGGAGTGCCTCGTGTGAGCGGGCGGGTGACGTGGCAGCGATCCTGTATGCCCCTGGTGTGCTCGGTGAAAGGCCGTGGCCCGTGCGTGCCGGCCCTCGGACCCGTCCCGACGTCCGTGCCGCACCCGCGCACGCTCCACGGCACGACGAGTGCCCACGGTGTCGCGAGCCGTCATGGCCCGACGGAGGTGCGGCGATGCCCGTGACCGCCCGCGCGGTCCCGGCGCGACCCGGATCGCCGTGCGTGCCCGCGCTGCTCGTCGCCGCCCATGGCGGGCCCGCTCTCGCGGTCACCGCCGTCACGGCTCTGCTCGCGCTGCGCGCCGACCTGCAGCCACTCGACGCCGTCGCGGTCACCGCGGCGGTGTTCGCCGGCCAGCTCACCATCGGCTGGGGGAACGACCTGCTGGACCTCCGTCGCGACCGCGCCGTCGGGCGCACCGACAAGCCGCTGGCCACCGGAGCCCTCCACGTCGGCGGGGTGGTGCCGGCACTGGTAGTGGCGGCATTCGCCTGCCTCGTGCTGTCCGCGCCGGCCGGCTGGCGCAGCGCGCTGGTCAACGCCACCCTCGCCACCGGCGCGGGCCACGCCTACAACCTCGGGCTCAAGGCGACCGCGTGGTCCTGGGTGCCGTACGCCTGCGCCTTCGGGTCGCTGCCCTCGGTCGTCTCCCTCGCCTCCCCCGCCGGGGGCTGGGCACCGCTGTGGATGACCGGCGTCGGCGCCGCCCTCGGTGTCGGGGCTCACCTGCTCAACACGCTGCCCGACCTGGCCGACGACGAACGTACCGGCGTCCGCGGCCTTCCGCACCGGATCGGTGAACGGCGCTCACGCGTCCTTGCCGCCGTGCTGCTGTCCGCCGCCTCGCCGGTCGCCGTGCTCGGCCCCGCTGGGACGCCCCCGAGCTGGGCGTGGGCGGTTCTCGCGCTGGTGGCGGTCCTGACCCTGCTCACCCTGACCGCCCGCGGCCGTACCCCCTTCCGGGCCGGGGCCGCCATCGCCCTGCTCGACGTCGCCCTGCTCGTGGCGGCCGGCTGATGAGGCACTCGGCCGGCCACTTCGGCCTCCCGGTGACAGGGTCCCGCTCGCCCGGTTCCGGCCCGGACGCGGGCCGGAACCGGCTCCGTCGTCCTCGGCCTCCCCTCGGCCGGCTCGCCCCGCCCTTCACGCCCGGAGGCGGTCGGGCACTCGCAACCCCCACCCTCTCGACCAGCCGGCCAGAGGAGCCATCATGACCATGCGCATCGTCAGCGTCCGCGGCACCCTGCCCGAACACCGCCACCGGCAGGAGGACATCACCGAGTTGGTCACCACGACCATGCTGGTCGAGGAGACGGCCCGACACGGCATCGTGGAACGGATGCACCGCAACGTGTGCGTCGAGACCCGGCACACCGTGCTCCCGCTGGAGGAGTACGCCCGGCTCGAGGACTTCGGCCAGTCGAACGACGTCTTCATCCGGGCGGGCGTCGAACTCGGCGCTCGCGCGGTCGTGGACGCGCTCAAGGGCGTCGGCCTCACACCCGCCGACGTCGACTACATCGTCTCGTGCACGGTGACCGGACTGGCCGTCCCCTCGCTGGAGGCCCGCGTCGCGGCCGAGATCGGGCTGCGCCCCGATGTGGTGCGCCTGCCCCTCGTCGGCCTGGGCTGCGTGGCGGGCGCGGCCGGTGTCGCCCGCCTGCACGACCTGCTGCGCGGCCGCCCGGACGGGGTCGCGGTGCTGATGTCGGTCGAACTGTGCTCGCTCACCCTTCAGCGCACCGACACCTCGACCGCCAATCTCGTGGCCGGTGGCCTGTTCGGGGACGGCGCCGCGGCCGTGGTCGCCGTCGGCGCCGAGCACCCGCTCGCCCAGTGCGACGACCCGGCCCGTCCCGAGGTCCTCGCGTCGCGCAGCCGCCTCTACCCCGACTCGGAGCGCATGATGGGCTGGGACGTGGGCTCCGGCGGCCTGAAGATCGTGCTCGACCCCTCCGTTCCCGACCTGGTGCGGCGGCACGTGGGCGAAGACGTCCGCGGATTCCTCGCCGACCAGGGTCTGACCCGCGACGACCTCGGCTGGTACGTGGCGCACCCCGGCGGCCCCAAGGTCCTGGAAGCGCTGCAGGAAGCCCTCGGGGTCGAGCGGGACGCCCTGGGAATGACCTGGGACTCACTGCGCCGGATCGGCAACCTGTCCTCCTCCTCGGTGCTGCACGTCCTGGCGGACACGCTCGCCGAGCGTCCGCCGCCACCCGGCTCCCACGGGCTGATGCTGGCCATGGGGCCGGGCTTCTGTTCCGAGCTGGTGCTGTTGCGCGCTCCGGGTGGTGGGCGGTGAGCAGCGAGGTCCTGTTCACCCTGCTGGTCCTGGCCGTCGGACTGGAGCGGGCGGTCGAACTGGTCGTGTCCCGGCGCAACGCCGCGCTCAGTCTCGCGCGGGGCGGCGTGGAGGCCGGGCGGGGGCACTACCCGTTCATGGTGGTCCTGCACACGGGCCTGCTCGCCGGGGCGCTCGTGGAGGTGTGGCTGCGCCGGCCGGACGCGGTGGCGGTCCTCGCCTGGACCATGCTCGCCCTCGTCACGGCCGCGCAGGGGCTGCGCTGGTGGTGCATCGCCACCCTGGGGCGGCAGTGGAACACCCGGGTGATCGTCGTCCCGGGCGCCGCACGCGTGTCGGGCGGCCCCTACCGCTGGATTCCGCATCCCAACTACGTCGCCGTCGTCGCGGAAGGGCTCGCGCTCCCCCTGGTGCACTCGGCCTGGGTCACGGCGGTCGCCTTCACCGCGCTGAACGGGTTCCTGCTCGCCACCCGCATCCGCACCGAGGACGCCGCCCTGGCCCAACTGACCTGAAGGAGACCCCATGGACCTGCTCGTCGTCGGCGGGGGTCCGGCAGGGCTGGCCACGGCCCTGCACGCGGCCCGAGCCGGACTGGACGTCGCCGTGTGGGAACGACGCCCCGGCACGGTCGACAAGGCCTGCGGCGAGGGGCTGATGCCCGGTGCCGTCGCCGCGCTGGCGGCGCTCGGCGTGCACCCGCCCGGTCACGGCCTGCGCGGCATCCGCTATGTGGCCGGACGGCGGCGGATCCACGCCGACTTCGCGGCGGGCCCCGGCCGGGGGGTCCGCCGCACGGCACTGCACGCGGCGCTGCGCGAGGCGGTGCTCTCCGCGGGCGTACGGATCGATCAGCGCACCGCACACCGCGTCGAGCAGGACGAGGACGGTGTGCTGGTCGACGGCACCCGTGCCGCCCACCTCGTCGCGGCGGACGGACTGCATTCGCCGGTCCGCCGGGCCCTGGGCCTCGACCGGCCGCACCGGGCCCGCACGCGGCACGGGTTGCGGCGCCACTACGAGCTCGCCCCGTGGAGCGACCACGTCGAGGTGCACTGGGCCCCCGACGCGGAGGCCTACGTCACCCCGGTGGCCGACGGCCTCGTCGGCGTCGCGGTGCTCACCGCCACCCGCGGATCCTTCGACGACCACCTCGCCGCCTTCCCCGAACTGCGGGAGCGGCTGGTGGCGGCGGGGCACGCCGGACCGGTACGCGGGGCGGGCCCGCTTCGCCAGGACACGAGCGCGCGCACCGCCGGCCGCGTGCTGCTCGTCGGCGATGCCGCCGGCTACGTCGACGCGCTGACCGGTGAGGGCATCGCGCTGGCGCTGGCGCAGGCACCGGCCGCCGTCCGGGCCGTCGTGGCAGGTGACCTGGCGGGCTATGAGCGGGAGTGGCTCCGGCTCACACGGCGCTACCGGTGGCTGACCCACGCCCTCCTCGGCGCGACACGGGTGCCGCCGGTTCGTGCGGCGCTGGTTCCCCTGGCTCGGCGGATGCCGTGGCTGTTCGCCGCTGCCGTCGACGCGCTGGCCCGCCCGGCGGGGAGGCATCGGACGAACCTGCCGAGTGGATAGCGACGCGCACCGCCCGGCCTGCCGGGCCACGACACGGCGGGGGTGGCGAAGGACCGAGCGGTCCACCGGACGGGCGGCTTCCCATGAGGGCTCGCCGTGACGGCCCGGGGCTGTCCGGGAGGCGACATGGCCACGAGCGCCCGCCACGGTCGACGGGACGCGCGCCGCCGCCCGTTCGATGCCGAATGCCCGTTCGGGACGGCCATCACGGCCCGTGGCGGCTCGTGCGGCCGTGCGGCCGTGCGGCCGGAGGGAACCTGAGGACACGGAAGCGGAGGAGCGATGAGCGGTTTGGGTGTGAGCGGTTTGGTCGTGGTGGGAGCGGACGGCTCGGCATCGAGCCTTGCCGCGGTGGAGACGGCGGCCAGGGAGGCCCGGTGGCGTGGGTCGGGGCTGCGGGTCGTGCACGCGCTCATGTGGCCGGCCCTGCACGTGCCCTTGGTACCGCCTCCTCCCGGCCCGGAGGAGGGTGTGCTGACCCTGGCCGAACCGATCGTCGCCGAGGCGGAGGAGCGGGCCAGGGCGGTGGAGCCGGACCTGGACGTCTCCCACGCCGTGGTGACGGGGGAACCCCTGACGGTGTTGGTGGCACAGTCGAGGGAGGCGGATCTCGTGGTCGTCGGATCGCGGGGCATGGGTGGCTTCGCCGGGCTCGTGGCGGGGTCGACGGCAGTGCACCTGGCGGCTCACAGCCGGTGTCCGGTGCTGGTCGTGCGGGAGCACGGCGAGAGCCAGGGGCCCGTCGTGCTGGGGGTCGACGGTTCCTCGGCGGGGGCGAGGGCGGTCGAATTCGCTTTCGCCGAGGCGACGCTGAGCGGTGCCGAACTCGTGGCCCTGCACTCCTGGACCACCTGGAACACGCTGATGCCTCCCTCGGTGCACACCGCGATGCAGCACGCCGACGAGTCGGGAGGACCGGCGGCGAGCGCGGAGCGTCTGCTCTCCGAGGCACTCGCCGGCCATCAGGAGAGGCACCCGAGCGTGAAGGTGCGGCACGAGGTCGTGCACGGAGGGGCTCGTGAGGCGCTGATCGAGGCGAGCCGCAGGGCCCGGCTGGTGGTGGTCGGCGGTCGCGGCCGCGGCGGCTTCTCGGGCCTGCTGCTGGGTTCGGTGAGCCAGGCAGTGCTGCACCACGCCCACTGTCCGGTGGCGGTGGTCCGAGGGGAGACCGGGAGCGGCTGAGCCGGTTCGGGGCCGGCCCGACGGGTTGCGCCCCGGGAGCGCGCAGGGCCCGCCGGGCCGCGCTCGCGCGTCAACGACGCGACGCGACACGGCGGTACGCCGCTCCGCCGCTCGCCCGCTCAACCGCTCAACCGCTCAACCGCTCAACCGCGAAAGCACTCGGGGCGCCCGAAGCACAGGGCGCACGTGCCGGTTGGCTGTGGTGCCTCCGGGGCGGGGCGTCGCGTGAGCGGGCCGCCTTCGGCGGTGTCAGGCCAGCGGGACCGTGCGGGCGGTGCCCCGGCGGAACACCGTCCAGGTGCGGTAGCCGATGTCGTGCAGGACACGGACCACGTCCGGGTACTGGTCGCAGACGCGCTCGGGTACGTGCGCGTCGGAGGCGAAGGTGACGGGCACGCCGAAGTGGTGCGCCCGCTCCAGGAGGTCGTGCTCCGGGTACCAGCCGCCGTGCATCTTCGTACCGCCCGATGTGTTGATCTCCATGACGGCGCCGGAGTCCCGGATCGCCCGGAGCATCTCGTCGGCCGCGGCGGGCGCGGGGACGGTGCCGAGCTTCGGATGGTTGCCCTTCAGAGCGTCCACGTGTCCCATCACCTGGAACAGGCCGGACCGCGCGCACTCGGCCACGGCACGGAAGTACCGCCCCTTGACCGCCGCCAGCTCCCGCTCGCTGTCCTCGACGGTCTCCCAGCGGGTGGTGTCGAAGATGTCGCGGCCTTCGAACATGTGGACAGAGCCGATCACGTAGTCCAGCGGGTACCGGCTCAGCGCCTTCGTGTACGGGTCCATCCGGCCCCGGAAGAAGTCCGCCTCCGTGGAGACGAGGATCTCGATGCTGCGGGCGAACTCCTCCTTCAGCGCCAGCGCTTCGGCGATGTAGGACGGGAACTCCGACTTCGGCATGGCCACCGGGGGCAGCGCGTGATCCGCCTCCTCCGCGAACATGGGGGTGTGGTCGGACAGGCCGAGGACCTTGACCCCCTTGTCGAGGGCCGTGGTGACGTAGTCGCGCAGCGAACCGTCGGCGTGCCCGCACCGGTTGTGGTGGGTGTGCAGGTCGATCACTGGATCACACCGCCAGGTAGCCGCCGTCGACGGCGAGATCGGTGCCGGTGATGAAGCTCGCCTCACCGGAGAGCAGGAACGCGATCGGCGCCGCGACCTCCTCGGGGTCGGCGAAGCGCTTCAGCAGGAACTTGCCGCCGTGTTCGGGCGCGGCCTCGGCCGTCGCCCGGTCCAGGCCCAGCGCCTCGCGGTGGAACCGCTCGTTGTTGGCGTTCCACACCGTGCCCGGGCTGACCGAGTTGACGCGGATGCCGCGGGGGGCGAGTTCCTCGGCGGTGCACCGGGTGAAGCCGAGCACGGCCGCCTTGCCCGTGTTGTAGGTCAGGTAGCCGCTCTGCGAGATGTGCGCCGATATCGACGCCATGTTGACGATGGCCGCGTCGGCGTCGCGGTCGGGGAGGCCCGCGACGAACTCCCGGGTGACCAGCGAGAGCCCGACGATGGTCGGGTCGAGCGCGGCGTGCCAGTCCTCGGCGGTCGCTTCCAGGCCCTTGAAGACGAACCCGGCGGCCAGGTTGACCAGCAGCGTCGGCCGTGGCCAGCCCTCCGGGAGGCCGGCGAGGGCGGCCGTTACGGCGGCGGCGTCGGTGACGTCGCCCACGGCGAGCCTGACCTCGTAGCCCTCGGCGGTCCATTTCCCGACCGCGTCCCGGCCGTGCTCCTCGCTCTTGTCGTAGACCAGCACCCGGCAGCCTTCCGAGCACAGCCGCTCGACCACCGCGGCGCCGATGCCCTGTGCGCCGCCGGTCACCATCGCGGTGCGTCCGGCGAGTCCACGTGCCCCGCTCCTCATCGCGCCAACTCCTTCTCGGTGGTCGTCGTCCCGGCGGTGATCCACCGCCCGACGAGGCGGACGACCTCGTCGCGGTCCAGGTTCTCGGTGGCCCCGTGCGGGGACAGCGTCCGCCCGGGGCCGTCGGTGACGTCGGGGTCCGCGGCGAGCGCGGCCGCCGCCCGCGGGTCCAGGCCCGCACGGGCCAGGGTCCGCCCCAGGGAGGTACTGCCCAGGCCGTCGCCGTCCTTGGCGGCGAAGTACCGCCAGTTCTGGAACATGCCCTCCAGGTGCCCGGCGGACAGGTGCACGGCGTTGCGCCCCTCGGAGAGGTCGACTCCGTGCTCGCGGGCGAGGGCTCCGAGGGTGCCGCGCAGTGAGCCGGAGCGGGCGCGCAACGGGTGCAGGTCGCCGAGGACCTCCTCGCGCAGTTCCGCCACGGGGCGCTCGCTGTGGCACTCCAGCAGGCCGACCAGAGCGTCGGGCGTCCGGTAGCCCTGGTCCAGGGCGGGCAGAAAGCCGTTGAGCACGGTCACGGGCCGGTCGTTCACCTCGGTGACGGAGGCGTACGAACCGGAGCCCAGCTTGTGGATGCCCGCGCGGCGGCAGCGCTCTTCGAGGGCACGCGGGGACAGGTCGCCGCAGGCCATCGCCACATAGGCCGCGAGGACGTCGCGTACGCCCGTGCGTTCGCGCAGGTCGTCCAGTGAGCTACGCGCACCGGAGGTCAGCGCGGTGGTGCCGTCGGCGGCCACCCGGTGCAGGCGGGGGTAGTGCAGCAGCAGGTCGCCGCGGGCGGCGAAGTCCGCGGCCGTCAGCACGGCGCAGCGCAGCACGGTCACGCCCTGACGGCCGAGGGCTCCGACCGTTTCCGCGAGCATGTCCGCCGCCAGCGGGGCGGTCATCACCTCCGGTTTGACGACCACGGCGGCGTGGCTGCCGCTCTCGGGCGCCGGCACGGGCGGCCGGCCGCTGTCGGCGCGGCGTCGGGTGTCCCGCGCCGTGGCCGACAGCGCGCGTGCCGAGTCCGGGGTCACCACAGGGTGATGCCCGTTTCGATCAGTTCCGCCGTCAGGTCGCCGTAACCCGCGACCGTCTTCTCCACCAGTTCCCTGAGGCTGGTCTCGTCCGCTTCGGGCGAGGTGACGACGACCTCGTCGGGGCTCTCCAGCGGGGCTTCCTTGGAGGTGAAGATGTGCACCTGGGAGGGGCCGCCGAACTGCTCGTGGACCTGCCGGGCCAGGCGCATGGCCATCACGTTGTAGATCTTGCCGGTGTGGTCGAGCGGGTTCTTGCCGGCGGGCGCCTCGATGCTCATCGGGCGCATCGGGGTGATGAGGCCGTTGACCCGGTTGCCGCGCCCGACGACGCCCACGTCACCGGTGTCGGCCACGGAGCCGAGGGCGGTGAGGTAGGGGCGGCCGTTGCGGTCGGTGGCGTTCATCAGCATGCGGAAGTCCCGCAGGCCGAGCGAGGTGACGTACTCCTCCAGCTCCTGCTGGATGGTGGCCTTGCGGGCCCGGTACTGGTCCATCGTCGTGATGTCGGCCGCGAGGAACGGCATGTTGACGACGAGGCTGAAGGCGTCGTGTCGCCGGCTGCCGAAGACCTTGACGTCCCAGCCGGTGTCGGCGTGGCGCTTCTTGAAGTCGGCGCCGTTGATGAGGTTCTCCAGCCCGAGCACCGCGGTCTCCAGGCGCGACAGCGGGGCGTAGCCGTGCAGCAGGTTGGTGTCGTTGGAGACGAGACCGGCGGAGCGCAGCGGCACCAGGTCGTCGGGGGACGCCGGCTGGTAGCGGGAGACGCCGCGTCCGGAGCCCTGGTGGTCGACGATGCCCAGCTCGATCACCAGATGGCGCTCGGGGTCGAAGCCGGTGGTGACCTCGCGGAGGACGTCGGCGGCGGCCCGGAACATGATGTCGTGCACCGGTATCTCGTCCGTGCCGACGCGGTAGGCGCCCTTGCCGAAGACCTTGACGCGGTACGGGGAGGTGATCTCGCCGCGGCCGAAGTCGACGTCCGCGCCGCCGCCGTACAGCGTGACCTTGTCGAACCAGTGGTGTGCGACGCCCCCGAACTCCTTGAGGCAGTACTGGGAGTAGTAGCGGGACATGCGCTCGGCCATGGCGTCGCACATGGTGTCGGGGTGTCCCACGCCCTTGCGCTCGACGAGTTCGTACGGGAGGTCCTCGACGGTGCGGGAGTCTCTTTCGATCGACAGCATGGCCATCTCTTCCTGGGTGACGGGGGGTGGGGAACGGGGAGCGGTCAGGCGCGCCAGGGGCGCGGGACGCGGCGGGCGGAGCTCGGGTGGGTCTGCGCCCAGCGCCGGATCGACCGGTACAGCACGTCCCGTGTGTCGGGGACCTGGTGGGTGACGTCGAACGGGTCGGTCACCGACAGGTAGCCCTGGTAGGCGCGGAAGGCGGTCACCTTCAGCAGTTGCGCCCGGTCCAGGTACTCCTCGGCGAAGGGCAGGTAGAAGCGGTTCCACTGCTGGGGCGTCACGTACGGCAGCCGGTCCAGCGGGGGTACGTCGTGCTCGGACCGCCAGGCGTTGAGGGCCTCCAGGACGGTGTCGAAGGCCTCGTCGACGCGTTGGGCGCCGTCGCCGCGGCCGAGGACGGAGAGCCGGTGCCCGCGGGGCGGGCCGGAGGCGAGCAGTCGGGTCACGTGGTCGGCGACGTCGTCGGTGCTGACCATGTCGAGGAGGCCCTTCTCCTCGGCGACGAGCGCGGGCACGGCTCCGCTGCACATCGACGCGGGCAGCCAGAAGAAGCCGCTGTAGCGGTCGATCGCGCCGTCCGCCCTGGCGCCCATGACGATCGGGAAGCGCACGATGTCGGCGCTGTCCCGCTCGGCGTGGACGATGCGTTCGGCATGCGCCTTGGACCACTCGTAGGAGTTGCGGTAGGCGTCCCGGGAGGGCGAGGAGATGTCGCCCTGGAGTCCCGTCACGAAGGACGAGGACAGGTGGACGAGGTGGGTGTCGGGGCCTGCCAGGGCGAGCACCGCGCGCAGCGGGGCGACGTTGGCGTCCTCGGCGTCCTCGTCCGGGAGGTTCCAGCGGGTGTCGGCCGCGCAGTGCACGACGGCGTCCCAGGGGTGCCGCAGTTCCCGCGGCACCTCCTGCGCGCCGATGTGCCAGGCGGAGAGCTCCGGGGTCCCGCCGCCGCGTCGGCTGACCCCGTGCGGTGTGTGGCCGGCCGCCCGCAGCGCGCGCATGACCGCGCTGCCCACGGCTCCGGTGGCACCCGTGACCAGGATTCGGGGCGGCGTGGTCACGAGACCGCCGTGATCCGCCGCTCGATGGCCCGCAGCATGTGCTCGGCGTTCTCCCGCAGTGCCTTGGTGGCGACCGGGTTGAGCATGTCGGCGAGGAGCGGGATGCCTATCTCGAAGTCGACGCTGAAGGTGACGACCGAGGTGCCGTCACCGGTGTCCTCGACCCTCCAGTACCCGGTGAACAGGTCCAGGTCCCCGGACACCTGGTCGAAGGACATGACCCTTGTGTCGTGGTCGAGGGTGTCCGTCTCGACCCATTCCAGGACCGAGCCCTTCAGCAGGACCGACCACTCGCTGGTGCGGACCCCGGTGTCGCTCTCGCCGATCACGGTGACCGACTCGACGTTCTCCATGTAGGCGGCGTAGTCCTCGAGGCGGGTGACGGCTGTCCACGCCTCGGCCACCGGGGCGTTGATCGGCAGGTTGACCTCGACATGCGGCATGGTGGTGTGTC
Organism: Streptomyces sp. NPDC042364; assembly: GCF_056437585.1. Taxonomy (NCBI): domain Bacteria; kingdom Bacillati; phylum Actinomycetota; class Actinomycetes; order Kitasatosporales; family Streptomycetaceae; genus Streptomyces; species Streptomyces sp. NPDC042364. Next base: position 1,499 of record NZ_JBWKAJ010000033.1, on the reverse strand, counting down.
TCCTTGTGTGGTGCCCGCGAGCGGGACGGGGGTCAGTCGGCCGGGTCGAAGGTGATCTCGCGCCCCGTGCAGAAGCTGCCGACGACCTCGTCGCAGACCAGGAGGGACGGCGGGTGGTGATGGGCGGCGAGCGAGTCGAGCGCGAGCCCGGCCGCCTCCTGCCCGCGACCGTAGAGACGGCTGCCGACGACGGGGGTGAGGGCGGACAGCACCCGGTCGCGGGTGTCGCTGAGGGTGGCGCGCAGGGCCACCGCGGCGGCCATGGCCGCCTCGTCGCCGAGGGTGCCCGTGTCGATGTCCGCGGCGAGCTGGCGGCAGGCTCCGCCGAGGGTCAGCAGTTCGCGGGTGGCACGGCCGAGCAGCGCGGTGCGCGGTCCGAAGCGCCCGGAGACGCTCAGTCCGTGGTACGCCGTGTCCAGCAGTCCGCTGAGGACACCGTGGTAGGTGGCGGTCAGCAGCACCGAGAACCAGGCCATGCCGGCGGTGACGTTCTCGTCGATGACGTCGGCGGGACCGCGGTGGAAGACGAGCCGGTCGTCGACCTCGACGTCACGCAGCACCAGCCGGGCTGTGTCCGACTCCCGCATGCCGAGCGAGGGCCATTCGCCCTCCGCGTCCAGACCCGGTGAGGAGCTCGGGATCAGGGCGAGGATGGTCTCGTCGGTGTCGGTGACGCGGGCGGTCAGACAGACCAGGGTGGCGGTCGTGGCCAGTGAGCAGGGGTACTTCACGCCGCTGACGCGGTAGCCCTTCTCGGTCTGGACGGCCTCGGACGTGCTGGTCATGAAGTTGGGGCTGCCGCCGGGCTCGGCGAACGCGGAGGCCACGAGGGCGCCGGAGCGCGCGATGCCCTCCAGCAGCATCCATGTGGTGTCGCGGTGCCGCTTCCAGTAGTCGGTCATCAGGCCGACGGTGAAGGCGTGCATGTTCAGGGCGACCGCCGCGGAGGGGTCGATCCGGCCGAGCGCGCGCTGCGCGGCTGCCACCTCGGCCAGGTTCGCGCCGGCGCCGCCGAAGTCCTCGGGAATCGGCAGCGCGGCGTACCCGCCGGCGGCGAGCTCCCGGATGCGTTCGGGGCCGGTGGCTCCCTCGCGGGGCGGGGCGGGCGTCCACGCCGTGCTCCACCCCGCGTCCAACAGTTCCCGGTGCGGCGGTAAGCCGTCCCCGGGGTTTCCTGGCGCCTGTGCGGCAGCCGTCCCCATGGTTCTCCCTTCGCCCGTCACGGACCGCCCGGCCCGGCCCTCCGGGTGTCCGGGGCGTTGTGACGGCTTGACTCTAGGCAGCGCGGACCACTGGATTCAGTGGGTGTTTCTTTGTGCGGAACACGAGATCGCGACGGCCGGGTTCCACCGGCCTGCCACCGGTTCGGCCACTGGTTGGGCCACCGGTTTCGGTCAGACGTTTCGGATGCTCCTATGGATGTCAAGCCGCAGGAGCGAGGTCGGTTTGCGTGATTGGTTCGGTTGGTGTGCTGGTGAGAGCGCGGTAGATCTCGCGGG
>NZ_JBWKAJ010000032.1:0-78725 GCF_056437585.1 Streptomyces sp. NPDC042364 | reverse complement strand
GGTGGCGTGGGGTCCGTGGGCCGAGAGTGGTATGGCGGCGGGTGCTCAGGCGGTGGAGGCGTTGCGGCGGCGTGGTCTGGTGGCGCTGGATCCGGGGCGGGCGGTGCGGGCGCTGGGGCATGTCGTGGCGGGTGGGGAAGCGGTCGAGGTGGTCGCGGACGTGGAGTGGGAGCGGTTCGCTCCCGCGTACACGAGTGTGCGTCCCAGCGCGCTGCTGACCGGCCTCCCCGAAACACACACCACCCCCGGCGACACCACCACCGGTTCCCCGGCCGGTGAACCGGTGGGCTCCGCGCTGCGGGACCGCCTCGGCGAACTGCCCGCGGCCGAACGCGACCGTGCCCTGCTGGATTCGGTGCTCGCCGGTGTCGCCGCCGTGCTCGGCCACACCGACGCCGGGACGGTGGAGGCCACGCGGTCCTTCCGGGACCTGGGCTTCGACTCCCTCACCGCCGTCGAACTGCGCGACCGCCTCGCCGCCGAGACGGGCCTGAAACTGCCCAGCACCCTCGTCTTCGACCATCCGACGCCGAACGCTCTCGTACGGATGCTGCGGCAGGAGCTGTTCTCCGAGGACGCCGACCGCGCCGAGGTCGCGCCGCCGGCCGTCCCCGCCCTGACCGCCACGACGGACGACCCGATCGTCATCGTCGGTATGGCATGCCGACTGCCGGGCCGCGTCCACAGCCCGGACGACCTGTGGCGGCTGGTCACCGAAGGCACCGACGCGATCTCCGAATTCCCCACCGACCGGGGCTGGGACCTCGACGCCCTGCACCGCACGGACGGCGGCCAGAGCCTCAGCCACACCCGCGCCGGAGGCTTCCTCTACGACGCCGGGCAGTTCGACCCCGCCTTCTTCGGGATCTCGCCCCGTGAGGCCCTCGCCGTCGACCCGCAGCAGCGGCTCCTCCTGGAGACCTCCTGGGAGGCCCTCGAACAGGCGGCGATCAAGCCCGGCTCGCTGCACGGCAGCCGTACCGGCGTGTTCGTCGGCGCCGGCAGCTCCGGATACGGTGCCGGGCTCCGCGAGGTGCCCGAGGGGCTCGGCGGGCAGCTGCTGACCGGTGTCTCCGGCAGCGTGGTCTCCGGCCGTGTCGCGTACACCTTCGGCTTCGAGGGCCCCGCCATGACCGTCGACACGGCCTGCTCCTCCTCCCTCGTGGCGCTGCACCTCGCGGCGCAGTCGCTGCGGTCCGCCGAATGCGACCTGGCTCTGGTCGGCGGTGTGACCGTGCTGGCCGACCCCGGGGCGTTCGTCGAGTTCAGCTCGCAAGGCGGACTGGCGGCGGACGGCCGGTGCAAGGCGTTCTCCGACGACGCCGACGGCACCGGCTGGGCCGAGGGAGTGGGCGTGCTCGTCGTGGAGCGGCTCTCCGACGCCCGCCGCAACGGACACCGGGTGCTGGCCGTGGTCGCCGGTTCCGCCGTCAACCAGGACGGCGCCAGCAACGGCCTGACCGCCCCCAACGGGCCCGCCCAGCAGCGGGTCATCCGCCAGGCGCTGGCCGGGGCAGGGCTGACACCCGCCGACATCGACGCGGTGGAGGCGCACGGCACGGGTACGACCCTGGGTGACCCGATCGAGGCGCAGGCCCTGCTCGCCGCGTACGGGCAGGACCGCGAACAGCCCCTGTGGCTCGGCTCGCTGAAGTCCAACATCGGCCACACCCAGGCCGCCGCCGGTGTCGCCGGCGTCATCAAGACGGTGCTGGCCATCAACCACGGCCTGCTCCCGCGCACCCTGCACGCCGAACGGCCGTCGAGCCACGTCGACTGGGCGGCCGGCGAGGTGAGGGTGCTGACGGAGAACACCGAGTGGCCCCGGTCCGAGGGACGTCCGCGGCGGGCCGGTGTGTCGGCGTTCGGCGTCTCCGGCACCAACGCCCATGTCATCCTCGAACAGCCCGCCCCGGAGCAGCCCGCCCTCAAGGGACCGGCCCCCGTGGAACCCTCCTCCGAGGAGCACCCGGACGGCGTCGGCCGCGACGGCCTGCTGCCCTGGGTGGTCTCCGGCCGCAGCCGGACCGCGCTGCGGGCCCAGGCCGCGCGGCTTGCCGACCACGTCGCCGGCCGTCCCGGGACGACGGCCTGCGAGGTGGCGGCCGCCCTCGTCGGTACCCGCTCTGCGTTCGAGCACCGGGCCGTGGTCTGGGGTGCGGACCGCGAGGAGCTGCTGAGCGCCCTCCGGGCGGTCGCGGACGGCGAGCCGGCCGACGGCACGGTCATCGGTTCCGCCGTCCAGGACGGCCGCACCGCCTTCCTGTTCGCCGGGCAGGGCTCACAACGCCTCGGTATGGGCCGCGAGTTGTACGAGGAGTACCCGGTCTTCGCGGACGCCTTCGACGCCGTGTGCGCCCACCTGGACACCGAACTGCCCCGTCCGCTGCGGGAGGTGGTCTTCGGCGACGACGCGGACCTGCTGAACCGTACGGAGTTCACGCAGCCGGCGCTGTTCGCGCTGGAGGTGGCCCTGTTCCGGCTGCTGGAGTCGTGGGGTGTGCGCCCGGACGTGCTGCTCGGTCACTCCATCGGTGAGCTGGCCGCCGCGCATGTGGCGGGGGTGTGGTCGACGGCGGACGCGTGCCGTCTGGTGGCGGCCCGCGGCCGGCTGATGCAGGCGCTTCCCGAGGGCGGGGCGATGGTGTCGCTCCAGACGTCCGAGGACGAGGTACTGCCGCTGCTGGCGGGCCGGGAGACGCAAGCCGCGATCGCGGCCGTCAACGGGCCGCTGTCCGTGGTGGTCTCCGGCACCGAGGACGCGGTGAGCGAGATCGCCGCCGCCGTCGAGGCACTGGGCAGGCGCACCCGTCGGCTGAGGGTCAGCCACGCCTTCCACTCCCCGCTCATGGAACCCGTGCTCGCCGGTTTCCGCGCCGTCGCCGAGAGCGTCACCTACGCGGCGCCGCGCATCCCCCTCGTCTCCGACATCACCGGCGCACCCGCCACAGCCGAGGAGCTGACCTCCCCGGAGTACTGGGTGCGGCACGTGCGGGAAGCGGTCCGCTTCGCCGACGGCGTACGCACCCTCGCCGGCCAGAACGTCACCCGTTGCCTGGAAGTCGGCCCCGACACCACCCTCACCACCCTCGCCCAGTCGTGCCTGCCCACGACGGACGGTCTGCAGGTGCCCGCGCTGCGCCACGACCGTCCCGAGCGGCGGACCCTGCTCACGGCCGTTTCCGCCCTGTTCACCAGGGGCGCCGCCATGGACTGGACGGCAGCGCTGCCGTCGCTGTCCCACGCGCCGCGGACCGCCCTGCCCACCTACGCCTTCCAGCACCGGCGCTACTGGCTCGAAGTGCCCGCCGGCACGGGCGACGCCTCCTCGCTGGGTCTCGCGGCCACCGGCCATCCGCTGCTCGCCGCGGCGGTCCCGGTCGCGGGCAGTGACGCGGTCGTGCTCACCGGACGGCTGTCGCTGCGCTCGCACCCCTGGCTCGCCGACCACCGGATCGCCGGGGCCGCCGTACTGCCCAGCACCGCCTTCCTGGAACTCGCCGTCCACGCGGGCGACCAGGTCGACTGCGACGAGGTGCGCGAACTCGCCCTGGAGGCACCCCTGACGGTGCCCGAACGCGGCGCGGTCCGGCTCCAGGTCCGTATCGACGAGCCGGACGCCCGGGGCACCCGCGCGCTCTCCGTCTACTCCCGCCCCGACGACGCACGGTCCGACGACGCCGTGTGGACCCGCCACGCGGGCGGCCTGCTCGTGCCCGCCGGCCCCGCGGCCGACGACTGGGCAGCCGACTTCGCCGTATGGCCCCCCGCCGGAGCCGAACCGGTCGAGGTCGGAGACCTGTACGAACGTCTGGCGGCCGACGCCGGTCTGGAGTACGGCCCGGCGTTCCGCGCCCTCACCGCCGTATGGCGGCACGGCGACGACGTGTACGCCGAGGTCACCCTCAACGAGGAGACGCGCGCACAGGCACGGCGCTTCGGGACGCACCCCGCCCTGCTGGACGCGGCACTGCACCCCCTGGGCCTCGGCCTGCCGGAGGGAATGGGCGAGGGACTGCTCCTGTTCGCGTGGCAGCGCGCCACACTGCTCGCCGAGGGCGCGGGGGCGCTGCGCGTCCGGCTGACCCGGTGCGCCGAGGACGCGGTGACCCTCCGCGCCGCCGATGCCCTCGGGCAGCCCGTCCTCGCCGTCGAGTCGCTGCGGCTGCGTCCTGCCTCCGGAGCGCCCGCCCCGGCTGTCCCGGCCACCGCGACCGTCGGGCACGGTACGGACACCGCTGCGGCCGACGACCGCACGGACGCGGAAGGCGTCCTCGGCGACACCACCCGATCCGCCCGCCCCGCCACCCCGGAGCGGCCCGCGCGCCGCCGGGCCGCCGAATCCGGCGCCGCGGCCGAGGACGCGACCCTGCTCGACCGGCTCGCCGGGCGGTCCGCCGCCGAACGCCGACGTGTCCTGCTCGACCTGGTCCGCCGCAAGGTCGCCGCCGTACTCGACTACGTCGACGTCGACGAGGTGGAGCCGTCCCGCGTCTTCAAGGACCTCGGCTTCGCCTCCGTCACCGCGGTCGAACTGCGCAACCGGATCAGCGCCGACCTGGACGTCCTGCTGCCGGCCACCCTGGTCTTCGACCACCCGACACCGCTCGCGCTCGCCGCGCACCTCGACGAGGAACTGTTCGGCGCCCGGACGGACGCGGCAGCGCCCGCGGCATCACGCGCTCGGCTCGACGACGACCCGATCGTGGTCGTCGGCATGGCCTGCCGCTACCCGGGCGGCATCAGCAGCCCCGAGGAACTGTGGGACCTCGTCGCGGGCCGCGGCGACGGCATCTCCCCGCTCCCGACCGACCGCGGCTGGGACCTCGCGGCGCTCTACCACCCGGACCCCGACCACCCGGGCACCTGCTACGCCCGCGAAGGCGGATTCCTGCACAACGCCAGCCACTTCGACCCCGGCTTCTTCGGCATCTCCCCGCGTGAGGCCCTGGCCATGGACCCCCAGCAGCGGCTGCTGCTGGAGACGTCGTGGGAGGCACTGGAGCGGGCCGGCATCGACCCGGCGTCCCGGCGCGGCAGCCTCACCGGTGTATTCGCCGGCGTCACCTACCAGGACTACGTCGGCATCCTCGGCGCCGCCAAGGAGAGCTTCGAGGGCTACATCGGCACCGGCAACTCGCCGAGCGTCCTGTCCGGCCGCATCGCCTACGCCCTGGGCCTGGAGGGCCCCGCGCTGTCCGTCGACACCGCCTGCTCCTCCTCCCTGGTGGCGCTCCACCTGGCGGTGCAGTCGCTGCGGCAGGGCGAGTGCGACCTCGCGCTGGCCGGCGGTGTCACCGTCATGTCGACGCCCGGCTCCCTCATCGAGTTCAGCCGGCAGCGGGCGCTCGCCGAGGACGGCCGCTGCAAGCCGTTCTCCGCGGACGCCGACGGGGCGAGCTGGGCCGAAGGCGTCGGCATGGTCGTCCTGGAGCGGCTGTCCGACGCCCGGCGCAGCGGACACCCCGTCCTCGCCGTCGTCCAGGGCAGCGCCCTCAACCAGGACGGCGCCTCCAACGGCCTGACCGCCCCCAACGGGCCCTCGCAGCAGCGGGTCATCCGCGCCGCCCTGGCGGGCGGCGGGCTCACCCCGGCCGACGTCGACGCCGTGGAGGCACACGGCACCGGCACGACGCTGGGCGACCCGATCGAGGCGCAGGCGCTGATCGCGGTCTACGGCCAGGACCGTACCGAGGACCGCCCCCTGTGGCTGGGCTCGCTGAAGTCCAACATCGGCCACTCCCAGGCCGCCGCCGGTGTCGGCGGCGTGATCAAGATGGTCATGGCCCTCCGCAACGGCCTGCTCCCGGCGACCCTGTACGCCGGGAACCCGACCCCCGAGGTCGACTGGTCGGCCGGGACCGTGCGGCTGCTCGACGAGGCGGTGCCCTGGCCCCGGACCGACCGTCCGCGCCGCGCGGGCGTCTCGTCGTTCGGTATGAGCGGCACCAACGCGCACGTCATCATCGAGCAGGCCCCCGACGACGTGGCAGCCCACGACCGGTCCTCCGGCGACCCGGCCCCGGACGACACGACGACCGCGCAAACCCAGGCCGGCCCCGGACGGCACGCCACCACCGAGCCGCCGGCCGACGCCCGCCCCGCCCTGCCGACACCCGTCCCCCTCTCGGCCCGCACCGCCGACGGGCTGCGCGCCCAGGCCGGCCGGCTCCTGGCCCACCTGCGCGACCACCCCGGACTCGGCCTCGCCGACCTGGGCCTGTCGCTGGCCACCACCCGCACCGCCTTCGAGCAGCGGGCGGTCGTGCTCGCCACCGACCACGACGGCCTCGAACGCGGACTGCGCGACCTCGTCGAGGACCGCATGGTCAGCGACGTCGTCCGCGGCCTCGACCGGCGCGGCAGCGGACCCGTGCTGGTCTTCCCCGGCCAGGGCGCCCAGTGGCCCGGCATGGGCCGCGAACTCCTCGACACCGCACCGGAGTTCGCCCGCCGTATCGCCGAGTGCGAGCAGGCGCTCGCGCCGTACGTCGACTGGTCGCTGACGGCCGCCCTGCGCGGCGGCCCGGACGCCCCCGACCTCGACCGGGTGGACGTCGTCCAGCCCGTCCTGTGGGCCGTCATGGTCTCCCTCGCGCACCTGTGGCGCTCCCACGGCGTCGAACCCGCGGCCGTCGTCGGCCACAGCCAGGGCGAGATCGCCGCGGCCGTCGTCGCCGGCGCCCTGTCCCTGGAGGACGGCGCCCGTGTCGCCGCCCTGCGCAGCAAGGCCATCACCGCCATCGCCGGCGACGGCGGCATGATGTCCGTCCCGCTCCCCGCCGACGAGGTGCGCACCCGGCTGGAGCCGTACGGCGACCGGCTCGCCGTGGCCGCGATCAACGGCCCGGGCTCGGTCGTCGTCTCCGGCGCCGCCGACGCCCTGGACGAGCTGTTCACCGAACTGACCGGTGACGGCGTCCAGGCCCGCAGGGTCGCCGTGGACTACGGCAGCCACTCCGCCCATGTCGAGCCCGTCCGCGAGCAGATCCTCGACACGCTCGCCGAACTGCGCCCCACGCCCGCCGAGATCCCCTTCCGCTCCTCGGTCACCGGGCAATGGCTGGACGACGACACCGCCCTGGACGCCGCCTACTGGTACACCAACCTGCGGGAGACCGTCCGCTTCGAGGACGCGATCCGCGGCCTGCTCGCCGCAGGGCACCGCGCCTTCATCGAGGTCGGACCGCACCCCGTCGTCGCCTTCGGCCTGCGCGAGACCATCGAGGACTCCGGCACCGACGCCGCCGTGCTGGGCACCCTCCGCCGCGACCAGGGCGGCCTGGACCGCTTCCTGACCTCCCTCGCCGAGGCGCACGCCCAGGGCGTCACCGTCGACTGGCACAGCGTCTTCGCCGGTACCGGCGCCCACCGCGTCGACCTGCCGACGTACGCCTTCCAGCGACTTCGATTCTGGCCCGAGCTGCGCGACGCGGAGCCCGCCACCGAGAACGGCGCGCAGGCAACGGACGAAGTGGAGAGCCGCTTCTGGCGCACAGTGGAGGAAGAGGACCTCGAATCCCTCACCGCCACCCTCGACCTCGGCGGCGACACCCCCCTGCGTGAGGTGCTGCCCGCGCTGTCCGCCTGGCGGCGCGACAGCAGGGAACAGTCCACCGTCGACAGCTGGCGCTACACCGTCGGCTGGACCCCGCTCACCCAGGACACCGCGGCGGCACCCCCGTCCGGTACCTGGCTCCTGGTCCAGCCCGCCGCGGGCAACGCACTCGCGGACGCCACCCGGCGGACCCTGGCCGAGCACGGCGTCACCGTCCGGGTCGTCACCGTCGACGGCGCCCGCCCCGACGCCGACCGCGAGGGACTGGCCGGCCTCCTGACCGCCGCACTCACCGCCACGGACGGCGAACCCGCCCTGGAACCGGCCGGCCTCGGCGGAGTGCTCTCCTTCCTCGCCCTCGACGAGAACCCGCACCCCGACCACCCGTCGGTGCCCGCCGGGCTCGCGGGAACCCTCACCCTCCTCCAGGCCCTCGGCGACCTCGGTGTCAGCGCACCCCTGTGGTGCGCGACCCGTGGTGCCGTCGCCGTCACCGCCTCCGAGACCGTCCTGAGCCCGCCGCAGGCCCTCGTCTGGGGCTTCGGCCGGGTCGCCGCCCTGGAGCACTCCGACCGCTGGGGCGGTCTGATCGACCTGCCCGCCGTCCTGGACCGCCGGGCGGGCGACCGGCTGTGCGCGCTGCTCGCCCGGCCCGGCGGCGAGGACCAGACCGCCGTACGAGCCTCCGGCACCTACGGCCGCCGTCTGCTGCGCGCCCCGCTCGCCGGCGCCACCCCGCCCGGCGAGAGCTGGCGCCCGCGCGGCACCGTCCTGATCACCGGCGGCACCGGCGCGGTCGGCGGACACATCTCCCGCTGGCTCGCCTCCCTCGGCGCCGAACACCTGCTGCTCACCAGCCGCCGGGGCGCCGACGCTCCCGGCGCCGCCGAACTCCACGCGGAACTGACCGCCCTCGGCGCCGGCCGCGTCACCCTCGCCGCCTGCGACGTCGCCGACCGCGACGCCCTGCGCGAACTGCTGGCGACGATCCCCGAGGAACACCCGCTCGACGCCGTGCTGCACATCGCCGGCTCCCTCGACGACGGCGTCATCGACGCCCTCGACCCCGGCCGTATGCACCCGGTGCTGCGCACCAAGGCCACCGCCGCGGTCAACCTGCACGAACTGACCGCAGACCTCGACCTGTCCGCCTTCGTCCTGTTCTCCTCGACGTCCGGCACGATCAGCGGACCCGGTCTCGGCAACTACGCCCCCGGCAACGCCTTCCTGGACGCCCTCGCCCAGCAGCGCCGCTCCCTCGGCCTGCCCGCCACGGCGGTCGCCTGGGGCCACTGGGCCGACGGCGGCATGGGCGACGGCGCGGTCGGCGACCGCCTGCGCCGCTACGGCGTGTACGACATGCGGCCCGAACTGGCCTGCCAGGCACTCCAGCAGGCACTCGACCACGACGAGACCTACCTCGCCGTGACCGACATCGGCTGGGAACGGTTCGCGCCCGCCTTCACCGGCTCCCGGCCCAGCGCTCTCCTGCGCGAACTGCCCGACGCCCAGCGCGTCCTCGACCCGGCCCGCACCACCGACTCCGGCCAGACGGCCGGCGACTCCTTCGGGGGCGACGGCGCCGACGGCGACCTGCCCGCGCTCCGCCGCCACCTGGCCGGCCTGCCCGCCGACGAACGGGCCGACGCCGTCCTCGCGGTCGTCCGAGGCTATGTGGCCACCGTGCTCGGCTACCCCGGACCGGAGGCGGTCGAGCCGACCCGCGCCTTCAGCGACCTGGGCTTCGACTCGCTCAGCGCCGTGGAACTACGCAACGGCATGAACAAGATCACCGGCCTGCGGCTGCCGGCCACGCTGGTCTTCGACTTCCCCAACTGCGCGGACCTGGCGCGGATGCTGCTCGGCGAACTCGGCACGGCATCGGAGCAGGACCGCCTGCCCGCCACCACACGGCCCGCGGCCGCGTTCGCCTCCGTCACCGACGACCCGGTCGTCATCACCGCGATGAGCTGCCGCTTCCCCGGCGGGGCCGACACCCCCGAGGACTACTGGCGGCTGCTCGCCGACGGCACCGACGCCATCGCCCCGTTCCCGGCCGACCGCGGCTGGGACGTCGACAACCTCTACCACCCCGACCCCGACCACCCCGGCACCTGCACCGCCCGCGAAGGCGGATTCCTGCGGGACATGGCCGCGTTCGACCCCGCCTTCTTCGGCGTCTCGCCGCGTGAGGCGCTGGCGATGGACCCGCAGCAGCGGCTGCTGCTGGAGCTGGCGTGGGAGGCGTTCGAGCGGGCCGGGATCGACCCGACGACCCTGCGCGGCTCCCGCACCGGCGTCTTCGCCGGCACCAACGGCAACGACTACACCCCCCTCCTCGTCGCCTCCGGCGAGGACGTCGGCGGCCACCTCGGCACCGGCAACGCGGCGAGCATCGTCTCCGGGCGCGTCTCCTACACCCTGGGTCTGGAAGGCCCGGCGGTGACGGTGGACACCGCCTGCTCGGCCGCCCTCGTGGCCCTGCACCTGGCGGTGCAGGCGTTGCGGTCGGGTGAGTGTGATCTGGCGTTGGCCGGTGGTGTGACGGTGATGTCGACGCCGGGGTTGTTCCTGGACTTCAGCCGGCAGCGTGGGTTGGCGGCGGATGGCCGGTGCAAGGCGTTCTCGGACGCGGCGGACGGGGCCGGGTTCTCCGAGGGCGCGGGTCTGGTGCTGGTGGAGCGGTTGTCGGACGCGCGGGCTGCGGGGCGGCCGGTCCTGGCGGTGGTCGCCGGTTCGGCCGTGAACCAGGACGGTGCGTCGAACGGTCTGACGGCACCGAACGGTCCCTCGCAGCAGCGGGTGATCCGGCAGGCGCTGGCGGGTGCCGGGTTGCGGCCGGCGGATGTGGACGTCGTGGAGGCGCACGGGACCGGCACGGCTCTGGGCGATCCGATCGAGGCGCAGGCGATTCTGGCGACGTATGGGCAGGATCGTGAACGGCCGGTGCGGCTGGGGTCGGTGAAGTCGAACATCGGTCACACCCAGGCGGCGGCCGGCGCTGCCGGTGTGATCAAGATGGTGCTGGCTCTGCAGCACGGTGTGCTGCCGCGGACCCTGCATGCCGACGAGCCGTCGTCGCACGTGGACTGGACGGCTGGTGCGGTCGAACTGCTCTCGGAGCGTGCCGAGTGGCCGCGGGTCGAGGGAAGGACGCGGCGGGCCGGTGTGTCGTCGTTCGGGCTGAGCGGCACGAACGCGCATGTGGTCTTGGAGGAGCCGCCGGTCGAGTCGGCGCCGGTGAGTACGCCGGTCGGCGCCGGTGTGGTGCCGTGGGTGGTGTCGGGCCGTACGGCCGCGGCGCTGCGGGCCCAGGCCGGGCGGCTGGCACAGTTCGTGACCGGTGACGAGACGCCGGGTGTCGTAGAGGTCGCTGGGGCGCTGGTGCGGTCGCGGTCGCTGTTCGAGCACCGGGCGGTGGTCTGGGGTTCGGACCGTGCGGAGTTGCTGGGGGCGCTGGAGGCGGTCGCCACCGGTGAGGAAGCCCCCAACGCCGCGACCGGCACCGCACGCCGTGACGCACGCACCGCGTTCCTGTTCGCCGGGCAGGGCTCACAACGCCTGGGTATGGGGCGGGAGTTGTACGACACGTACCCCGTCTTCGCGGACGCCTTCGACGCCGCCTGCGCCCACCTCGACAGTGAAGTGCCGCGCCCGCTGCGAGAGGTCGTGTTCGGCGACGACGCGGACCTGCTGAACCGCACGGAGTTCACTCAGCCCGCCCTCTTCGCTCTCGAAGTGGCGCTGTTCCGGCTGCTGGAGTCCTGGGGCCTGCGTCCCGACGTCCTCGCCGGGCACTCCATCGGTGAGATCGCCGCCGCGCATGTGGCCGGGGTGTGGTCGCTGGCCGATGCGTGCCGTCTGGTGGCGGCGCGGGGCCGGCTGATGCAGGCCCTGCCGGAGGGCGGGGCGATGGTCGCGCTCCAGGCCACCGAGGACGAGGTGCTCCCGCTCCTCGGTGACGAGGCGGGCATCGCGGCGGTCAACGGACCCCGGGCGCTGGTCGTCGCCGGTTCCGCAGGAGCCGTCGAGGAGATCGCGAACCGCTTCCGCGCCCAGGACCGCAAGGTCACCGCACTGCGGGTGAGCCACGCCTTCCACTCGCCTTTGATGGAGCCGATGCTCGCGGACTTCCGCAAGGTCGCGGAGGGCCTGACGTACGAGCGTCCGAAGCTGCCCCTGGTCTCCACGGTGACGGGTGAGGCGGCCACGGCCGAGGAGCTGATGTCGGCGGACTACTGGGTCGCCCATGTCCGCCGGCCGGTCCGCTACGCCGACGCCGTCCGGGAGCTCGAGGGGCAGGGCGTCGGCCGCTACGTCGAACTCGGCCCGGACGGCACCCTCATCGCCCTCGCCCAGGCGTCCCTCGACGACACCGGTACCACGGTCCTCGTGCCGGTACTGCGCAAGGACCGGCCCGAAACACCGTCCGCCCTCACCGCCCTCGCCACCCTGTTCGTGCACGGCGCCGACGCCGATTGGAGCACCCTCACGGGCGGCGACCGGGGCCCGACCCCGAACCTGCCGACGTACGCCTTCCAACGCCGCCGCTACTGGCCCGACTTCACCGGTGTCACGCTCGGCGACCTCGGCTCGGCGGGCGTCGGTTCGGCCGAGCACCCGCTGCTCGGTGCCGCCGTGCGCGTGGCCGGCAGCGAGGAGGCGCTGTTCACCGGGCGGCTCTCGCTCAGGACGCACCCGTGGCTGCGGGATCACGCCGTGACCGGCACGGTCCTCTTCCCGGGCACCGGGTTCCTCGAACTCGCCCTGTGCGCCGCCGGACAGCTCGGCTACGACCGCGTGGACGAACTGACCATCGCGGCCCCCCTGATCGTGCCCGAGCGCACCGGACGGCTGGTCCAGGTCAGGGTCGGCGCACCCGACGAGTCGGACAGGCGCACCGTGGAGGTGTACTCCCGTGCCGAGGAAGCGCTCGACACCGATCCGTGGACGCTGAACGCCAGCGGCTCGCTGACCGCCGACCCTGCCCCGGCCGACACCGCGGTCCCCGACCTGACCGCATGGCCGCCCCCGAACGCCGAGGCGGTCCCCATGGAGGGGTTCTACGACCGCTTCGCCGAGGCGGGATTCGCCTACGGGCCGGTGTTCCAGGGGCTGCGCGCGGTCTGGCGGCGCGGTGACGAGGTCTTCGCCGAGGTCGGACTCCCCGACGAGCACGATCGACTCGCTGGTGACTTCGGCGTCCACCCGGCGCTCCTGGACTCCGCCCTGCACGCGATGATGTTCGTGTCGCTTGCCGACGCCGGCCAGGGACGGCTGCCGTTCTCATGGAGCGGCGTGTCACTGCGGGCGTCCGGCGCGCGGGCCCTGCGCGTACGGATGGTGCAGGCCGGTCCTGAAGCCGTCGCCCTGCACCTGGCCGACCCGACGGGCGGCCAGGTGGCCTCCGTGGAGTCGCTGCTCCTGCGTCAGGTCTCCGGCGACCTCGCCGCTCGTGCCGAGGCCGACGGCCATCGTGACGGCCTCTTCCAGGTGGACTGGACGAAGGTCACGCTGCCCGAGCCGGACGCGTCCTCGACGGTCGCCCTCGCGGCGGTCGGCACCGCCGACCTCGCACCGGGTGCGACGGCCTACCCGACCCTGGCCGAGCTGCCCGCCGCCGTCCCCGCGACCGTGCTGTTCGCCGCGGGCCGGGGCGTGAGCGGCACGGACGGTACGGACGGTGACGTGGCGGACGCGGCACACACCGCGACCGGCCGTGTCCTGGAGGCCGTGCGCTCCTGGCTCGCCGACGAACGGTTCGAGGAGTCCCGCCTGGTGATCGTCACCGAGGGCGCCGCCACGCTCGACGGAGCGGTTCCCGATCCCGCCCTGGCCGCGGTGTGGGGCCTGGTGCGGGCCGCGCGCGCGGAAGCACCGGACCGGTTCGCGCTGGTCGACACGGACGGCACGGACGCGTCCCGCGCCGTGCTCGCCCAGGCCCTGGCCACCGGCGAGCCGGAGCTCGCGCTGCGCGACGGAGTGCCGCACGCGCCCCGCCTCGGCCGTGTTCCCGCAGGTGACGGGCTCCCGCTGCCGTCGCGCGAACCGGCCTGGCATCTGGACAGTGTGGAAAAGGGCACCCTGGACAACCTGGCCCTGACCCCCTTCCCGGAGGCCGCAGCCGATCTGACGGAGGGACAGATCCGTATCGCCGTACGGGCGGCGGGCGTCAACTTCCGCGACGTGCTCAACGCTCTCGGCATGTATCCCGGCGAAGCCGGCCTGCTGGGCGGCGAGGGCGCGGGTGTGGTGACGGAGGTCGGCCCGGGTGTTACGGGACTGGCCGTCGGCGACCGGGTGTTCGGCATGTTCCCCGGTTCCTTCGGTCCGGTCGCGGTGGCGGACGCCCGGACGGTGGCCCGGATTCCGGAGGGTTGGTCGTTCGCTGAGGCGGCGTCGGTGCCGATCGTCTTCCTCACCGCCTACTACGCGTTGACCGATCTGGGGGGTCTGCGCTCGGGTGAGTCGGTGCTGGTGCATGCGGCTGCCGGTGGTGTGGGTATGGCGGCGGTGCAGTTGGCGCGGTATCTGGGTGCTGAGGTGTTCGGTACGGCGAGTGCCGGCAAGTGGGACACGCTGAGGGGACTTGGTCTGGACGGGGGGCACATCGCTTCCTCCCGTGACACGGGGTTCGAGGCGGCGTTCCTGGCGGCGACCGGTGGTCGTGGTGTGGATGTGGTGCTGGACTCGCTGGCCGGTGAGTTCGTGGATGCCTCGTTGCGGTTGCTGCCGCGTGGTGGCCGGTTCCTGGAGATGGGCAAGACCGACATCCGTGATCCGGAGGCCGTCGCCACCGGGCACCCGGGCGTGACCTATCGTGCCTTCGATCTGTGGGACGCCGGTCCGGAGCGGATCGGGCACATGCTGGCTGATCTGGTCGCCCTGTTCGAGGCGGGGGTGCTCACGCCGTTGCCGGTGACCTGTTGGGATGTGCGCAGGGCTCCGGAGGCGTTCCGGTATCTGTCGCAGGCGCGGCATGTGGGCAAGGTGGTGCTGACCGTTCCGGCGCCGTTGGACCGGGACGGGACGGTGCTGGTGACCGGTGGTACCGGTGGTCTGGGGTCGTTGGTGGCCCGGCATCTGGTGACCGAGCATGGGATACGGCGCCTGCTGCTGGCCGGCCGCCGGGGCTTGGAAGCTCCCGGCGCCCGCGAACTGGTCTCGGAACTGGCTGACTTGGGTGCCGAGGTCGAGGTCGTGGCGGTGGATGTCGCCGACCGGGACCAGGTGGCCGACGTGCTGGCCGCCGTACCTGCGGAGCATCCGCTGACCGCGGTGGTGCACACCGCCGGCGTCGTCGATGACGGTGTGGTGGGTTCGCTGACCGAGGAGCGGCTCGCGAAGGTGCTGCTGCCGAAGGTGGACGCGGTGGCGCACCTGCACGAGCTGACCCGTGACGCCGATCTCTCCGCGTTCGTGGTCTTCTCCTCGGTCGCCGGTACGTTCGGCAGCGCGGGCCAGGCCAACTACGCGGCCGCCAACGCCTTCCTGGACGCCTTCGCCGCCCGCCGCCGCTCCTCGGGCCTGCCGGCGACCGCTCTCGCCTGGGGTCCCTGGGCCCCCGGCGCGGGCATGACCGCCGAGTTGACCGAGGCGGACCTGCGGCGCATGGCCCGCGGTGGCATGCGGCCGCTCACCGCCGAGCAGGGGCTCGAACTCCTCGACAGCGCCGGGCTCGTGGCCGATGCGGCACCCGCCCACCGGGCTCTGTTCCTGCCGGTGAACCTCGACCTGCAGGCTCTGCGGGCGCACGCCGAGGCCGTACCGCCGCTGCTGCGCGGCCTGGTACGTGCACCGGCGCGGCGTGCGGCCGAGACGGCCGCCGCCGGCGGCGCGGACCGGCAGGACCTCGGCGCCCGGCTGGCGGCGCTCGCGCCCGCCGACCGGGAGCAGCACCTCGTCGACCTGGTCTGCGCCCAGGCTGCGGCCACCCTCGGCCACGCCTCGGCGGACGAGATCGAACCGGATCAGGCGTTCAAGGAGCTGGGCTTCGACTCGCTGACCGCCGTCGAACTGCGCAACCGGCTCAACGCCGCCACCCGGCTGCGGCTGCCGGCCACGCTGGTGTTCGACCATCCGACACCGACGGTGCTGGCGGCGCATCTGCTGGAGGAGATCACCCTGCCGGAGGCGTCCGGCACGGGTGCGGGCGGGAGCCCGGGCGCGGCCGTGACGGCGGCGCCGCTCCTGGTCGAACTGGACCGGCTGGAGGCCGCGCTCGGCGCCGCGGCGGTCGGCGGGGACGACCACGCGACGATCACTTCCCGCCTGCAGCGGCTGACGGCGAAGTGGCAGGAGACGGCAACGCAGGGCGGAGGTGCCGGACACGACAACGGCACCGGCTCCGGGGGCTCCGGAGCGGCACTCGCCGACGTCGACGACGGGGAACTGGACTCCGTCGAGACGGCGGACGAGCTGTTCGACCTGATCGACAAAGAACTCGGGATGTCGTGATCAGCCGCGGGAAACCGTTGGCATCGGCTCAGGGATGTGGCGTTGGTGGCTGAAGACGACAAGATGGACGACAAGTACGTCGAGTACCTCAAGCGGTTGACCGCCGAACTGCGGCAGACGCGGCGGCAGCTGCGCGACGTGGAGGCGCGCGACCGGGAACCGATCGCGATCGTGGCGATGAGCTGCCGCTACCCCGGCGGGGTGGACAGCCCGGAGGAGTTGTGGCGGCTCGTCGACGAGGGCGGTGACGCCGTCTCCGGCTTCCCCGCCGACCGCGGATGGGACGTCGAGGCGGGCTACGACCCCGACCCCGACAACCCGGGCACCTTCTACGCGCTCGGCGGCGGCTTCCTGCACGAGGCGTCCCGTTTCGACGCGGACTTCTTCGGGATCTCGCCGCGCGAGGCGCTGGCGATGGACCCGCAGCAGCGGCTGCTGCTGGAGATCTCCTGGGAGGCCTTCGAGCGGGCCGGTATCGCTCCCGGCTCGGTGCGCGGCAGCAGCACCGGTGTCTTCGTCGGTGCCGCCACCTCCGGATACGGGGCCGGCGTGAGCGAGTTCCCCGAGGGGGTGCAGGGGCTGCTGCTGGCGGGCAACGCCACCTCGGTCGCCTCCGGCCGCATCGCGTACACCCTGGGGCTGGAGGGGCCGACCGTCACCGTCGACACGGCCTGCTCCTCCTCGCTCGTCGCCCTGCACTGGGCGTGCCAGGCGCTCCGCCGCGGCGAATGCGACCTGGCCCTCGCGGGCGGGGTGGCCGTGATGGCCACCCCGGCCATGTTCTACGAGTTCAGCAGGCAGCGCGGGCTGGCTCCCGACGGCCGCTGCAAGGCGTTCTCCGACGACGCCGACGGAACCGGCTGGGCCGAGGGTGCCGGCATGCTGCTCGTGGAGCGGCTGTCCGACGCCCGCCGCAACGGTCACCCGGTGCTGGCCGTGGTCCGCGGCACCGCGATCAACTCCGACGGCGCCTCCAACGGGCTGACCGCCCCCAACGGGCCCGCCCAGCAGCGGGTCATCCGAGCGGCGCTGGCCAACGCGGGCCTGGCCCCCGCCGAGGTGGACGCCGTCGACGCGCACGGCACCGGTACGTCGCTCGGCGACCCCATCGAGGCGCAGGCCCTGCTCGCCGCGTACGGGCAGGACCGCGAACAGCCGCTGTGGCTCGGCTCGTTGAAGTCGAACATCGGGCACACCCAGTCGGCCGCCGGCGTCGGCAGCATCATCAAGATGGTCGAGGCGATGCGGCACGGCGTGCTGCCGCGCACCCTGCACGTCTCCGAGCCGTCCCGGCACGTCGACTGGTCGGCCGGGGCCGTCCGCCTGCTCACCGAGCCGGTCGGCTGGCCGGAGACCGGCCACCCGCGCCGCGCCGGTGTGTCGTCGTTCGGCATCAGCGGCACCAACGCCCACGCCGTCATCGAGCAGGCTCCCGCCGCCGAACCCGAGGAACCCGGCGATCCCGCCGCGCCCCCGGCGGTCCCCACCGCCGAGCCCCTGACACTGCCCGTCGTGCCGTGGCCGGTGTCCGCGCGCAGTGAGGAGGCGATACGGGCGCAGGCCGCCCGGCTGCTCGCGAGGCTGCGGGACGCGGCCCGGCCGCCACGCCCGCTGGATGTGGGGCATGCCCTCGCCACCACCCGGACCGCCCTGGAGCACCGGGCGGTCGTCCTCGCCGGCGACCACGACACCGCCGTACGGGAACTGGCCGCGCTCGCCGAGGGCGGCGCGGGCACCGCGACCGTCCGGGGCCGCACCACCCGTGGCGCCACCGCCTTCCTGTTCGCCGGGCAGGGCTCCCAACGGCTCGGGATGGGCCGTGAGTTGTACGAGGCCCATCCCGTCTTCGCCGCGGCGTTCGACGCGGTGGACGCCGAACTGCCCTTCAGCCTCCATGAGATCGTCTTCGGTGAGGACGCGGACCGGCTCAACCGCACCGAGTACGCGCAGCCCGCGCTCTTCGCGCTCGAAGTGGCCCTGTTCCGGCTGCTGGAGTCGTGGGGCGTCACCGCGAAGTTCCTGCTGGGTCATTCCGTCGGCGAGCTGGCGGCCGCCCATGTCGCCGGCGTGTGGTCCCTGGCGGACGCCTGCCGGCTGGTCGTCGCCCGCGGCCGTCTGATGCAGGCCCTGCCGGCCGGCGGCGCCATGGCCGCGCTCCAGGCCACCGAGGAGGAGGTGCTGCCCCTGCTGAACGAGCGGGTCGGCATCGCCGCCGTCAACGGGCCCCGGGCCGTGGTGATCTCCGGTGCCGCCGACGCCGTGGAGGAGGCGGCCGCGCACTTCCGCGCCCAGGACCGCAAGGTCACGGCACTGCGGGTCAGCCACGCCTTCCACTCCCCGCTGATGGAGCCCATGCTCCAGGAGTTCCGCGCGGTCGCCGAGACCCTCACCTACCACCCGCCCCGGCTGACGATCGTCTCCGACGTCACCGGCCGGATCGCCCGCCCGGCCGACCTGTGCTCGCCCGACCACTGGGTCCGGCACGTGCGCGAACCCGTCCGTTTCGCCGACGGAATACGGCTGCTGGCCGAGCGCCGGGTGGCCCGCTTCGTCGAGCTGGGCCCCGACGGCACGCTCACCGCCCTCGCCCAGGACTGCTTCGAGGGCGACGCGCCGCCCGCCCTCCCCACCCTGCGCAAGGACCGGCCCGAGCCCGCCTCGCTCATGGCGGCGGTCGCCGGAGCCTTCGCCCACGGCGCTCCGGTCGACTGGCCGGCCGTCTTCGCCGGCACCGGCGCCGGATCAGTGGACCTGCCGACGTACGCCTTCCGCCGCGAACGGTACTGGCTGGAGCCCACCCCGCCCGGCACGGCGGTCACCGGTGAGGCCGGCGGCGGGGACGCGGGCTTCTGGAACGCCGTCGAGGACGAGGACGTCACCGCCCTCGCCGACACCCTGGACGTCGACGAGGGTCTCGTACGTCCCCTCGTGCCCGCACTGTCGCAGTGGTGGCGCGGCCGACGCGAGCTCGGCAGGGTGGACCGGCTGCGCTACCGCGTCGCCTGGCACCCCCTCGACCCGGCCGCCGACAGTCCGCTCACCGGCCGCTGGCTCGTCCTCGCCCCCGCCGGTACGGCCGAAACCCCCCTCGCCGCCACCCTCACCGACGCGCTGGTGGCAGGCGGCGCCGAAGCCGTGCTGCGGGAGTACGCCCCGGACGAGGAGCGCGCCGGCCTGGCCGCCCGCCTCGCCGGCCTCGGCACCTTCGCGGGCGTCCTCGCCCTGCCCGCCGGCGACGGGGACGCCTCCCCGGCCGACGCCCTGTTCCGCACCGTACGGCTCGTGCAGGCGCTCGGCGACGCCGAGGTGACCGCACCCCTGTGGCTGGCCACCCGCGGCGCGGTGTCCACCACACGCTCCGACGCCGCCCCCGAGCCGGCCCAGGCCGCGCTGTGGGGCCTGGGCCGCGTCGCCGCACTGGAACTGGCCGACCGGTGGGGCGGCCTCGTCGACCTGCCGCCGACCGTCGACCGACGGGCCGCGGCACGGCTCACCGCCGCGCTCGCCCGGACCGGCGACGAGGACCAGCTCGCGGTGCGTGCCTCCGGGGTCTTCGTACGACGCCTGCTGCACGCCGAGGACCCTGCCGCCCCGCACACCGGCGCGAGCGGCTGGCGGCCCCGCGGCACCGTCCTGATCACCGGCGGCACCGGCGCGCTGGGCGCCAGAGTCGCCCACTGGGCCGCCGAGCAGGGCGCGGAGCACCTCGTCCTGACCGGCCGGCGCGGCCCCGACGCCCCCGGCGCCGCCGAACTGACGGCCGCGCTCACCGCGCTCGGCGCCCGGGTGACGATCGAGTCCTGCGACATCGCCGACCGCGCGGCCGTCGAACGTCTGCTGGAAAGCCACACCGTCGACGCCGTCGTCCACGCGGCCGGCGTCACCGACACCGTGCCGCTGCCCGACCTCGACGCCGACCGCTTCCGGGCGGTCCTCGCCGCCAAGGCACACGGCGCCGCCCACCTCGACGCGGTGCTGCGCGCCCAGGGCGACCGCCCGCTCGACGCGTTCGTGCTGTTCTCCTCCATCGCCGGGGTGTGGGGCAGCGGGGGCCAGACCGCCTACGCCGCCGCCAACGCCTACCTCGACGGCCTGGCCGAACAGCGCCGCGCCCGCGGCGCCACCGCCACCTCCGTCGCCTGGGGCCCCTGGGCCGAGGGCGGCATGGCCGCCGAGGGCGGAGCCGAGGAGTACCTGCGCCGGCGCGGCCTCGCCGCCCTCGACCCCGGCACGGCGCTCGCCGCACTCCGCCGCGTCCTCCAGCAGGACGTCACCGGCCAGGTCGTCGCCGACGTCGACTGGTCCCGGTTCGCCCCCGGCTTCACCAGCACCCGCCCCAGCCCGCTGCTCACCGACCTGCCCGAGGCGCGGGACGCGCTGAGCACCGGGCAGAGCGGCGCGCGGGACGACGGAGCGGGCGCGGCACTGCGCGCCCGCCTGGCCGGCCGGCCTGCCGCCGAACGCACCCGCGCCCTGCTGGAGTTGATCCGTGGCGAGGCCGCCGCCGTCCTCGGCCACGCCGACGCGGGGCTGCTGGAGACCCGGCGCGCCTTCCGCGACTCGGGTTTCGACTCCCTCACCGCCGTCGAGCTGCGCAACCGCCTCACCGCCGCGACCGGCCTCACCCTGCCCGCCACCCTGGTCTTCGACCACCCCACCCCGGTCGACCTCGCCGCTTTCGTGCACGGCGAGCTGTTCGACGAGACCCGGGGCGCACAGCCCGGCATCCCGGCCGGCACGGCACGCGGCGAGCGCACGGCCGACGACCCGATCGTCATCGTCGGCATGGGCTGCCGTCTGCCCGGCGACGTCACCGGCCCCGACGAACTGTGGGAACTGGTCGCCGCCGGACGCGACGCGATCACCGGCTTCCCCACCGACCGGGGCTGGGACCTCGACGCTCTCTACCACCCGGAACCGGGCCGCCCCGGCACCAGCTACACCAGGCACGGCGGATTCCTCACCGGCGTCGGCGACTTCGACCCGGCCTTCTTCGGTATCTCCCCCCGCGAGGCCGTCGCCATGGACCCGCAGCAGCGGCTGCTGCTGGAGACCTCGTGGGAGGCGCTGGAGCGCGCCGCCATCGCCCCCGGCGCCCTGCGCGGCAGCCGTACCGGCGTCTTCATGGGCTCCAACGGGCAGGACTATCCCGCGCTGCTGCTCAGCACGCCCGACGGCGGCGACGGATACCTCGGCACCGGCAACGCCGCCGCCGTGGTCTCCGGCCGTATCGCCTACGTCCTCGGTCTCGAAGGACCGACCCTCACCGTCGACACCGCCTGCTCGTCCTCACTCGTCGCCCTCCACCTCGCGGTGCAGGCGCTGCGGGCGGGCGAGTGCGACCTCGCCCTCGCCGGTGGTGTCACCGTCATGTCGACCCCGGGCGCCTTCCTGGAGTTCAGCCGGCAGCGCGGGCTGGCCGCGGACGGCCGGTGCAAGCCGTTCTCCGACGACGCCGACGGCACCGGCTGGGCCGAGGGCGTGGGCGTGCTCGTCGTGGAGCGGCTCTCCGACGCCCGCCGCAACGGACATCCGGTGCTGGCCGTGGTCGCCGGTTCCGCCGTCAACCAGGACGGCGCCAGCAACGGCCTGACCGCCCCCAACGGGCCCGCCCAGCAGCGGGTCATCCGTGCGGCCCTCGCCGACGCCGGTCTGACCCCGGCCGAGGTGGACGCGGTGGAGGCGCACGGCACGGGTACGACGCTGGGCGACCCGATCGAGGCGCAGGCCCTGCTCGCCGCGTACGGGCAGGACCGCGAACAGCCCCTGTGGCTCGGCTCGCTGAAGTCCAACATCGGCCACACCCAGGCCGCCGCCGGTGTCGCCGGCGTCATCAAGACGGTGCTGGCCATCAACCACGGCCTGCTGCCGCCCACCCTGCACGCCGATGCTCCCAGCACGCACGTCGACTGGTCGGCGGGCGCCGTGGAACTCCTCACCGAGAGCACGCCGTGGCCGAACTCCGGCCGGCCACGCCGCGCCGGCGTCTCGGCGTTCGGCGTCTCCGGCACCAACGCCCATGTCATCGTCGAACAGCCCTGGTCGGACGACGAGCCGCGGACCGGCGAGGGTCCCGGCGATACCGCCCCGACGACCCATCAGGACGCCGCGGCCGTAGCCGTGGCCGAACCCGGATCGGCGGTCCGGGCGGAAGCCGGCAGCGGCCCCGAGCCCCGGCCCCCGCTGCCCTGGGTGATCTCCGGCGCGTCCGAGAACGCCCTGCGCGAACAGGCACAGCGGCTCCTCGCACACGTCGACGCCCGGCCCGGCCTCACCACGGAGGGGATCGGCCTCTCCCTCGCCACCACCCGCACCGCGCTCGAGAACCGCGCGGTGGTCCTGGGAGCGGACCGCGCGGAACTGGTGTCCGCCCTGACGTCCCTGGTCCGGGGCGAGCCCGCCTCCGGCGTCATCACCGGCCGCGTCCGGGCCGACGGCCGCACCGCGTTCCTCTTCGCGGGCCAGGGCGCTCAACGCCCGCACATGGGCAGGGAGTTGTACGAGACGTACCCGGTCTTCGCGGACGCCTTCGACGCCGTGTGCGCCCACCTCGACAGCGAACTACCGCGTCAGCTACGGGAGGTGGTGTTCGATGAGGACGCCGACCTCTTGAACCGGACCGAGTTCACCCAGCCCGCGCTGTTCGCGCTGGAAGTGGCGTTGTTCCGGTTGCTGGAGTCGTGGGGTGTGCGCCCGGACGTGCTGGCCGGTCACTCCATCGGTGAGCTGGCCGCCGCGCATGTGGCGGGGGTGTGGTCGCTGGCGGACGCGTGCCGTCTGGTGGCGGCCCGCGGCCGGCTGATGCAGGCGCTGCCGGAGGGCGGTGCGATGGTCGCGCTCCAGGCCACCGAGGACGAGGTGCTGCCCCTGCTGGGCGACGAGGTGGGCATCGCGGCGGTCAACGGACCCCGGGCCACCGTGATCTCGGGCGCGGCCCACGCAGTCGAGGAGATCGCGGACCACTTCCGTGCCCAGGACCGCAAGGTCACGGCACTGCGGGTGAGTCACGCGTTCCACTCGCCGCTGATGGAGCCGATGCTGGCCGGCTTCCGCAAGGTCGCCGAGAGTCTCACGTATGAGCGGCCCCACCTGCCCGTCGTCTCCACGGTCACCGGTGAGTCGGCCACTGCCGACGAGATGTGCACCCCGGAGTACTGGGTCCGCCATGTCCGCCGGACCGTCCGCTTCGGCGACGCCGTGGCCGCCCTGGAGACCGAAGGTGTCACCCGGTACCTGGAGCTGGGACCGGACGGAACCCTGACCGCGCTGGCCCACCTCTCCCTCACCGACGGCGACGCGGTCGTGGCCCCGGCCCTGCGCCCCGAACGCCCCGAGACCACGACGCTGCTCTCGGCGACCGCGACCCTCTTCGCACACGGCGCCGAGGTCACGTGGTCCGCGTTCTTCCCCGCCGGGCGCCCCGTCGAACTGCCCACCTACGCCTTCCAGCACGGCCGCTACTGGCCGCGCCCGGCCGGCGGCCACCTCGGCGACCTCCGCTCGGCCGGTCTGTCCGCCGCCGGCCACCCGCTGCTCGGCGCGACCGTCACCCTGGCGGACAGCGGGGCTGCGGTCTTCACCGGGCGGCTCTCCGCCCAGCTCCAGCCCTGGCTCGCCGAACACGTCGTCTCCGGTTCCGTCCTGCTGCCCGGCACCGCCTTCCTGGAACTCGCCCTTCACGCGGCGGACCGGGTCGGCTGCGGCCAGGTGGAGGAACTCACGCTGCGGACACCTCTGGTACTGCCCGCCCAGGGCGCGGCCCAGCTCCAGGTCACCGTCGGTGCCCCGGACCCCGCCGGGCGCCGCGAGATCGGCGTGTACTCACGTCCCTCGTCCGGTTCGGACACCACCGGACCCGACGACGAGCCGTGGATCCAGCACGCGAGCGGCACCCTGCTCCCCGAGGCCGCCACCCCGGCCGCGGAAGCGGAAGCCCCCGTGCGACCGCCCGCCGACGCCGCCGAGATCCCCACCGACACGCTCTACGAGCGGCTGGCGGAGACCGGGCTGGCCTATGGACCTCTGTTCCGCGGACTGGTGTCCGTCCGGCAGCGCGGCGACGATCTCTTCGCCGAGGCGGCCCTCCCCGATGAGGCCGCTCCCGACGCCCGCCGCTACGGCGTCCACCCCGCCCTGCTCGACTCGGTGCTGCACTCCCTCGGCGTCGCTCCGGCGGCCACCGGCAGCCCCGCGGGAGAGGCGTCCGGCCCCGGCCTGCCCTTCTCATGGACCGGCGTCACCCTGCACGCCACCGGCGCGACACGGCTCCACGCCCGCCTGCGGGCCACCGGTACCGGCTCGGTCGCCCTCGACCTGGCCGATCCCTCCGGCGCGCCCGTCGCCACCATCGGCTCCCTCACGCTGCGCGCCCTCACCGCACCGGCCGCCGGAACCCCGTCAACCCCGCACGCCGAGCTGCTGCACCGGGTCGACTGGACGCCGCTCCCGCTCGACGCGACCGCGGACGGCACGCGGTACACCACCGCCTCGGACCTTCCGACGTCGCTGCCTCCTACCGGAGTCGACGCCGGACAGGACGTGCTGATACGCGTGGCGCCCCCGGCCGGCGACGTCGCGCGGGCGGCGCACACGGTCACCACCGACGTGCTGGAACTGGTCCGCGCCTGGCTGACCGAGGAGCGCTTCGAAGACGCCCGCCTGGTGGTGGTCACCGAAGGCGCGGTCGCCCTGGACGCGGCGACCCCCGATCCCGCCCTGGCCGCAGTATGGGGTCTGGTACGGGCGGCCCGGGCGGAGAACCCGGGGCGGTTCGCGCTGGTCGACGTCGACGGCGCCGAGGAGTCATGGGCCGTCGTCCCGGCCGCGCTGGCCTCAGGCGAGGCCGAGATCGCCGTACGCGCCGGCACCGCCTTCAGCCCGCGCCTCGGCCGTGCCACCACCGGCCCTGAACTCGCGCCCCCCGCAGGGGAGTCGGCCTGGCGGCTGGACATCGTGGAGAAGGGCACGCTGGACGGACTTGGCCTGCGCCCGGTCCCTGAGGCGGATGCCGAGCCGGCGCCGGGGCAGGTTCGTGTCGCGGTGCGTGCGGCGGGTGTCAACTTCCGCGATGTGCTGAACGCGCTTGGTATGTACCCGGGTGATGCGAAGGACTTCGGTCTGGAGGGCGCGGGTGTGGTGACGGAGGTCGGCCCGGGTGTTTCGGGGCTGGCTGTGGGTGACCGGGTGTTCGGGATGTTCTCGGGTGCGTTCGGTCCGGTTGCGGTGGCGGACGCCCGGACGGTGGCCCGGATTCCGGAGGGTTGGTCGTTCGCTGAGGCGGCGTCGGTGCCGGTCGTGTTCCTGACCGCCTATTACGCGTTGACCGATCTGGGGGGGCTGCGCTCGGGTGAGTCGGTGCTGGTGCATGCGGCTGCCGGTGGTGTGGGTATGGCGGCGGTGCAGTTGGCGCGGTATCTGGGTGCTGAGGTGTTCGGTACGGCGAGTGCCGGCAAGTGGGACACGCTGCGGGGACTCGGTCTGGACGAGGGGCACATCGCTTCCTCCCGTGACACGGGGTTCGAGGCGGCGTTCCTGGCGGCGACCGGTGGTCGTGGTGTGGATGTGGTGCTGGACTCGCTGGCCGGTGAGTTCGTGGATGCCTCGTTGCGGTTGCTGCCGCGTGGTGGCCGGTTCCTGGAGATGGGCAAGACCGACGTCCGTGATCCGGAGGCCGTCGCCACCGGGCACCCGGGCGTGACCTATCGTGCCTTCGATCTGTGGGACGCCGGTCCGGAGCGGATCGGGCACATGCTGGCTGATCTGGTCGCCCTGTTCGAGGCGGGGGTGCTCACGCCGTTGCCGGTGACCTGCTGGGATGTGCGCAGGGCTCCGGAGGCGTTCCGGTATCTGTCGCAGGCGCGGCATGTGGGCAAGGTGGTGCTGACCGTCCCGGCGCCGTTGGACCGGGACGGGACGGTGCTGGTGACCGGTGGCACGGGTGGTCTGGGCGCGCTGGTGGCCCGGCATCTGGTGACCGGGCATGGGATACGGCGCCTGCTGCTGGCCGGCCGCCGGGGCTTGGAAGCTCCTGGCGCTCGCGAACTGGTCTCGGAACTGGGTGACTTGGGTGCCGAGGTCGAGGTGGCGGCGGTGGACGTGGCCGACCGCGGCCGGCTCGCCGACGTCCTCGCGGCCGTCCCCGCCGAGCACCCGCTGACCGCGGTGGTGCACACGGCGGGTGTCCTGGACGACGGTGTGGTGTCGTCCCTGAGCCCCGAGCGGCTCGCGAAGGTGCTGCGGCCGAAGGTGGACGCGGTGGCGCACCTGCACGAGCTGACCCGTGACGCCGACCTGTCCGCGTTCGTGGTCTTCTCCTCGGTCGCCGGTACGTTCGGCGGCGCGGGCCAGGCCAACTACGCGGCCGCCAACGCCTTCCTGGACGCCTTCGCCGCCCGCCGCCGCTCTTCCGGTCTGCCGGCGACCGCTCTCGCCTGGGGTCCCTGGGCCCCCGGCGCGGGCATGACCGCCGAGCTGACCGAGGCGGACCTGCGGCGCATGACCCGCGGCGGCATGCTTCCGATCGCCCCCGAACAGGGCCTCGGCGCCCTGGACGCGGCCCTGCGCCGGACCGAACCCGTGCTCGTGCCGATCGCGCTCGACCGGCGCGTGCTGCGGGACCGGCAGGCGGTGGCAGCGCTGCCCGCCATGCTCCGCGCTCTGGCCGTCACCCCGGCACGGCGCGAGGCCGCCACGGCGGACGGCACCGCCGACGGGCACGGCTTCCTGACCCGGCTCAGGGCGCTCGGGCAGGCCGAGCGCGAGACGGCGGTGCTGGACCTCGTACGCACCCAGACGGCCCTGGTACTGGGGCACTCCGGCCCGGACACCGTGGAGGCCACCCGGGACTTCCGCGGCCTCGGCATCGACTCGCTGACCGCCGTGGAACTGCGCAACCGCCTGACCGCGGCGACCGGTCTGCGGCTGCCGGCGACCCTGGTGTTCGACTACCCGTCGCCGCAGGCGCTCGCGCGCCACATCGGCGCCGAACTCCTCGGTGTCGAGCCCTCCGCCGGAACCACCGCCGCCGCCACGGTCGCGGCCGTCACGGCGACCGATCCCGCCGCCGACGACGCGCGGATCGCCATCGTGGGCATCGGCTGCCGGTTCCCCGGTGGCGTGCGCGGCCCGGAGGACTTCTGGCGACTCCTCGCCGACGGCGTGGACGCCATCGGGGCCCCGCCCGCCGACCGCGGCTGGCACGCGGACGGCATCGAGGGCGGATTCCTTTACGACGCCGCCGAGTTCGACGCCGACTTCTTCGGGATCTCGCCGCGCGAGGCGGTGGCCATGGATCCCCAACAGCGACTCCTGCTGGAGATCTCCTGGGAGGCCCTGGAGCGGGCCGCGGTCGATCCGCGCGGCCTGCACGGTTCCCGTACCGGCGTGTTCGTCGGCACGAACTACCAGGGCTACGGGTCGGCCGTGCACGACGTCCCCGAGGAGGCGCGCGGCCAGCTCTTCACCGGCCACGCCGCGAGCGTGGCGTCCGGCCGGGTCGCCTACGCGCTGGGCCTGGAGGGCCCGGCGGTCACCGTCGACACCGCCTGCTCGTCCTCCCTCGTGGCACTGCACTGGGCCGTGCAGTCGCTGCGGTCCGGCGAGTGCGACCTGGCGCTCGCGGGCGGTGTGACCGTGATGGCGACACCGGGCGCCTTCGCCGAGTTCGACCGGCAGGGCGGTCTCGCCGGTGACCACCGCTGCAAGGCATTCTCGGACGACGCCGACGGCACCGGCTGGGGCGAGGGCGCCGGCATCCTGCTGCTGGAGCGGCTCTCCGACGCCCGCCGCAACGGCCACCCGGTGCTCGCCGTGGTCCGCGGCAGCGCCGTCAACTCCGACGGCGCCAGCAACGGCCTGACCGCGCCCAACGGCCCCTCGCAGCAGCGCGTCATCCGCGCAGCGCTGGCGTCGGGCGGACTCACACCCGCCGACGTCGACGCGGTCGAGGCGCACGGCACCGGCACCAGACTCGGCGACCCGATCGAGGCCCAGGCACTGCTCGCCACCTACGGCCAGGACCGCGAACAGCCCCTGTGGCTCGGGTCCGTGAAGTCCAACATCGGCCACACCCAGGCCGCCGCCGGTGTCGCCGGCGTCATCAAGACGGTGCTGGCGATGCGGCACGGGACACTGCCGCGCACCCTGCACGTCACCGAGCCGACCAGCCACGTGGACTGGACGGCCGGGCGGATCGAGCTGCTGGCCGAGCCGGTGCCCTGGCCGCGTACGGGACGCCCGCGACGTGCCGCGGTCTCGTCGTTCGGCATCAGCGGCACCAACGCCCACGTCGTCCTGGAGGAGGAGGTGACGCGACAGGCGGCCATCGAGCCGCCGGCCGAGGGGCCGGTCGCCTGGCCGCTGAGCGCACGATCCGCCGCCGCCCTGCGCGGGCAGGCCGAGCGACTGCGCGCCCGGCTGACCGCCGACCCGGAGCCGCCGTCCCCCGCCGACGTGGCCCACTCCCTGGCCACCGGCCGCGCCGCCCTCGAACACCGGGCCGTGGTGGTGGCCGAGGACCGGGCCGGACTCCTGGCCGGCCTGGCGGCGCTCGGCAGCGGCGAGGACACCGCCGCGGTGGTGCGCGGCCGCACCGGGCCACGGGGCCACACGGCGTTCCTGTTCAGCGGACAGGGCTCGCAACGGCCGGGCATGGGCCGGGAACTCCTGGAGCGGTTCCCGGTGTACGCCGACGCCTTCCACCGCGTCTGCGACGCGTTCACCCCGCACCTCGACGTACCGCTCGCCGACGTCGTCCTCGGGGACGAGGGCACGGAGCGGGCCGGTCTGCTGGACCGCACCGCCTACACCCAGCCCGCCCTGTTCGCCGTCCACGTGGCCCTGTACGAACTGGCCCGCTCCTGGGGGGCCGTGCCGGACGCGCTGATGGGGCACTCCATCGGCGAACTGTCCGCCGCGCACGTCGCCGGAGTGCTGTCCCTGCCCGACGCGTGCGCCCTGGTCGCGGCCCGCGGCCGGCTGATGGATGCGCTGCCCGAGGGCGGCGCGATGGCAGCCGTACAGGCGTCCGAGGACGAGATGGCCCCGTTGCTCGCCGGACGCGAACAGCACATCGCGGTCGCCGCCGTCAACGGGCCCGCGGCCGTGGTCGTCTCCGGCGACGAGGACGCCGTGTCCGACATCGCCGGGCATTTCGCCGCGCTGGGCCGAAAGACTAGGCGTTTGCGGGTCAGCCATGCGTTTCACTCGGCGCATATGGACGCGATGCTTGCGGAGTTCGAAGAGATCGCGCGCGGCGTGCGATACGCCGCGCCGGCGATCCCCATCGTCTCCAACGTGACGGGCGACCGGGCCACCGAGGCGGAACTGACCTCGCCCGGCCACTGGGTGCGGCATGTCCGGCAGACGGTGCGCTTCGCGGACGGCGTACGCCGCCTGAGGGCGGACGGCGTCGGAACGTTCGTGGAACTCGGTCCGGACGGCTCACTGACCGCGATGACCCTCGACACCCTTCAGGAACCGGGGTGGCACGGCTCGCGGGAACCGGCCGAGCCCGCCGTCGCCGTCCCCGTGCTGCGCCGGGGCCGCCCGGAGCCGGTAGCCGCCCTGCTGGCCGCCGCCACCCTCCACGTGCGCGGGCTCGCCGCCGCCCCGACCGGACTGACCGGCCCCGCCCGCACGGTGGAACTGCCGACGTACGCCTTCCAGCGCGACCGCTACTGGCTGGAGGCGGCCACGCCCGCCGCCACCGGCACACCGGGCGACACGGACGGCGTCGACCACGAGTTCTGGGCCGCCGTCGAGCGCGGCGACCTCGGCGAGCTGACCGAGCACCCCGACCTCGACGACGGCACCACTCTCGGCGAACTACTGCCCGCGCTGTCCTCCTGGCGGCGTCGCCGCCAGGAGCGTTCCGCGCTCGACTCCTCGGCCTACACCGTGGTCTGGCGCCCGGTACCGGACGGCCCCGCGCCCGTGCTGTCGGGCACCTGGCTGCTGGCCGTGCCCGCCTCCCGGGCCGACGACCCGTGGACGGACACGCTGGCCGAGGGCCTGACCGCGCACGGCGCCGAGATCGTGCCGCTCGTCGTGGACTGCGCCCTCACCGACCGCGCGGCGCTCGCCGAGCAGCTGCGCAAGGTCGCCGAACCGGACGCCGTGCACGGCGTGCTGTCGCTGCTGGCGCTCGACGAGGAGCCCGCGGCCACCACGGACCGCGCCGCCACCCCCGCCGGTCTGGCCGCGCTGCTCGCCCTCACCCAGGCACTCGGCGACCTGGAGATCGGCGCCCCGCTGTGGGCCGCCACCGTCGGCGCCGTCGCCGTGACCGACCGGGAGAGCGTGACCGCGCCCGCCCAGGCCACCACCTGGGGCCTGGGCCGGGTCGCCGCGCTGGAACACCCGCAACGCTGGGGCGGTCTCGTCGACCTCCCAGCCGACCTCGACGGGCGGACCGCCGAACGGCTCGCGGCCCTGCTCTGCGGCACCACGGGGGAGGACCAGACCGCCGTACGGGCCGCCGGCGTCTTCGCCCGCCGCCTGGTGCACGCCCGGCCCTCCGAAGCCCAGGCACCCGAGTGGACCTGTGCGGGCGAGACCGTGCTGGTCACCGGAGGCACCGGAGCGCTCGGCGCCCGGATCGCCCGGCGGCTCGCCGAACGCGGCGCCCGCCACTTGGTGCTGGCCGGCCGCCGCGGGAAGGACGCCGACGGCGCCGACGCGCTGCGCGCCGAACTGACCGCCCACGGCGCGGAAGTGACGCTGGCCGCCTGCGACACCGCCGACCCCGACGCCCTGGCCGCCCTGCTGGCCGAGCACCCGGTCGACGCCGTGGTGCACGCCGCCGGAGTCCTGGACGACGGGCTGCTGCAGTCGCTCACCCCCGAGCGGCTGGACGCGGTCCTGCGGCCGAAGCTGGCCGCCGCCCGCAACCTCGACCGGCTCACCCGCGACCGCGAACTGTCGGCGTTCGTCCTGTTCTCCTCCTTCGCCGGCACGGTCGGCTCGGCGGGCCAGGGCAACTACGCCGCCGCCAACGCCTACCTCGACGCGCTCGCCGCCCGGCGCCGCGCCGAGGGCCTGCCCGCCACCTCCGTGGCCTGGGGCCCCTGGGCCGGCGGCGGCATGGCGGGCGGCGGCCCCGAGGCCGAGGCACGGCTGCGGGGCGGCGGAGTCGTCCCGCTCGACCCGGACAGGGCGCTCGCAGCCCTCGACCGGGCGGTGGCCCGAGAGGACGCCACACTCACCGTCGCCGAGCTGACCTGGGACCGCTTCGTGCCCGGCTTCACCGCCGTACGGCCCGCCCCACTGCTCGCCGAACTGCCCGAGGCCCGGGCCCTGTCACGGCGGGCACGGGAGCGGGACGGCGACACCGGGGCGGACAGCGGCACGCTGCGCACCCGGCTGGCCGGGCTCCCGGAGGCCGAGCAGGAGCGGCTGCTGAGCCAGCTGGTCCGCGGCCATGTCGCCACCGTGCTCGGACACGCCTCCGCCGACGCCGTCGACGCCGACCGGGCCTTCAGCGAACTCGGCTTCGACTCGCTGATGGCCGTGGAACTGCGCAACCGGCTCGGCGTCGCCGCCGGGCTGCAACTGCCCGCCACCCTCCTGTTCGACCAGCCCACGCCCCGCGTCCTCGCCCGCCACCTGCGGTCGCTGACCGTGGCCGAGGGCGGCGGCGGGGCCCCCGCACTGGACGCCCTCGACCAGCTGGAGGCCGCACTCGCCCAACTAGCCGAGGACGACACCCGGCGCGACCGGATCACCTCCCGCCTGCTGGCGCTCGCCTCCCGCTGGAGCGGTCAGGGCGAACCGTCCACCGAACGCACGGACGACGGCGGCGGCGACCTCCAGGACCGGATCGAGTCCGCCGGCGCGGAGGAGATCTTCGCCCTCATCGACAACGACCTGGGCATGTCATGACCGTCACCACGGCCACGCCCGCGAACACGGCCACGGCCACGCCCGCGAACACGGCCACGGCCACGCCCGCGAACACGGCCGCGAACACCGCCAGGGCCGCGAACATCGCGACCGACACGACCTTCCAGGTGGGGGAGTACGCGTGAACGAGCAGGAAAAGCTCCTCAGCTACCTCAAGAAGGTCACCGGAGACCTGCACGAGACCCGCAGGCGGCTGCGGGAGGCGGAGTCCGCCTCCCGCGAGCCGGTCGCCATCGTCGCGATGAGCTGCCGTTTCCCCGGCGGCGCCGACTCGCCCGAGGAACTGTGGCGGCTGCTCGCCTCCGGCGGCGACGCCGTGACCGAGTGGCCCGCCGACCGGGGCTGGAACCTCGCCGACCACTACGACCCCGAGCCGGGCCGCCCCGGGAAGACGTACAGCACGTCCGGCGGCGCGCTCGCCGGGGCCGGCGACTTCGACGCCTCGTTCTTCGGGATCTCGCCGCGCGAGGCGATGGCGATGGACCCGCAGCAGCGGCTGCTGCTGGAGATCTCCTGGGAGGCGTTCGAACGGGCCGGCATCGACCCCACCACTCTGCGCGGCTCCCGCACCGGCGTCTTCGCCGGCACCAACGGCCAGGACTACCCCGCCCTGCTGCTGGCCTCGCGGGAGAGCCTGGAAGGACACGTCGGCACCGGCAACGCCGCCAGCGTGGTCTCCGGCCGTATCTCCTACACCCTCGGCCTGGAGGGCCCCGCCGTCACCGTCGACACCGCGTGCTCCTCCTCGCTGGTCGCCTTGCACCTCGCCGTACGGGCGCTGCGCTCGAAGGAGTGCGACCTCGCGCTCGCCGGCGGTGTCACCGTGCTGTCCACACCCGGCCTGTTCATGGAGTTCAGCAGACAGCGGGGCCTCGCCCCCGACGGCCGGTGCAAGGCGTTCGCCGAGGCCGCCGACGGCACCGGCTGGGCCGAGGGCGCCGGCATGCTGCTGGTGGAGCGGCTGGCCGACGCCCGCCGCCTCGGGCACCCCGTGCTCGCCGTGGTCCGCGGCAGCGCCGTCAACCAGGACGGCGCCTCCAATGGTCTGACCGCCCCCAACGGTCCCTCCCAGCAGCGCGTCATCTGGCAGGCCCTCGCCGACGCCCAGCTGACCACCGCCGACGTCGACGCGGTGGAGGCGCACGGCACCGGCACCACGCTGGGTGACCCGATCGAGGCGCAGGCCCTGCTCGCCACCTACGGGCAGGACCGCGAAACACCGCTGTGGCTCGGCTCCGTCAAGTCGAACATCGGGCACACCCAGGCCGCCGCGGGCGTCGCCGGGGTCATGAAGATGGTCCTGGCCATGCGGCACGGCCTGCTGCCCCGCACCCTCCACGTCGACCGGCCCTCCACCCACGTCGACTGGACGGCGGGCCGTGTGGAACTCCTCACCGAGGCCCGCCCCTGGCCCGCCGCCGACCGGCCGCGCCTGGCCGGCGTCTCCTCCTTCGGCGTCAGCGGCACCAACGCCCACGTCATCCTCGAACAGCCCGTCCCCGAACCGGCCGCCCCGCCCGTCGGGCAGCCCACCGCGCCCCCGCGCACCACGCTGCCGTACGTCGTGTCAGGGCGCAGTGCCGCCGCGCTGCGCGCCCAGGCCGCCGCCCTGCACGCCCGGCTGCGCGCCGACGAGACGGTGCCCCCGCACGACCTCGCCTGGTCGCTGGCCGCCACCCGGTCCGCGTTCGAACACCGCGCGGTGCTCCTCGCGGACGACCGTGCCGAACTGCTGCGCGGCCTGGAGGCCCTGGCGGCGGGCTCCCCGGCGGCCGGCCTCGTCCAGGGCGTGGCCGACGTCGACGGCCGCACCGTCCTCGTCTTCCCCGGCCAGGGCCCCCAGTGGCCCGGCATGGCCCTCGAACTCCTCGACAGCGAACCCGAGTTCCGCGAACACTTCACGGCCTGCGCGACCGCCGTCGAGCGCCACGTGGACTGGTCCGTCGAAGACGTCCTGCGCGGCGCCGACGGCGCCCCCACCCTCGATCGCGTGGACGTCGTCCAACCCCTGCTGTTCGTGACCATGGTGTCGCTGGCCCGGCTCTGGCAGGCCCGCGGTGTGCGCCCCGACGCCGTCGTCGGCCACAGCCAGGGTGAGATCGCCGCCGCCTGTGTCGCCGGGGGCCTCACCCTGGACGACGCGGCCCGCGTGGTCGTCCTGCGCAGCAGGGCCATCACCACCCTCGCCGGACACGGCGGCATGGCCTCCGTGCTGCTGCCGGTCACCGAAGTCCGCGAGCGGCTGACCCCGTGGGAGGGCAGGCTCTCCGTCGCCGCGGTCAACGGACCCGCCTCCGTGGTCGTCTCCGGCGACGCCGACGCCGTACGCGACCTGGTCGCCGAGCTCTCCGCCTCCGGCGCGCAGGCACGGCCGATCCCCGTCGACTACGCCTCCCACTCCGCGCAGGTCGAGGAGATCCACCAACGCCTCCTCGCCGATCTCTCCGGGCTGCGGCCGCGCACCGCCGACGTGCCGTTCTTCTCCACCGTCACCTGCGACTGGCTCGACACCGAGCGCCTCGACGCCGCCTACTGGTACGACAACCTGCGCCGCACGGTCCGCTTCGCCGACGCCGTGAAAGCCCTCGCCGACCAGGACTTCCGCGCCTTCGTGGAGTCCAGCCCGCACCCCGTCCTCACCGCCGCCGTCCGCGACACCCTCGACGAGGAGGGCCGCACCGGTACGGTCGTCACCGGCACCCTGCGCCGCGGCGAAGGCGGACCCCGCCGCTTCCTCGCCTCCCTCGCCGAGCTGTGCGTCCGCGGCGCCGGGCCCGCCGACCGCACCGCCCTCGTCGACCCCGGCACCCGCGTCGACCTGCCCACCTACGCCTTCCAGCGCCGCACCTACTGGCCCACGCCCGCCCAGCTCACCGCCCCCTCGGCGCCCTCAGGCACCGACCTCGACGCCCGCTTCTGGGAATCCGTCGAGAACGGCGAGACCGCCCCGCTCGCCGCCGCCCTCCACCTCGACCAGGACACCCTCGCCACGGTCCTGCCCGCCCTGAGCGACTACCGCAGGCGCAGCCGCGAGAACGCCACCGTGGACGCCTGGCGCTACCGCGTCACCTGGAAGCCCCTGCCCGCCACCCTGGCACCCGTACTGAGCGGCAGCTGGCTCGTCGCCCTGCCCGCAGCCCACCAGGACCCGGCGCACCCCGGCCACGCCCTCGTCGCCGCCGTCGTCGACGCCCTCACCCGCGCGGGCGCCGACCCGGTCACCCTCGCCGTCGCCCCACACGACGGCCGCGACCGCATCGCCGACTCCCTGCGCGCCACCGGAGCCGAACGGCCACAGGCCGTACTGTCGCTGCTCGCCCTGGACGACGAGGAGTACGACGGCCTGCCGGGCCTGCCCCGCGGCTTCGCCGCCACCGTCGCCCTCGTCCAGGCGCTCGACGACCTCGGCCGGGAGGCACCCGTCTGGTTCACCACCAGGGGTGCCGTCGCCACCGGCCCGACCGAGACCGTAGACGCTCCCGAGCAGGCCCTCGTCTGGGGCTTCGGCCGCGTCGTCGCCCTGGAACAGCCCCAGCGCTGGGGCGGTCTGCTCGACCTGCCCGCCACCCTCGACCCCATCGCCGCCGAACGCCTCACCGCCGCCCTCGCCGGTGTCGGCCAGGAGGACCAGCTCGCGGTCCGCGACACCGGCCTCCTCGCCCGCCGGCTCAAGCGGGCGGCGACGGGCGGTCTGGACGGCGTCCGGGAGTGGACACCCACCGGAACCGTCCTCGTCACCGGCGGCACCGGTGCCCTCGGCCGCCAGGTCGCCCGCAAACTCGCCCGCCAGGGCGCCCCCGGCCTGCTGCTGGTCAGCCGCACCGGCCCCGACGCGCCCGGCGCCGCAGAGCTGCGCACCGAACTCACCGAACTGGGCGCCGAACACGTCGACATCACCGCCTGCGACATCGCCGACCCCGACCAGCTCGCCGCCCTGCTCGCCACCGTCCCCGCCGAACGGCCGCTCACCGCCGTCTTCCACACCGCCGCCGTCCTGCGGGACGGCGTCATCACCACCCTCACCCCCGACCAGCTCGCGGAAGTACTGCGGGTGAAGGTCGGCGGCGCCCGCAACCTCGACACCCTCACCACCGGGCTCGACCTCTCCGCGTTCGTGCTCTTCTCGTCCACCGCGGGGACGATCGGAGCTCCCGGCCACGCCAACTACGCCCCCGGCAACGCGCTCCTCGACGCCCTGGCCCAGCAGCGCCGCTCCCGCGGCCTGCCCGCCACCGCCATCGCCTGGGGCCCCTGGGCCGACGGCGGCATGGCCGAGGGCTCCGTCGGCGAACGCCTCCAGCGGCACGGCGTACGCCCCATGAACCCCGACCTCGCCCTCGGGGCCCTGCAACAGGCCCTCGACCACGACGACACCACCCTCGCCGTCACCGACATCGACTGGGACCTGTTCGCCCACGCCTACACCACGGCCCGGCCCCGCCCCTTCCTCGACGACCTGCCCGACGCCCGACGCGCCCTGACCGCCCGCCGGAGCCCGGACCACGACCCCCGGCATGCCGACGACGGTGAGCCCCACGACACCGGCGACCTCATCCGGCGGCTCGCCGCCCTCGCCGAACCCGAACAGCGGGCCGCCTTCGAGGAACTCGTCCGCGCCCACGCCGCCGTCGTCCTCAACCACGCCGGCCCCCAGGACGTCGAACCCACCCGTTCCTTCCGCGACCTCGGCTTCGACTCGCTCACGGCGGTGGAGCTCCGCAACGCCCTCAGCGGCGTCGTCGGCCGCCCCCTGCCCGCCACCCTGGTCTTCGACCACCCCACCCCGGTCGCCCTCGCCGAACACCTCCGAGCCGCCCTCGCGCAGGCCACCGGGCACACCCCGGACGCCGCGCTTCCGATGCCGCGTGCCATCGACGACGACCCGGTCGTCATCACCGCGATGAGCTGCCGCTTCCCCGGCGGGGCCGACACCCCCGAGGACTACTGGCGACTGCTCGCCGACGGCACCGACGCCATCACCGCATGGCCCGAGGACCGCGGCTGGGACGTCGAGGCGCTCTACGACCCCGAACCCGGGGTCCCCGGCCGCGCCAGCACCCGCGGCGGAGGGTTCCTCGACCACGTCGCCGACTTCGACCCCGGCTTCTTCGGGATCTCGCCGCGTGAGGCGCTGGCGATGGACCCGCAGCAGCGGCTGCTGCTGGAGCTGGCGTGGGAGGCGTTCGAGCGGGCCGGGATCGACCCGACGTCCCTGCGCGGCTCCCGCACCGGCGTCTTCGCCGGCACCAACTACCAGGACTACGCCTCCCGCCCCCTCGACCCCGCCACGGCCGAGGAGGTCGCGGGCCACCTCGGCACCGGCAACACCGCGAGCGTGATGTCCGGACGGGTGTCGTTCACCCTGGGGCTGGAGGGCCCGGCGGTGACGGTGGACACGGCCTGTTCCTCGGCACTGGTCGCGTTGCATCTGGCGGTGCAGGCGTTGCGGTCGGGTGAGTGTGATCTGGCGTTGGCCGGTGGTGTGACCGTGATGTCGACGCCGGGGTTGTTCCTGGACTTCAGCCGGCAGCGTGGGTTGGCGGCGGATGGCCGGTGCAAGGCGTTCTCGGACGCGGCGGACGGGGCCGGGTTCTCCGAGGGCGCGGGTCTGGTGCTGGTGGAGCGGTTGTCGGACGCGCGGGCGGCCGGTCGCCGGGTGCTGGCGGCGGTGGCGGGTTCGGCCGTCAACCAGGATGGTGCCAGCAACGGTCTGACGGCGCCGAACGGTCCGTCGCAGCAGCGGGTGATCCGGCAGGCGCTGGCGGGTGCGGGGCTGAAGCCGTCGGATGTGGACGCGGTGGAGGCGCACGGGACGGGGACGGCGCTGGGTGACCCGATCGAGGCGCAGGCGCTGCTGGCCACCTACGGCCAGGACCGTGAACGGCCCCTGTGGTTGGGGTCGGTGAAGTCGAACATCGGCCACACGCAGGCCGCGGCGGGTGTCGCGGGTGTGATCAAGATGGTGTTGGCGATGCGGCACGGTGTGTTGCCGCGGACGTTGCATGTGGATGAGCCGTCGTCGCATGTGGACTGGTCTGCGGGTGCGGTGGAGTTGCTCACGGATGGTGCGGACTGGCCGTGTGTCGAGGGCAGGGTGCGTCGGGCGGGTGTGTCGTCGTTCGGTCTGAGTGGGACGAACGCGCATGTGGTGCTGGAGGAGCCGCCGGTCGAGCCGGAGCCACAGCCGGAGCCGGGTCCGGGGCCTGTGCCGGTGAGTGTGCCGGTGGGGGCTGGTGTGGTGCCGTGGGTGGTGTCGGGTCGTACGGGTGCGGCGTTGCGGGCTCAGGCCGGGCGGCTGGCCGGGTTTGTGGCCGGTGACGAGTCGCTGGGTGCGGTCGAGGTCGCTGGGGCGCTGGTGCGGTCGCGGTCGCTGTTCGAGCATCGGGCGGTGGTCTGGGGTTCGGAGCGTGGGGAGTTGCTGGGGGCGTTGGAGGCGGTCGCTTCCGGCGGGGAGGCGTCCAACGCCGTGACGGGCACGGCCCGGCGCGATGTGCGCACGGCGTTCCTGTTCGCCGGGCAGGGCTCGCAACGCCTGTGTATGGGCCGGGAGCTCTACGAGACGTATCCGGTGTTCGCCGAGGCCTTCGACGCCGTGGACGCGGAACTGCCCTTCGATCTACGGGAGGTGGTGTTCGGTGAGGATGCCGACCGTCTGAACCGGACCGAGTTCACCCAGCCCGCGCTGTTCGCGCTGGAAGTCGCCCTGTTCCGGTTGCTGG
The DNA here is from genome assembly GCF_056437585.1 of Streptomyces sp. NPDC042364. Classification (NCBI taxonomy): domain Bacteria; kingdom Bacillati; phylum Actinomycetota; class Actinomycetes; order Kitasatosporales; family Streptomycetaceae; genus Streptomyces; species Streptomyces sp. NPDC042364. The sequence continues at coordinate 40,091 of NZ_JBWKAJ010000032.1, read as the reverse complement.
AGTCGTGGGGTGTGCGCCCGGACGTGCTGGCCGGTCACTCCATCGGTGAGCTGGCCGCCGCGTATGTGGCGGGGGTGTGGTCGCTGGCGGATGCGTGCCGTCTGGTGGTGGCGCGGGGCCGGTTGATGCAGGCGCTGCCGGAGGGTGGGGCGATGGTCGCGCTCCAGGCCACCGAGGACGAGGTGCTGCCGCTGCTGGGTGACGAGGTGGGGATCGCGGCGGTCAACGGTCCCCGGGCCACCGTGATCTCGGGCGCGGCCCAGGCGGTCGAGGAGATCGCGGACCGCTTCCGTGGCCAGGACCGCAAGGTGACGGCGTTGCGGGTGAGTCATGCGTTCCACTCGCCGTTGATGGAGCCGATGCTGGCGGACTTCCGCAAGGTGGCGGAGGGTCTGACGTTCGGGCGTCCGAAGCTGCCTGTCGTCTCGACGGTGACCGGTGAGGCGGCCACGGCCGACGAGCTGATGTCGGCGGACTACTGGGTCGGCCAGGTGCGCCGGGCGGTCCGTTACTGCGATGCCGTCCGAGTGCTCGCCGGGCAGGGCGTGGGCCGCTTCGTGGAACTCGGTCCGGACGGCACCCTCACCGCCCTCGCCCAGACCTGCCTCGACGACACCGACGACACCGGCGACACCGGCGACACCCGCGGCACCGACTCCGCGGTGCTCGTACCGCTGCTGCGCAAGGACCGACCCGAGGCCACGACCGCGCTCTCCGCCCTCGCCGCCCTGTTCGTCCACGGCACTCATGTCGACTGGGCGGCTCAACTACCCCGCACATCACCGGTGCAGCTGCCGACCTACGCCTTCCAGCGCCGCCGCTACTGGCTGGACGGCGCCGACCATGCCGGGGATGTCACCGCTGCCGGGCTGGAGCGCGCCGGGCATCCCCTGCTGTCGGCCGCCGTCAGGGTCGCCGAGACCGGCGGGCTGGTTCTCAGCGGGCGGTTGTCGGCCCGCACCCACCCGTGGCTCGCCGACCACTGTGTCCTGGGCCGTGCCATCCTGCCCGCCACCGCCTACCTCGAACTGGCCGTGTACGCCGGTGACCAGGTCGGTCTCGGCCATGTCGCCGAGCTGACCCTGCAGACCCCGCTGGTGCTGCCCGAGCGTGGCTCCGTCCAGCTTCAGATCGCCCTCGGAGGGGAGACCGAGGAGGGGCGGCGGTCCTTCAGCGTGCACTCCAGGGCCGCCGACGCCGAGGCCGACCAGCCGTGGACCCGGCATGCCCAGGGGTGGCTCGCCGAGGAGTCCGGGCCGGTGCCGCGGGACGGCGGCTCGTGGCCGCCGGCGGACGCCGTCCCGGTCGTACCGGACCCTGAGGGGGAGGGCGACTGGTACGAGTCGTTCGCCGCCGGGGGGTTCGACTACGGGCCGGCCTTCCAGGGCCTCGGCCGGGTGTGGCGCCGGGACCGGGACCTGTTCGCCGAGGTGGCGCTGCCGGAGTCGCACCGTGCGGAGGCGGCTCGCTACGGGCTGCATCCGGCCCTGCTGGACGCCGCCGTGCAGACACTGCTCGTCCGGGCGCTGGAGGCCTCCGGCGAGGAGGAGGCCGCGGCGGCCCTGCCGTTCGCCTGGAGCGGCTTCTCCCTGCACGCCACCGGCGCGAGCGCGCTCCGCGTCCGTCTGGCGCCCGCCGGCCGTCGGGACGAGTACACGCTGACCGTTGACGACACCGACGGCAGGCCGGTCGCCACGGCGGACGGCCTGCTGCTGCGGAGGGTTTCCGCCGGGCAGCCGCACGACCCCGCCGAGAGCGGTACGGCTCCCGCGGCGCCGCCCCTGCTGGTGCACGGCTGGCGGCACGCCGACCCGCAGCCCGTCGCCCCGGCGCCCGAGACCGTGCGCTGGGCGCTGATCGGACAGGGGGACGGTGGTCTCGCCGAGACCCTGGACGCCGCCGGAGTCCACCTGGAGTGCTACGCCGACCTCACCTCACTCGCCGCGGCCGTCGACACCGGCACCGCCGCACCCAAGGTCGTCCTCGCCACCTGCGCCGCCCCCGCCGGGCCCGTCCCCGAGGGCACCAGGCACCTGCTGGTCGCGGCCGCCGGCCTGGTCCGGCAGTGGGTCGGCGACGACCGGTTCGCCGACTCGCGCCTGGTCCTGGTCACTCGCGGCGCCCTCGCCACCTCCCAGGCGGAGGACGTCGGCGACCTCGCCGGCGCCGCGCTGTGGGGGCTCGTCCGCTCCGCCCAGCTCGAACACCCCGACCGGGTGCTGCTGCTGGACCTCGAGACGCCCACCGGGCCGGACCACACCTCAGGGCCGGACCACACCTCAGGGCCGGACCACGGCTCAGGGCCGGACCAGGGTTCAGGGCCGGACCAGGGTTCAGGGCCGGACGACGGCTCGGCCGGCACCCTTGCCGCCGCGATCGCCGCGGGCCTCCCGCAGTCCGCCGTACGCGCCGGAGCGCTTCTGCTACCCCACCTCACCGCGCCCGATCCCGCCCCCGAGGGCGACCTCGCGTCCGTGACCCCGTTCGTGTCCGGCGGTACCGTCCTCGTCACCGGCGCCACCGGCGCCCTCGGCACCCTGGTGGCACGCCATCTGGTCACCGCGCACGGAGCGCGCCGGCTGCTGCTGGCGTCCCGGCGGGGGGCGGACGCGCCGGGGGCCGGCGCGCTGGTCGCCGAGCTGAGCGCGCACGGCGCCGAAGCGACCCTCGCCGCCTGCGACGTCGCCGATCCCGACCGGCTCGCCGAGCTGCTCGCCGGTGTGCCCGACGAGCATCCGCTGACCGCGGTCGTGCACGTCGCCGGTGTCGTCGACGACGCGACCCTGACCTCCCTGACCGACACCCAGGCCGACGCGGTCCTGCGGCCCAAGGCGGACGCGGCCTGGCATCTGCACCGGCTGACCGAGAAACTGAACCTGTCGGCGTTCGTGCTGTTCTCCTCCGCGGCGGGCACCTTCGGCGCGGCGGGGCAGGGCGCCTACGCGGCCGCCAACGCCTTCCTCGACGGGCTCGCCCGGCACCGGCGGGCGCGCGGGCTGCCCGCCACCTCCATCGCCTGGGGACTGTGGGCGGCCGAGAGCGGCATGACCGCGGGCCTCGGCGCCGCCGACCGGGAGCGGATGGCCAGGAACGGCATGCTGCCGCTGACCGCCGAAGCGGGACTCGCCCTCTTCGACGCCGCCGTCGCCGCACCCGACGCGGCCGTGGTCGCGGTCGCGAGGCAGTCACCGGCGGCCCCGTCCCGTACGGCGGTGCGCCGCGCGGCGGCCTCCGAGACGCCGGCGGACGGCGGACGGTCGCTGTCCGCACGTCTCGCGGGCCTCGCCGGCCGGCAGCGGCTCCGGCTGCTGCTGGACACCGTCCGGGACCAGGTGGCCGCCGTCCTCGGGCACGACTCGACGGACGAGGTGCTGCCCGACCGGCACTTCGCGGAACTGGGGTTCGACTCGCTGACCGCCGTGGAACTGCGCAATCGGCTCGGCGCCCTGACCGGCTTCCGGCTGCCCCCGACCCTCGTCTTCGACCTCGACACCCCGCAGGCGCTCGCCGCGGACCTCGCCGAACGGTTCGCGGCTGCGGCCGGCCCGGGACCGGACGGCCGGGGCGCGGCCCCCGGCGACGACGACACGGCCGGGCGCACCGCCCGCCCGGAGGACACCGTGGGCGCGCTGTTCCGCGGCGCCTGTGAACAGGGCCGCGTCGACGACGGCTTCGCCCTGCTGCAGGCGGTCGCCGAACTGCGGCCGGTGTTCGAGTCCCCGTCCGACCTGACCGGCGGGACCGCCGGGCTGCGGCTGGCCGCCGGCGACGACGGGCCCGCGCTGATCTGCTTCAGCTCGTACGTGGCGCTGGCCGGTGTGCACCAGTACGCGCGGTTCGCCTCCGCGTTCCGCGGCCGGCAGGACGTGTGGGCGCTTCCCACCCCCGGTTTCGGCCGCGGCGAGCCGCTGCCCGCCTCCCTGGATGTGGTGGCGAGGACGCAGGCCGAGTGGGTGCTGCGCTGCGCGGACGGCAGGCCGTTCGTGCTGACCGGGTCGTCGTCCGGCGGCATCCTGGCCCTCGCCGCCGCCCGCCATCTGGAGCGGTCGGGGCATCCGCCGCTGGGGGTGGCCCTGCTCGACACCTACATGCCGCGCGCGGACTCGCCGTTCACCCGCTTCTCGGCCGAGATGCTGGGCGGGATGTTCGACCGGGAGTCGATGTTCGCGCACATGGACTCCGACCGGCTCTCGGCGATGAGCTGGTACATCCGCATGATCGGCGAGTGGGACCCGGGGGACCTGTCCACGCCCGTGCTGCTGGTGCGGCCCGCCGAGCCGCCGGTGACCGCCGCCGGACGGGAGCCGCTCACACCGGGGGAGTGGCAGAGCACCTGGGAGGGCGCGGACGGCGTCGTCGAGGTCCCCGGCAACCACTTCACGATGATGGAGTCCCATGCCGCCACCACGGCGGGTGCCCTCGCCGGCTGGATCGCCACGGCACTGCCATCGCACACCGCGGGCCGTGAACCGGCCCGACCGACCGAGGGAGCATGATGCGGGTCCTGTTCGTCAGCCTGTCCGAGAAATCCCACGTGTATCTGATGGTTCCGCTGGCGTGGGCGCTCAGCGCGGCAGGACACGACGTCCGTGTCGCCAGCCATCCGCTGGCGATCGAGACCATCACCCGCGCGGGACTCACCGCCGTACCCGTCGGCACCGACCACGGCCTCCACCGGGACATGTCCGCCTACCGCGAGTCGCAGGACTACCAGACCGCGAACTGGAGCCGCTGCGAACGCGACCAGGTGGACTGGGCGGAGCTGAAGGAGCGCATGGCACTGAGCGTCCCGTACGCCTTCGCCCCCTACAACGACTCCATGATCGAGGACCTGGCCGCGTTCGCCCAGGGCTGGCGGCCCGACCTGGTGATCCGGGACCCGCTGGCGTACGCCGGTGCCATCGCCGCCCGGATCAGCGGGGCCGCCCACGCCCGCCTGATGTGGTGCTCCGACGTGTGGGGCCGTACCCGGCAGACATATCTGGAACTGATGCGCGAGCAGCCCGAGGCCGAGCAAGTCGACCCGCTCGCCGACTGGATCGCGGCGAGGTCCGAGCCGTACGGGTTCTCCTGCGACGAGGAGCTCCTGCACGGCCAGGCCACCATCAGCACCCTGCCCCAGTCCCTGTCGATCCCGTCGGCGTCCCCCGAACTCCCCATGCGGTACGTCCCGTACAACGGACGCGCCGTGGTGTGGGACTGGCTGCGCGAGGCGCCCAAGCGGCCCCGGATCTGTCTCAGCCTCGGTACCTCCAACACCGAGGACTACGGAGGCGACTACGTTTCCGTACCGAAGATCCTCGACGCCCTGGCCGACGAGGACGTGGAGGTGGTGGCCGCCCTGCTGCCCGCGCAGCTGGAGCAGCTCCGCACCGTTCCTGACAACGCCAGGGCCGTCGACTCGGTGGCCCTGAGCACCCTGCTGCCGAGCTGCTCGGCCGTCATCCACCACGGCGGCTACGGCACGTTCGCCACAGCCATGGCGGCCGGAGTGCCCCAGATGATGCTGTCCACCCTGATCGCCGACCACGAGCAGCGCGGGCGGGCGCTCGAACGCTCGGGAGCGGGCCTGTACCTGCACCACGGTGACGCCACCGTGGAGAACGTCCGCGACGGGGTGCGGCGGCTCGTCGGGCAGCCGGAGACCGCTGAGGCCGCCCGGCGCCTGCGGGCCGAGTCCGAGGCGATGCCGAGCCCGCACGACCTGGTGGCCACCCTGGAGCGACTGGCGGAAGTGCGCTGAGCACCCGCCGTCCGCCGGCCTGGCGCACCGCGAACCCAACCGACCGAAGGAACAGGAACGAACCGTGAAGATCAATGTGGACCGTGAGCGCTGCGTCGGAGCCGGTCAGTGCGTGCTGGCCGCCGCCGCCGTCTTCGAGCAGAACCGCGAGGACGGTCTGGTGGAGCTGCTCCAGCCCGAGCCGTCGCAGGACCTGCACGACGCCGTGACCGAGGCGGAGCTGATCTGCCCCTCGGGCGCGATCGAGCTGCAGTCCTGACCGCCGCCACCCTCACCCACGACACCAGTTAGGCGGGATGGAAACCGTGAAGGCTCTCGTGCTCTCGGGCGGTGCGGGCACCCGGCTGCGGCCGATCACCCACACCTCGGCGAAGCAGTTGGTGCCGGTCGCCAACAAGCCCATCCTCTTCTACGGCCTGGAGGCGATCGCGGACGCCGGGATCACCGAGGTCGCGATCGTCGTCGGCGACACGGAGGCCGAGATCCGGCAAGCCGTCGGCGACGGCTCCGACTTCGGACTCGACGTCACCTACCTGCGCCAGGACGCCCCGCTGGGCCTGTCCCACGCCGTCCTCATCGCCCGTGACTTCCTCGGCGACGACGACTTCGTGATGTTCCTCGGCGACAACTTCGTCTTCGGAGGCATCACCGACTTCGTGGACGAGTTCCGCAAGGAGCGTCCGGACTCCCAGCTCCTGCTCACGCGGGTGCCCAACCCGTCCGCCTTCGGTGTGGCCGAACTCGACGACCTCGGACGGCTGGTACGCCTGGAGGAGAAACCCGAGCAGCCCCGCAGCGACCTCGCGCTGGTCGGCGTGTACCTCTTCGGCCCCGCGATCCACGAGGCGGTGCGCGCCATCCGTCCTTCCGCTCGCGGCGAGCTGGAGATCACCGATGCCATCCAGTGGCTCCTGGAACGGGACCACGACGTGCGCACCACCGTGATCAACGGGTACTGGAAGGACACCGGAAACGCCGCGGACATCCTCGACGTCAACCGCAGACTGCTGGACCTGCTGGAGCACCGCGTCGACGGGGACGTGGACGAGACCAGCGAGATCGTCGGCCGCGTGCACATCGACGCCGGTGCCGTCATCCGCGGCTCACGCATCGTGGGGCCGGCGATCATCGGCCCCGGCACGGTGGTCGAGGACTCCTACATCGGGCCGTCGACGTCCATCGAGCAGGACTGCGTCATCCGCAACAGCGAGATCGAGTTCTCGATCATCCTGAGGGAGTCCCGGTTCGACAGCATCCGCCGTGTGGAGGGCTCCCTCGTCGGACGCAACGTACGGGTCTCCCTGGGCCCTCGCATGCCCGCCACCCACCGGCTCGTGATAGGCGACCACGGGCGGGTGCAGATCTCCTCATGACCCGACCGAACCCCGACCCGTCCGCCGCCGTCACGGGTGCGGCCCGCATCCTGGTGACCGGCGGCGCCGGCTTCATCGGCTCCCACCACGTGCGGACCCTGCTCGGACCCGGCGGTCCGGCCGGTGTCACCGTCACCGTCCTCGACAAGCTCACCTACGCGGGCAACCCGGCCAATCTCGACCCCGTGCACGGCCATCCGGCGTTCTCCTTCGTCAAGGGCGACATCCGCGACCGGGAACTCGTCGACGACCTCATGGCCGACCACGACGAGGTGGTGCACTTCGCCGCCGAGTCCCATGTGGACCGCTCGATCCTGAACTCCGCCGAGTTCGTCGGCACCAACGTCCTGGGCACCCAGACCCTGCTCGACGCGGCCCTGCGCCACGGCGTCCGCACCTTCGTCCACGTCTCCACCGACGAGGTGTACGGCTCCATCGACACCGGGGCCTGGACGGAGGAGAGCCCGCTGCTCCCCAACTCCCCCTACTCCGCGTCCAAGGCGTCCTCCGACCTGCTGGCCCTCGCCCACCACCGCACCCACGGCCTGGACGTGCGGGTGACCCGGTGCTCCAACAACTACGGCCACCACCAGCACCCGGAGAAGGTGATCCCGCTGTTCGTCACCCACCTCCTCGACGGCCACAAGGTGCCGCTGTACGGGGACGGCGGCAACGTACGCGACTGGCTGCACGTCGACGACCACGTGCGGGGCATCGAACTGGTCCGCACCCGCGGCCGCGCGGGCGAGGTCTACAACATCGGCGGCGGCACCGAGCTGACCAACCGCCGTCTGACCGACCTCCTCCTCGACGCCTGCGGCGCCGCGCCCGACCGCGTCGAGTACGTCACGGACCGCAAGGGCCACGACCGCCGCTACTGCGTCGACTGGTCCAAGATCCGCGACGAGCTGGGCTACCGGCCGCGCCAGGACTTCGCCGCCGGCCTCGCCGAGACCGTCGCCTGGTACCGGGAGAACCGGGCCTGGTGGGAGCCGCTCAAACCGACCGCGGGGGTGACCCGTTGACCGGCCTCGACGCCATCGTGGTCGTCGGTGCGGGCGCCGCCGGCGCCACCACCGCCGAGACCCTCAGACGGCAGGGCTACGAGGGCCGCCTCACCATCGTCGGCGCCGAACCGCACGCGCCGTACGACCGGCCGCCCCTGTCCAAGCAGATCCTCTCCGGCCAGTGGGAGCCGGACCGCATCCGGCTGCGCGGGCCCGACGTCCACGACCGCCTCGGTATCGACCTGCGCCTCGGCACCGCCGCGACCCGGCTGGACACGGCCGGCCGCGCGGTCGAACTGGCCGACGGCAGCCGGCTGCGCGCGGACGCGGTCGTCGTCGCGACCGGCGTCCGCCCCCGCACGCTGCCCGGCACCCGGGGACTGAAGGGCGTCCACGTCCTGCGCACCCTCGACGACGCCCTCGCCCTGCGAGCGGCCCTGGGTGAAGGACGGCGGCTGGTGGTGGCCGGGGCCGGTCTGCTCGGCACGGAGGCGGCCCTCGCCGCCCGCTCCCTGGGGGCCGACGTCACCCTGGTCGGCACCGACCCCGTACCGCTGCTCGACCTGCTCGGGCCACAGGCGGCGGGACTGGTCGCCGCCGTCCACCGCGATCTCGGGCTGCGCGTACGACGGGGGAAGGTGTCCGGGGTGACGGGTGAGGCGGGCGCCGCCACCGGAGTCCTGCTTGCCGACGGGACGCGTCTGCCGGCGGACGTGGTGCTGGTCGCGACCGGTTCACTCACCAACACCGAGTGGCTGGCGGGCAGCGGGGTCCGGGTCGGGGACGGCGTCGTCTGCGACGAGCTGGGCGCGGCCCGGCCCGGGGTGTGGGCCGCGGGCGACATCGCCAACCGGCCCGACCCGCGCACGGGACGGCGCAGACGGTGGGAGCACCGCACACAGGCCACCGAACAGGCGGTCGCGATCGCCCGCAACATCCTCGCCGGCGCCGGCGCCCGGCCCGTCGCGCCGCTGCCGTACTTCTGGACCGACCAACACGACCTGAGAATCCAGGTGTTCGGTGAGCTCGCCGGTACCGACCGCTGCCACATCGTCGAAGGCAGCCCCGCCGAACGCAGGTTCACGGCCGTCTACTGCGCCGGGGACCGGGTCCGCGGCGCCGTCGCGGTCAACCTGCCGCGTTCCGCCCAGCAGATCCGGCCCCTGGTGGAGAGCGAAGCCGTGTGGACGGGGCTGCCCACGGCGGCCCCTGCCGGCCAGGGGCACTGATCACGAGCTGTCGACGGTCGCCGGCTCGATCAAGGCGAGGGCCTCCCGTGTGGTGCCGCGGCCGTCGGCGAAGGACCGTGCGTCCGGGGGCCGTCCTCGTGAGGTGAACGGCGAGCCGGAGCCGGCGATGACCGCCAGGGTGACCCCTCCCCGAGGATCAGGCCGCCCCGCAGGCCGGGTGGCGATCCGGCCGCGACCGTGCACACCGGAGCGGAGTGCGGGGCCGCCGTCCGCGGCGGTGCGTGCCGCGGACGGGGTGCGGCCGGTCGCCAACAGCGGTTCGCGTTCGCCGTGCAGCGCCGCCCGGTGGATCACAGGACGGGCCGCCCGTGGCGTTGCCGGCGTCCGCGCCGGCCGGCCACGGCACTCCGGCCGGTGCAGCCGACGGGCGGCGGCTAGGGCGGCGAGGTCGAGGGCGTGGGCGAAGGCGAGGCCGGGCGCGAGGCGTGACCGTCACGGCTTCAGCCACCCGGCCCTCCCGACGGTAGGTCGGGGCGTTCACCCGGCGGGCGGCGCGGTGGCACGGCCTCACCCGTGGGGGCGGTCCGTCAGGACAGCCATGCGTCGGGCGCCGGGCCGCCGCGTCCGACGGGCGGGAAGAGGTCGTCGAGCCTCGCCACGAAGGATTCCGGCAGAGGGGAACGCAGCGCGGAGAGAGCCCCGTCGACATGCCGCTCCGTCCGCGGGCCGATCACCACGCCCGTCACACCGGGGCGTGAGAGTGCCCAGGCCAGCCCCACCTCCGCGGGATCGAGACCGTGGTCGGCGCAGAGCTTCTCGTAGGTCTCGACGGTGTCGCGGCACCGGTCGAGGGCCTCGGCGGCCCGCCCCTGGGCCGACTTCACGGCGTCGTTCTCCCGCAGCTTGCGCAGGACACCGCTGAGCAGACCACCGTGCAGCGGCGACCACACCAGCACCCCGAGGCCGTAGGCCCGCGCCGCGGGGATGACCTCCAACTCGGCGTGCCGGGTGACCAGGTTGTAGACGCACTGCTCGGACACCAGGCCGAGCGTGTTCCGGCGCCGGGCCGCCTCCTGGGCCGACGCGATGTCCCAGCCGGCGAAGTTGGACGAGCCGACGTACCGCACCTTGCCCTGGGCGACGAGCAGGTCCATCGCCTGCCACACCTCGTCCCAGCCCACGGACCGGTCGATGTGGTGCATCTGGTAGAGGTCGATCCAGTCCGTGCCGAGCCGCCGCAGCGACGCCTCACAGGCGGCGACGATGTTGCGCACGGACAGCCCGTGCGCGTTGAGACCGTCTCCCATGGGGTCGCCGACCTTGGTCGCGAGGACCACCTCGTCACGCCGGGAGGGGCTCTTGGCCAGCCATCTGCCGATGACCTCCTCCGTGTGCCCCTTGTACACGCGCCAGCCGTAGATGTTGGCCGTGTCGACGAAGTTGATGCCCTCGGCGAGGGCGTGGTCCATCAGACGGTGCGCCTCGGGTTCCTCCACCCGGCCGCCGAAGTTCACGGTGCCGAGGACCAGCCTGCTGACGCGCAGACCCGTCCGGCCCAGCTGAGTGTGCAACACGTAGTCATCCTCGTCGGTGAGGGCCGGCCCCGGTGTCCTGGCCGCCGGCCGAGGGAGTGCCGGGGTCCGGCGTCAGGATGGGCCACAGACCGGCGCGTGCGTGGTAGATGTTGACGATCACCAGCATCAGCAGGGTGAACACGCCGTACTGGACGCCGTTGAGGGCGGGCACCACGTGCACCGGCAGCGTGTACGCCATCAGCGTCCGGATCCCTGAGTCCACCAGCAACCCGATGCCCCAGATCACCGTGGTGACCCGCCAGATCCGCCGGAAGCGGGGTTCCTCGTCCCAGAGTCGGTCCCAGTCCCGGCCGCCCCTGGTACGCCGCTCCAGCAGCCGGCGGGAGAAACCGAACGCCAGCGGACGCCTGCCGCGCAGGGACACGAGGAAGCCGAGTCCGGCCACCGCCGTCAGCCAGCCGTCCCGCACCAGCAGCAGCCGCGCGCTCCCCCCGGCCAGCGACACGACGATGCCGAGCACCAGCATCGTCGTCACGAACACGCCGAGCACGTCCACCCGTCGCGTCCGCGCGAAGCGCACCAGCGTCGCCACCGCCGGGACCACGGCCCCGGCGGTCAGCGCGATCACATCGCTCACTCCCGCCGCCGTCAGCCCGTAGTACAGGCCGACGGGTATACCGAGGTCCACCAGGACGGTCAGCGGCAGCGAAGGCCCGGAGCCGGTGCGAGGAGCGCCGGTTGCGGTGACCTGACCGTCGGCCGGTCCGCGGGCGGCGTCCTTCGGGGACTGTCCCGGGAGTGTGCTTCCGCCGCTGGTCATGAGTTCTCCGTCCGGTGGGGGCCTACGGAACGGGTACCGGGTCGCCCTATGCCGAGGCAGTCCGGCATACGCACAGCGTACGGGCGATCACGGCCACGGGCCCGCCGTCACCGACCTCAGCGCGCCAACCCTTTGGAATTCCCTAGAAGTCGGCGGCACTCCATCGCCCGCCGGCTCCCCGGTGTTAGCGTCGGGCGCCAGGTCCACCAGGGCAAATGCCCCTTTTCGCCGCGGCCGCAGGAATCCGACGCGCGCACCGCCGCCCCGGCACACCGAACCCTGTCAGCCTCCGCAGACCAGGAGACATCCGTGACCGACGTTCAAACGACTCCCGGGTCGGCTGCGCCGACCGAGTCCATACCCACTCCGGACTCCCTGGGCCTGAAGGAGATGCGCGAGGTCATCCGCAACATCCCGGGCTACATGTCCCGCCTGCGCGACAAGCACGGCCCCGTGGTCCGCATCCCCATGGGGAAGGACGAGGTCTTCCTCCTCAGCGACTTCGATGTCGTCCAGGACGTGATCGTCGCCTCCAGCCGCCGCTTCGACAAGGACACCAAGAAGACCGGCCCCGGCCCCGACGACTGGGGCGCCAACCTCGAGACCATCCTGGGCCGCAACGTCCTGGGCAAGGGGCTGGTGACCAGCGTCGGCACCTACCACCGCAGGCAGCGACGGCTCATCCAGCCCGTCTTCCACCGCAAGCGCATCGCGGGGTACGGCTCCACGTTCGCCGCCATCGCCGACGAGGCGTCAGCAAGGTTCACCGACGGCGAGAAGTTCAACTTCCACGAGTCCATGTACGAACTCGCTCTCGGCATGGTCACCCGCACCCTTTTCGACGTGTCCCTCAAGAGCGAGGCCGCCGAAAGCATCCGTACCGCCTTCCCGCGCGAGGGCGGCCCGCTGCGATGGGAGTTGAGCCCCTTCGGCAAGGTCCTGCTGCGTCTCCCGCTGCCCGCGAACCGCCAGCTGAAGCGCGGCCTGCGGAACATCGACGACATCGTCTACGCCATGATCGAGGAACGGCGCAGGGGACCCGGCGACGGCGCGGACCTGCTGTCGGTACTGCTGACCGTCACCGACGCCGACACCGGCGAGCACCTCACCGATGTCGAGGTACGCGACGAGGCCGTCACCCTGCTGATGGCCGGTCACGAGACTTCCTCGGGCGCCCTGACCTGGGCCTACCACCTGCTCGGCACCAATCCGGAGACACGCGAGCGGCTGCACGCCGAGATCGACGAGGTCCTCGGTGACAGGCTGCCCACCGTCGATGACCTGCCCGACCTGAAGTACACCGACGCCGTGTACTCCGAGGCGCTGCGCCTGTACCCGCCGGCCTGGAACCTGGTGCGGCGTTCACTGGAGGACTACACGGCCAACGGCTACCACATCCCGCGCAACAGCGTGGTCATCTGCAGCCCGTACGTCCTGCACCGCGATCCCACGTGGTGGCCCGAGCCCGAGCGGTTCGCCCCCCAGCGGTTCCTGACCGAGACCGACCCGTCCGACCCGCTGGCGGGCCAGGCCAAGGCCGCCGGCCGACCCAGGCTGGCATACCTTCCCTTCGGTGCCGGACCCCGCCAGTGCATCGGCAACGTCTTCGCCCAGATGGAAGGCGTCATGGCCCTGGCAACCCTCAGCCGCCACTGGGAGTTCGAGCCGGTCGCCAAGGGGCCCGTCCGAGTCGCGAGCGACATCACCCTGCAGCCCCGCGGCGGCCTCCAGATGATCGCCCGCCGTAGGCGCTGAACGCCGCTGACCAGGGGAGAAGAAGTAGAAGTCTCCCTAGATCACGAGCTGCCCACGGGACTGATCCCCCGGCAGCCGCCAGTATGACGAACACCGGAACCACCGATCGCACAGCAACCATCGATCGTCTCGCAGGTCGCGCGGGAGTCGGATCCGGCCGGAATACGCGGCCGGAAGTCGAGCCGGATCCGTAGGGCGGAGGCAGTGGCCGTGTTGCCAGAAGACGCACACGCACGGGAAATCGCGTCAACATCCCTTCAGGGACCCGAGAACGCTCGGGAAGGGAATGCTCCTCAAGAGCTTGAATCCCTTTCGGAGAAGACGACCCGTATCGCGTCGCACCCCGAGAACACCGCGGCGTTCGAGAACGCCGTGGCGGTCGTGGGAATCTCCTGCCGCTTTCCCCAGGCACCCGACCCCGCGGCTTTCTGGCGCCTTCTGATCGAAGGCGGGAGCGCGGTCACCGAAACCCCCGAGAACCGCCGCGACGCGCTCGCCGTATCCGACCCGGCCGCCCCCGGCACCGTCCCCCGCGGCGCCTACCTCGACCACGTCGACCGCTTCGACCCCGGCTTCTTCGCCATCTCGCCGCGCGAGGCCACGGCGATGGACCCCCAGCAGCGCCTGGTCCTCGAACTCGGCTGGGAGGCACTGGAGGAGGCAGCCGTCGTCCCCGGGCGGCTGCGTGGCAGCCGCACCGGGGTCTTCGTCGGCGCCATCTGGGACGACTACGCGTCCCTCGCCCGCCGCCTCGGCCCCGAGACCGTCGGCCGGTACACCCTCAGCGGCCTCAACCGAGGCATCATCGCCAACCGCCTCTCCTACGTCCTCGGCCTGCGCGGCCCCAGCATGACGGTGGACGCCGGCCAGTCCTCCTCCCTGGTCGCCGTCCACCTGGCGTGCGAGAGCCTGCGGCGCGGCGAGTCCGAACTCGCCCTGGCCGGCGGGGTCAACCTCACCCTCGCCCCCGACAGCGCCCGCGCCTCAGCCGGATTCGGCGCACTCTCCCCGGACGGCACCTGCTACACCTTCGACGCCCGCGCCAACGGCTACGTCCGCGGCGAAGGCGGCGCCCTCGTCCTCCTCAAGCCCCTCACCCGTGCCCTCGCCGACGGCGACCGCATCCACTGCGTCATCCGCGGCAGCGCCACCAACAACGACGGTGGCGGCGACGGCCTGACGGCACCCCTGCGCGAGGCCCAGGAGGAGGTGCTGCGCCTCGCCTACCACCAGGCCGGAGTGAACCCCGCCGACGTCCAGTACGTCGAACTGCACGGCACCGGTACCCGGCTCGGCGACCCCGTCGAGGCCGCCGCCCTCGGCGAGGTCGTCGGCCGCGCCCACACCGGTGAAACCCCTCTGCTCGTCGGCTCCGTCAAGACCAACATCGGCCACCTGGAGGGCGCGGCCGGCGTCGCCGGACTCGTCAAGACCGTCCTCTCGCTCAGCCACGGGCAGATCCCCGCCAGCCTCAACTTCGAGAGCCCGAACCCCGCGATCCCCCTCGACACCCTGAATCTGCGGGTCGCGGCCGAGCCCCAGCCGTGGCCCGAGCAGGACGGCCCGCGACGGGCGGGCGTCAGCTCCTTCGGCATGGGCGGCACCAACTGCCACGTCGTCCTGGAGGAATGGCCCACACCCGCACCCGCCGCCGGAACCGGCACGCCCGACGCCGCCGCGCCGCCGACCCACGCCGAGCCGCAAGCGGCCACCCCCGAAGCCGCCGGCACGCTCCCCTGGATCATCTCCGCCCGGACCCGCAAGGCACTGCGCGGCCAGGCCCGCCGACTGCTCACCCGCCTGGGGACCGACCCCGCCACCGACCCGGCCGACATCGCGTACTCGCTGGCCCAGACCAGGACCCGCTTCGAACACCGTGCCGTCGTGCTCGGCACACACAGGGACGAGCTCCTGCGGGGCCTGACCGCCCTCGTGGCCGGCACCCCGTCGAACGATGTCGTCACAGGCGTCGCCCAGCCCTCCGTGAGCACCGCCCCGACCACCGCCGACGGCACCCCCGACACCCCCGGAGCCACCCGCACCGCCTTCCTCTTCGCCGGCCAGGGCTCCCAACGGCTCGGCATGGGACGCGAGTTGTACGAGACGTACCCCGTCTTCGCCGAGGCATTCGACGACGTGGACCGGGAACTGCCCTTCAGCCTGCGGGAGGTGGTGTTCGGCGAGGGACAGGACGACGCCGAGGCCGCGGAGCGGCTGAACCGCACCGAGTACACCCAGCCCGCCCTCTTCGCCCTCGAGGTCGCACTCTTCCGCCTCGCCGAGTCCCACGGCGTCCGCCCCGACGTCGTGTTCGGCCACTCCGTGGGCGAGATCGCCGCGGCACACGTGGCCGGCGTCTGGTCGCTGGCCGACGCCTGCCGTGTGGTCGTCGCCCGGGGACGGCTGATGCAGGCCCTCCCCGCGGGCGGCGCGATGGTCGCCGTGGAGGCGGCCGAGGACGAGGTGCTGCCCCTGCTGAACGACCGGGCCGGCATCGCCGCGGTCAACGGCCCCGGCACCGTGGTGGTCTCGGGCACGCGGGAAGCCGTCGAGGAGGTGAGCGCGCACTTCCGGGCCCGCGACCGCAAGGCGACGGCCCTGCGCGTCAGCCACGCCTTCCACTCCCCGCTCATGGAACCGATGCTCGACGAGTTCCACGCCGTACTCGCCGCCGTCTCCTACGGGCAGCCCGACCTCCCCGTCGTCTCCGACGTCACCGGCCGCCTCGCCACGGCCGAAGAGCTCATGTCCCCCGACTACTGGACCCAGCACGTCCGACGGCCCGTACGGTTCGCCGACGGCGTCCGGACACTGGACGCGATGGGCGCCCGCCGCCTACTGGAAATCGGGCCGGACGGCACCCTGACGGCCCTGGCCGAGCAGAGTCTGCAGGACGAGGACGCGTTCGCGGTCCCCGCCGTACGCAAGGACCGCTCCGAGACCGCGGCCTTCGTCACGGCCCTCGCGGCCCTGCACACCCGCGGCCTCCCCGTCGACTGGACCCCCCTCTTCGCCACGCGCCGCGCCCGCCGTACCGAACTGCCCACGTACGCCTTCCAGCGGCGCCGCTACTGGCTCCCCGACCCCGCCGCCGACGCGACCGCGGCCCCGTCGGCTCCCGGGACCGCCGTGGCCGCTCCGGTCGTCGGGAACGACACCGTCGCCGACGACGAGGACGTCGCCGACGTGACCTCGCCGCTCCATGACCGCCTGGCCGGCCTGCCCCCGCGCGAGCGCCGCGGCGCGCTCCTGGAACTGGTCCGCGACCACGCGGCCCGCATCCTCGACCACGACTCGGCCGACCAGGTCGAGCCCCGCCGCACCTTCAAGGATCTCGGCTTCGACTCCCTCACTTCCGTCGACCTCCGCAACCGGCTCAAGGCCGCGACCGATCTGCCCCTGCCCGCCTCCCTCCTCTTCGACTTCCCGACCCCCGAAGCCGTCGCCGGCTACCTGGACGGCCGGCTCACCGGCGCCGTCACCACCGAGCCCGCCCGCCACGTCCCGACGAGTGCGGGTGACGATCCGGTGGTGATCGTCGGTATGGCGTGCCGGTTCCCGGGTGGGGTGGGTTCGCCGGAGGACCTGTGGCGGCTGGTCAGCGAGGGCGGCGACGCGATCGGCGGATTCCCGTCGGACCGCGGCTGGGACCTCGACGCCCTCTACGACGCGGAGCCCGGCACCCCGGGCCGGGTCTATGTCCGCGAGGGCGGTTTCCTCCATGACGCCGCGTCCTTCGATGCGGGGTTGTTCGGGATCTCGCCGCGTGAGGCGCTGGCGATGGATCCGCAGCAGCGGTTGCTGCTGGAGACGTCGTGGGAGGTCCTGGAGCGGGCGGGGATCGACCCGGCGACGCTGCGGGGCAGCCGTACCGGTGTCTTCGCCGGGCTCGTGGAACAGGGCTACGGAGCCTGTCTGCGCGATGCCGCCGAGGAGTCCGACGGCTATGTGCTCACCGGAACGACCCTGAGCGTGGCGTCGGGTCGTATCGCCTACACGTTTGGTTTCGAGGGGCCTGCGGTGACGGTGGACACGGCGTGTTCGTCGTCGCTGGTGGCGTTGCATCTGGCGGTGCAGGCGCTGCGGTCGGGTGAGTGTGATCTGGCGTTGGCCGGTGGTGTGACGGTGATGGCCGGGCCGGAGATGTTCGTGGAGTTCTCGCGGCAGCGTGGGCTTGCGGTGGACGGTCGGTGCAAGGCGTTCTCGGACGGCGCGGACGGTACGGCGTGGTCGGAGGGTGTGGGTCTGCTGCTGGTGGAGCGGTTGTCGGACGCGCGTCGTAACGGTCATCGGGTGTTGGCGGTGGTGCGGGGGAGCGCCGTCAACCAGGACGGTGCCAGCAACGGCCTGACGGCGCCGAACGGTCCGTCGCAGCAGCGGGTGATCCGGCAGGCGCTGGCCGGTGCGGGGCTGAAGCCGGCCGACGTGGACGCGGTGGAGGCGCACGGTACCGGGACGCCGCTGGGCGATCCGATCGAGGCGCAGGCCCTGCTGGCCACCTACGGCCAGGATCGTGAACGGCCTTTGCTGCTGGGGTCGTTGAAGTCGAACATCGGTCATACGCAGGCTGCGGCCGGTGTGGGTGGTGTGATCAAGATGGTGCTGGCGATGCGGCATGGTGTGCTGCCTCGCACTCTGCATGTGGACGAGCCGTCCTCGCACGTCGACTGGACGGCGGGTTCGGTTGAACTGCTGATGGAGGAGCGCGGGTGGCCCGAGACGGGCCGTGCGCGCCGGGCCGGTGTGTCGTCGTTCGGTATCAGTGGCACCAACGCCCACGTCATCCTCGAACACGTCCCGCACATCGCGGTGGAGGCCGAGTCGTCGTCCGGGCCGGTGGTGGGCGCGTTGGCACCGGTCGTGGTGTCGGGTGCGAGCGAGTCGGCGGTGCGCGGTCAGGCGGAACGGCTGTCGGCGTGGCTGCGGGACATGTCCGACGAGGGCGTCCGTGTGCCCGATGTCGCACTGGCGTCGGTCACGAGCCGGGCCGTGCTGGATCACCGGGCGGTCGTCCTGGCCACCGGTCGGGACGACTTGCTGCGGGGCTTGCGCGCGCTGGCCGAGGGCGTGGACGCGCCGAAGCTGGTCCGGGGCGCGGCGACACGTTCGGGCAAGACGGCCCTGCTCTTCGCCGGGCAAGGGTCCCAACGCCTGGGCATGGGCCGGGAGCTGTACGACACGTACCCGGTGTTCGCCGAGGCCTTCGACGCCGTGGACGCGGAACTGCCCTTCAGCCTCCGTGAGGTGGTGTTCGGTGAGGACGCCGACCTGCTGAACCGGACCGAGTTCACCCAGCCCGCGCTCTTCGCGCTGGAAGTGGCGCTGTTCCGGTTGCTGGAGTCGTGGGGTGTGCGCCCGGACGTCCTCGCCGGGCATTCGATCGGTGAGATCGCTGCCGCGTATGTGGCGGGGGTGTGGTCGCCGGCGGACGCGTGCCGTCTGGTGGCGGCCCGGGGCCGGTTGATGCAGGCCCTGCCGGAGGGTGGGGCGATGGTCGCGCTCCAGGCCACCGAGGAGGAGGTCCTGCCGCTCCTCGGTGACGAGGTGGGCATCGCCGCGGTCAACGGCCCGAGGGCCGTGGTGATCGCCGGTGTCGCGGACGCCGTGGAGCAGGTCGCCGCGCACTTCCGGGGCAAGGGCCGCAGCGCCACGGCGCTGCGGGTGAGCCATGCGTTCCACTCGCCGCTGATGGAACCGATGCTCGACGACTTCAGGGCCGTTGCCGAATCACTGACCTACCGCGAACCCCGCCTGGCCATGGTCTCCACGCTCACCGGGACCGCCGTGGAGCCCGCACGGCTCATGACCCCTGATTACTGGGTACTGCACGTACGCCAGGCCGTCCGCTACGCCGACGCCGTGCGCACACTCGCGGCACAAGGGGTCGCGCGGTTCGTGGAGCTCGGTCCTGACGGCACGCTGACCGCGCTCGCTCAGGCATGCCTCGACGTGGAAGGCGACGGACCGCTGCTGCTGTCCTCCCTGCGCAAGGACCGGCCGGAGACCGAAGCGGTGCTGACCGCGATCGCCGGCCTGTTCACCCGGGGCGACGATGTGGACTGGCGCGAGGTCCTCGCAGGGAGTGGGGCGCGTCCGGTCGAGCTGCCGACGTACGCCTTCCAACGCAAGAGCTACTGGCCCACCAAGGCAGGAGACGCGTTCGACGGTGACGTCTCCGGACTCGGCCTCTCGGCCGCTGATCACCCTCTGCTCGGGGCGGCGCTGACACCGGCCGACTCCGAGGGTGTGGTGTTCACCGGTCTGCTGTCACTGCGGAGCCACCCGTGGCTGCGGGACCACGTGGTCTCCGGAGCGGTTGTCTTCCCCGGAACCGGCTTCCTGGAACTGGTCCTCCGCGGGGCCGACCAGGTGGGATGCGACCAGGTGGAGGAACTGACGATCGCCGTCCCGCTGGCGCTCCCCGAACACGGCGGTGTCGTGGTCCAGGTGCTGGTCGACGGCCCGGACGAATCCGGACGCCGCGGCGTCAGCGTCTTCTCCCGGCCGGACGACGCGACGGACGGCCAGACGTGGACCCTCAACGCCACCGGTGTGGTGAGCGGTGCGCCCGCGGACCGGCACCCTGACCGTGCCTTCGACGTCGATCTCGGCGTGTGGCCGCCGCGGGACGCGGTGGCGGAGCCGGTCGACGGCGTGTACGAGGCTCTGGCCGGGCTGGGGCTGGCGTACGGGCCGGTGTTCCAGGGCCTGCGTGCCATGTGGCGGCGCGGCGACGAGGTCTTCGCCGAGGTGGCGTTGCCCGAGGCCCACGATGAGCTCGCGGACAGGTTCGGGATGCACCCCGCGCTGCTGGACGCCGTCCTGCACGCCGTCCTGCGAGGCACGTTCGGCGCCGACGACTCACTCAGGCTGCCGTTCTCCTGGCGCGGTGTGTCGCTGTGGGCCTCGGGCGCGCGTGAACTGCGGGTACGGGTGGCTCCCGCGGGGGCGGACGCGGTGACGCTCGACCTCGCGGACGCGACCGGCGCCGCGGTCGCATCGGTGGACTCGCTGGTGCTGCGGGAGATGACAGGGGAGATCGCCCCGGCCGACGGTGGACGAGACGGCCTGTTCCAGCTCGACTGGAAGCGGATCCCGGCCGCCGCCGGACCGGCCCCCCAGGTGAGGAGCGGACTGCCCGAACCGGGTGAGGCCGTGACCGGTGACGTGCTGGTGCGCTTGGAGCGCCCTGACGGCGTTCAGCCGGCAGCCGCCCATGCCGTCGCCCGCACAGCGCTCGAAACGGTACGTGCCTGGTTGGCGGAGGATCGGTTCGAGGGTGCGCGGTTGGTGGTGGTCACCGAGGGGGCGGTGGCGTGGGGTGGTGGGGCCGGGGATCCGGTGTTGTCGGCGGTGTGGGGTTTGGTGCGGGCGGCTCGGGCGGAGAATCCGGGTCGGTTCGTGCTGGTTGATGTGGACGGCGCGGATGAGTCGTGGGCCGTGGTGGGTGGTGCTCTGGCTTCTGGTGAGGCCGAGTTCGTTGTGCGTGCGGGGGGTGTGTTCGTTCCGCGTCTGGTGCGTGCGGTGTCGGGTGGGGGGCTGGCGGTTCCGGCGGGGGAGTCGGCTTGGCGGTTGGACATCGTGGAGAAGGGCACGCTGGAGGGGCTTGGGCTGCGTCCGGTCCCTGAGGCGGATGCCGAGCCGGCGCCGGGGCAGGTTCGTGTCGCGGTGCGTGCGGCGGGCGTCAACTTCCGCGACGTGCTGAACGCGCTTGGTATGTACCCCGGTGATGCGAAGGACTTCGGTCTGGAGGGCGCGGGTGTGGTGACGGAGGTCGGCCCGGGTGTTTCGGGGCTGGCCGTCGGCGACCGGGTGTTCGGGATGTTCTCGGGTGCGTTCGGTCCGGTTGCGGTGGCGGACGCCCGCACGGTGGCCCGGATTCCGGAGGGTTGGTCGTTCGCTGAGGCTGCGTCGGTGCCGATCGTCTTCCTCACCGCCTACTACGCGTTGACCGATCTGGGGGGTCTGCGCTCGGGTGAGTCGGTGCTGGTGCATGCGGCTGCCGGTGGTGTGGGTATGGCGGCGGTGCAGTTGGCGCGGTATCTGGGTGCTGAGGTGTTCGGTACGGCGAGTGCCGGCAAGTGGGACACGCTGCGTGGGCTGGGTCTGGACGGGGGGCACATCGCTTCCTCTCGTGACACGGGGTTCGAGGCGGCGTTCCTGGCGGCGACCGGTGGTCGTGGTGTGGATGTGGTGCTGGACTCGCTGGCCGGTGAGTTCGTGGATGCCTCGTTGCGGTTGCTGCCGCGTGGTGGCCGGTTCCTGGAGATGGGCAAGACCGACGTCCGTGATCCGGAGGTGGTGGCGGCCGGGCATCCGGGTGTGATGTACCGGGCGTTCGATCTGATGGATGTGGAGCCGGAGCGGATCGGCGGGATGCTGTCCGATCTGGTGGGGTTGTTCGAGGCGGGGGTTCTGCGGCCGCTTCCCGTCACCTGTTGGGATGTGCGCAGGGCTCCGGAGGCGTTCCGGTATCTGTCGCAGGCGCGGCATGTGGGCAAGGTGGTGTTGAGCGTCCCGGTGCCGTTGGACCGGGACGGGACGGTGCTGGTGACCGGTGGCACGGGTGGTCTGGGGTCGTTGGTGGCCCGTCATCTGGTGACCGAGCATGGGATACGGCGTCTGCTGTTGGCCGGCCGCCGGGGCTTGGAAGCTCCCGGTGCTCGCGAACTGGTCGCGGGATTGCACGACTTGGGTGCCGAGGTCAAGGTGGTGGCGGTGGATGTCGCCGACCGGGACCAGGTGGCCGACGTGCTGGCCGCCGTACCTGCGGAGCATCCGCTGACCGCGGTGGTGCACACCGCCGGCGTCGTCGATGACGGTGTGGTGGGTTCGCTGACCGAGGAGCGGCTGGCGAAGGTGCTGCGGCCGAAGGTGGACGCGGTGACGCACCTGCACGAGCTGACCCGTGACGCCGACCTGTCCGCGTTCGTGGTCTTCTCTTCGGTCATGGGCACCTACGGTGGTGCGGGCCAGGCCAACTACGCGGCCGCCAACGCATTCCTGGATGCGTTCGCCTCCTTCCGCCGGACGGCGGGGCTGCCCGCGGTGTCCCTCGGATGGGGGCCCTGGGCCCCCGGGGCCGGTATGACGGCCGAGCTGAGTGAGGCAGACCTGCGGCGCATGGCACGCCAGGGCATGCAGCCGCTGGCTCCGGAGCGGGGCCTGCGCCTCCTGGACGCTGTGCTCGAACAGGGTTCTGGCCTGGAGCGAGCGGCGGTGCTGCCCATCGACCTCGATCTCGCGGAGCTGCGTCGGCGACCGGCGGAAGAGGTTCCCGCCGTGCTGCGTGCCCTGGTCCGGGTCCGTGGTCGTAGGAAGGCAGAAGCCGGAACCGGAAGCGGCACGCGGCACCAGGACCTCAGGGCACAGCTGTCGGCGGCTTCGCCGGCAGACCGCGACCGGATCGTGTCCGACCTGGTCCAGGCAGCTGCGGCCGCTGTTCTCGGCCATGCTTCCACCGCTGACATCGAGGTGGACCACACCTTCAAGGAGCTGGGTTTCGACTCCCTGACCTCGGTGGAACTGCGCAACCGGGTGAACGCCGCCACCGGCATGAGGCTCCCCGCAACCCTGATCTTCGACTACCCCACACCTGCGGCCCTGATCCGCCACATAGGGACGGAACTCCTGGGCGGAGACGGGCAGGCACTCACTGCCACACTGCCCGTGCCGACGAGTGTGAGTGACGATCCGGTGGTGATCGTCGGTATGGCGTGCCGGTTCCCGGGTGGGGTGGGTTCGCCGGAGGATCTGTGGCGGCTGGTCAGCGAGGGCGGTGACGCGATCGGTGGGTTCCCGTCCGACCGCGGCTGGGATCTTGACCGGTTGTATGACCCCGAGCCGGGGGTGCCCGGACGTACGTATGTCCGTCACGGCGGTTTTCTCTATGACGCCGCGTCCTTCGATGCGGGGTTGTTCGGGATCTCGCCGCGTGAGGCGCTGGCGATGGATCCGCAGCAGCGGTTGCTGCTGGAGACGTCGTGGGAGGTTCTGGAGCGGGCTGGGATCGACCCGGCGACGCTGCGGGGCAGCCGCACCGGTGTCTTTGCCGGAGCCATGGCCCAGGACTACGGTGCGTCGCTGCGAGGAACTTCCGAAGGCACTGACGGCTACCTGCTGACCGGGAACACCGGCAGTGTGGCGTCGGGTCGTATCGCGTACACGTTTGGTTTCGAGGGGCCTGCGGTGACGGTGGACACGGCGTGTTCGTCGTCGCTGGTGGCGTTGCATCTGGCGGTGCAGGCGCTGCGGTCGGGTGAGTGTGATCTGGCGTTGGCCGGTGGTGTGACGGTGATGTCGACACCGGACACGTTCGTGGAGTTCTCGCGGCAGCGTGGGCTTGCGGTGGACGGCCGGTGCAAGGCGTTCTCGGACGGCGCGGACGGTACGGCGTGGTCGGAGGGTGTGGGTCTGCTGCTGGTGGAGCGGTTGTCGGACGCGCGTCGTAACGGTCATCGGGTGTTGGCGGTGGTGGCGGGTTCGGCCGTCAACCAGGACGGTGCCAGCAACGGCCTGACGGCGCCGAACGGTCCGTCGCAGCAGCGGGTGATCCGGCAGGCGCTGGCCGGTGCGGGGCTGAAGCCGGCCGACGTGGACGCGGTGGAGGCGCACGGTACCGGGACGCCGCTGGGTGATCCGATCGAGGCGCAGGCCCTGCTTGCCACCTACGGCCAGGATCGTGAACGGCCTCTGCTGCTGGGGTCGTTGAAGTCGAACATCGGTCATACGCAGGCTGCGGCCGGTGTGGGTGGTGTGATCAAGATGGTGCTGGCGATGCGGCACGGTGTGCTGCCGCGCACTCTGCATGTGGACGAGCCGTCCTCGCACGTCGACTGGACGATCGGTGACGTCGAGTTGCTCGCTGAGGAGTGCCCGTGGCCCGAGACGGGCCGGGTGCGTCGGGCGGGTGTGTCGTCGTTCGGTATCAGTGGTACCAACGCCCACGTCATCCTTGAACAGGCCCCTGACGCGGTGGTGGCCGTGGAGAGCACCGACGTCGCCGAGGGGTCGGTGTTGCCGTGGGTGTTGTCCGCGGCCGGGGGTGGTCTGTCGGCCCAGGCCGAGAACCTGGCGGCCTTCGTGGAAGCACGGCCGGATCTTGCTCTCTCCGCCGCCGCCCGGGCGCTGGCGACCACCCGGACGGTGCTGGAGCACCGCGCGGTGGTCCTGGCCGCCGACCGCGACGAGCTGCACCACGCCCTCAGCGCTTTGACCGAGGGCCGCACGGAGCCCGACGTCATACGGAACTCCGCGCAGGGCAGCGGCCGTACGGCCTTCCTGTTCGCGGGTCAGGGCTCGCAACGCCTGGGTATGGGCCGGGAGTTGTACGAGGCGTATCCGGTGTTCGCGGGGGCCTTCGACGCGGTGGACGCGGAACTGCCCTTCGATCTGCGGGGGGTGGTGTTCGGTGAGGACGCGGACCTGCTGAACCGTACGGAGTTCGCGCAGCCGGCGTTGTTCGCGCTGGAAGTGGCGTTGTTCCGGTTGCTGGAGTCGTGGGGTGTGCGCCCGGACGTGCTGGCCGGTCACTCCATCGGTGAGATCGCTGCGGCGTATGTGGCGGGGGTGTGGTCGCTGGCGGACGCGTGCCGTCTGGTGGTGGCGCGGGGCCGGTTGATGCAGGCGCTGCCGGAGGGTGGGGCGATGGTCGCGCTCCAGGCCACCGAGGACGAGGTGCTGCCCCTGCTGGGCGACGAGGTGGGCATCGCGGCGGTCAACGGACCCCGGGCCACCGTGATCTCGGGTGCGGCCCAGGCAGTGGAGGAGATCGCGGACCGCTTCCGTGGCGAGGGCCGCAAGGTGACGGCGTTGCGGGTGAGTCATGCGTTCCACTCGCCGTTGATGGAGCCGATGCTCGATGAGTTCCGGGCTGTTGCCGAGGCTCTCGTCTACCGTGAGCCGTGCCTGGCCATGGTCTCGACGGTGACCGGTGAGGTGGCGACGTCCGAGGAGTTGATGTCGGCGGACTACTGGGTGGAGCACGTGCGTCGGCCGGTGCGGTTCGCGGGTGCGGTGCGGCGGTTGGACGAGCAGGGTGTGTCCCGGTTCGTGGAGCTGGGGGCCGACGGCACGCTGACCGCGCTGGCGCAGAGCGGTCTGGACGACGGTCCGGCGGGTCGTCTGCTGACTCCCACCCTGCGCAAGGATCGCGCGGAGGCCCGTTCCGTACTCTCGGCGGTCGCGGAACTGTTCACGCGAGGCGCTTCGCTCGACTGGGCGGCTGTCTTCGCCGGTACGGCCGTCGCCGCGACGCCCGTCGATCTGCCGACGTACGCGTTCCAGCGACGCCGCTTCTGGCCGACCAGCTCGGCGTCGGGTGATCTGGGTGCGGTCGGGTTGGGTGCGGCGGGTCATCCGTTGCTGGGTGCCGCGGTGGAGTTGGCCGGTGGTGACGGTCTGCTGTTGACCGGTCGGGTGTCGTTGGTCGCGCAGGAGTGGTTGCGGGACCATGTGGCGGCGGGTGTGGTGGTGTTTCCGGGGACGGGCTTCCTGGAGTTGGCGTTGCGGGCCGGTGAGCAGGCGGGCTGTGACCGGGTGGAGGAGCTGACGATCGCGGCGCCGTTGGTGGTGCCGGAGCGGGGTGGGGTTCGGGTTCAGGTGCGGGTGGGTGCGGCGGACGACGCCGGCCGGCGCATGCTGGAGATCCACTCCCGTCCGGATGACCTGCCCGGCGACCTCCCGTGGACCTTGCACGCGACGGGTGTGCTGGCGGCACTGGCCCACTCCACGCCTACGGATGCGTTCGACTTCGGTGTGTGGCCGCCGCGGGATGCGGTGGTGGAGCCGGTCGACGGTGTGTACGAGGCTCTGGCCGGGCTGGGGCTGGCGTACGGGCGGGTGTTCCGGGGTCTGCGTGCGGTGTGGCGGCGTGGTGACGAGGTCTTCGCCGAGGTGGGGCTGCCCGAGGAGCACGAGGAAGCGGCCGAACGGTTCGGTGCGCATCCGGCGCTGGTCGACGCGGCTCTGCACGCGGTGATGTTCACGCCGGTGTTCGGTGACGGTCGGGCGCGGTTGCCTTTCTCGTGGTCGGGTGTGTCGTTGTGGGCGTCCGGTGCGCGTGCGCTGCGGGTGCGGATGGTGGCGCTCGGGTCGGACGCGGTGGCGTTGGAGCTGGCGGATTCCTCGGGTGGTCTGGTCGCCTCGGTGGAGTCGCTGACGCTGCGGGAGGCATCCGGTGGCCTGGCGGAGACGTGCCCCGTCCACGTCGACAACCTCTTCCAGACCGACTGGACTCCGGTGCCGGTCCAGATTTCCGACGGACGAGCCGCGCACGCTCTCGACCTCCACACCAGTCTGCCCGCCGCGGATGTCGAACCCGGTACGGACGTCATGGTGCACGTGGGACGGAGGGCCGGCCGCGCGGCGGAGGCCGCGTACGAGGTCACCGCTGAGGTGCTCGCCCATGTGCGGACCTGGCTGGCGGAAGAGCGGTTCGAGGGTGCCCGTCTGGTGGTCGTCACCGAAGGGGCCGTCGCGGTCGACGAATCGTCCCCCGATCCGGCCCTGACAGCGGCGTGGGGCCTGGTCCGCGCGGCACGCGCCGAGGCACCGGACCGGTTCGCGTTGCTCGACGTGGACGGCACGGACGAGTCCTGGGCCCTGGTGCCGGCGGCTCTCGCCACGGGCGAACCGGAGCTGGCGCTGCGCGTCGGCACCGCCTACGCGCCCCGACTGGTTCGCACCGTCAGTCATCCGGGGCTGGCGGTTCCGGCGGGGGAGTCGGCTTGGCGGCTGGACATCATGGAGAAGGGCACGCTGGAAGGGCTTGGGCTGCGTGCCGTGACGTCCGAGGAGTTGGCCGAGCACCAGGTCCGTATCGCGGTGCGTGCGGCGGGCGTCAACTTCCGCGACGTGCTGAACGCGCTTGGTATGTACCCCGGTGATGCGAAGGACTTCGGTCTGGAGGGCGCGGGTGTGGTGACGGAGGTCGGCCCGGGTGTTACGGGGTTGGCCGTCGGCGACCGCGTGATGGGCCTGTTCTCCGGCTCGTTCGGTCCGGTTGCGGTGGCGGATGCGCGGACGGTGGCCCGGATTCCGGAGGGTTGGTCGTTCGCTGAGGCGGCGTCGGTGCCGGTCGTGTTCCTGACCGCCTATTACGCGTTGACCGATCTGGGTGGTTTGCGCTCGGGTGAGTCGGTGCTGGTGCATGCGGCTGCCGGTGGTGTGGGTATGGCGGCGGTGCAGTTGGCGCGGTATCTGGGTGCTGAGGTGTTCGGTACGGCGAGTGCCGGCAAGTGGGACACGCTGAGGGGACTCGGTCTGGACGGGGGGCACATCGCTTCCTCTCGTGACACGGGGTTCGAGGCGGCGTTCCTGGCGGCGACCGGTGGTCGTGGTGTGGATGTGGTGCTGGACTCGCTGGCCGGTGAGTTCGTGGACGCCTCGTTGCGGTTGCTGCCGCGTGGCGGCCGGTTCCTGGAGATGGGCAAGACCGACGTCCGTGATCCGGAGGTGGTGGCGGCCGGGCATCCGGGTGTGATGTACCGGGCGTTCGATCTGATGGATGTGGAGCCGGAGCGGATCGGCGGGATGCTGTCCGATCTGGTGGGGTTGTTCGAGGCGGGGGTGCTGCGGCCGCTTCCCGTCACCTGTTGGGATGTGCGCAGGGCTCCGGAGGCGTTCCGGTATCTGTCGCAGGCGCGGCATGTGGGCAAGGTGGTGTTGACCGTCCCGGCGCCGTTGGACCGGGACGGGACGGTGCTGGTGACCGGTGGCACGGGTGGTCTGGGGTCGTTGGTGGCCCGGCATCTGGTGACCGAGCATGGGATACGGCGTCTGCTGTTGGCCGGCCGCCGGGGCTTGGAAGCTCCCGGTGCTCGCGAACTGGTCGCGGAGCTGGGTGACTTGGGTGCCGAGGTCGAGGTCGTGGCGGTGGATGTCGCGGACCGGGACCAGGTGGCCGACGTGCTGGCCGGGCGTTCACTGACCGCCGTCGTACACACCGCCGGCGTCCTGGACGACGGCGTGGTCGCCTCCCTCACCCCGGACCGGCTTGCCAAGGTCATGCGTCCGAAGACCGATGCCGTGGAGCATCTGCACGAACTGACCCGTGACGCGGACCTTGCGGCTTTCGTGGTCTTCTCCTCCGTCGCCGGTACCTTCGGCGGTGCTGGCCAGGCCAACTACGCGGCTGCCAACGCCTTCCTGGACTCCTTCGCCGCCCGCCGCCGCTCTTCCGGTCTACCGGCGACCGCCCTCGCCTGGGGCCCCTGGGCCCCCGGCGCGGGCATGACCGCCGAGCTGACCGAGGCGGACCTGCGGCGTCTGGCACGGAACGGGATGCTTCCCCTCGCCCCCGCCCAGGGCCTCGGACTGCTGGACACGGTGCTGCACCAGGGCGCGAGCATGGAACGTGCCGTCGTACTGCCCGTCGACATGGACATCGCGGCGCTGCGCAGGCGGGCACCGGAGGATGTGCCCCCGCTGTTGCGCGCTCTGGTTCGCAGCCATGGCCGCCGCAGGGCCGGGAACGGGGCCGGCGGCGAGGCAACGAACCTGCGGCAGCAGTTGCTCGCCCTTCCGGTGGCCGAGCGTGAACGCTTCCTGCGGGACTTCGTATCGGCGCAGGCGGCCTCCGTTCTGGGACATGGGTCGACACAGGGTGTGGACGCGGAGCACACGTTCAAGGACCTCGGCTTCGACTCGCTCACTTCGGTTGAGCTGCGCAACCGGCTGAACGCCGGGACCGGTATGCGTCTTCCCGCCACGCTGGTCTTCGACTACCCGACCCCGGCTGATGTGGCGCGCCTTGTGCTCGCGGAGCTGGTGGAAGACGGCGGGGCCGACACCGTCACCACCGACGCGATGCTGCCCGTCCCGACGAGCGTGCATGACGATCCGGTGGTGATCGTCGGTATGGCGTGCCGGTTCCCGGGTGGGGTGGGTTCGCCGGAGGATCTGTGGCGGCTGGTCAGCGAGGGCGGTGACGCGATCGGCGGGTTCCCGTCCGACCGTGGCTGGGATCTTGACCGGTTGTATGACCCCGAGCCGGGGGTGCCCGGACGTACGTATGTCCGTCACGGCGGTTTTCTCTATGACGCCGCGTCCTTCGATGCGGGGTTGTTCGGGATCTCGCCGCGTGAGGCGCTGGCGATGGATCCGCAGCAGCGGTTGCTGCTGGAGACGTCGTGGGAGGTTCTGGAGCGGGCTGGGATCGACCCGGCGACGCTGCGGGGCAGCCGCACCGGCGTCTTCGCCGGAGCCATGGCCCAGGACTACGGCTCCTTCCTTCGCTCGGGTGAGCTCGACTCCGGCGGATACCTCATGACCGGGAACACCGGCAGTGTGGCGTCGGGTCGTATCGCGTACACGTTTGGTTTCGAGGGGCCTGCGGTAACGGTGGACACCGCCTGTTCCTCTTCCCTGGTGGCGTTGCATCTGGCGGTGCAGGCGCTGCGGTCGGGTGAGTGTGATCTGGCGTTGGCCGGTGGTGTGACGGTGATGTCGACACCGGACACGTTCGTGGAGTTCTCGCGGCAGCGTGGGCTTGCGGTGGACGGTCGGTGCAAGGCGTTCTCGGACGGCGCGGATGGTACGGCGTGGTCGGAGGGTGTGGGTCTGCTGCTGGTGGAGCGGTTGTCGGACGCGCGTCGTAACGGTCATCGGGTGTTGGCGGTGGTGCGGGGGAGTGCGGTCAACCAGGACGGTGCCAGCAACGGCTTGACGGCGCCGAACGGTCCGTCGCAGCAGCGGGTGATCCGGCAGGCGCTGGCCGGTGCGGGGCTGAAGCCGGCCGACGTGGACGCGGTGGAGGCGCACGGTACGGGGACGCCGCTGGGTGATCCGATCGAGGCGCAGGCGCTGCTTGCCACCTACGGTCAGGATCGTGAACGGCCGCTTTTGTTGGGGTCGTTGAAGTCGAACATCGGTCATACGCAGGCTGCGGCCGGTGTGGGTGGTGTGATCAAGATGGTGCTGGCGATGCGGCACGGTGTGCTGCCTCGCACTCTGCATGTGGACGAGCCGTCCTCGCACGTCGACTGGACGGCGGGGGAGATCACCCTGCTGACCGAGAGTGTCGAGTGGCCCCGGTCGGACGACCGGCCCCGGCGGGCGGGTGTGTCGTCGTTCGGTATCAGTGGTACCAACGCCCACGTCATCCTTGAACAGGCCCCTGACGCGGAGGAGAACGACCCGCGCGGTACGAAGCACGACGACGAGAACACCGAAAGCCGTACCGTCCTCCTCCCCCTCTCCGCCGCCGAACCCCGGGCCCTGCAGGCCCAGGCCGAGCGTCTGGTGGATCTCCTGGTGTCGAACGCCGAACTGTCGCACCGGGACGTCGCCCTGTCCCTCGCGACGACGCGTTCCGCGCTGGAGCACCGTGCCGTGGTGCTGGCCGCCGACCGTCAGCAGGCCATGCTCGGCCTGCGGAAGTTGGCCGAGCAGCAGTCGTCCGAGCAGCAGTCGTCCGAGCAGCAGTCGTCCGGACAGGTGATCAGCGGCACCGCGGTCGCCGGGGGCCGACGGCCGGCCTTCCTGTTCGCCGGTCAGGGCTCGCAACGCCTCGGTATGGGCCGGGAGCTGTACGCAACGTATCCGGTGTTCGCCGAGGCCTTCGACGCCGTGGACGCCGAACTCCCCTTCGATCTACGGGAGATCGTGTTCGGTGAGGACGCCGACCGCCTGAACCGTACGGAGTACGCGCAGCCCGCGCTGTTCGCGCTCGAAGTCGCCCTGTTCCGGCTGCTGGAGTCCTGGGGTGTGCGCCCGGACGTGCTGCTCGGTCACTCCATCGGTGAGCTGGCCGCCGCGCATGTGGCGGGGGTGTGGTCGCTGACGGACGCGTGCCGTCTGGTGGCGGCCCGCGGCCGGCTGATGCAGGCCCTCCCGGCGGGCGGGGCGATGGTGTCGCTCCAGGCGTCCGAGGACGAGGTGCTGCCGCTGCTGGCGGGCCGGGAGAGCGAGGTCGGCATCGCCGCCCTCAACGGTGCGGAGGCGACCGTGGTCGCGGGCACCGAGACCGCCGTCGAGGAGATCGCGGACCACTTCCGCGGCCAGGGCCGCAAGGCCACCGGCCTGCGCGTCAGCCACGCCTTCCACTCGCCGTTGATGGAGCCCATGCTCGCCGAGTTCCGCGCGGTCGCGGAGAGCCTGGCGTACGGTCGTCCGCGACTGGCCGTCGTCTCGGGGCTCACCGGCGACCTCGCCGACGCCGACGACCTGATGACCGCCGACTACTGGGTGCGGCACGTCCGCCACGCCGTGCGGTTCGCCGACGGCGTTCGCCGGGTCCGGGCCGAGGGGATCTCCCACTGGCTCGAGTTGGGGCCGGACAGCACCCTCACCGCGCTGGCGCGGGCCGAGGTGGACGGCGACCCCGCCGAGCGGACGCTCTTCGTGACCGCCCTGCGCAAGGACCGCGACGAACCCGGCACACTGCTGACCGCCGTCGCCGAGTTGTACGTCCGCGGCACCGAACCGCACTGGCCGGCCGTGTTCGCGGGCAGCGGCGCCCGCCGCGCCGACCTGCCGACGTACGCGTTCCAGCGGCAGCGCTTCTGGCCGGGCGCCCCGAACGCCACTGCCGCGGACGCGGCCGGGCTCGGGCTCACCGCCGCCGGGCATCCGCTGCTCGGCGCCGAAGTCGCACTGGCGGAGGGCAGCGGGGCCGTGCTCACCGGCAGACTGTCCCTCGAGACCCACCCGTGGCTGCGGGACCACGCCGTGGCCGGCACGGTCCTCTTCCCGGGCACCGGCTTCCTGGAACTGGCGCTTCAGGCGGGTCTCCGCTTCGGCTGCGCACGTCTGGCCGACCTGACTCTCGAAAAGCCACTGGTCCTCACCGAGCACGGCGGCGTACGGATCCAGGTCGCCGTCGGCGGCTCGGACGCGTCGGGACGGCGGACCGTGTCCATCCACTCGCGGTCAGACGCCGCCGAGGCCGCGGCCGAGGGCTGGGTGCGGCACGCCGAGGGCGTCCTGGACGCGGACCCCACCGATGAGGCGGACGGCCTCGACGGCGTGCGTGACTTCCAGAACTGGCCGCCCGCGGAAGCCACCCCGATCCCGCTGCACGGCTTCTACGACCGACTGGCGGACGACGGCTACACCTACGGTCCCGTGTTCCAGGGCCTGCACGCCGTCTGGCGCCACGGCGAGGACGTCTACGCCGACGTACGTCTCCCCGGCGACCAGCACGACGAAGCCGGGCGCCACGGCCTGCACCCGGCCCTGCTGGACGCCGCGCTGCACGCCTGGCTCGCCGCCGGGCGGGCGTCGGCGGTCGCCTCCGGCGGGGCACCCGCCGGAGGCGGAGTGCGGCTGCCGTTCTCCTGGAGCGGCGCCTCGCTGACGGCGGTCGGCGCGTCCGCCGTGCGGGTGCGACTGGCTCCCGTGGACGAGGACACGATCACGCTCACCGCCGCCGACGCCGAGGGCCGTGGTGTGGCCCGCGTCGACGCCCTCACCCTGCGCGAGCTGAGCCGGGACGCGCTGGTTCCCGCCACGTACGGTCCGGCGCCGGCGCGGGAGGCCCTGTTCCGGCTGGACTGGACCGCCCTGCCCGCGCCGTCCGCTCCCGACCCCGGACAGGACGTCCAGTGGGCCGTCGTCGGGCCCGGTATCGCCGGGCTGAGCGAGGCGCCGGCCGGCCACTACCCGGACGTCACCGCCCTGGCCGAGGCGGTCGCCGCGGGAACGCCTCTGCCGGGCGCGGTACTCGTCGCCTGCGATCCGTCCACGAGCGGGGCACCGGCCACGCCGTCCGCCCACGACGGCATCGCGGCCGGACCGGCGCCGCAGCCGGACCCGTACGGCACCGAAACGCCGGACCCGGTGGACGTCACCAGGACCGTGCTGCACCGTGTCCTCTCCCTCGTACAGGGCTGGCTGGCGGACGACCGCCTCGGCGCCGCCCCGCTGGTGCTGGTGACCCGGGGCGCGGTCCCCGCCGACGGCGACCGGGCGCTCACCGACCCGGTGGCCGCCTCCGTCTGGGGGCTCGTCCGCACCGCGCAGTCGGAGCACCCCGGACGCCTGATCCTGCTCGACCTCGCCCCCGAAGCCACCGACGCCCCCGCCTCCACCACCCCTGCTCCCGCCGCAGTCGACGACGCCGGTGCCCGAACCGACCGCACCGACCCGGCCCCCGCCCTCGCCTCCGGCGAACCGCAACTCGCCCTGCGCGGCGGTGTCACCCACGTCCCCCGGCTGGCCCCGGCCGGAACCGGCGGCGCGCTGCTCCCGCCGCCCGGGGAGTCCGTCTGGCGACTGGACGTCACCACGCCCGGCACCCTCGACAGCCTGGCTCTCGTCGGCTGCCCGGACGTCACAGGACCGCTCGCCCACGGCCAGGTGCGGGTGGCGATGCGGGCCACCGGCGTCAACTTCCGCGACGTCCTGGTCTGCCTGGGCATGCTCGACCGCGAGGTCCCCGGCCGCGAGGGCGCGGGCGTGGTCCTGGAAACCGGCCCCGGCGTCACCGGACTCACTCCCGGTGACCGAGTGCTCGGACTCTTCTCCGGCGCGTACGGCCCGCTCGCCGTGACCGACCACCGTCTGCTCACCCGGCAGCCCGACGACTGGTCCTTCACCGAGGCCGCAGCGGCCCCCATCGTCTTCCTCAGCGCCTACCACGGCCTGGTGGACCTGGCGGACCTGCGCCCTGGCGAGGCCGTCCTCGTCCACGCGGGGACCGGCGGCGTCGGCATGGCCGCCGTCCAGCTCGCCCGGCACCTGGGCGCCGAGGTCTTCGCCACCGCCGCACCTGCCAAGTGGGACACCCTGCGGGCGATGGGCCTGGACGACGACCACATCGCGTCCTCGCGCGACACCGGCTTCGAGGAGAAGTTCCTGCGGGTGACCGCCGGCCGCGGCATGGACGTCGTCCTGAACTCCCTGGCCCGGGAACTGATCGACGCGTCGTTCCGGCTGCTGCCACGCGGCGGACGCTTCATCGAGATGGGCAAGACCGACCCGCGCGACCCGCGGACCGTCGCCGCCGAGCACCAGGGCGTGGTCTACCGGGCGTTCGACCTCAGGGACGTCGACCCCGACCACACCGCCGAGATGCTCACGGCCGTGCTCGCACTGTTCGAGCAGCGGGCACTGCGTCCGCTCCCGGTCACCACCTGGGACGTACGGCGGGCCCCGGAGGCGTTCCGCCACCTCAGCCAGGCACGCCACACCGGCAAGATCGTCCTCACCGTCCCCGAGCTGCCGGCCGACCTCGCCCGCACCCCGGCCGAGCACGCACGTACCGCGGCGGACACCGGTCACGTACGGGGCCCGGAACACACCCGCCCCCACGGCACCGTCCTGATCACCGGTGGCACCGGCACCCTCGGCGCGCTGTTCGCACGGCACCTGGTGACCCGCCACGGTGTCCGCCATCTGCTGCTGACCAGCCGCAGCGGTCCGGACGCCCCGGGCGCCGCCGGGCTCCGCGACGAACTGACCGCGCTGGGCGCCACCGTCACCGTCGCCGCCTGCGACATCGCCGACCGGCACGCCCTGGCCGCACTGCTCGCCGAAATCCCCGCCGACCGTCCGCTGACAGCGGTCGTCCACGCGGCCGGCCTCCTCGACGACGGCATCCTGGACGCCATGACGCCCGACCGCGTCGACCGCGTCCTGCGCCCGAAGGCACAGGCCGCGTGGAACCTGCACGAACTGACCCGCGACCTGCCTCTGTCGGCGTTCGTCCTCTTCTCCTCCGTGGCCGCCACCTTCGGCAGCCAGGGGCAGGCCAACTACGCCGCCGCCAACGCCTTCCTCGACACCCTGGCCCAGTACCGCAGGGCCCGGGGACTGCCCGCGCTCTCCCTGGCCTGGGGTCTGTGGGAGACCGACGACGGCATGGCGGGCACCCTCGGCGCGGCGGACCTCCGGCGCATCGGCCGCATGGGCCTCGCCCCCCTCCCGGCGGACGAGGGCCTGGCCCTGTTCGACGCCGCCCTGACCGCCGACCACGCACTGTTGCTGCCCACCCGCCTGGACCTGGCCGGGCTGGAACGCCGCGGCGCCGAACCGCCCGCCCTGCTC
Source organism: Streptomyces sp. NPDC042364 (assembly GCF_056437585.1). Taxonomy (NCBI): domain Bacteria; kingdom Bacillati; phylum Actinomycetota; class Actinomycetes; order Kitasatosporales; family Streptomycetaceae; genus Streptomyces; species Streptomyces sp. NPDC042364. The sequence continues at coordinate 4,681 of NZ_JBWKAJ010000032.1, read as the reverse complement.
AGGGCGCTGGCCCGGACCCCGGTCCGGCGGGCCGCGGCGGACACGTCCCGCACCGCGGGAGGCACGCAGGACGACAGCGGTACGAGCGTGTCGTTCACCGAACTGTTGCGGCCGCTCTCCGCCGAGGAACGGGAACGGGCCGCCCTGGACCTGGTCCGCACCCACACCGCGGCGGTCATCGGGCACGCCGACCCCGAAGCGGTCGACGCCGACCGGCCGTTCAAGTCACTGGGCTTCGACTCGCTCACCGCGGTCGAGATGCGCAACCGGCTCGGCGCGGCCACCGGACTCACCCTGCGGGCCACGCTGGTCTTCAGCTATCCGACCCCCGCCGTCCTCGCCCGCCACCTGCTGGAACAGTGCGCACCGCCGGACGAACGACCGGCCGACGTCCTCCTCGCCGAACTCGACAGGCTCGAATCCGTCATGGCCGACGCGCACCGCACGGCCGACGGAGCGGAGAGCGACGACGCGCTCAACGACAAGGTGACCGCCCGACTGCGGGACCTGCTGACCCGGTGGACGGGCGGCACGGAAGGCACCACGACGACCGCCACCGGACTCGAATCCGCGACGGACGACGAGATGTTCGACCTCATCAACAAAGAGCTGGGCATTTCCTGACCCCGACCGACCCCGGACCGCTCAGGACCCGACGTCTCCGGACCCCCTCGGGGCTCCTCCCTAGGAAGTGGCATCGAATGGCGAGCAACGAAGAGAAGCTGCGGGACTACCTCAAACTGGTCACGGCCGACCTTCGTCAGACACGCAAGCGTCTGCAGGACCTCGAGGAACAGCGGCAGGAACCCGTCGCGATCGTCGCGATGGGGTGCCGCTTCCCCGACGGCGCGGACACCCCCGAGGCCCTGTGGCGGCTCCTGGCCTCCGGCACCGACGCCGTCACCTCCTTCCCGACCGACCGCGGCTGGGACCTGGACGCGCTGTACGACCCGGACCCCGACCGGCCCGGAACCTCGTACGTCCGTGAGGGCGGCTTCCTCCACGAGGCACCGCTGTTCGACGCCGAGTTCTTCGAGATCTCGCCCCGCGAGGCCCAGGCCATGGACCCGCAGCAGCGGCTCCTCCTGGAGACCTCCTGGGAGACCGTGGAGCGCGCGGGCATCCTGCCGGCCTCCCTGCGCGGCTCGGCCACCGGCGTGTTCGTGGGCGCCATCGCCCAGGACTACCTGCCACGCTCCCACGACTCCCAGGCCGACCTCGGCGGCCATCTGCTCACCGGCAGCACCATCAGCGTCGCCTCCGGCCGCATCGCCTACTCCTTCGGCCTGGAGGGCCCCGCCGTCACGGTCGACACGGCCTGCTCGTCGTCCTTGGTGGCCCTCCACCTCGCCGTACGGTCACTGCGCTCCGGCGAGTGCGACCTGGCGCTCGGCGGCGGCGTGACCGTCATGTCCGGCCCCGAGATGTTCGTCGACTTCGGCAGGCAGCGCGCCCTCGCGGCCGACGGCCGGTGCAAGGCGTTCTCCGCCGCGGCCAACGGCTTCGGGCCCGCCGAGGGCGTCGGCATACTGCTCCTCGAACGCCTCTCCGACGCCCGCCGCAACGGCCACCCCGTACTCGCCGTGATCCGCGGCAGCGCCGTCAACCAGGACGGTGCCTCCAACGGCCTGACCGCCCCCAACGGCCCGGCCCAGGAACGGGTCATCCGCTCGGCTCTGGCCGACGCCGGCCTGACAGGCGAGGACATCGACGCCATCGAGGCCCACGGCACGGGCACGCCCCTCGGCGACCCCATCGAGGCGGAGGCGCTGCTGGCCACCTACGGCGCGGCACGACCGGACGACCGCCCCCTGTGGCTCGGCTCGGTGAAATCCAACATCGGCCACACGCAGGCAGCGGCCGGCGTCGCCGGCGTCATCAAGCTCGTGCTTGCCATGCGCCACGGCCTCCTGCCCCGCACCCTGCACGCCGACGAGCCGTCCCGGCACATCGACTGGACCGCCGCCGACCTCCGCCTGCTCACCCATGAGCAGCCCTGGCCCCGCCCCGACGACCGGCCCCGCCGTGCGGCCGTCTCCTCCTTCGGTATCAGCGGCACCAACGCCCACCTGATCGTCGAGGAGGCGCCCGCACCCGAGACACCGGACGGGGAGGGCGAGGCGGACCACGCATCCACGAGTGCCCCCGCCCCGACCGGCCCGAAGCGGCCCACCGGTGAACAGCCGCTGCCCTGGGTGGTCTCCGCCCGCAGCCGCACCGCACTGCACGCGCAGGCCGCACGGCTGCTCGCACATCTCGACGACGAGTCCCACCCGGACCCGGCCGGCATCGGCCGCGCCCTCGTCACGACCCGCTCCACCTTCGAACACCGGGCCGTGATCACCGGACGCACCCTGGACGACCTGCGCACCGGCCTCACCGCCCTCGCCGCCGGCGAACCCCACCCGCTCACCGTCACCGGCAGCGCCCGCCCCGGCGGACGGCTGGCCTTCCTGTTCACCGGCCAGGGCTCGCAACGACTGGGTATGGGCCGGGAGTTGTACGAGGCGTATCCGGTGTTCGCGGAGGCCTTCGACGCGGTGGACGCGGAACTGCCCTTCAGCCTCCGTGAGGTGGTGTTCGGTGAGGACGCGGACCTGCTGAACCGTACGGAGTTCGCGCAGCCGGCGTTGTTCGCTCTCGAAGTGGCGTTGTTCCGGTTGCTGGAGTCGTGGGGTGTGCGCCCGGATGTTCTGGCGGGGCATTCGATCGGGGAGATCGCTGCGGCGTATGTGGCGGGGGTGTGGTCGCTGGCGGACGCGTGCCGTCTGGTGGTGGCCCGCGGCCGGTTGATGCAGGCGCTGCCGTCCGGCGGTGCGATGGTCGCGCTCCAGGCCACCGAGGACGAGGTGCTGCCCCTGCTGGGTGACGAGGTGGGCATCGCGGCGGTCAACGGTCCCCGGGCGGTGGTGGTCTCGGGTGCGGCGCGGGCGGTGGAGGACATCGCGGACCACTTCCGTGCCCAGGTCCGCAAGGTCACCGCGCTGCGGGTGAGCCATGCCTTCCACTCGCCGCTGATGGAGCCGATGCTCGACGAGTTCCGGACCGTGGCCGAGACCCTCACCTACAGTGCCCCACGTATCGCCGTGATCTCGAACGTCACCGGCCGCCCGGCCGAACCCGACGAACTCACCTCCCCCGACTACTGGGTGCGGCACGTCCGTCGTCCCGTCCGCTTCGCCGACGGCATCCGCGCTCTGGCGGAGCGCAAGGTCGGCCGCCTGCTGGAACTGGGCCCCGACGGCCAGTTGACCGCCCTGGCCCAGAGCTGCCTGGACGGCGGCTCCGCTGTCTTCGCGACCGCCCTGCGCAAGGACCGCGCGGAGCCCGAGAGCCTCCTCACCGCCCTCGCCGAGCTCCACGTCAGCGGCCTTCCGGTCCGCTGGGAGACGGCGTTTCCCCAGGACGAGCCGGCGGCCGGCGGACGCGAGCGGCTCGCCCTGCCGACGTACGCGTTCCAGCGGCGCCGTTACTGGTCCCGGGACACGGGCTCGGCGTCGGGTGATCTGGGTGCGGTCGGGTTGGGTGCGGCGGGTCATCCGTTGCTGGGTGCCGCGGTGGAGTTGGCCGGTGGTGACGGTCTGCTGTTGACCGGTCGGGTGTCGTTGGTCGCGCAGGAGTGGTTGCGGGACCATGTGGTGGCGGGTGTGGTGGTGTTTCCGGGGACGGGCTTCCTGGAGTTGGCGTTGCGGGCCGGTGAGCAGGCGGGCTGTGACCGGGTGGAGGAGCTGACGATCGCGGCGCCGTTGGTGGTGCCGGAGCGGGGTGGGGTTCGGGTTCAGGTGCGGGTGGGTGCGGCGGACGACGCCGGCCGGCGCACGCTGGAGATCCACTCCCGCGCCGAGGACGCCCTCGACTCCGATCCGTGGACGCTCCACGTGACCGGCGCGCTGTCCCCGGCCGGAGAGGCGTCGCCTGCCGGTTCCTTCGACTTCGGTGTGTGGCCGCCGCGGGACGCGGTGGTGGAGCCGGTCGACGGTGTGTACGAGGCTCTGGCCGGGCTGGGGCTGGCGTACGGGCAGGTGTTCCGGGGCCTGCGTGCGGTGTGGCGGCGTGGTGACGAGGTCTTCGCCGAGGTGGGGCTGCCCGAGGAGCAGGAGGCGGTCGCGGAGCGCTTCGGTGCGCATCCGGCTCTGCTCGACGCGGCTCTGCACGCGGTGATGTTCACGCCGGTGTTCGGTGACGGTCGGGCGCGGTTGCCTTTCTCGTGGTCGGGTGTGTCGTTGTGGGCGTCCGGTGCGCGTGCGCTGCGGGTGCGGATGGTGGCGCTCGGGTCGGACGCGGTGGCGTTGGAGCTGGCGGATTCCTCGGGTGGTCTGGTCGCCTCGGTGGAGTCGCTGACGCTGCGGGAGGCATCCGGTGGCCTGGCGGAGACGGGCCCCGTCCACGTCGACAACCTCTTCCAGACCGACTGGGTGAGGGTCCCCACGAGCCCGGGCCCCGCCCCCGCGGCTGTTCTCACCGAGCTGCCGGAACCCGACGAGACGGTTCCCGCCGATGTGCTCGTCCGGATCGAGCGCCCCGCCGACGACAGCGCCGCGGCCACCCACGCCACGACCACGCGGGTCCTCGGCCTCCTCAAGGAGTGGTTGGCGGAGGATCGGTTCGAGGGTGCGCGGTTGGTGGTGGTCACCGAGGGGGCGGTGGCGTGGGGTGGTGGGGCCGGGGATCCGGTGTTGTC